>JAGKTQ010000074.1 GCA_021153325.1 Lachnospiraceae bacterium | reverse complement strand
TCTCGACACTGTTCTGAATTTTCTCTCAGAATACAGTTTTCAGTTCCTGTATCCCGTTGGAATTTTCAGGGTTGCATTACTGTTTATTTGTCAAGGTTCATGCGAGACGCCATCGCGTGTCGCAAGCAAAACGCTTCGCGTATCGCCTTAAAATATGTTTTGCATATTTTCTTTGGTAATTCTTTTGAAATACCACTCGAATCTTGAAAAAGATTCGTAACGGAGAAGGAGGGATTTGAACCCTCGCGCCGCTATTAACGACCTGCACCCTTTCCAGGGGTGTCCCTTCAGCCTCTTGGGTACTTCTCCAAAGCTGATTTTGTATGCTTATTAAATTACCGGGGAGAGAATATCTCCAGCGGAGAGGATGGGATTCGAACCCATGCGCCCTTGCGGACAAACGGTTTTCAAGACCGCCTCGTTATGACCACTTCGATACCTCTCCATGTCGTTGCTGACCTGTCGTTCTCACGTCAGCGCAAAATCTAGTATATCCATGTTGTGCCTTTTTGTCAACAACTTTTTTCAACTTTTTTACAACTTTTTATTCAAGCCAAATTTGCCACCGCAAAACCTTAGATTTTATCAGCTAAAAATGACTCTGCCACACCCAAATCCTCCGGTGTAGTAATTTTAATATTCCTATAATTCCCTTCCACAAGTTTTACCGGTATATCACAAAAATATTCCACTACCATAGCATCATCTGTGATCAACACGCCTTTTTCTTTTAGAACCTCTTCTTCCTGTTCTAATTTTCCATAGGCTTCTTTAATCAGGTCAAATGCAAAGACCTGCGGAGTCTGCACCGTCCAAACAGTATCTCTTCTTGGTGTTTCCTTTGCGAAATCGTTTTCATCTGCAATTTTTATAGTATCCTTCACCGGCATTCCAGCAACACAGGCACGATTTTGCATCACACTTTCGTAAGTACGACGCAAAATGCCTTCGTCCAAAAATGGGCGAGCCCCATCGTGAATAAACAGATAGTCGCATTCCTCTACTTCTTTTATCCCATTGATAACGGAATGATATCGCTCTTTTCCGCCTTCTACTATTTTCGTTACTTTGGTCATTCCGAACCGCTCCACAATCTCTTTGCGGCAATATTCCTCTTCTCCCTTGCCCGTTACGAGAATGACTTCGTCTATAAAACTATCCTCTAATGTTTTAAGGCAATAGAAAAGTACCGGCTTACCTTGAATAAGCAGGTATTGCTTATGCACATTACTCTGCATACGCTTCCCCTGTCCGGCAGCCAGTACGATCGCTGTTGTTTTCATTTTCATTACCGTTCTCCCAGCTTTAAATTCGGCACTGCATTTAGATCATAGCCATGCCTTGTCCCTTTTAAATATTCATAATAACCAGCAGCACCTATCATTGCTGCATTATCTGTGCACAAAATCGGTGATGGATGGAAAAATTCAATTCCTTGCTTTTGGCACTCGTTTTCGAAGGCTTCACGCAAAGAAGAATTGGAAGCAACCCCGCCTGCAATGGCAAATTTGTGATAACCATATTCTTTTACTGCATGAAGCGAATGCTCTACCAACACATCAATGACTGCTTTTTGGAAAGAGGCTGCAACATCTGCGGTATTAACCGTTTCCCCTTTCATTTCACAGGAATTTAAATAATTCAGTACAGCAGATTTTAATCCGCTAAAACTGAAATCATACAAATTGTCTTCTACTTTTGCACGTGGAAAATGAATTGCATCCGGATTTCCTTCTTTTGACAGCTTATCAATTTTAGGTCCACCCGGATACCCCAATCCGATTGCACGTGCTACCTTATCAAAAGCTTCTCCTGCCGCATCATCCCTTGTACGCCCAATAATTTCGTATTCGCCATAATCTTTGACAACTACTAAGTGAGAATGTCCACCTGAAACTACCAGACACACAAAAGGAGGTTCCAGCTGTTTATTTTCAATAAAATTAGCGCTAATATGCCCTTCAATATGATGTACTCCAACAAGTGGTATTCCCGTAGCAAAGCTGATTGCTTTCGCTGCAGAAACGCCTACTAAAAGAGCACCTACCAGTCCCGGACCATAAGTAACTGCAATCGCATCTATCTGCTGTAATGTTGTTCCAGCTTCCTTTAATGCTTCCTCTATAACCTGATTGATCTTCTCAATATGTTTGCGTGATGCGATTTCCGGCACTACGCCACCATACAAGGTATGTAATGCTATCTGCGATGAAATTACGTTCGACAATACTTCTCGTCCATTTTTTACTACTGCTGCTGCTGTCTCATCACAAGAGCTCTCTATTGCCAGTATTTGTATATCTTTCTTGTCCATTGCTTTACTGGGCAAGGTCCCATCCATAAATCTTCCAGTGACCTTCCGCATCCTTTCTTAATAAAATAACTTCCTGACTGCTTGTATTTCTATTTTTTCCTTGGGAAAGATAAAAAGTACAATATAGTCTTGCCCATTCGTATCCATCCTCGCTAAAAAACTCAACATCTGTACTGGCAGAAGTATAATATCCCGTTATTACATAGTTGTCTTCTTTAAACTTTGCAATATCGTCCTTCAAATCCTGCAAATACTCTTCCTGACTTTTTTCCGCTAGTAATTCCTCATCATAAATTTCCAGTGCTTTCCATGCCAGTTTTTCCAGCTCTTCATCCGTATATTCTTCACCATAAAAACACTTTGTAATTTCCGCAAAATATTTTACGACCTCTTTAGGTGTGGGAGGATAATCGCGTTCCAAGTTTCTCAAAAGCACCTCTTGCACAGCTGTAATTTCTACATT
>JAGKTQ010000073.1 GCA_021153325.1 Lachnospiraceae bacterium | reverse complement strand
CTTTAAAGGATAATGGCATTTCAATGAATTTGAAAAAAAGTATTCTAACTATATTGTTTGTTAGTATATTAACAAATCAATTCTATGCAAAATCAAAAAAAAATATTAAGGAAAGTAAAACTAAAATTCTTGTTCAGATTGTTTTTCCTGAAACAGAAAATCTTCCTGGAACAGAAGCTTCGTGGTTACCAGGTCAGATTCAAGACAAAATTAAAAGTAATTTTCAGGAATTTCTTGATATGAAAACGGTGGTTGACTCAGCATCAGAATCTTCTCTTAAAAAAATTCAGGCAGAAAGTGAAAATGAAGGAAGAAATGAGTCAATGGCTATAAAATTGGGAAGAATTTCAACTGCAAAAGCTGGCATATTTTCTAGAATTAGAAAAACTGGACAAGGTTATGCACTCAGTATTGATTATACAAATTTAGAAAATGGCGAACAGATTGCAAGTGTTACTTCAAAGGAATATTCAAAAGCTGAATATCTTTATGGTTCAACAGGTGCTATTGATGAACTTACAGTTTCATTAGCAGAAAAAATAGGAATAAAAATTTCTGATCTCAATAAAAATCTGCTTCAAAGCGGATCTGCAAGTTTCAGTATCGATGACCAGTATTCGCTTTCAAAACAAAATGAAGCTCATTATAAAAAGTTGATGAAACAGTATGATGATGAACTTTCAAAATTAAGTATGTCTAATTCTCTGGATTACGAAGAAAATAAAAATAAAATAGAGGCAGAAAAAGCACTTGCGGCAGAAAAACAGAGAGCAGAGCAAAATCGTCAGAAAGATTTGAAAGAACTTCAGGAAAGAGTTGCCGCAGATGAAAAAAAATGGGCAGAACGTAGTATTGCATTACGAACTCAACGAGACCAGATGGCTGCAACTGCGGCTCAGAAAGCAGCAGAAGTTCGTAAATTAAAACAGGAAAATCAGAATGTTTTTGGCAGAATAAAAATAATTGAATCAAAGAAAAAAGCTTTAATAGAAATTCGTCGGATTGTAGAAAAGAGAGCAGTACAGTTATACGATCAAATGGAAAAGGATAAGAAAAGGGAAGAGGATAAAATTCGTAAAGCTACTCCTTATTCAGTAGAACTTGATGCAAAAGGAAGATTGACTCAAGATGCAAAACAGCGTCGGGAAAATAATATAATTAAAAGTAATAATGCTTTTTACAAAAAATTTCAGGAAGACTATGAGAGCGTAAATCAGTCTACAATGGAACAACAAAATGCATTGATAGCAGAAATAAAATCAGATCAATCTTCATTAGCAGCTGTTCGTACTGTAAGCAGTATGCAGGATGAATTAAGGTATATCGTAGGAAAGTACGATGGAAGTAAATATGGATGGAATATTAATTTGACTCTTTATACAGATGGAATCATGTTGTATAACCATAGCTTTATATTAGGATATGCCTCGCTTGCAGAAAAGGCCGTTCCAGATGTAAAAAGTGCATCTGATGCTATGATTGCAGAATATGACAACACAAAGGATATGTATACATCCTTAATGACTCGTGGTGATCCAATCGTAAGTTTCGAAATTGATTACAATGTTATTTCTGATGCAGAAGGAAATCCAAGCTGCTATAGGTTTAATTTTAAAAATATTCGTGTAATTAATGTTGTTACAGGAAAAACTATACATTCTGTCGCTTTAAATGACTCTCTTGTAAGAAGTTTTAATCCTGTTTATGACATATCAGAAAAAGAGGGAATCATTGATTCTGTTAATGCAAAGGAAGAAAAAATCAACAGAACAATGAAGTACAATGGAATTGATAGAACAAAAGCAATTAAAAAAATTGCTGATGATAAAAAAGCCGAAAAAAAGAGAAAATTAGAAGCTGTGCTTGATGAAGTGTACGGTCCAAAAACAAGTTTTTCAGTAGGCGGTGGTGCATATAAAGGTTTTATAAATGGTGGTTTTGCTGAACTGGAAGGCACATTGCGATTGGGATTGGCTCCTGTGTATATGGGTTTGGCAGGAAGAGTTGGAGGAGGTCATTATACAAAAGATATTACGGCGATCGACAGAGTGCTAAATGTAAATAAAATGGATGGCACAAAAACATCGCTGTATGCAATGGGCTATGGCTTAAAACAAATAAATAGTTTGACAAATTCATTTAATAACTTTGCATTAAATTTGTTTCGTGAAAATCCATTGCTTGCAAAATATGTTCTTGAAACAGACGAAACATTTGGCGTATACAGATTAGATGTGGCCCCATTGCTTGGTATAGGTTTTGGAATTCCTGGTATTTTTGCTCCTAGAATTTTCGCGTCTTGTGCACCAGGGGTAATGTGGGTAAGTGATTTCGCCAAAAAGAATGATGATGGTTCTAGTTCCAACTCAGAAAGCTCTCGAACATACTTTTTTGATGGGTTTGTAGATTTTGACTGTGGAATTCAGTTTCGAATTGATGAAAAAACGGGTCTTACATTTAAATATACTTATGAAATAACAAAATCGAACGGTTCGTCAAATATGCTTTCGTGTTATATAACCATTATGACGTATTAGTTCAATAATAACGGTGTTTCTGACTAATAATAAAAAAAGTATGGCAGAAACACTGTTATTGTACAAACTTGGTTTGTGAAAACTTCGGCAATACTATTAAAAGAAATTTTGAATATTTGTGCAAATCTGATTTCTGTTCTTTATCTGCGGAATTTTGCAAATTCTATCAACATTCCGCCCATAATCTGAATATTTATTCAAAAAACCAATTGAATTTTCACTATATTCTATGCTATCCTAACTTGATAAAGTGC
>JAGKTQ010000072.1 GCA_021153325.1 Lachnospiraceae bacterium | reverse complement strand
GGCATAATGTGTGGTGCCGTTTCAATAAATTCTGCCGCTCCCTTAGGTCCAGGTGCATTACAAAAATCCTTACTGCACTTCATTGCATTTTCTGCATATTTTGGCTCCGAAAGAACCTTCATAACAGCAGTACGGATTCCTTCCACACTTTCATCCTTTAATTCAATACCGGTTCCCATTTCCTTCGCACGTCTGGTAACTGCCCGCTGCTCATTAGTTTGCGGAAAGAACACCATGGGAGTACCCATATAAAGGCTTTCAGAAGTACTATTCATTCCGTTATGAGTCAGAAAAACATTCGCCTTTGATAATACCTCCAACTGATTCACACTATGATATGCCTTCACATTGTTCGCCAATGTGTTTAAAGTTCCCGGCTCTACCGTCCTACCACAGGAAATAATCACATCTACATCTTCTTCTTTTAAAGCGTCTACACACTTTTTGTAAAAATCCGGCTTATTGCTGACAACCGTACCTAACGAAATGTACACAAGTGGTCTTTCGTTATCTTTGTTCGGTCTTAAATCCGTTGAAACAGAAGGTCCAACAAAAGCATAATGCTTTGAAAAAGTATCCGAACAAGGCTGATATTTTTCGGTTGCATATACAATGGTATCCGTAAAATT
Organism: Lachnospiraceae bacterium; assembly: GCA_021153325.1. GTDB lineage: Bacteria > Bacillota > Clostridia > Lachnospirales > Lachnospiraceae > RGIG3002. The sequence continues at coordinate 4,823 of JAGKTQ010000072.1, read as the reverse complement.
ATCATTCTGTACTAAAGGCATAATACTCTTTTCATGATATCCGTATGCTTCCAGTTTCTTTAATTCCGCTTTAATCCTCTTATTGCCAGTAATCAAATCCATGATTTCTGCCAAACTACTTTTCATATAACCGGAAGAATATTTATTAAATGCAAAGGTTGTGTTGGAAACAACCATGGGAATTTCAAACTTTCTGGCAAGCAGTTTTCCCCAGAAACAAACCGAATCCGCAACAATCACATTCGGTTTAAATTCTTCCACCTGCTCCGATAAGAATCCATCCATTGCCGCAGTCATCTGCAAATCAACGGCTGTCATTTCTGTTGTGGTCATAACCTTTGTACCATTTTCAACTTCTTGAGAAATCTCCGGAAGCAAATCATCACAAGCAATAAATTCTGCTCCCGTACTTTCAATTTTTGACTGAAATTCACGGAAAGAATAATATCTAACCGTATTCCCTCTTTGAACAAGCTCCTTTACTACTGCAATGGTTGGATTATGATGCCCGTGTGCCGGAATACAAAAAAACATAATATTTTTCATAGTGCATCTCGCTTTCTTATTGTCTAATTTGTATCTATTTATTTTCTTCACCAAAAGCCCTAGCCATCCAATCTCCAAAAGAAGATTTTGGTGGAATTGCAATTCCTTTTTCTATATCTCCTAAAAGAATTAATGTATCACCAGGCTTAATGTTAAAAAGTTCTCTGGCTTGTTTGGGAATGACAAATTGTCCTTTCTCACCCACTGTTACCGTCCATGCATATTTACCATTTAATTCATTCATATTTTTTAATCCTCTTCACGACATATAGTATGTTTTGTTATACAAATCATACTTGCAATTATTAGATTTGTCAAGATTAAAAAAGAAGATGTGCAATTTCACACATCCTCCATTTAATATACAAATGCAAAACTTCAAATCTTCTGTTGCTTTCAATCTCTCCGCAAGACTGAAAGTTTCTGCTCCCTACAAATTGGAATTTACTTACTTCTTTTGATTTTGCTAACAATCCATTTGATTAGTAGAACTCCACCTGCGATAGCAGCAACCTTAATCAAAGAAACTAAAATCGTTGTTACAATAAGCGGAACTACTTGTTCCTTTGGCATAGTAGTATAAATACTTATAGCATCATTTTTTACCCACATAAATGCTATAAACAACATGGAAATGATGAAAACAATAACTCTCCAAGGTTCTTTTTTGTTTTTGTTGTTCATTCTATATGGCCTCCATCAAATTCAACTCTTCATATGTTTACACTTTCTCTAAATAACTGAATTTTTACAACCCCAAAACATTAACCAGCAACAGCTTAATTATTGACGCACCTGCAAATGCTACAATCGCAGCAATAATCATCTGAACCACTTTAGGCAATCTCCTAATTATGTCGTTCCTTTTTCTTTTTTTCATTTTGTATATTAGTCCAGAGGTATGTACCATTATCATAAGAACTGTAACCATAGCTAGCGTTTCACAACACAAAGCAATTTTTTCGATTATTGCATTCTGTAAAACTGCTCCAGAAAGTTCAAGTGTATAATATACAACCAGTGCTGTCGTACCCATAATACTGTGGGTTCTTATATTTTTGATGATGGTTTCTTTTTCTGCATTTGCATAATCTGATAATTTATCAGCAACTTCTTTTACTTCTTCGTTCATAGTCTCGCTTTTCCTTTCTCCATTGATGATTTCAGGAATACTTACATCAAAGAACTCTGCTATTTCAACCAATAAACTAATATCCGGCATATTGACTCCTGTTTCCCAACGCGATACAGTTCTTCCGGATATATTTAACTTTTCAGCAAATTCTTCCTGTGTAATTCCTTTTTCTTTACGAAGTTCCTTCAAAAAACTCCCTATTTTCTTTTGGTCCACTTTTTTATTTCCTCCTTTCATCAACAGACTAACTTAATTCACAAATATACAACACGACGTGTTCTCAAGAGAATAATCTCATTACAGCACTCATAATAAGTGCAATAATAACAACCAATGCCGCTGAACCAGCTGCCAAGAGAGCCTTTTGATATGGCCTTTTGCCTTCTTCTCTTGCTTTTTCAATTTCATCCAAACTCTTCCCATCAGTAAATGCAACAATTTCTTTAAAAGTCTGAATATCATATTTCTTCTTGTACTTTTCAATTCTGACAGCAAAATACATTCCTATTCCAAACAAACATAAATACAATGCCATTCCAAACCACTTCCATAACATTACAAGTGGTACAGGTACTATCAATAAAGCAATAAATAATACGGTAAAAATAGTGCTATCCTTTTGAAATTTTGCATATTCCTGTGTGTCAATTTCTTTTTTCATTCTTTCTAAATCTCCTTTGATTAAATTATCAAGAGATACCTGAAAGACTTCACTCATAAGCACTAAACTTTTAATATCAGGATAATTTTTTTCATTTTCCCAATTTGATATAGTTTGTCTTGAAACATAAATTTTATCTGCCAACTCCTCTTGCGATAAATTTGCCTCTGTTCGATATTTTTTTATCTGCTTGCTAAGTTCCATCTTTGTCACCTCCTTCATAACCCACTTTAATCAAAAAAGAAATTTTGGTCTATCAAAACGCTTTGACATTGTCCATTTTAGCCGTGTCAAAAGTATTTTACAGTGCGTGAAATTCAAATTTTGACTTATCGATACAAAAAACGTTCCTTCTTCGGTGCTTTAATTTATGGCATATAACTTCAGTGCATTTATATACTCACATTCATCTTTTTCTGCTTTTTATTTTCATACATAGCACTATCCGCTCTACGGAACACATCCATATATTCCTTGTCTGTCTCCGAACTGTATACTGCCATTCCAATTGCCATTTGCAAATATATTTTCTCACAATTATTCTGACGATTATAGTCTTCTATTGCTTCTTCAAACAATGACAGCCTCTTCTTCGCACATTCCATTTCCATATCTGAACACACAATCGCAAATTCGTCGCCACCTATCCGATAAGTAGAATCACTTCCCCATACCTTTTTCAGGATAGCAGCACCACTTTGTATCAGTTTATCTCCATATTCATGTCCATATGTATCATTCACTATTTTCAAGTCATTAATATCTACAACTACAATCAGAAAATTAATTGGTTCCTTATCTCTAATCCGTTTGCATAATAAATCTACGCACTCGTTATATGCAGTTTTATTCCCCACTTGTGTCATTACATCTGTATATATCAGTCTTACAATCGCTTTTGTAAGGAAAACTGTCACTGCAACAAATCCTAACATTATAAATAATATTACCAAAACAGAGTCTACTAACGTTTTCTGCTGGGGTTGTTTGATCTCCTGCTCTGTAACGCACACGGAAAAAATCATCCCATTACGCAGTTTCTGTGCAGTCAATTTTTTATCTATATCATTCCATCGATAGGGTTCTACACTCTGATTCTCTACTGACAATAAACTTTTCTCATAAAGATATGTATGTTGCATATTAAACTCTTTCGAAATTGTATTTCCATTCATCTCCGGATGATATACAAACTCACCTTCATTATCCATTAAAAAAGCATAGCCTCTATCATACACCGTAACATTCTTTGTATTCTCGTATAAAAGATTTGTAGCGATATCCATACCCACTACGCCAATCGTTTTCTCATCCACAATAATAGGAATAACATATGAAATAATTTCTTGATCCATATTTTTGTTATAATATGGATTGAGCCATGTCTCTTTTCCATTCGTTATTGGAATGTAATACCACCCAACATGCTCTATATCGTCCTTGTTATACATAGAAATATCCGTTACTTCACGTTCTATATAATCGCTATTTTCATCCTGTATCAACCATACTCCTTGCTTCGGTCCCTTTATCGCAGAATCCAAACGGTAGTAAACGGATACTGCACCTTCAGTATATTTGACGGTTGTCTCCATAAGTTCCCTCATCCTGCTAATATGCTCCAAAAATTGTTCTTCATCTTGCCACAGATTATCTGTATCACTATACTGCTCTGTTGCAAAATGATATATCGTATGAACACTTTGCTCAATGTTTAGTAGTTTTTCATCTATTACTTGTCTTTTTTCGGAACACATCAGCTGCATAATCTGACCCGAATTATTTTCTATAATGCGACCGTAATTAGAAAATGAAATCTCCATAACTACCAACGCAGGAAACAAAATACTACAAATAACGAGTACTAGTAATTTATTCTGTAAAACTTTCATCATATGCACTCCTCAATTTATATAAATCTCCATCCTTTGATGATATAATCTTTTACCATACTGTTTACTCACTTACGAAATCGAACCGTACGTTCATTATTGACCTTAAATCCAACAGCAATCATCATCTGTAAGTTGTAATGATTCGTCTCTGTTTGAACTGTTAAGTATTTCTTTTTTGTCAAAGACAACCCAAACGCCAACTATTTCTATGCACTCCACAGAACATACGTTTTCACTTATAATATCATATGCATCTTTAGTTTTCAATAAACACAGATACAAATTCAAATTTTCTTCTTTGATACAACTAAATCATAACTCTCCGCTATCATTCTCTTAAGTTCTTCTGTTGGTACAGTCCCATCCAAAATAACGGTATTCCAATGTTCTTTATTTTGATGATATCCTGGGAGTACTGAAGCATATGCATTTCTCCATAAATCTCTCCACTCCGGGTCTACCTTTATATTAATACAAATATTCCCATCCTTTTCATATGTCCAAAGAAACGCTTTCTTATTATCTCGTATTCTTATAAGTTGCCAATTCTCATCATGAAATGGAGCATCTTGATAAGTATTTGGAA
>JAGKTQ010000071.1 GCA_021153325.1 Lachnospiraceae bacterium | reverse complement strand
CCGGACGTATTCTGTTTTTCTCCATTGACGTTTCACTCCTCGCATTTATTTTTTTGGGCTTTGTTGCACTAAAATATGCTGAAATCCTAATTGTTGAATCCTTTTTGCACTATTATTAGTACACACTACTCCACAATAGTGCAACCTAAAATGTACCACAAATATCAAGGCCTGTCAAGGAAGTTTTTGCAAAAAAAGTGGGATTTATAAACCATTTATGATAATGTCCTAATATACCACAAAGGAAAATGTCCCAAAGTGTGGTATGATACTCCTATCACAATGATGGGAGGGATTATTATCAGAAAGGTGGAACTTCGAATGAATGAACAAGAAAAATATGAGGTCATCAAGCGATTAGTTGATGAGAATGGGAACAAGCTCCGTGCAGCACAGAAATTGAATCTTTCTGTACGACAAGTCAATCGTCTTATTGCCGGTTACAAAAAAGATGGAAAGGCTTTCTTCGTACACGGAAACAGAGGAAGGCAACCTATGAATACTGTTCCGGAGGATACAAAACAAATGGTGATAGACCTGTACAATACGAAATACTACGATGCTAACTTCACACACTATACAGAGCTACTGGCACGTTTGGAAGGCATAGAACTCTCTGTATCAACAGTTACAGCGATTCTGGAATCTCAATATATACTGTCACCGCGTGTTACAAAAGCCAAGAAAAAACGTATCAAAAAGGAATTGAATCAAAAGAAGGAAATAGCTACTACTCAGAAAGAAAAAGACGAAATACAGACCAATCTAGTGGCCGTGGAGGATGCCCACTCCAGACGTCCTAGATGTGCTTATTTCGGCGAATTACTGCAAATGGATGCTTCGCTCCACCTTTGGTTCGGAGACGAGAAAGCAACCCTTCATATCGCCGTAGACGATGCGACCAGTACGATTGTAGGAGCATGGTTTGACAAAGAAGAAACTTTAAACGGTTACTATCATGTATTTCATGATATTCTCAAAAACTACGGCATTCCCTACAAGTTCTTCACAGACCGGCGAACTGTGTTTACTTATCAATTAAAAAATGCCCCATCTCTCGACGAGGACACTTATACTCAATTCGCTTATGCCTGCAAACAATTGGGAGTTAACATAGAATGTAGTAGCGTCCCACAGGCGAAAGGCCGTGTGGAACGCATGTTTCAAACACTACAGTCGCGCCTGCCATTAGAGTTAAGATTAACAGGAATAACGACCATAGAAGGTGCGAATGAATTCTTAAACTCCTACATAAAAGAATTCAACGCAAAATTCGCTCTACCTACTAATGGTATCAAATCCGTGTTTGAAGCGCAACCATCTGATGAAAAAATCAATCAGTTTTTGGCAGTCCTTACCGAAAGAACTGTAGACAGTGGGCATTGTATTCAACACAAAAAATGTTACTATCGCATGCTAGACGAAAACGGTTATCAAGTGCATTACAGAAAAGGTACTAAGGTACTCTTTATCGAAGCCTATGACAAGCAGAAGTTTTGCTGCGTCAATGACACAAAAGTGTACGCATTGGAAGAAATACCAAAACATGAAGCAAAGTCAAAAGAACTAGATGCCGATTACAAGAAGCCGGAACCAAAGAAACAAAACATACCTTCCAAAGACCATCCTTGGAGGCACTCTAGATTCCAAAACTTCGTAAAACAACAAAAACACCATCAAAACGATGATGCTCTAGAAAAAACTGCTTAAGAAAGTGGTGCTTTAGCACAAACCCTTTCATCAGCCGCTTGACTACTTTTAATCATGTGACGAGAATTCCTGTCAAGGACATAGCCACATGTGGTGCGAAGCATCCTTGACAGGATTCTCGCACATGATGTTTTATCAACAAGCGGCTAATGAAAGAAAATGCCCCGGAAAATCCAGGGCAAATGTTTTAATTATTTTGGGACATTTTCAAAAATGGTTGACACAACTTTTTTAAAAATTTTTTTGGAAGATTTTTTAAGAAGACGCCATCTACCCTGACAGTAGGATAGATGACGACCCACTTATATAACTATACCAATTTCCCTGCCAGTTCTTCCATCACTTTCAAAGTTTCATCCTTCATCGTCGACTTAATCGTCACTACTGGTTCGCAAATCTCAACATTCTTCATACCTTCCAGTATCTCTCGCATCTTTCTCGCTGCCTGTGGTGCCCAGCTACCATTTTCCATCAACGCCACCGTACGTTTCTGGTAATTCTTCGCTTTCAAATGCAATAAGAAATCTTCCATACATGGGAATAATCCACCATCATAAGTAGACGCAGCCACCACCAGCTTATCATGACGGAAAGCATCTTCCACTGCCTCAGCCATATCGTCTCTTGACAAGTCCGCAATCGCAACTCTCTTCGCGCCCTTTTCTTCCAGCATCTCAGCTAATTTCTTTGCAGCCTTTGTTGTATTTCCATGGATAGATGCGTATGCAATAAATACACCTTCGTCTTCCGGCTCATACTTACTCCAAATATCATATTTTCCGATATAATATCCTAAATCCTCTTTCAAAATCGGTCCGTGAAGCGGACAAATCATCTGTATATCAAGTGTGGCTGCCTTTTTGAGAAGCGCCTGTACCTGTGCGCCATACTTTCCTACAATATTAAAATAATATCTGGCAGCCTCATCTGCCCAATCCCTATTCTTTCCGGATTCCACTGTGTCATTCGCTTCCTCCGCGCTTCTTTCTTCTGCTGTGCCGATTGCTTCCACTGTATCATGATTTCCAAGCACACCAAATGTCCCGAAAGCATCTGCAGAAAATAATATTTTATCCTTATTGTCATGAGTCACCATCACTTCCGGCCAGTGGACCATAGGTGCCATCAAAAAGGTCAGTGTGTGCGTTCCCAGGCATAAGGACTCCCC
>JAGKTQ010000015.1 GCA_021153325.1 Lachnospiraceae bacterium | reverse complement strand
AGGTTCTTACAGGCTTTCTGCCTGTCTTGCTGTCGTCTTTCTCTCAGACGCAACTCTGATATAATATCATGTGCTCTTTCGTTTGTCAACAGCTTTTTTGATTTTTTTAAAATCTTTTTTCTGATTTTATACCGCTGTTTTTTCGCGGTGGACTTTTATATTAGCATAGTCACACACTGCTTGTCAACAGCTTTTTCTATTCTTTTCAGCACAATTTGCGATAAAAAAGAACCTCTAAAATTACATGAGATTCCTTAAGCATAATGCCTGATTGGAATAGAGCGGAGAAAGAGGGATTTGAACCCTCGCGCCGCGTGAACGACCTACACCCTTAGCAGGGGCGCCTCTTCAGCCTCTTGAGTATTTCTCCTTAGATAGTCTGAACTATATCCTCTACCAATATTTAATTGGGCGTCATTTCGTGACGCAAGTGTTATTATACATAACGATTATCTATTTGTCAATCTCTTTTCTTACAAAGTACAAAACTTCTTTATAGCGCTCTGATATAAGTCATTTCCTTTAGCATCTATTACGACAATTACAGGGAAGTTTTCTACTTCTAATTTTCTAATTGCTTCCGTTCCTAAATCATCATAAGCAATTACTTCTGAAGATTTGATAGACTGCGCCAAAAGTGCACCCGCCCCTCCAACTGCAGCAAAATATACAGCACCATTTCTTACAATGGCGTCTTTCACTGCATCTGAACGTTTTCCTTTTCCTATCATTCCTTTTAATCCTAAATCTAATAAAGTAGGTGCATATTTATCCATACGGCTTGCTGTAGTTGGTCCAGCAGAGCCAATCGGTCTTCCTTCTCTCGCCGGAGAAGGTCCCATATAATAAATAATATTATTTTCCATATCTAATGGAAGTTTTTCTCCCCGCTCTAATGCTTCATACATTCTCTTATGTGCTGCATCTCTTGCAGTATATATGGTTCCTGTAATATAAACATAATCTCCTGCGTTAAGTTCTTTTGCATCTTCTGCACTTAACGGCGCTTTCATATATTTTTCCATTATATAATCCCTTCTGCTTCCTAATATCTATTTTTCTTATGAATATTATTATTGTATATGGTATAGACAGCTACTATAATTTGTGCTTCCTTCTTAAATACATCTATATATAGAAGAAACTCATTTTATATTATTAAATCACACGTACAGAATGACGGTTTACATGGCAACATATATTTACCGCAACAGGTAGTCCTGCAATATGGGTAGGATATGTGTTAATGTTAACCGCAAGAGCTGTTGTTGTTCCGCCAAGTCCACCAGGACCAATGCCTGATTTATTAATTTTGTCAAGCACTTCTGCTTCCATTTCGGCTACATATGGAATATCTGAATGCTGATCTACTGGACGAGTTAATGCCTTTTTTGCCATCAAAGCACACTTTTCAAAAGTACCACCAATACCAACACCTACGACCATTGGAGGACATGCATTTGGTCCAGCATCTTTTACTGCTGTCAAAATGGCTTCTTTAACACCTTCTATTCCATCTGCCGGTTTTAACATAAACACGCGACTCATGTTTTCGCTTCCGAAACCTTTTGGTGCAACTGTAATAGTGACTTTGTCCCCACTCACAATCTGATAATGAACAACAGCTGGCGTATTATCCTTTGTATTTTCCCGATTAAGAGGATCTTTTACTACGGATTTACGCAAATATCCTTCTACATATCCTTGACGCACACCTTCATTGATTGCATCTTCCAAATTGCCACCTTCAAAATGTACTTCCTGACCAATTTCCATAAAAATAACAGCCATACCCGTATCCTGGCAGATTGGTATCATTTCTTCACCTGCGATTTTTAAATTATCCTGAAGTTGATTCAAAATCTGTTTTCCCAACTCTGCTTTTTCTGTTTCTACTGCTTTTTTCATAGCAGCATCCATATCTTGTGTCAGAAAATGATTTGCCTCAATACACATTTCTTTAATATTTTTTGTAATTTCTTCTACTTGAACTGTTCTCATTTGCATACCTTTCCCTTAACCGATAATCTCATTTTTAATAGCTTCCAGCTCTTCCTGACTCGGTTTACTTTTTTCCCAATCAATTTTTTGATTATCATCTTTATATCTTGGAATCAGGTGCATATGAAAATGAAACACTGTCTGTCCTGCTACCTCTTCATTGTTCTGAACAACATTAAGTCCGTCACATTTTAATTTATCTTTCATCTGTATGGCAAGTTTCTTGGCTAAAACAATAGCATTTGCTGCTGTTTCATCTGGTAATTCCAAAAGATTTCTATAGTGATTTTTAGGTAAGATCAAAGAATGCCCCTTTGCTGCCGGCTCCAAATCCAATATAACACGAAAATCTTCATCCTCATATATGGTCTTGGATGGAATTTCTCCGTTTGCTATTTTACAAAAAATACATTGTTCGTCTCTCATGACTACTCCCTTCTGCCTGTTTCCCAAACACTCTTTTTTATTGTTCTATACTAAAGTTTCCGAAAATGTAAAAATCTGATCCAAAGTTCTAAGGATTTTAAAATCGCCCTTCATTTTCATCTCACCAGACATAAATGCCCTCTGAAATGTCATCCTTGCCGCAACGATATCCTGCATCGTTTCTCTTGTCATCTGCATTTCTATATCTGGCTTTTCAAGTGATCCATAGAAACACTTCAAAGCCCCGCTGTCTACTTGAATGACAAGCGGTTTTTTCTTTCCTTCGATCAAAAGTTTATAATTTGCCCGAAGTCCCGGCTGCGGTTTAAAATGGCTTTCCAAATCAGAAACAAATTCTGAACCCTCATCTACATCCTTTGTTTCCATCATTCCCTTAAACATACTTGCTAATTCTTGTATGTCTTCCTTTTGTCGCTTAACATATCTATCATCTGCTGCATATCGGGACAATTGCTCCGATTCCTGCGGCGTTAAATCCATGTTTTTTGTAATGGAAATTTTTTGTTTGACTGCCTGATTACTTGTCGGGAAGTTTGGAAGCTTCTGATGAATAGTGCGATACATATTTTCCGCCTTTTTCTCGATCAGCTTCAAATAATCCTCGTTCATCTCTAAAGTTACTGTATCTGCAATATAACCACATATGCCACTACAAGGAATTCCTCCTAATATTTCCCATGCCGTAGCAAGGTCCAATTTTCCCTCTCGCTCTCCATATGTGGTTGACATAACTACGGGGCACATATACAGTTTACTGATTTTCTCTTTATCTCCATATAACCAACAAGCATCTAAAAATTGTTGCATGTATCCGCCAATTCCATACCATTCAACCGTAGTCGCGAGTATAACTCCATCTGCTTCTTTTAAAGTATGAGGTAAAGTCGTGATCATGTTTTTCTGTTCATGAAGATTATAACGCTCTACAGTTACATTAAGTTCTTGTAATACTTCCTGCATTTTATTGATTACATAAAGAGTCGGATCATCAAGCAAACCTCTTCCACCATAATAAATATTAATTTTCAATTCTTTATCCTCCCAATCAATCCTACGACAGTTGTTACTACAATTCCTATGATCAATCCACCTATATGAGCAGCATTATTAATATTATCCGCTGCTAATCCATTATAAACCGATAATGCGATCATAAGTACAACACCCTGCCAACTGATCTCTTCTAATTTCCCTTTATGAAATAACACTAAAACAAGTAATGCTCCTGTTAAACCAAATACCGCACCACTAGCGCCAACAGACATACTATATTGCCCAGTATGAAGCTCCCATAGAGCTGAAGCTATATTACCACCTATTCCTGATAACACATATACAATGAAATAAACTATATGACCAATCTGCTTCTCTACAATTCTTCCTATAAAAAATAATAAAATCATATTATTAAAAATATGTTCTATATCATAATGAAGAAAAATAGCACTGAGTAATCTATAATATTCTTTGTTTGTTATTACACTCCAAACATAAAAAGCACCTTTATTATATAACAGATTTCCTGTAAAAGTACATATCAGAAATATTACAATATTTAAAATTACAAGCAAAACTGTAAAATAATATTTCGCTGCTTCATGAAATGCTTTCTTATAATCCATTCTGCCATTCCCTTTCCGAATGAATCAAGCGTAACATTATTATTTTCCTCTGTCAACGATAGCAGAACCTGATTTTTCCTAAGGCAATCTCATCTCCTTCTTCTAAAAGTATTTTTTCATTTGATGGTATGCGAAACCCATTTTTGTATGTACCATTTGTAGAATTTAGATCCATAATATAAACGGACTTGTTCTCCTGATAAAATCTGGCATGAAGGCGGCTTATGGAATTATCTTTTAGGACATAGTCCGCCTCTTCCTTCAGCTTGCCTATCGAATATGGAAAATGCTCCAATTTAATAATGGTTTTTTCATACTTTCCTAGTCCACATAATATATTTTCTGCTTCCTGCTCCAAAAATACAGTCTCCCCATAGCTTTCTTCCTTTTCCTGCTCTTCATATTGCCAAGCTGCTATTGCTTCACGTTTCTGAGTAAAATCTTCCTTTTCCATAGCAAAAGTCTCCTCTCTTTTACTTTTTTCTAGAGACCTTTTTTTCTTTCTCCATGATCTATAAACTATATATGCGATCAAAAGTCCTATATTTAGCACTACACCCGCGATCAGAAGAGTTTCTTCTCCATAAGTCAATACACAAGATAGCTTTATACAGATTAATATAGTCAAAGCGATACAGAGAGCAGCCGGAATGATAATATCACGCATTTTTGCCTTTTCTGGTTCCTGCTTGATCGGTTGGTTTTTTTCAAAGTCTTCCCACTCCCAATCCTCGCTCTTTTCCTTCCAATCACCTATGTCATCTTCTGGATTTTTCAAATATAATTCTGTTTTAAATTCTGATTCTTCCTTCTCATCAAAGAAGCTTTTTATCTCCTCGACCAATATATGTTCCTGCCTTGATAAATCATACAATCGATAAGATACCTCTACTGCTTTTATGTCTTTATGATTAATCCTTTTTACAATGTACTCCATAAATGCTGCAAAACTCTTCTCCTTTTCTTCACCAGGAAGAAACAAAAAATCAGTCTCGCCAGTTTCAATATTTTGAAAAATATATTTCTCATCAAAAAGAACATCATTAAAATCCAAAAAATATTTTTCCAGTTCTTCCCCAAGCTGACATAAATGGAAGAATATTGTTTTTAGCGACTCATAATCAATTTCTTTTATTTCATATCTATAATAAAGCGACTGTTTTGACTGTATTTCGTAATATAAATATGTATTTCCATTTACAACTCTTACTCTGCATGGAAGCAAACCTCTAATGGTATTTTCTGTTATCATTTTGTATTGATAAGAGTTTTTTCTTTCCTCTCCACAATTTACACGCAAATAATTATGACTGCCGTCGCTTATATACTCCATTTCTTTTTTCATTTAACTCCACCCCTTTCATTCCACTGCCTTTTCTACCTTTCTGCATGCCCTGATAAAGTCGACCGGTTTTGTCCTGTCAAACTTCTTCTCCACTTGTATTTTCCATGTTCCACTCATTTTTTCTTCTTCCCATGATAAAAAAGCAAATGGAACATTCATTTCACATTGCAAATTTACGGAAATTTCCCGCATACCCACAGTCACATCTTTATCTATTTTAGAAACAGCATAAAAACGGGATAATATTTCCTCTCCTTGACTTAAAATATATGCTGCTGTTTCCTCATTACCAAATCCCTCAGACACACTTCCTCTAAGCCCTAAAACATAAGCATTCTGTAACAAGGTACAACGATTGTACATAAAAAATCCCAAATAGCATAACAATGCCAGCACACAAATAACCACTGGCATTACAAAAGCTGCTTCCACGGTAAAATAACCGCCTATTTTTCTTTTCTTCATAGGTATCTCCATTTCAAATTTGTAAACATAACACTAGCAGATATGCGATTGTCAAAAATGGAACAAACGGTATTTTATATTTCCTATTTACCCTTTTGACTACTACTATTCCCAGCGAAAACACTCCTGCCACAGCAAGTGCTAACGCCAAAATAAGCATACATTTTCCCACACCCGTAAGCAGTCCTATTTCAGCCAAAATAATACCATCACCATAGCCAATGCACTGATCCGTTATTTTTGCTATGACCATGAGCAACATTCCCGGTACTACTCCCAATATAGTCATCACACTGATCTTTCCACTATTTAAAAAACATCCAATGGATGAAATAATCCCTAACAGAACAAAAAAGCAAATAGAAATTTCTTTCTTTTTTATATCTACTACTGAGCATACAGTCATGACTGCTGCCATAAGTGAATTCATTAATATTCCTGTCATAACATATCCTTAATCCTTCCGTATTTTACCCATTAACCACATTTACTGCACGGTGAACGCCCTCCCGTCTCTGATAAGGGGACAGAATAAACCGTTCTTTTTAATCCACTACATTCTAAGGAAGTATGATACCGATTTCCGTAGTCTGTAATATACACAACTCCTGCTGCGTTACTTCCGCACTGTTCACAAGCATGATATATCGCTCCACTTGCATTTCTCTTTTCCTTCACATCTTCATAATAAATGATTTCTACAGATGGGTTTAAATAGGTGCAATTCCGGTTTCGGTGATATACCGTGCCCGTTTGAGTAATAAACACATAGGTTTCTTCTTCCTTTTCTGCTCCTGCCTGCTTTTCCACATCATAACCATTCCAGACATGTCCATAAAATCTGCTGAACATAGGAATCCCTTTTATTCCATCATAAGAAAATAATCCGCTTACTTCATATAGAAGAACAAGATCAATGGTATCCTCTTCCATAATTTTAGAATTTCCATAATAAATTCCGTTTCTACCATATTTCAGTACGGTTTTGTCCAAATATTCTGTTCCTACATAATTCTCTACATTGGACTTAATATAGGAATAACTAAATAGAACAGAAGTAAATGGATATTCCTCTAATTCCAATCCGGTTTTATCATACGCATATCCATAAATGGTCAACTTCTTGCCTACTTGATGCAACGCTGCTTCCATGTTGCTTTGTAAACGGACAAATTCCAAAACGGACATCAAATTTATAACAGCGATAAGAAATAAAGAAAAAATCAGTGCTGCCTCTACCGTCATACTTGCTTTTATTTTTTGATTTTGTTTTCTCTTTGCTTTCAACATGGAATTGCGTTTGGAGAATCCGGACAATGACACCCTCTTTTGATACATTATAGGGGTGTTAAAATTGATAATATCTTTGAGAGAAAAAGAATTCGTATAGGCTTTTTGATCTGCCCGGAGAGTTGTTTGGATTGCTTTATGCATTTTTAATTTTGTATTTAGTTTTTTGTATTCAAAAGAGGGCATCATTGTCCGTTCCTCCCTTCTGCCATCAACCGACAGGTTCATAGCCATATTTTCTTTGAATCGTAAATTCATAACCATAATCGCTTCTAACTCTTGCAAGCATTTCAAAACAGTCTATACAGGCATCCATACGAAAATTTTCATTTCCGACTGTTTGTCGGATATCCATTTCCATAATGTCCATTAAACGCATTGTTACCGAATTTTCATCTGTTAGACATAAAAATACTCTAAGATAATCTTCATAAGACATACCACTTTGATCAGTCTCTCCATTTTCATGTCGACTTTGAAAACTTGTCATTTGGAATAATTGCGTTTTCCATGTACTACTGCTTTTCATCAGTGGTACTCTTCCCTGATCAAGCAGTATTCTCACATCATGAACACTTTCTACATATGCCCATGCAAATAAAATAGAATATCGCACCAAAGACTCTGCTTCCGGAAGCATACATATTAAGGACAATGTAGTAGAGATTGCTTGTATTTCTGCCATTTTTTCACTGTCTGACAAAAGATACAGCACATTAGCTGCCTCTCGCAAAAGCAGTAAGCGATTGACTACTCCTGTCAGATTTTTTTCATCACTGTCTTTTCCGCAAATAATATATTCCGTTTGGTATTTTAGAAGAGATTTATCCAAAACTTCTGTATACTCACCGCATTTTTCCAAAATATACTCATGAAAAATAATATTATCAAGCAAGCTGTCCGGATATTCCATTTCTTCCTGTCTTCCGCTTCCTACATGAAGTTGTCTTCCAGTAACATAATTTGATGGCGTAATAGTCTGATAAGATAAAGAATTTTGATCCTGCACTACCAGACTTAATACCGAAAGTCCCCTTGTAGCATTTACGATATCTGCTGGATTATCTCTTGTAATCTGAGGTTGAACTTCAATTTCTACTATGCCATTTTCCGTTTCTATTGTCTGTTTTTCAGGTGGCATAGTTTCTTCTTTTTTCTTGATCATCTCATTTATCTGTTCCTCCACCTCTTGTCGTTGCTTTTGCAATTCACTGCTTTCCTGCTCATATTCTGTAACTGTCTGCAGATTTTTCATAATATCTTCTGCAAACGCTATTCCAACTTTATCTTTTTCATATAAAACTGCCTGTCTCTTCAGACCGATTCCGTATGCATCTGTCGCAATAGTTGCCGAAAGCAAAGACACATCTTCTGCAGAAAGCTTCAAAATATCTTTATAATTTCGAAGTGTATTTCTATCCTGTAATGAATAATTGTAATTCATATAACTTCTTAAATGTGCCTCTGTATTGGCATAAGCTGCACAAGAAGTTCCGTAGCTTGTATCTATATAAAACAGATCATACTGCTCCAAAAGCTGTCTGTGATATTCTGCCAATACAGAATTGCAGGCTATATCCGTTACACACTCCATCTGCATACGGATCGCATTTACCCTTGCTCCTTCAGCCAATGCCAAAATAAGCGACAAAATAATTCCTAAAGAAAGTGATAAATAAACTGTCAAATATCCCTTTTTCATTTTGGCTCCTGTCTGCCTGCTTTTACAGGCACATCGTTCTAAACACTCTTACTTTCACTTACAATCTTGTCAAAAATAGTATTTACTACTTGTGTTATTTGCTTTTTGAATATAATAACCAGTCCAATTAATACTACGATGATTAAAATCACTTCTACGGTTCCCATTCCGCTTTCATCTTTTAATAAATCTTTTACTCCATACATAACTTTTTCCTCTCTTTCTTCTTTCTACATTCCAAATGTACCAAATGCAGGGATCATGATAAGAACCATGACTATCCCTAATAAAAGCATCATCGGCATCAACAATTTTGTTCCGGCTTCCTCTCCCTTTTTCCTCGCCTGATTCATTCGTTCTACGAAGGCAGTTTCCGCCTCTTCTTTTAGCTGTACAAGCATAGTACTGTTTCCTTTTTGCATGTTTTGAACAAGTAGCGTTGCCAGCTTAATATACTGTTGCAGACCACAACGTCTGCCAAAACGTTCGTATGCCTCTCCTTCGGCAACACCACTGTCCATTTCATAACAGGTAAACAACATTTCCTGATAAATATAACCTTTTCTACCGTTCTTTCTCATTTTGTCTTTGTTCTCAAGTGCAATTTTCCTCCAGGCATTCCGTACAGTCATACCTGCTCCCACATACAACACAAGGCGGTTCACAACTTCTGGATAACATAGGAACATTTCTTCCTGCTTTTGCATAACTTGCTTATGTAATTCATAATCTTTCATATGGTAAATAACAAATGCTGTCATGCAAGTAAGCAGCAAAATCAATATCGCGTTATTTTCTTTTTTGTCCTCCCACGTTACTTTTTTTCCACCAACTCGATCCGGCAGAACATAATGTTCCTCATAAATAGACTTACTTTCATTTTCCTCCAGATTTTCTGTAAGCAGTTTTCTTCGCTCCTCCTCTTTGGATAGTACGGATGGCAAAATATGTACGGTAAATATATACTCTCTTTTAAAGTCATAATATTGAAATACTGCTGTAAGGTTTACAGTCTCTCCGTTTTCTGCCAGATTATCGTTATAAACCGTTCCGTCATAATCCACCAGAGCATAATTGCTGCTTTCCCATTGAATACTAAACGGAAACCCTTCCAGTTGCTCAGGAAAATTTATTTGATTTCTCACTTCTTCGGCGCAATCTCCTTCTGAAAACAAAGTGATGCTTAGCTGTTCTATTGCCTTCTCATATAACTTTTCCAACTCTTCTTCCTTAAAACGCTGTTCCCCAATCGTTAATGTAATCTCTTCTCTGCCTCCATCTTCAAAATCAGCCGTTATCTCCGTTTCCAATCCTCCCTGACCATACCCATTCCTTGCAATATACTTCTCATCAATAATGATATTTTCCCTATACTCATTCACAAATGAAAGAAGCGAAAACATTATGCCTGCTGCCAGCACGCAAAGCACCTGTGCTATCTTTTTTATGTAATAATCCTTTAATTTCTCTTCCGAATTTCTTCCCGGATAAAGATTTTGCATATCATAGGATGGCTGTTTTTTTAATGTAATTTTTTTCTTCTCCAATACATAATAAATTTTTTCCCCAATCAGATAGAACAGCTTCATAACTTTTTCCATTCCCCTTTGAAACATTTTCTCTTTCCTTGAACCGTATCTACAACTGTATATCCATGATCTTATCTTCCATATAGATTGCTACACCATATATTACAAGACCGATTGTCATAATAAGGATTCCTGCAACGTTATGATAAAGCATGTCAAAGAAACCTTTTGAAGTGGCACTAACATAAAATAAAATCAAAAACGGCACCAAATTCATAATTTTTTGCTCCAGCTTTTTTGCACTGACCAGCGTACTGATCTCTCGGTCGATCTCTAACTTTCTACTGATGATCTCAACCGTTTGTGTAATGATCTGTCCAATATTTCCACCATTCTTTTTGGAAATTTCAAAGATTTCCCCAAATTCTTTGATTTCTTCCACCCCACTTCGATTCCCGAAATTTTGCAGCAGCTTTTCAACCGGAATATTATTACTCATTCCACCAAGGATATAAGCTAGTTCCCTGCATATCAAACTCTGCCGTCCGAACATTCTGACCATATCCTTATAAGCTTCTTTTAAAGCATTTTCTGCGGAATAGCCGGCTCGCATCCCAGCACTGATACTCAGAACCGCTTCCTTAAACTGAATTTTCAATATATCCTGCTGCTTTTTTCCAAGCTCCATTCTCTTCCTTTTCAGAAAAAAGATTCCAACAGACACAAGTGGTATAACTGCCCAATACGAACGGTAAAAAAAGTATGCAAAGAACAAAACCATGCCGATTGCTTCCAGTCCATAGAGAATCATTTCTTTTCTTCCGAACTGGTAATGCTCATAATCAATTAAAGCTTTACCATTGTCCGCATGGCTATAAGGCAATACCTGCCATCTTAAGTTTTTCTTCATGCAGCAAATCTCCTTTCTTTTCTAAACTTCCTATGACTTTATCCTTTTGAAGCATTTCCAACTTTTCACATTCCTCAAATTTGTAGAGTGTATGCAAATGTATTTTTCCATCCTCAAACCGGTCTATTTCTGCAATTTCCAATACTTTTCTTGTTTTGTCCCGCAATCTTCCCAAATGAACGATGATATCAATTCCCGATGCGATCTGTTGTTTAATTGCCATAAGAGGCAGATCCATTCCCATCAGTATCATAGTTTCCAAGCGGCTCAGCATATCTTTTGTCCCATTGGCGTGTCCGGTACTCATCGAACCATCATGTCCACTGTTATACGCCTGCATCATATCAATAGCCTCTCCACCTCGTACCTCTCCTACAATAATTCTATCCGGTCGCATACGCAGTGACGATTTGATCAGATCTCGAATCGTAATGGCTGCACACCCTTCCAAATTGGCATTTCTTGTTTCCAGTTTTACTAAATTAGGAACGTCCTGTATTTGCAGCTCCGCATTATCTTCAATTGTAATAATTCTTTCATCCTTCGGAATATATGCTGATAAAGCATTTAAGAATGTGGTCTTACCAGAGCCAGTTCCTCCACTAATAAAGATGTTATATCTTGCCTTCACTAGCTTTTGTAAGAACAGAGCAGCCTCTTTAGACAAAGAGCCGATTTCAACTAATTTTTCCATGGTAATAGGTTTGTCAGGAAATCTTCGTATGGTAATAATAGGCCCATTTAAAGCAATGGGACTTAACACAATATTTACGCGGGAACCATTGGTAAGTCTTGCATCTACAATAGGCGATGCCTCATTTACTACGCGGTTGCATCCGGCAACGATCTGTTGCACCACATCACTAAGTTTTTCCTTTGATTCAAATCTGCGTTCCCACTTTCCTATTTTTCCGGCACGTTCAATAAATATATTTTCCGTTCCGTTTACCATGATTTCTGTCACCGTAGTATCGTCTACAAGCTCCTGCAAAATATCCAGTTTTCTCACAGAAGCAAACAGATCTTTCCGGATACGCTCTTTTTCTTTCAATGTGAGATGCAATTTTTTATTTTTCAGAACAATAAATTCATCTATTTTCTCTAACATTTCTGCATCTGAAATTTCTTCTGTAAAGTCAAGGGATTCCAAAAGTTCTTTATGAATGGCTTGAAATGCCTCATAATAATCACTCATACAGCATATCCTCTCTTAATACCCCTTTTACATATTCGCCAAGTTCCCCATATGTAATCTGTTCCAGACGTGGTGATATCTGCCGGATATAAGGTAGCTTTTGTTTTTTAGTCTTCTCTAAAATATCCTGATATTCCATATCATTTAGAAGCTCCTCATACTGTCTGAGTTTTGCAACCGCCATAGAATCTTCTTTTAAAATGGTATAAACAATGCTGCATTTTCTGAGCAGATCCAAAAGTCCCTGTACACAATCTGATAAGTCCAAAATAATATAATGAAATCTGCCCTCTTCTTCAATTGCCAGCAAAAGCTCAAGCCATGTCTCTGCAGTAATTGACTGCATATCCAAAAAGGAAGTTGCCGGAGGGATAAAATACATACCATTAATTGTCTGTAATGAACTTTCCAATCGGTAATGAAACCGCTCTCGTGTATTGGTATAGTAATAAAGCAAGTCCGTCAAGTCTGTTTCCATATCATTTTGTAGAAGCTGCCCAAGTCCTGAAAAACTTTCAAAATTCAAATATAAAACCTTATACTTTTTCGCCAGAATTTGTCCCATAGCCAGAGAAAAGGAAGTCTGCAGACATCTGCCAACCGGCGAATATACACCGATCATATTGACTGGAGTTTTCGTTTTTATTTTCTTTGGAAGCCCTCCGTTTTTTGAATAAAACTCTAAAACCTGTCCTAAAATCTTTTCTGAAGGCTGATATTTATTTATCTGCTCCACATTTTCATATTCTGTATGGCCACTTTCATTCAGCATATAAATGTTCTCAATCGGTAATTCTTTGATTTTGTCCGAATAGTCGGATTCTGCAATCAAAAGTATCTCTATTTTCTCTTGCTGACTGCTCTTTTCCAGTTTTTCTGTATCTGTAAAAGCATAAATCTCAAAAGGAAGTTCTTCCCTTGTACATAAAAATTCCTGCATACGGTTCGTATATTCTGTCTCTGAATCACAGACCGCTAAAATTCTTTGTTTCAATATAATCCTCCTATATGAATCAGCGCACTGATAAAGACCGGAAATGCAAAATGAATTTTATGCTTTCGGACTCCTGCGTCTGATTGTTTTTTTGCTTCTTCGTATAATTTCCATTGATTTGTTGTGAATACGTCATGAATATATGACAATAGATATTGGAATCTTTCCAAAAAGTTTCGTTCTTTTATCATCTTAAACAGTGCTTCTATAGCACCTGTCAGAAATGCAACGCCCATAAACAGAATTGTTTGAGCAGGTGTGAAAAATATGGCTGCTACTGCCAGAAGTTTTATGTCTCCGCCTCCAAATGTTCCAATGCGAAATAGTGGAAACAGAAGAAAAACTGGAATGAAAAAGGAACACATCCCTGAAAGAATACCGGGTGGTCCGGACGAATAGTACCGAAAACAAACAGCGGCTATCAACCCCAGTATAATCTGCCAATTATAAATCTTACTGTAACGCCAGTCAGTATAAACAGCCGTCAGTAAAAAAACAACTAAAGTAATAATTATGATCACACTCCTTTTATTTTGTAAATTATATAAGCTTAAATGTGGAATAAATAAAATGAATGATTTTGAAATAAATAATTGATTTTAAGATCCGGCTCTTGTGCCGAAAGAGTTTTAAGATTGATTGTGAATCTGATTATATACGCTTAATTTTTTCTTGTCTATAGCCTTTTTTAAACTTTTTTATTTTTGTAATAATCTCACAAAATTTGTCAGAACAGTAATTTAAAAAACACTGCAAATCCTTGAAAATACGGAAAAGTTACTTGTCAAAAACAATAGCTTGCAACAGATACCCGCCTATAGTACAACAACAAATACTATAGGCAGACTTACATTTGCTTTCCATCTTATGCAATATCACCACCTGGGCATAAACACATATCAAATTCTCTTAAATAGGGAATACTTTTTCTTACTTCTTCAATATAGGATAAATCTATATCACATACAACAACTTCTTCTTTATCCGGCGATGCTTCTGCCAATACTTCTCCCAGTGGAGATACTACTTTGCTTTGCCCACATGCACCCTCTTCTACCGTATTGATTCCTACCATGAACAAAGTATTATCAAGTGCTCTTGCTGGCAATTGAATATTCCATCTATTTTCTGCCGGAATGCTCCATACCGCTGGAGCAAAAATGATCTCAGCTCCTTTTAATGCCAATATTCTGGCTGGTTCAGGAAACTCAATATCATAACATATTAAAACTCCCATTTTCCCTAAAGATGTCTCAATGACCTCATAGTCTTTCTCTCCTGGAGTAAAATAATTTTGTTCTCTTCCCCAAAGATTTGATTTTCTATAGGTGGCAATTACTTCACCATTACTTTCAATTAAATATTCACCAATATATAACTTATCTTCTTCTAAAATCGGCAGGGGAAGTAATGTCATTACTTTATGTATACGCGAAAGCTCTTTGAATTTATTTAAAATTTCTTCATTTTTTTCAACTGCTTTTTTAAAGCCTTCTGTCTCCAGATAATATCCGCAGCTCCACAACTCAGGAAATGCAATAATATCTGCGCCTTTTTCAACAGCTTCTGAAAAAAATGTTAAGCCTCTTTTCAAATTATCATCTACTGCTTCCGGTATAGAATGAATCTGGATAATACCTACTTTCATTTCTATTTCCTCCACTATAATACTCTACTTAAAAATTCCTTCGTTCTTTCATTTTTAGGGTTAGCGAACATATCGTTAGGATTTCCTTCTTCCACTACATATCCGCCCTCCATAAATATGACTTTATCAGATACTTCTCTGGCAAAACCCATTTCATGTGTCACAACGATCATAGTCATACCTTCATCTGCCAACTGTTTCATTACTTTTAACACTTCTCCGACTAACTCTGGATCTAATGCACTTGTTGGCTCATCAAATAGCAGGACTCTTGGCTTCATCGCCAGCGCTCTCGCAATAGCAACCCTCTGCTGCTGTCCACCTGATAAATTTCTCGGATATTCATTTGCTTTGCTTTTCAAGCCTACTTTATCAAGCAGCTCTAACGCCTGTTCTTTTATTTCTTCTCTTGATCCCATTTTTAACTTCAAAGGGGCAAGCATAATATTTTGCAGGACAGTTTTATGTGGAAATAGATTGAATCTTTGAAATACCATTCCTATTTCTCTATGAAGCTTTCTTAAATCATATTTTTTATCTGTAATAGGAACTCCATCATAATATATCTCGCCTGCATTAGCTTTTTCGAGTTGATTAATACATCTTAAGAAGGTACTTTTTCCAGAACCTGAAGGGCCTATTACACATACAACTTCTCCTTCTTCAATATCAACATTGATATCCTTTAAAACTTCTAATTCTCCAAAAGATTTGGATAAACCTGTAACTTTGATCATATTACTTCAATCTCCCTTCCAATTTTTTCAAAATGAAAGACAAGGTTGTAATTAAAAGCAGATATACAACCGCCAATGATGTATATATTTCTACTGTCCTAAAGGACTTGGATACTGCCTGTGTTGCCTGTCTTGTTAATTCTGCAACACCAATCGTTGTAAGCAAAGAAGTATCCTTCACACTGATGACGAACTGATTTCCAAGGCTTGGAAGCATAATTTTAAATGCCTGAGGTATTATAATGCTTACCATAACTTGCACTTTACTCAGTCCTAAACAAGTGCCTGCTTCTCTCTGTCCAATATCAATGGATTCTATTGCACCTCTTACGCACTCAGACATGTAAGCACCTGAATTCAATCCAATTGTTAATACACCTGCTACTAATACAGGAATGTTAATATTAAGAATCATAGGAATTGCAAAATATATGTACAATGCCTGAACCATAAGGGGCGTACCCCTTATGATCCCAACATACACGCTGGCAATCGTATTCAATATTCCTTTTTTGCCTGATCGTGCAAGTCCTGTCAGCATACCTAATACAAATCCAAGCAAAATACCCAATATTGAAATAAGAATGGTATACTTTAATCCTGTCATAAGTGTTGGTATTACTTTTATAGAATAACTCCAGTCAAACCGCATTTCTATTTCCTCCTAATTCAATAATATTCTGCCTGAATGTTTGTACTTTTAGTTTGCACCAAACCATTTATCATAAATTTCCTGATAAGTTCCATCTTCCATAAATTCAGCTAAAGCAGCATTAAATATTTCTGTATATTCAGAATCTTTCTGGAATACAATACCATACTGTGCAGCATCAAATAATTCTCCTACTGCTTTTCCTGAGCTGTCTGGGTTGATTGTCAAATAATAAAGGATATTTGGTGAATCATATACCACTGCATCTGCTGCTCCTCTTTCTACTTCAAGATAAGCATTTTCAATATTAGGGAACTGTTTTATTTCCTTAGCATCAGGTACATTTTCCATTACATAATCTACAGAAGAAGTTCCTTCTTTTACAGCAATTACTTTGCCAGACAAATCTTCAATGCTATTAATGTCTGTGTTATCTTTGCTCACAAAGATCATAAGACCAGCATCATAATATGGTGTTGAAAAGTCCATTACTTCCTGTCTTTCCGGCTTGATCGTAATACCGGCAAATCCGGCATCCAGCTTTTCAGACTGCACAGACATTAAAAGTGCGGAAAAGTCCATCGGACTTAATTCATATTCAAATCCAAGCTTTTCACTTAATGCGTTCAATAAATCAATATCAAAACCTGTATACTGGTCATTTTCATCTGGGAAACAAAATGGTACAAAACTTGTATCTGTTCCAATTTTTAAGGTAACGCCTGATAACGCTCCATCTATGGATGTATCTCCTTCTTCGGCAGTACTTGTTGTCTCTTCTGCAGTTGTCTCAACTACTGCTTCTGTAGAAACCTCCGTTTCTTCTGCCGCTGCTGTGGATTCTGTCGTATCAGCTGAACCACATCCCACTGTAAATGTTGTTACCATTGCCACTGTCAATAAAAGTGAAATCAATTTTTTCTTCATAGCTTTTTCCTCCTCAAAAATAAAAAGGCGCAATGAGTGCTTCTCATTACGCCTTCGTAATTTGTTTATGCTGCTATCATATATTAGTTTTTCGTGTTTGTCAACAAATATTTCAAAAAATATTTTTCATGAAATATTTTTTTCATTATTGGAATACATCAAATTCGTTCCACATAGCCTCTAAACTTGTAAGTCTTTCTTCCAATTCTTTATTTTTATATTTCCCTAAATAAGTCAAAATGGCATTGATCAAACTTAATGGAGCTACAAAAGAATCTAAATAAGTATTTAACTGTGCCTCTGTCAAAAAGTAATACTTTGAATTTTTTATGACTGGAGAAGTCATAAAATCTGTAATGGAAACTGTGATCGCATTTTTTTCAAATGCATATGCTAACAATTCAACCGTTTTTCTTGTATACATTTTAAATGTAATTGCTATTACCACATCTTCTTCATTTACATTGTGCATGATTTCTTCGTCACCATTAAAAGAAGTAATAAGCTCCACATTTCCCATGACTATATTTAAATAATAGTAGAAAAAAGTACCTAAAGCCGCAGCACTTCTTCCCGCTACAATAAAAATACGTCTCGCACTAATTATCTTTTCCATAACCGTATGAAAAGTCTGAAAATCCAAACCGGATAACGTTTTTTGAATCCTATCTGCGTCATCATTAAATATTTTTGCAATTCCTGCGTCGTCATCATTATATTCTGTGTAAGAATTGGTCAGCCTCTCCTTCATGCTAAGATGTTCTCTTGTTTTTTCCTGCAACTCTTTTTGTAATTGCGGATAGCCTTTATATTCCATAAACGTTGCAAAACGGATAATACTTGCTTCACTTACATCTGCTTCCTTCGCCAGTTTACTTACATTCATAAACGCAACGCTGTCTTTATTATTTAATATATATTCTGCAATTTTTCTTTGGGATTTGCTCATCTTGTCCATTTTCTTTGCAATTCTATCATATACATCGTTCATTTCTTTCCCTTTCTTTATACTATCTGCATTTTTTCTGTTGCCTTTTTCTTCCATTAGAATACCACTTTGTAATTTATTTTTCAAATGTAATAATTATTTCATTATTTGTTATCTTTTGAAATATTTGTTGACATTTTAAAAAGCTGCGCCTATAATCAAGTCAAAATTAACTGCGAATGCATGAGGAGGTTTTTCTATGACGTTAGAACAAATACTTTCTGAATACCAAGCGAAAACACCCGCTTCCAAAGAAGCATTTATCCGGGCTACCGAAAATATTGCTGGAGGAGTTTCCGCGAATATTAAATATTTTGACCCCTATCCTATTTTTATGAAAGAAGGAAAAGGAGCATGGCTTACAGACCTTGATAATAACAAGTATGTAGATTATGTACTTTCTTATGGGCCTCTTATTTTAGGACATGGCAGAGAAGAGATCGTAGATACTATGAATGAGCATTTAAAGGAACATTCTACTATGCTTTATGGAACTCCTCACGTTCTGGAAGCAGAATTTGCTGAAACGATAAAAAAATATTATCCCAGCATTGAATCCCTGCGCTACACAAATTCAGGTACAGAAGCCACACTTTTCTCGATTCGACTTGCTTATGCCTATACCGGCAAATATAAGATCGCAAAATTTGAAGGTCATTACCACGGCGGCTATAATCAAGTACTTGTTAGCGTTAATCCAAATGTCAGTGAAGCTGGTGACATTCATCACCCTACCCCACTTCCAGAGTCTGCCGGTCTCGAACCGGATCAATTGGAAAATACCATTGTACTTCCATTTAATGATTTAGAAGCCTGCCGGGAGATTTTAACTGCACACAAGGATGAAGTTGCTGCTGTAATCATGGAACCGGTCATTGCTGGTTACATTCCAGCCACAAAAGAATTTATGCAGGGGATTCGAAGCTTAACAAGTGAACTTGGAATCCTTATGATCATCGATGAAGTAAAGACCGGATTCCGTATTACAATGGGTGGTGCACAATCATACTATGATGTAAAACCGGATTTAACAGCAATGGGAAAGGTCATTGGCGCAGGTCTTCCAGTCGGCATCGTAGGCGGAAAAAAAGAAATTATGATGAAAACAGCCCCATTGATGGGCTCTGATGTATTTGACATGAGCAATAGCGGAAAATCCTCTGCCAAAGATGTCCTTTTCCATAGCGGTACATACAATGGTCACCCTCTTATTTTAAGCATGGGTCTCAAGACACTGGAAATATTGAACAACGAACTTCCTGCAGCAATTGAGCGCACTACCAGATTAAAAAATGCAATTCAGGAATTTTATGCTTCCCATGGTATTCATGTAGTTATGCCTGGTATCGGAACGATGTTCAATATCGCTATAACTGATTTGGATGAGATAAAAAATTATCGTGATATGCAGACTTGTGATTTTACACTCAGAAAGAAAATGGACTATGCACTTCTTTTGGAAGGTGTTTATAACAAACCGGGCAACCGCTACAATTTATCAACTGCACATACTGATGATGTAATTGATTTCACTATGGAATGTTACAAGAAAGCATTTAAGAAAATGTAATAAGGAGGATTATTATGAGTAAAAAGTACGTCATTACTATTACAAGACAATTTGGCAGTCTCGGACGCCCTATCGCAAAACGGCTTTCGGAAATTCTCGACATTGAATATTATGATCGTGACATTGTTGAAAAAGCTGCTAAGATCATGAACCAACCAGTCTCTATTATTAGTAACGTTGAAGAAAAGCATAAACATTCCGGTTTTTTTAATATGCTTTTCCCTTTAGGAAACGAATCACATGATATGCAGGATAAAGTATTTAATGTACAGCGTGATATTATACTAAATATTGCTGAAAAAGAATCTTGTATCATTGTTGGACGCTGCTCAGATTATATTTTGGATACAAATGTAAATCGATTAAATGTATTTATATTTGCCTCATACGAAGATCGCTTCAAAAACTGTATTGAAACTCTTCATATGAGTCCTGATGAAGCAAAAAAAATGATTCGGGAAGTCGATAAAGCAAGAAATGCATATCATATGAAATATGCAAAATATCTGCCAGGAGATTTAAATCATACAGATGTATTGATCAACAGCAGTCTCCTTGGTGTAGAAGGAACCGCGCAATATTTAGCAGATCTAATTAAATTAAAATACAATTGACACGGTTAAATCCTTACCCTTTCTTGACAAACACTGCTTATGTTCTTATAATTCACACTATAAGCGAAGATACCATTATTAAGGTCATCTTCGCTTTTTTATTGCATAAATAATGACTTGTTTGTTCTATAATAAATTTTAAAAGGAGGGAAATATATGTTATCCGAACAATTATTACAGGAAGCTCAAGGACTGAAACAGAAGCTTATTGAAAACAGACGTTATTTGCATATGCACCCAGAGACAGGATTTGACTTAAAAGATACCGTTTCTTATGTGAAAAAGGAACTGATTGCTATAGGATACGAGCCTGTAGAATGCGGCAAAGCAGGATTGATCGCTATAGCTGGCGGTAAAAAACCGGGAAAAGTCTTTTTAATCCGTGGCGATATGGATGCTCTTCCAGTGAAAGAAGAATCTGAAGAACCTTTTGCATCTGATAACGGAAAAATGCACGCTTGCGGTCATGATATGCACACAACTATGATGCTTGGTGCTGCAAAGCTCTTAAAATCCCATGAAGATGAGATTGAAGGAACTGTCAAATTAATGTTCCAGCCTTCCGAAGAGACTTTTGAAGGTGCAAACGACATGATCAAAAACGGGGTATTGAAAAATCCTGATGTAAATGCCGCTCTGATGATTCATGTTATGGCAGGTATGCCAATGGATCCGGGAACAGTCATTGTCTGCGATGGTGGAGTAAGTGCACCGGCAGCAGATTATTTTTCTATTCATATAAAAGGAAAAGGCTGCCACGGTTCTATGCCTAATAATGGCATTGATCCGATAACCGTTGCTGCTCATATCATTACAGGATTACAGGAAATTCATGCAAGAGAGCTTGCTCTTTCCGATGAAGCCGTACTGACGATCGGCACCATTCATGCAGGAAATGCAGGAAATGTCATTCCTGATACTGCCGAAATGAGTGGAACGATCCGCACCTACGATGAAGATACAAGAAAATTCTTAAAAACAAGAATGACAGAAATTGCTACCGGAATTGCTGCATCTTTCCGTGCAACAGCAGAAGTAAGTTTCGGCAGTGGTTGTCCTACTCTTTTAAATGATGGAGAGTTATCATCCAGTATTACAAAATATTTGAAAGAACTGCTTGGACCTACCAGTGCTTTTTCAGCTGGTCAGCTACAAAGTATGTCTGGTACGAAAAAGGCTGCAAAAACATCCGGTTCTGAAGATTTTGCCTATGTCAGCCAAGAAGTACCTTCTATTATGCTGGCTCTTGCTGCTGGACATCCTGAAAAAGGATTCTGTTATTCGCAGCATCATCCAAAGGTACGCTTTGATGAAGAAGTTCTTCCTGGTGGAAGTGCCGTTTATGCCTATACCGCAATGCGTTGGCTGGAAGAACACAAATAATTTTTCATACAAACAAAAAATCTTACTTCTGATCAGGCTTTATAAAAATTGATTCCATAAAGCATGGCAACGCCCGGTATTCCAAGAAATCCGCTAATCAAAATGCTGATCGGATTAATGGCGACGGAAATGCCTATGCCATAATAACGCAAAATGATATTGGCAACATAAATAAAAAGAGTGCCTAAGACCATGCGCAGTACGAAGTTAATGATCCATTCGGTCTTCCTTCGTACTGCGCCAATAAAAATTACGACAAATAGCACCACAATAATAATAAGTCCGTTCTCTAACTTTCCCATCATTCTCCGCTTTACATTTCCTATGTAGATTTCCTTTTTCTTAATTTTATTCTATGCATGGAACCTTTTTGTTAGTCCATGAATATTATGTAAGAATCTGCCAATACTAATAAAAAAGAAAGGAGCTTCCTATTTATGAAATGGCATTTTAGTCAAAGTTCCTACGGTAAGAACCACACATTAAGTTCTGTGGAAAGTACAAGTATTTTGGATGATATAGAACGTACACGATTAGATTTAGAATTGGCATACAGCGGGTTTGATAATGTAACTGACCCTGATTTGATTGACTGTTATATTTATGAAGTAAATGCTGTCTTGAAAAGGTATAAATACTTATTAGAACAGGCAGCAAAAATGAATATGCTGCCTGATGAAGTCTTATACACGAAAACCCCTGTCAATGTCCTGACTTGCCAGGCTTTCATTGAGTGAGTTTTTCCCATAAGTTAGTCCTGCGTATACTGCTTGCGCGTTTTCCATAACCGGTCTTGAAGTGTCTGCTTTGCTTAATTTTTGATAAGTTTCCCGCATTTCTTCTACGATATTGCAGACATTATCAAGTGCCGTTTTATTACCAGCAACATCGGCTTTGGACAACTCTCTACGCAAAAATAAATATAATTCAAAATAGTTCATGGCAAGCTTGTTATCAAAATTGATCGAATTCTGCAATTCCTTCACACAAGCTTTTGCCCTTTGTATTTCTATATGGAATGTTTCCATATCCTGTTTTTCTAATGCTTTTTTGGCATCTTCCGCATAGGTCAGAACCATTTCATATAAAATCACTATCATTTCTGTTTTATTTGCATTTGTTATTTTACGCGTAAACTGCTGTTTTTGTTCGTCTGTCATTTATGCCTCCTTACTGAAGAAGCTGTAATACCTGTGATGGTCTTTCGTTTGCCTGAGCAAGAACGCTTGTACCTGCCTGTGTCAATACTTGCAGATTTGCGTATTCTGTCATTTCTTTTGCCATATCCACGTCCATGATTCTGGAATATGCTGCTGTCATACTTTCGTCAGTTACATTTAAAGAATCGATTGTAGATTCCAGACGATTCTGGTAAGCACCAAGACGGCTTCTTACTTCTGAAACATAAGCAATAGCCTCATCTATTTTTGGAATCGCATTGCTACAACCGTCCATGGTAGTAAAATCGGTGTCCGAAATACCCATGTTCTTTAAGGAAACATTCGGAATACGCATATCCAGAGTCTGTCCTTCGTTTGCACCAATCTGAATGCTCATATCACCAAAACCTGTAATATCAATTTTCATATCGGATACACTTGTTGTTTCTCTTACTTCCAAAGTCAGCTTAAAGCCGTTTGCATCTGCAATAGTAATAAGATTTCCATCTATTTCACTTACTTTACAGCTTGGAGGGAATCCACCATCTTCTGTGGTAACAAGTTTACCACCATCATTAAAATCACTAAGGCTTTCTGTAATATTTCCATCTGCATCTAATGTTACATTTAAAAGGTCTAATGTATATTCTTTTGCAGTTACTTCATCTGAGTAATATGTTACCTTTACAGCAGTCTCTGATGTATAGCCCTTTAGATCAAAATTTCCATCCAGAATTTTCATTCCATTGAACTGTGCGCCTTCTACAATATCCTGAATACCTTCTTTTAACTGCGCTACTTCATCTTCGATTGTCTGACGATCTGCCTCTGTCATAGTTCCGTGAGCACCTTTTACTGCAAGCTCATTCATACGCTGAAGCATATCATGAACTTCAGATAAAGCTCCATCTGCAGTTTCCACTACAGAAACACCATCATTCGCATTGTCACCTGCTACAGAAATACCTTTCAACTGTGCATTCATTCTTTTTGCAATAGCAAGTCCTGCTGCATTATCTTTTGCACTGTTGATCTTAAGACCGGAAGATAATCTTTCGATGGATTTTGCTAATGCATTATCACTTCTTTGTAAACAATTGTTTGATATCATTGCGGAAACGTTATAATTTATTCTCATAATAATCACCTTTCTTACCGTCTTACGGTTGTTTGTTTAGTAAAAGTTATTTAGAAACAGTCTGCAAAAATGCCTTTGCTACGGTATACAACTGTGCGGAGGATGCCTTTGCTCCTTCTGCATTTTCCTCTTTCATAAAAGAAGTTGTATTCAGCCGTTTACTCTGTACAAAATGGAAGGAGGAAATTTCTAAATCGGAATCCTGTAATGCTTCTTTCATTCCATTTTCTATTTCTTGTAATTGTTCGGTCACGCCTTCTTTATTTACGGCGATGAAGCCCTCCAATGTATTGCCACTTATTTTAAATTCTGCTTCAGCAAGTCCATACTTTTCAGTCTCCATTGTTACTTTGACTTTACCACTTTCTTCTGCACCTCTGACAATACGCAAGTGAATAGAAGTAACTTCTTCTCCAATCTGTACGGGAATCCGGTAGTCTTCCTGTTTTGCATTTGCTGTTGCAAGATGAAGCTGTTTATGTAATAAGTGAATTTCTTTTAAATCAAGTGATGTTACATCTTCTGCCTCTATTGCCTGCTGCAGTCCTTCCGACATTTCTGTTTCAAATTCTTCATATCCTTCTTTTGCAGAAATCTCATCATGAAAGCTTTCTACTAGCTTCTTGGAAGATTTATCAAAGTTTTTACTAAAACGATTTAACTTTTCAAAAATAGCGGATGGATTTTTCACCAGATCATTCGCCGCCAACAAATTATTTACCGTTACTTCCTCGCCTGTATCTAAAAGGAATTGTAAGGTTTCATCATCTACATTTTGCGCTGCACGAAATCCCTGTAACTGGTCTTCTCTGTAAGCTGCCTCCAAGGTTTCATCGACATTTGCCTCTTCCAAACAAGCTGCAAATTGTTCTAATGTCATATCCGGAGTAATTGTAATTTCTTTTACCTTTTCCGGCTCCAGACTATCCATGATCTGTTTTGCTACTTTATCATAATATTGCTGCTCTTTCTGACTTCCTTTGGATGAAACTTGTCCGGTAAATCCTCTTGCAATCTGATCTGTAATAGAAACACCACCAGAAATTAGCTCTGAAAGTCCACCAAAATCATCCTGCACAGTTATATCCATTCCCGTTTTCTTTTCGGAACGAATTGCTGTCAAAAGATTTTTAAAGGATAATTCTCCTCCTGCATTCACAACAGCACCAATAGCTGCACCATCTGTTTTTTCCATCTGTCTAAAGAATCGGTATATTCCTATGTAAGCATCTCTTTCCGGTTCTGTGATTTCTTTGTTCTGCTCTAATTTATATAAATATTTGCTGTATTTTTCAGCTTCTTTTTCCGTTCCTTCTTCTTTTTGGTCGAAATATTCATTCAAATCAGAAACGGTCATTTTCATAGGATTCACACCTTCTCTTATGAGCTCCAGTGTGGCTGCAGGTGTCATTCTGTCCACCACTTTTTTAATGCTTAAATCCGCATCCTTTATGGAAACTATATTTTCTGCTGTGATTTCTATATTGTTATAACCTAAAATACGGACAGCGCGTTTGTTTTGTTCAGAAAGCTCCATATCCAGATATTTCAGTATATCATCAATATTGCGGAATGCTTTCTTTATGGAATCACCCAGATCTGCCCTTGGAGAAGTCATCATTGTCTCGTAGGATTCGCCTGCCATTTCATAGCTTTTCTTTAATTCTGTTCCTTGTGCATGAACAAGATCAAGTGTAGAATCCTCTAAAAATGCTACTTTTCCAATAGTTGCCGCCGGCAAATATGGTATTTCGGAAATCTTATTTTGTGTTTCCTCATAAAGTGCTGTACGAATCGTGGCTTCTGTCGCATTGTCTGTCTGGAAAAATTGCTGATTCAGCGCATTTTCTGCAATTTTTAAATCCTCAACCAACTGCTCCAACTCAGTCGTATCTATCTGATAACCGCTTTCCAAAAGCTTTAAGTTAGCTTCTACGGTCATCTGTAAACGAACTTCTTCCATTTTTCTTCTTGCAGAAATATTGAAATCAGCCATTACCATTTCGCCGCGGTCAATTCTTTTTTGTGCTTCTTCTAAATTTTTCAGATTCAGCTCTTTTTCCTCAGCCATAACACAATCTACGGCACTTTCACTTATCTGAGAAACCATCTGCACATATCGTACTGCTTTTTCCATATCAGTTTCCGTATCAGCAAGATTCGTCTGTTTTGCTGCTTTTCCGCTTCCTACTGTCCCAGTAATCGCAGTTAAGAGTTTGTCTGCCTCCATCGGAAGCTCCAAACCTTCTATTTGATTTAAATTCTGAAGGTTTTCCTTAGTCAGTGGAATCCCTTTTTCTATCAGCCATTTTGCCTGCTCTATCGTATTCTTATCAATGGTGAGGTCTGCTTCTTCAATAATTCTTTCCATTTGGGAATGCAGTTGTTGCCAATCATAGCCTTCCGCCTTCATGGAATAGTAGCCTGCTGTTCCTTCCGCATAATACCCTTTTCCCTGCTTATCTGGATCTGCGTTACCGGAAAACTGTGCTTTGTATAAGTTCTCTATCGTCGGTTCCATCCCGTTTTCTACCATATATTTTATGGTACCTTCTGATAACTCTTCTAATGCACAGGCATTATTATAGGCTTCCTCTACCTGATATATATTTTCTTCTGTGACTGCAGCATCTGCCTGCCGTAATTTTGCTTCAATCTGCTGTGCGGATACTTGACTTCCTGCAACCTCTTCCATCGCAGTGGCAGATATATCATCTGTATAGCCAACAACATTTACTCCGGCTTTTGCAAGTTCTGCTTTAATATGATCTGTGATCGTCACGGTCTCTTCAATTGTTATGTCTCCCGGATGATAGCCCTCTTCCTGCAATTTAGCAAAATCTTCCGATGACATAGAATTAGACATAACTGTCATATAGTTTCTCTGCGTAGTAACATCCATATACTCCGCCTGCTGCATAATATCTTCTGTGGTTCTTCCTTGAACCCCATAAGCAGTGTTATCCATAACTGTGCCAGAAATGTCTAATGCATAACCCCGTATTTTATCCGTTTTCTGATTCTCACGGGAACTATATGTATTTTTTGTTTTGTCTACATTCTGTTTGCTCTCAAAATTTTCAAATGTTATCTTCATAAACAGTCTCCAAATGTAGATTCCATTGCACTGCTCTTGCAATTTAAATAGCAAAAAAATAAAGTGCAAGTTTCTTAAACTCACACTTTATTTCGGCTTTTTTTTCTATTTTCTTAACCTCTAAAATACAAATACCATTGCTGCATAAGGTGGTAAATCCAAAGTAATAGAATAATCTCTGTAATTACACGGTTCTTTTACCGATGTCAGTTCTGTTGGAACTTCATTTCCATTTCCTCCGAACCGTTTTTCATCACTATTTAAAAGCAACTTAAATTTACCTTTTTTCGGTACACCTATCATATAATTTTCTCGGCACATTGGCGTCATATTAAGCACGAATAAGAGATTGTTCCTTCCTGTAGAACTCTTTCGGAAGAACGTATAAACACTGTGATCTGCATCATCTGGATTGATCCACTCAAAGCCATCCCAGTTATTATCGTTTTCATAAAGGCAAGGATATTTATTGTAAAGATGCAAAAGCTCTTTCATATACTCATGCATACCGCGGTTCAGATCTTCTCCTAATAAGTACCAGTCTAATTCCCGCTCCTCGCTCCATTCTCTTTCCTGTCCAAAATCCTGACCCATAAAGAGTAATTTTTTGCCTGCATGACCAAACATGTATGTATAACCGGCTCTTAAATTCGCATATTTATCTACTTTATATCCCGGCATCTTATTTACCATAGAACATTTTAAATGTACCACTTCGTCATGAGATAACGGCAAAATATAGTTTTCACTGCTGTTATATGACATAGCAAAAGTCATAGCGTAGTGGTCATTTTTACGGAAATATGGATCTAATTTCATATATTCACAGAAATCATGCATCCATCCCATATTCCATTTAAAGGAGAATCCCAATCCACCTGACTCTACCTGATCTGTAACCTGCGGCCAAGCAGTAGATTCTTCTGCAATTGTTAAAAAGCCTGGTGCAATTCCATGAACTACAGAATTTAAATGTTTGAAAAATTCAATGGCTGCAAAATTTTTATTTCCGCCATATTCATTTGGCACCCACTGACCTTCCTTCTTACCATAATCAAGATATAGCATGGAAGCAACTGCGTCTACACGGATACCATCTACATGGAACTCCCTCATCCAGAATAAAACATTGGCGATCAGGAAATTTTTTACTTCTGTCTTTCCATAGTTAAAGATTTTCGTACCCCAGTCTGGATGTTCTCCTAATCTCTTATCAGGATGTTCAAATACGCAGCCACCATCAAAACAGCTAAGACCATGTGCATCTACTGCAAAATGTGCTGGTACCCAGTCTAAGATCACACCAATTTTATGTTTATGTAATAAGTTTACTAAATACATAAAATCCTGAGGTGTTCCATAACGTGAAGTTGGCGCATAATAACCAGTAACCTGATAGCCCCAGGAACCATCAAAAGGATGTTCTGCAATACCCATTAATTCAATATGGGTATACTTCATTTCCTTTAAATATTCTACAATACGATCTGCAAATTCTCTATAATTATAAAAACCTTCTTTTCCGTCCGGATGCTTCATCCATGAACCAATATGACATTCATAAATTGCCATAGGCTCTTTATTCATATCTTTTTTATCCCGTTTTTCCAACCATTCCTTATCCGTCCATGTAAAATCAGAAAGATCGGTTGTAATAGAAGCCGTTTCAGGACGTAACTGTGCATAATTCGCAAATGGATCTGCTTTATAAAGCTTTCTACCATCCTGCGCGGTAATCATGAATTTGTATAATTCACCAGTTCCAACTCCCGGAATAAAAAGTCCATATACTCCACCACTGCCAAGACGTCTCATTTCGTGAGAATATTCATTCCATCCGTTAAAGGACCCAACTACATTTACTTTAACTGCATTTGGTGCCCAAACACCAAAATACATACCATCTACACCATTTTCCCTAGACAGATGAGCTCCCAGTTTTTTATAAATATCATAATGTGAACCCTGTGCAAATATATACTGATCTGCCTCTGAAATGAATACCTGTTCCCTTACTGCCTTTTCTTTACTTTTTGCAGCTGCCATAAAAAAGCCCCCTACTTAAATTAATTAAAATCTTTTTCTCTTAAGATGATCATATCTTCTTCGTCATAACGTTTCCCTAATAAAATATCAAAGAAGTGACCTATATTTTTACGATTAGCATGGCGAATAGCTTCATCTACAATTTCCTGTACCTCTGCTACATTCACTACATGCGTACTCGTCTGCATATCGGAAATTCTTGTATGAAGAGCAAGCATACCTAACTCATCAATAGAATATTCCATTAATTCTGCATATTTTCTTCCATAAGCTGCAAGTGCATCATCATCCAATGCCTCAATGTCAAAACGTGCAGTAAAATAATTATTTAATGTATCATACTGTTTAAACAATCTATTAATTTCTTTTTTTGTTCCCTGAATGACTACAATAATGCCTTTATTATCCCGATTCAAATATTTGCAAAGCTTAGTCACTGTTTCTTCATTCATCTTTGCTGCTTTTTCAACGATGACTGCTCCATTCTCCATGCGGGATAATGTAGTTTCTACATCTTTTTTATTTAATGCAGCACCAGATATTTTTGCAACTTTACCTGAGAAATTACTATCAGATGCCTGCACTTCACGCACAAGATTTTTAGCTAAAGACATCGTGTCATTTTCGTCATCACCCGTTACAATAATATTGCCTGTGTATGCCGCCATACTAATAGAATCTAACGATTTGATGAACTGTTCTTTCGCCTTTCTCGTATGAATATATGAACCAAACAATTCTCTTTCTTCCTCAGTCAGCTGTCTGAGTGTCTCGCGGTCATCCTCTGCATCTTCCATCTCCGACTCACTTACTTCTTCTGCACTTTCTTCGTCTGCTTCAATATCCGATATTTCTTCCGGCTCATCTGCTTTTAATTCAAAGACTTCTTCCTCTGTAACTTCAAAATCTTCTTCGGTATTGTCGTATTCTTCTTCTGGAACTTCTTCTAATGCTTCTTCAATACCAGCGATTTCTTCTATATCCTCTAATTCTTCAACAGCATCATCCTGCGATAATTCTTCAGGAAGCTCTTCTGAAATCTCTTCCGGAACATTTTCTGTTTCTTCCTCTGGAATTTCCTCTTCCGTGAGTTCTTCTAAATCTTCTAATTCCTCAAGTTCTTCCACTTCTTCCGGCTCATCGTTGTGCGGAGTGATCAGTGGCTTGGAAGCCTCTTTTTCTTTGGCTTCATTATCTAATTCTTCTAACTGAGCAAGAATACCGCTCCTAGTTGACTCATCAAACTCGGCAAACAGATTGCCTGTCTGTTCCTGTACACGGCGACGTACATCTTCTCTACGCTTCTCTTCGTTATCCTTCTTCATGCGTTCCCATTCAGCAAGAATATCTTCGATACTCATCTGTCCGGTAATCTGCTTTTCAACCTTTTCTTCTTCTGGCACTACGAGACTGATCTGTCCGTCATACTCCTGTGAAAGCATACCCGCAAGTGGCGCCGGAACTTCCGGTAATATCTGATACGTTGCATTACTTGCACCACTATTATTATCAGCTGGTTCTTCAGCAGGCTTCTGTTCCGCTTCTGCGCGCATTTGCTGCATTACGGTTGCTGCTCTGTCAGGCTCACTGTTCGGTTCAATCACCTGCGCTATTTTTTCTGTCGGCATTTCTGATAAATCAGGAATATCTTCGATACTTGGAATATCCTCTATACTTGGAATCTCTTCCATATCTGCTATAGCAGCAACTTCTTCTACTTCCTCTGTTTCAGAAACATCATCTATTTCAGGAATCTCTGCAATTTCTACATCTTCTTTTGCTTCCGAATGTTTCTCACCATATAACTGCTCCATGATAGAAAGCTCTTCGGCATCCAGATCTTCTGTATTTTCCGATACTTCTGCATAAGAAGAAACCTCTTCCATTGGCATTTCTTCTTCGACAATTTCTTCCACTTCCGGCATTTCTCCGGTTTCTTCAAAGAATACTTCTTCCTCTACCGGTGTCGGCTCTTCATAAACTGCTGCCGCTTCCTGCACTGCCGTTTCCATTTCCTCTGTATTCTCAAACATTGGTGCAAGGATTGCTTTTGTAATGTGGTCCGTACTTTCATTTTCTAAAGACTCGTCCACTTCTGTTCCATCATCCAAAAGCTCTTTCATGCTTGCTGCAAGTTCTTTTTGCAGATTAATGGTATTGTATTGTCCCATATCCAGTGTCTTTACATGAATATCATCTAATTCATCTCCACCGATACGAATCGTTTCTGCGTTTAAAATTGCTTCCTGCTCACTGTCAGTCGTTTCTTCCGGTTCGGCTTCTTCCTCTGTTTCTTCCGGCTCATACTGATCATACATGGAAATGCCTCGCATTTGCATTTCATAGCGTTTTTCCTGCTCCGGTGTAAGTGGCTGATGCAGCATCTTAAGCTCCATTGCCTTAATGACATATTTGCCTTCACCGAACCATAAGATCAGTTCGTCACATTCTTCTACACACTTTGTATTTAAACCTATTCTATGATAAAGGTATGCTAATTCATACGCCCATTTTTCTCTGTAATCTCTTTTTTTCAGCTCTTCCAAAACGGCAATTCGCTCTTCTAAGCTTACATCCTGTGCTTCATATAATTTATACTGCAAAATATAGCGTCCACTATCTCTTGGCGCTATCTGTACAAATTCTTTATAATATTCAATTGCCTGCACATATTCTTCCATCTTGATAGAAAGCTCACACAAGGAATAAACGATAGTACGTCCTCCCGGATGGCGCTCATATGCAAGTAATAAAAGTTCCTTACTTTCTTCAAATCTTCTATTGATTTTATATAAGTCACTAATCGTACAAAGCATCATAACACTTTTTACACGGTGCCAGTCAATTGTGTCTGCAATTTTCACCGCTTCCACATATTCTCCTTGTGCAATCAGTGATTTAATTTCCTCTGCTCTTATTTTATATTCATATTTATCCAAGGTACTCACCTCTTAAATTTTCCATATTTCAGCATTATTTTTTTACATAATAACCCTATTTTCTATTTTTTTAAGTTTAACATAGTAGGATAGCAATGTCAAAAAATAAAACCTTTAGATTTACGTTAATTTTTTCCACGAAAAAAAGCTATTATTTGTCAGTTTTTAACAACTTTCATAATAGCCTTTTCGACAGAAAATATTATATCTATTTATTTCTTTTTTTGATTCAATTTATTACTCAGATCTGCAAATTGTTCCAACGTCAATGCTTCTCCTCGAACCGTTGCTGATAATCCCATTTCTTCCAGAACTTCTAAAATATCTTCTTTTGTAATCCCTAAATTTCCAGCATTCAGCAGACCATTTATCAGCGTTTTTCTTCGCTGATTAAAAGAAGCTCTGATAATAGAAAACATGTATTTTTCATCTTCTACTTCCACTGGTGGTTTTTCATATCTGGTAAGTCGTATAACTGCACTACCCACGTTAGGACGCGGCATAAAACAATTCGGCGGTACATTTGCCACAATTTCCGGCTTCGCATAATACTGAACTGCCAGGGACAATGCACCATAATCTTTTGTTCCCGGTCCTACCTGCATCCTATCTGCCACTTCTTTTTGCACCATGATCGTAATGCTCTTTAATGGAACGTGGCTTTCAAATAATCCCATAATGATCGGTGTTGTAATGTAATAAGGAAGATTTGCAACGACCTTGATCGGCTGCCCATTATTTTTCTCTTCTACGATTTTATTAATATCCACTTTCAAAATATCTTCATTAATAACGGTCACATTATCGTATTCTGAAAGGGTATCTTCCAAAATGGGAATCAACGCTTTATCAATTTCTACTGCTACGACTTCTCTTGCATTTTCTGCCAGATACTGTGTCATCGTTCCAATTCCCGGACCGATCTCTAATACACAGTCGTCCTTTCCGACCTCTGCAGAAGCAATGATTTTGTCCAAAACATGGGTATCGATCAAAAAATTCTGTCCAAATTTTTTCTGGAAATTAAAATTATATTTTTGTAATACCGCTATCGTATTTGCAGGAATTCCTAAAGTTGCCATATATACGTGTTTTCCTTTCTGTTATCCGATATGAAATAATTTTTTTGCATTTTCATTCGTTATACGAACCACCTTATCATATTCAATTCCTTTTATTTTTGCAATTTCTTCTGCAATCAATGGAATGTATAAGGAAGAATTTCTTTCCCCACGATGGGGTACTGGTGCAAGATACGGACTGTCCGTTTCTAACAAGATCCTATCTAGTGGCGCATATTTTACTACTTCTTTTACGGCTTTGGCATTTTGGAATGTTACCACACCACCGATTCCTAAATAAAATCCCATATTTAGAACTTCACGCGCAATTTCTTTCGGATAAGAAAAGCAATGTACCACACCGCTCATTTTCTGGCATTCCATTTTCTTCATAATATCCAGAGTATCCTTTGCGGCATCTCTGGAATGTATGATAACTGGCAGTTTTTTCTCTGCAGCCAGCGCAAGCTGACGCTGAAACCATTTTTTCTGTATTTCTCTATCTGGCTCGTCCCAGTAATAGTCCAGTCCAATTTCACCAACTGCCACAATTTTGGGTTTGGAACACTGTTCCTTCAGCCATGCAAAATTTTCTTCGTTCAATTCTGCAGTATCACTTGGATGTACTCCTGCTGCCCCATAAATAAAAGGATATTGCTCTGTGAGTGCAATTGTATTTTCCGTAGTTCTTAAATTAGCACCTACATTTATAATATATTCGATTCCGTTTTCCGGCATAGATGCCAATAAACTGTCTCTGTCTTCATCAAATTCTTCATCATCATAATGTGCATGGCTTTCAAATATCATGAGATCAACCTTTCCTTTCTTCAAGCTGTATCATTCTCTTTTTCCTTTTCCTGTAAACATATATTATAAATTTTATATTGTTTTTATACAAATAAAAAAATTTTGAAAAAATGCTTGCAAACTGCCATTCATTATACTATAATAACTCTTGCGTTGTAAATAATAAGCACCGCTAGCTCAGTTGGTAGAGCACCTGACTCTTAATCAGGGTGTCCAGGGTTCGAGCCCCTGGCGGTGCATTGACGAGTACCATTTTTGAGGACATACGAGCCTTGGGGATGGTGCTTTTTTTTGTGCTTTTATATCTCTATAACAAGCTTTGCTCCGCTAATTTTAAACACCCCATAATTCCCTGATTATCCTGCAGTGCAGAAGGGACAATAAAACGATCCAGATCTTCCAGTTCTTTTGTTTTCACGTAACCATTCAACATATTAGCAAACTGTTTCCGGATTAATGGAAATAACTGTTTTTGGTGCATAACACCACCGCCTAATACAATTCTCTTCGGTGATATCGTAAGCGTATAATTCATCAAAGCCTGTGCAATATAGAAGGCTTCCATTTCCCAAACCTCTGCCCGGTCTGACAAAGTATCCGCTTTTGCTCCGAAACGTTCTTCGATCGCCGGTCCCGCTGCCAATCCTTCAAAGCAAGTTCCGTGAAACGGACATTTCCCATTATAGGTATCACTTGGATGCTTTGCCATTATAATGTGGCCTGCCTCTGGATGCAGCATACCATGCAACAATTTGTTATCTACAAAAATTCCTACACCAATACCCGTTCCAATTGTAATATACATGCTACAATCCATGCCTTTTGTTGCACCAAAATAGGCTTCTCCAAGTGCTGCTGCATTGGTGTCCGTATCAAATGCGATCGGACACTGTAATTCCTTTGCAAAATTTCCAACTAAATCGTAATTTTCCCATGATTTTTTCGGTGTAGAAGTAATATAACCATAGGTAGGTGAGTCTTTATGTAGATCGATAGGACCGAAACTTCCTATTCCAAGCGCCCCGATATTATTTTCTTTAAAATAACGTATCATTTCAGGCATAGAATCTGAGGGAGTCATGGTAGGAATAGATATTTTGTCTAAAATCATTCCGTTTTCATCGCCGATCGCACATACCATTTTTGTTCCACCGGCTTCCAAAGCACCCAATCTCATAATTTTCCCTCCATTCGCCATCTTTGTTTGCTATACCTTAGTTTTTTCATCTTTCTTACACTTATTGCAATAGCCATATATTTCCAGCTTATGACTTGTAACTGTAAAATTCTCATCGGACGTATCCAACTGAATATGCTCAAACGGACATTTCGCCAGTGGCACTAATTTATGACATTTTAAACAGATTGCATAATGCTTATGCTTTCCATGCTGCCACTCATAAACTGCCGTATCATCACCCATTAAAGTTGATTTCTCAATAAGTCCCTTCTCTTCAAATACAGAAAGTGCCCGATATATCGTAGAGATCGCATATTTTGTTTCTTCATTTTCCTTCTGAATACAGTTATAAATTTCTATAGCACTGAGAGGTCTTTCCGCCTGCGTAAGTACACGAAAAACATCTTCTCTCTGTTTTGTTTTTTTAATGCCTTCCGGCCAAAAGTTTTCCATTTTTTTATCCTTATATGCTGAGTCCAATACACTCTATTATTATACCTGCGACAACACCGATTGTATATAAAAGCAAAACAATTTTTAAGTTTTCTTTTATATCCTGATTTTCTTTAA
This sequence comes from Lachnospiraceae bacterium, assembly GCA_021153325.1. Taxonomy (GTDB): domain Bacteria; phylum Bacillota; class Clostridia; order Lachnospirales; family Lachnospiraceae; genus RGIG3002. The sequence continues at coordinate 21,623 of JAGKTQ010000015.1, read as the reverse complement.
ATAAAACTAAAACGCCAACACCTGCGCCAACTAAAAGCCCTGCTAACATAGCCCCTGTACTCATCAGCCCTTCTAAATAAAGCTGTGTGATCACAACAGAAGCTGCACAGTTTGGAATCAATCCTACTATTCCTGAAAGTATCGGTCCGATGACTGGACGGTTCAAAATGAGCGCGGACAAGGTATCTTCTCCAATAATAGTAACACAACTATTTAAAAGAAGAGAAATGATAAAAATAAATGCAATGATCTGCAGAGTGTGGCTGCATGCAGATTTTAAAATTCCTTCTTCACAGTGGCAATGATCATGATCGCAAACAGAATGAATGTGTAATTCTTCTCCCTGCTCATGGTCGTATTTTCTCACAAAAGCATCAATAAGAAATCCTGCTACAATACCGATCAGCAGTTTCAGACCTAAAATCTTTGCAATCACAATCGGATCTGCTTTCTCTGCAATAAGAATCGGTAGCATTTCATCCGAAGTAGACAAGAAAATAGCAATCAATGTTCCCAATGTAATGACTCTGCCGGCATAAAGATTTGCTGCTGCTGCAGAAAAACCACACTGCGGAAAAATACCAAGTACACCACCTAAAAGTGGACCGAATTTTCCTGAATTTTTAATGACCTTTTTCGTCTTATCTTTCATTTTGTGTTCAATATATTCCATGATCACATATGTTAAAAATAAAAACGGTAAAATTTTTAAAGAGTCAATCGTAGTGTCTAAAAGTATATCTAAAAAAGCTTCCATTATGTTACATCCCTTCTTTTACTTGCAATTGCAACTCATTTGCAACTAGATTAGTGTATCATATTTTATAACATTGTCAAGAATAATAGTGATATTACAGGATTTATCTACCGCAGCATTGACTTTCGATATAATAAAACAGTACACTAACATTAGTTTATACGGCGTTTAGCTAAACAAGGAAGGTTCATATTCATGCTTAAATTAATTAAAATGGCTGCCGGAAGTGCAGTTTCTATTATACTAGCCGATGTCTTGGGATTATTATACAGCCCTTCTGCCGGCATTATGACACTTTTAACTATTCAAGATACTTCTAAAGAAACGATTGCCATTTCCTTAAAACGGGTTGCTGCTTTTTTGATCGCAACACTTCTTGCTTTCGGCGTTTTTCAGGTAGCTGGCTACCATGCTGTTTCCTACGGTATTTTTCTGCTTCTCTTTATTGCAGTCTGCCAATTCTTAAAATTGAACGAAGCGATTTCTACGAATGCGGTGCTTGTTACCCATTATCTTTTGGAAGGGCATATGGACATATCTCTTATTATAAATGAAGCTCTTTTGCTTTTTATCGGTGCCGGAATCGGAACATTATTAAATCTTTATATTCCGGGAAAAGTAAAAGAGATCCGACGCATGCAGCACACCTTAGAGGAAGATTTAAAGACCGTACTTATGCGCATGTCTCAATATATTCTCAAAGACGATAAATCGGATTATACTGGCACATGCTTTGACAAACTTCTGGCGGATATTTCCGAAGGTGAAAAGCATGCTTATGCCTATATGAACAATACTTTTTTTCAGGAATCAAAATACTTCATGGAATACATGCAAATGCGTAGACAACAGTGTATGGTCTTAAAGGATATTTATAAAAAGATTGTGAGTATTAATGCGGTTCCGGTTCAGGCTGAGCGAATTTCTGCCTTTATCCATTCCATAAGTATCAATTTTGGAGAGTCAAATAATGCACAGGAATTGTTAACGGAACTAAATGAGCTAATGAAAGAAATGAAAGAAACTACCCTGCCTTCTACTAGAGAAGAGTTCGAAAACAGGGCAGTTTTGTATTTGATCTTAATGGATCTTGAATATTTTCTTCAACTAAAGAAAGAATTTGTAGAGACACTGACTACAGAACAAATTCAAAAGTATTGGGATTTGGAAGAATCATAAAAATCCTACAGTTCCTCACAAACCTGAAAAACATAAAACTTCAGGTGTATTTTCTACAACCCTTGAAATTACTGGCTTTCCAGCATCGTATCTATCAAAAATATAGCAATTTACCACTCACTTACCACTTACATGAACTCTGCGATTTTAGCCATCTCGTCCTTAATCTTATCCTCACGAACATGGCAATATAAATCCATAGTCATCTGTAATGTGCTGTGCCCCATGATTTTCTGTAAAACCTTTGGTTCCATTCCGTTTTCAAGACAATTGGTTGCAAAGGTATGGCGCAGTCCATGAGGTGTCAGATGTTCAAAGAAGCTATCAGGATTCTCCCGATTGATTCGATCCACAATATAGTTGATTGATTCCTTAACATTTGCAGCATTGATCGGATAGTTGGTCTTTGATGTAAATACCAAATCCTCAAAGCCTTCTCTTGGTGAGAAATGCGTTGCAATATCTGCTCTACGTTTTTCCTGAATCACAAGAATGTCATACACCTTCTTGGTCATTGGAATTGTACGAAATCCAGCCTTTGATTTTGGCTTATGGAACTCATAGTTTGCTACCTCTCCATTGCCAGGAAGGTAAGTTAATGTCTTTTCCACCTTAATGACTCTATTATCAAAATCAACGCAGTCCCAAGTAAGTCCAAGCATCTCGCCCAGTCTCATGCCAGTTCCAAGGCCCACAACAAAGATAGGATACATCATTCCACCTTTCGAGTTTTCAAGTAGAATGTCCATCTCTTCACGTGATAGAATACGCTTCTCTGACTTAGCTTTTCCATCTACTATAGGATTAATGCCAAGTGCAGGATTCTTAATCAACAAATCTGCTTCAACCGCACGATTAAGGATATCTATTAGCAGTGCCTTACAGTCACTTCTGGACTTATCAGAGCCAAGCTCATTAAAAGCATTCTGCAATACAACTAGATTTAAGCTTGTGAGTTTTCTCCAGCCTAAGCTTTCCCTTAGCCTATTGTACTGAATCTCATAGGTCCTCTTTGTGGTAGAACGGCAATGCTTCTTACATACGCTAATCCACTTCTCATACCACTCATCAAGAGTCATTTTCTCATCAACTATATTAATTTGTTTCTCATTCTCGTAAATCTTCTGACGCTGTTTCTTTCCTACCTCCGTAAGAGTTTTGGCATATACACTTCTCTGCTTTCCAAAGCGATCAATGTATCTTGCCTCATATGTGCCATTTGGTCTTTGATAAATTGCACTTCCCAGTTCTTTTCCTTTAATTGATTTTCCCATTATGTTTCTTCCTCCTATAACGAAAAAAACTTATGGAAAAGAACAGTATTGTTCATCTCCATAAGTTTATCATGTGTATTATTTAGTTGCTATGATTATTTCATTTTATTATCTATTTTTATGCCACCAACTGTTTTAGTAACCATTTATCAACGCTCCCCTTATGTGCATAAAGTCTATTACCTATGCGCACAGTAAAGCCATTACCTGGATCATGTAATAGCTCTCTTGCCTTTGTTTCACCTATTGATAAATAATCGCAGAACTCATAAATATTGAGTAGTGCAGCCGGTATTTCTTTTTCTTTAACTCTATTTCTCATTCAATTCCTCCTAAAATTTGCAATAAAAATAGCAGCCACAGATTGCTCCATAGCTGCTACATTTGTTTATTCAATTATTTCCCAATGTCCTTTCTGGCTTGTACCAACACGTCTAATCTCATTATTCTCTACCATTTCCTTCATAATTCGCTGAAGTGTTCTTAATGGTATTCCAGATTCCTCAGCCATCATACGCTGTGACATTCTCGGATTTATTCTGATCAAATATATAATTCTGTTTTTTCTTACCTCGGTGTCATCCTTGACGTCAACCTTGACGTCACTTTGGTTAGTTTTGGCGTCAAGCTCATCCTTTTTGACGTCAAGCTCATCCACATCAAAACCATAATTCAGATTTGGCATAATAGCTCTAAACTGAGTCCTGTCAGAATAAAAGCTTGGCTTCTTTGATTCATCAAAAGTTACCTGAAATTCATAACCATTAATGATTTTTTCAAAACCAGAGCCCTTTCGCTCCATATAACCTAGACGATTAAAGATATCAGCCAAAAGCGGATTTCGTCTGGTCGATGGCACAGTAAGCGGATCTCTGTCCTGTATCTGAACCCCATCAGCCATCCCTCCTGGCGAATAAATCTCCATTCTGTCATCATAGATATCTATATGAACCTCACTACCATTCACAAGATAATCTCTATGCACCAGGGCATTAATTAATGCTTCATGATAACTACGCTCTACATACTCTGGCAGTTCTTCCCTTGAGGTAGGTAACTTTCTCCACATCATTTTTGCATGACGTTTTATAAATGCTTCACCCTCATCCAAGAGATAAAGCACGCTGCCTTCATATTCAGCATCATCAATCGCATCCATGGCGCCACCTGCTTTATTAAGTCCATTCCATCTAGTACAAAATAATCTTGACCATCTGACAGGACTATCATCTGCTATAAGTGCACCTGCATTTGTTAATACACCTGCCTCATTTGCAAGACCAAATGAAACCATGTCCTTATCATCAAAGCTGTTTCCGGTCCATTTCTTGTATCTTGCCCTCAATTTTGAATAAGCATAATCTGACATTTTATAAGACGATAACTGTGTATCCCAAGATGTATTCTTCCCTCTTAAGACAAGTCTCTTAAGCTCTACAGCCGTAGCCTTAACACTTTCATTTCCAACTCGCACATATGCCTCCAGCACACCATCGGCAGAATAATAATATGGAGTCTCATCGCCTCTAAAGATGTCAAGAATAATAAGTACCTTACCATCATCTGTCTTGTGAAATCTTAAATTAAACTCTGGCAGTGGATCAATACGAGTCTTTATAATCTCACTTATCTTTTCAGCATCATGGTCCGCATCTTGAAGGCCAATTACTTCACCTTCATTTGAAACGCCAAATATAAGTGAACCACCTAATGTATTTGCAAAAGCACTGACACTTTTACACCAGCTTTTAGGCTTCTTTTCTTCCAAAGCCAGTTTCTTGTCATATTCAGTAGCTTCTCCAATTAATTCTTTAATATTCAATAACATCACCCTTTACGTATATTTCTTTAATTATATCTTACAGCTTCAACAAAGTCATTCAATTTGTAATTCAATTACTGCTTGTATCGTTCTTGTTATAATTTAGAACCCCATTTTAGCAATTAAGGCATAAATTATCGTCCCCTGTATTTTTTCAGCCTGGAGCACTTGAATTTAGACCATTTGAGAAGCTCTATTTTATAACATTCAATCGAATTATTAGCCCGTCAGCGTCGTTGTAAAACAGATTAAGCAGTACATTAACAGTAGCTGGTACAGCTAAACCTTGCATAATTACGACGTTTAGACAGATAAACAGGAACTATTTATATTACTGATTAAATTTATGTATTCTCAAAATATTACATAGCAATATAAAAAAATTCATTTACTGCTGTCTACCCGTCTAAGAAGCTTTTAAAAATGGGTTTTCAGAATCCCTAACTTTTATGTACACTCCACGATAACCACGTACTTTCATGCCTTCAGTATTTAGCACATTCTGAATCGGTTCTATTCCATATTTTTTCGCAACCTCCTTGACCTTCTTTGAAAATGACGCTGGATTTTTACACGGAACTTCGTCATTTTCATCACACCAACGATAATACACATCGAAAAAATCCTTGGTAGTTATTGCTGAATCCTTATCAAAACCAATATAACCATCAGAATTTAAAAAGGCTACCACGCTGTTACCCTCAATCTTAGAATCCTCAAGATTCTGTTTTGCCCTTTCACTGATTGTGAAGTGATATCCGTTAGCTATCAGGCGTTTCAAACCTTCTATAAGCCATAGAACAATACCATCCATGTCTTAAGCAGATGGTAGTAATCTGATAGAACCCTAAATACATATTCTTCTGTTTCTCTAAAAATCTGTTCATCAGATTTCTTAGGCGTACCTCTTATCTTTGGATAATATGCTTTAGCATTTTCAGTTGGAAAATTCAATCCAAAATCAGCGCATATCTTAAGAGCAGCATCTTTCATTCCAAGACCAAATAATCTTGCAACATAATCGATAACATCGCCTTTGGCACCACAACCAAAACAGTAATAATTCTTATCAATCTTAAAGCTAGGGTGCTTATCATTATGAAATGGACAGCACGCCATACCATGCCGATTAACTTTTAAGCCATAATACTCAGCCGCAGTTCTGGTCGTAACTGAGGATTTTACTAATTCGAATATATTCATTACAAACTTGTATCTCCCTTCTTTTTGTTTGGATTATCAATTTCTTGAGTTGCCATATCGGATTTCCTTTGATTTATTTCTTCAACTTCCTGCTTCTTCTTCGCAAGCAGAGCCAATGTACTTGGCTTTGCCTTTTCAATAATTTCAGCAGTAACCACTTTCTTTTTCTGAGGATCCTCGAATACCTTGCGGACAATTCCAAGCACTTTGTCAGTAAGCTTTCTCAATTTATCCTGCACACCGGCAAGCTGCTTGATTGCATAATTTCTTGTTTCCTTGGAAGCTTTTCTCTCATCGGATGCAAGCCAGGTCTTTGTATCTTCAATTGCTGAAATATCTTCTTCCCTTACCTGGGCCGTAATCTCTTTTGTAAGAACCTCACAAGCTTTTTCATAAGCAATCTCTGATACATTTTCTACAAGTGCATCTAGATCAGAAACCTTAACAACAAGCTCATCGTGTTCTAGCTTAAGCTCCTGGTTTTCTGCGGTGAGCTTTGCATTTTCTTCACGAAGCTTCTTCACAATATAATCTGCTTTTTCAAGATAGCTGACTCCACCATAGACCGGCTCCATCTCAACCTCTATGCCATGCTTTTTACAAATCTCAAGAAAAATATTTCTGCATTCTGCATCAAAAGACATCTTTCTATTGTTGTATCTACCCTTAGGTTTCTCCGGATCCGGCAATTCAAATCCAAGTTCTTCCAAAGCTTTATCCTGCTGAGGACATATCTCTCCATATCTATTTTCTGCATCAAAAACATGGCGCTCATGAATATGTGGAGTAGTTTCATCCAGGTGCAAGGCCCAATCCAAAATGTGAATGTGTGAACCAAATCTCTTTTCAAATTCCTCAAAATACTCAGCAGATATCTGAGCAAAAGTTGATGCAGGAATTGTTCCATCAATGTTGCCAAGCTGTAAAATTGTTTCCTCTGGACAAGTCTTCGTGTTCTTCAAAACATCCTCTGCACTTCGATTTCTTTCCGGATGTCTTGCAGCTTCATTTCTTTCATTCTGAGCATCAATGTGATCTCCGTAATGCTCCTGGTAATAAATCTTTTCAATCTCAGAGAAAGTGAATTGCCTCTCTTGACCGGAACCAGGTAAGCAATAACCTTGGTAACAATCCCAATAAACATTGCCCTCTGCCCTCACCGTATCAATGTGATCAGCGTGCTCTACATCAAAATCTCTGTCATTGTGCTTTGGATTATAGGCTCCATGCTTGCCTGCTCTTCCGTTGTGTCTTGTTGCTCTCATAACTTTTTCATCCTCCGTTTTTCTAAAAAATTGCAACAAAAAAGGAACCGCATTCTCACACGATTCCTCAATTCCACAAAAGTTATTTTCTTATGTGGCATGTTATTCAGTTTTGTCAGTGCCGACCAGGCACCATAAAGTCTTGCGATTTAGCGACAAGTAATACCCACTACTCTTTGTCGCAAGCAACAAAGGTGGGCCAAGGTTGTCACCCTGGACGGACTAAGGCGTTTCACCCTTAACCAGAGTCAGAGCCTTGCTCCAACACCTTGCGTAAGGACTCTGTCCTTTACAATCCTGGCGGAGTCTTGCTCCTGCACCACGCGTAAGGCTCTGCCTTTACAATCCGTTCAAGGTTGCACCTTGAAAATCTGCTTACCGATAAAACAGAAATGGACCATTCCTTGTTACGGGAATGATCCATTTATCTTTCATCGGTATATTATTTATCAAGCATTATTCTGCATCAGATGTTGTGCTATCTGCAACTTTCTTCTTTCCAGTGATAAGTGCTACAACTGCAAGAACAGCATTAATTAAGCACCAACCAGACCAAATAGCTAAATCTGAATAGCTACCATAATTTGCAAATCCCATAAGTGCGGCTAAACCAAAAAGAATAATAAGTGCAATGTTTCCACCTTTCTTCTCTGATTTTCTAGTAGCAACAGATACGATACCACCTGCTAACATAAGAATTGCAACTATAATTCCGGCTGAACCAGACACTTCTCCGTTAGCCTCTAATGCATTTGCCACACCTGCAGCACATGACTGAAATGCTACAAGAACAAATAAAATCATTGATAAAATACCTGATACCAATTTCCAAATTTTCACTACAATATCCTCCTATACTTTTTCTTACTTTGCTGAGAATGTAATGGGATCAGAGTCAGCAATAGTATCATATGTATCGCTGTTATAAATATGGAATTTCAACTCAACCTCATCAATTGATTCAATTCCATTTTCTTCAAGATCGCTTGAGAAGATTGTAATTTCATCAATAGACTTCTTTCCATCATATACAGTGGTTGAGAAGAATGGACTCATCATAAATCCATTAATTGACATATCATCTACAGAAATACCTACATTCTTTCCAGAAGTATTTTCACAGTATAATAATACAGCTGTTCCCCAGAATGAACCTTCATCAACTGTTTTACCAACAATTCTTACTCCATTTTCGTTATAAAGTTCCATTCCTGCATCATTTGGAGTTGTATCCATATTTGCATATGCTGATGTCTGAATTTCTGAATATGCTTCCTTAAAGATATAATCCCAGTCAGAATTACATGCATGGAAATACATTTCTATCTTTCCTACATTATCGATACCAGCGGCCTTTAAGCCAGATGAGGATAAATACATTGTTTCATTAGCTTTCTTACCAGCAGCTATTTCTGAAACAAATAAATCTGTAATCATGTAATCATTAACAATAAGTGCGTCGCAACCTACTGTGTAATCACTGTCAGAATCATTTTCAATTAACAACTTAATTCCATCACCCCAGATGCTATCAGTAACATACTCTGTTGCTGTAATTTTTACACCATCCTGGTCTACAAGAACCTGCTCCTCAATTGTTACATCAACTTTTTCTGCTTTTTCCGCAGTAGCATCTGATGTTTCTTCTGTTGTAGTTGTACTACTTCCATCTGATGAAACGATGTCTTTTTTGGTACTATCGCTAGCAGATTCACCACTTCCCATAGCCATAGCAGCAAAAAGCGAAAGACATAAAACCATTGCTAATACTTTAGCTCTTCTTTTCATGTTTCTTCCTCCTCGGAGTAATATTTTTTTATAATAAAGACAGCAGTTACCTCAGCAAGAAATTCAACAATAATATCGAACACATCGAATATCCCCTTGGCAAATGATGTAAGTTGAAGAATCTCCATAACTGCTGAGAAAATAACCGCAATTATAAATATCTTCCTTATCTCTGCTGCATTATTACCTGTAAATAAGAACAATGCAAAAACTAATGCATATCCCCACATCATATCTAACAAATAATTTCTAACAAAACGAATAATAGAAGTATTAGAATACGCTGTATTAACATGTATTTCTCTGGCTAATAGAGAATCTAATTGCTGTACAAAAATTACATTTGGTGATATGACATAATAGATGGCAGCTCCAATTATTATCGGAACTAAGATGTTCATAATTATGAAAAAATATTTTCTGTTTTTTTTCACTCGATCAACTTCTTCTAATTTTCAGAATATAGCAACATTATACCACAACGTTGTATTATTGTTACCCCCGCAATGGTGGTAATTTATTATTTAATCTTGTAATCCACTTGTTCGCAAAGGTTCCATACCATTTTTCTTTAAGAGAGCATTAACATCAAGGATACTACCTGGTCTTTCATTGAATATAATCATCATCAAGGCATCTCTCGGAATCTTTGGATACAATTCCGGCATTTCATATTTCTTCAACGCTCTCTGTGTTTCATTTAATGATAATTCCGCAGCATAACATATTCTCAGAATAACATCTCGTTGTTTAGTATGTTTTTCACCAGACAACAATTTATATCCATATCTTTCCGGAATATCTGCATTCAAAAAAACCGACTGCTGTGTAATACCCTTATTTGCTAACAAATCCTTTATATATATTGAAAAAGAATCTTCATCATTATTCATACTATCTTTATTTTCATTACAGTATTTATCAAACTCTGATAAATGAGTCCTACCTAGAACTTCTTTCAAATCATTTGTATTTTTTTCGCTCATTCTGTTCTCCCATCTGATATAATTACACCAAGTATAAAGGAAAGGGATGATAACGTGGATTTATCTCATAAACTAGCTATTTCATATTACAAAACAATAGCTACAATAAATGAACCACATAAAGTTTTCTTGGTACAACACCAAGAAAATCAAAAAATTTATATTAAAAAAATACTTGATGTTTACAATCTCAATGTCTATGAGCACCTATATAACAACTATATTATCGGCACACCAAAGATAATTGATTACTATGAAGAAAATAATCAACTCATAATAATCGAGGAATACATTTCTGGATGTTCTTTGCAAGAATTAATCCAGACCTCAACCTTGTCCAAAGCAGATATTCTTAATTATATGATTGATTTATGTAATATTCTTGAGCAGTTACACTCTATAAAACCGGCTGTAATTCATAGAGATATTAAGCCCTCTAACGTTATTATAACCAACTATAATCACGCTGTTTTACTCGATTTTAACGCTGCCAAATATTACTCTGCATCATCAACAGAAGATACCGTCTTTTTAGGAACACAAGGATACGCTGCCCCAGAGCAATATGGATTTGGTTCATCATCGCCGCAAACTGACATATATTCACTAGGGATTTTGTTAAAGGAAATGCTTGCGTCGATAAATGAATTCTCTGATTATCTTAACCCTATTGTGATCAAATGTACTCAGATAAATCCTTCTGAGCGGTTTAATAACATTAAAGAACTAAGAGTAGCTCTACAAGTCCATATTAAGCCTACACGCAAGAAGATACTTCCTCAATCCTTACTGCAGTACGTTCCACCAGGCTATAGAACTAGAACCCCATGGAAAATGCTTATTGCATCGCTTTGTTATTTATTCATCTCATGGCTATGTCTTTCATTAGAAGTCCAAAACACTTTTGGCATTGCTTTATGGATAGAACGCATTTTTTTATTAGGAATGATGTTGTTTATTATTTTTGGGTGCTTCAACTATATGGGAGTCCAAAAATTCATTCCTCTGTGCAACTATAAAAATCGCCTGGTTCGTTATTTAGGAATAGCGATACTAGACATTACCGTAGTCTTTACTTTATTGATTGTTCTTTTCATAATTGAAGCAGTATGCTTCCCTATGTGAGTATTATATCAGTAATTTGTTCTCTTTGTTGCCACCTTAACGGTGGCAACTTTTTAGTTAAGCTGCTTTATTCTCATCAAAGAGATCCTCTCTTGCGCGGCAATAAATGTGTCTGTACCAAATGTTACAAGGTATTTCAGCGAGTTTGTTTCTTAGCGAACAAGCACTGGCTTTTGTTAGCGGATCCACCATAAGCGCACACGCAAGGCCCAGGCGCTTCATAGTAGCCTCGTAATTCATACATCCAAATACATTTAATACTTCTTTTTCTCTGATAGTTAATTCCATTTCTTTTTTCTCCATTTCTGCAATAAAAAAAGCAACCGGGACTCTTGCATCTCGATTGCTCATGATAATAATATCACTGCTCTTTTTTTAATTAAACTCCAAGATTGTCACAAAGATTACTTAATTTGTCACAAATTGTCACATCTACACTATAGCACCACTTGAAAGCTTATAATAGGTTATCCGTTAGGCAAATATTATCTTCTTTTTCGACATTCTAATAATATCACTTCCAAAATCTCCTGCAAAGGTACATTTGGGGTACACTTGGGGGTCATTTGGGGGTCAGTAGCTACTTCATCGACCATTATAATAATACCACCATCCATTCTTTCCTAAAAGGGACAAGATGGGGACAAAGTGGGGACAGAATGGGGACAATATGGGGACATGCGTCAGTCCCTACATCCATCAAGTCCACTATAACAATATCATACTTAAATCAGCTTGTGAACCTACACCATGTCGACAATATGTAGACAAAATGTAGACACCATGTCTACACGAGGACTACAGCAAGACTACAAGCCATCTTCTAACCTTTTATCAATTCCACTATAACTATAGCATTTCCTGAATCATTTTGAAACTGTAAATCTACAGCCAAATGATATAAATATGCGGAAAATTTCCGCCTCGTCGCCGAGTCATCTGATAAATAAGCTCCAACCCTTTGCGTGTTAAGCTTACAGTTTCCTATGATATCAACTCCTTTTCACCCGATATCACGTATATCCATCCTTGGCAGGCTAGTTTCATCATCACGGCCTACTTCCCTAATCTGGTAGCTGTCAGTACGGTCATTCTGTTCTGTAACTATTGTCACAGTATTTTTGACTCGTAACATGCACAATTCCGGCAAGATTTCAGGAAAATCTTTCACAATTACGGAAAGATTATACCCAAAAGAAAAAGCAACCGGGGAACATCTCCTCGATTGCTTATCATAATAATATCAGACTTTATTTTATTTGAAAATGCATTTCCAGTCCTAATTTAGTCCATAAAAGGTACAAATTTCGATGAATCATCCTGTTCTTTTCCATAGCTTACCATCTTAATCTTTTCAAGTGTTTACCACTTGCCTTACCATAATTCTTACCATTTTTTACCATCAAGCTATGTAATTTTGCGATAAGATACGATACTTACAGAATTAAGCCAATTCATCCTCAAACCGCATAAATACTGATAAAATCAGCATTCCACGCTCTTATTTCTCATCCACCACCTGGAAGATGTAGAACTTCAAATAATAAGATTCATCTGCTGCCCAGAGAATCGGATGATCTGGTGCCTGTGTACCAAAATCTACCTGGCGAAGACGCTTATGTGCTCCTCTGGCTGCTTCTTTTATTGTTTTTGCAAACAATTCCGGATCCATAAAATGTGAACAGGAGCAAGTAGCAAGGAATCCACCATCTTTTACGAGCTTCATGCCTCTGATGTTGATCTCACGATAGCCTTTTACTGCATTTTTTATAGAATTACGGGATTTGGTAAATGCAGGCGGATCCAAAATCACAACATCAAAACGCTCACCTTTTTGCTCTAATTCCGGCAGCAGCTCAAATACATCCGCACACTGAAATTTTACGGTATCGGAAAGTCCGTTCAATGCCGCATTTTCACGTGCCTGTTCTACTGCAAGCTCCGAAGCATCTACACCCAGTACACTGGTTGCCCCAGCAATTCCGGCATTTAATGCAAAAGAACCTGTATGCGTAAAACAGTCCAGAACTTTTTTTCCTTTGCTAATACGATGTATGGAAGCACGGTTATTTTTCTGGTCTAAGAAAAAGCCAGTTTTCTGTCCATCTTCTACATCAACAATATATTTTACGCCATTTTCCACAATTTCTACCTTTGTATCAAATGGTTCACCAATAAAGCCTTTGCATCTCTCCATGCCTTCATTTAAACGCACTTTTGCATCGCTTCGCTCATAAATTCCCCGTATTTTAATACCATCTTCTGCAAGTACTTTTGTAAGTACCTCTAAAATGACCGGCTTTAATTTATCAATTCCAAGTGCCAGCGATTCTACTACAAGTACATCTGAGAATTTATCGATTACAATACCCGGAAGAAAATCTGCTTCTCCAAAAATCACACGACAGCATCCAGTATCAATTGTCTGCTTTCTATAATTCCAGGCATTCCGAACTCTTTGCTCAAGAAACTGCTCTGTTATCACATTTTCCTTTCTTCTGGAAAGGATACGGATCGTAATCTTGGAATTGGTATTAATAAAACCATATCCCATAAAATACCCGTCAAAATCATGTACCGTAATAATATCCCCATTTTCAAAAGAACCTAAAATGGAATCGATTTCATTATCATACACCCACATTCCGCCGCTTTTTAAAGTTCTTCCCTCTCCCTTTTTCAGGGTAACTATTGTATTTGTATTATTTGTTGTTATTGTATTCTGGCTCATTTTTGCTCCCATCTTTTACTCGTTACAGAGTATATCTTCTGTGTAGGCTCTTAAAATCTCTCCTACACTCCATGCCTGCGCGTAACAGCCTCTTGAAATATGTGGCTCGTCACCATCAAATATTTCTGCAATAGAACCGATACAGCCATCCATTAAATGATCTTCTACTGGTGCAATCAGTTTTCTCGCTCTGGCAATACTTTCTTTTGATTTTCCATTTACCTTTACATAGGCAGTAATAAATCCGCCAAGCGGGAATGCCCATGCAGTACCCTGATGATAAGCTGCATCTCTATCATGCAATTTTCCAAAATAAATGCCTTTATATTCTTTGTCTTCATAAGATAAAGAGCGAAGTCCATAGCTGGCATACAGATGTGTCATGACTGTATCCACGACCTGTTTTTCCTTTTCGGCAGGAAGCATTGCAAATGGCAAGGAAACAGCCCAAATCTGATTTGGACGTATCTGGTCATTATCACGAATGCTCTTATCCTTCATAAGTTCTTCATCGACTACATCATAAAGGCAGCCTTTTTCTTCGTTCCAAAAACGCTGATTAAAGGAAACTTTGACTTTTTCTGCAAGCTCGCTATATTCCTTTGCATCTTTTCCGAATTTCACAGCAAGCTCTTCCATTACCTTCAACGCATTGTACCAAAGCGCATTGATTTCAACCGGTTTCCCATGTCTTGGAGTTACGACCCATTCTCCTACACGCACATCCATCCAAGTTACCTGATCGAAGTCGCCGCCTGCATGAATCAGATTATCTTTATCCATATAAATAGAGAAGTCTGTACCCTCTTTGTAACTCTTTATAATGATTTCCAAGGTAGGATAAATTTCATTTTTAATAAATTCATAATCTGCTTCTGTCTTGGTGTACTCTAAATATTTATATACAGAATAGAAATACCAGAGGGAAGCATCTACCGTATTGTAAAGTGGGTCAAGCCCTTCATCCGGGAACATATTCGGCACAAGACCATGGTGTACATAGCGGGCAAAGGTCTTCAAAATTCCACGGGCATCTTCAAAACGTTTGGTAGAAAGAGTAAGTCCCTGCAAAGCGATCATCGTATCACGCCCCCAGTCTGTGAACCATGGAAGTCCGGCAAGAACGGTCTTGTAACCGGTAGACTGTCTGTCCACAATAAACTGATCTGCTGCCTGTACTAAAGCATCCGCAAAATCATCCTGAAAATCTGCCTGCTTAATCAGGTTCTGAATTCTCTTCCGATTCTTTTCGATAGTCTCAAAAGCATCTTTACAAAAGCTCTCTTCAATCGTACATACAAAGGAAATTTTTTTTGTCTCAAAAGGCTTTAATGCAACTTTTACTTCATAAGGAGTAAAATTATTGTCAGCTGATGACATACCTGTGTCAATCTCTGTCTGAAGCTCCATATTTTTATCGAAAAGAGTCTTACGCTTTGCATAAAATCCTTCACTTGCAAAGAACTGAATCGTCACGTCTTTGTCTGTATTTAAAGGTTTCAGCATTAATGTATTTTCGTCCAGCTTGACATCAAATTTTAAGTCTTTTAATTTGCTTCCTTCATTATGATCTCTGAAATTGAACAACGGTACAAAATCCATCTCCATATCATACATGCCGTTTTGAATCTCATAACCAATCGCAATGGTATTTTTTCCATATTCAAAACTGATTGTTTTCGTTACAAAAGTACCGCCAACTTCATAAACAAACTGCGGAAGTTCATCATAAATGAATCTCTGTAAATATTTCTGTCCTTCCTCATATTTACCGCCCTTACGCTGGGTTGCAGCTAATTCATAAGTCCTGCCACCCATCTTCAAAGTCTCATTGATCTTGGATAATACCATATAACGCTCAGTTGGGGCGTGAAGACTTGCTATCAAAAGTCCATGATGCTTTCTTGTGTGTGCACCGATAATAGAACTTCCGGCATAACCGCCCACGCCATTTGTTGTCACCCATTCTCTCTCAATTCCTGCCCGAAATGTTTTGTAATATCCTTTTCCAAACTGTTTCGCCTTCACTCACTCTGTCCTCCGCATTATTACTTTCTTTTCCATGTCTTTAATTTTTCTTTTTCGTCTTTATCTATTTGTCTGGATTCTATCACTTTTTGTATCGCCTTATTATATGTAAAATCGTCCAGCGTACAGGTTTTTAAAAATCTTTCAGTTTCTTTTGCATTAAAAACATAACACATAGATACTGCCCACGCAACAGCCATTTTCACATAATATGTCGGATGGTCGATCTCACCCAACACTTTTAAAACTCTGTCAAGATATTCTTCATTTATATAATAGTTCAGATACATAACAACTGCAAAGCGTATGTTGTATTCTTTTTCACTTTTTACATGCTTTTGCAAAAATTCCCATGTTTCTTTTTGGTATTCTTTGGCAAATTTCATAGTAGTACATACACTGTCGCAGACCGACCAGTTATCAATCTTTGGAATGAATTTGTCCAAATAAGCAAAACGCTCTTCTAAAGTGAATGGAACATATCCGATTAACATTCCCTGTAACATGATCTCTTCAAATAGTTCTTCCTCTGGTGTCTCATTCAACACCAGATCTAAATATCCTCTCCAATCCTCACTTTTCATAATCTGCTTTGCCATTTTCCTTAACAAGGGTAATCGTACTCCTACGATACGCTCCGTTCCCGGTAATAATTTGGATGAAAATTGCTGAACAGAAGGCTCTGCTAAAGCTAATATATTTTCCCTTATAAATTGTTGTGTTTTCCTTGATTTTTCGCTGCTTTTACTCATATTTTTTCCTCTAAAAAATAATATTCTTTCCACTACAGACTAAATGAAAAAAAACCTTTTTGTCAATTGACATTTAATATATTTTATTGTATTATTGTTTACGGTCGTTTCATATAACGATGCGTGGCTCAGCTTGGTAGAGCGCTGCGTTCGGGACGCAGAGGTCGCAGGTTCAAATCCTGTCGCATCGACTAAAAAAAGGATATCTTCGGATATCCTTTTTTTGTAGTCTTTTGAAAGATTCTGAATAAGTAATTTTTATCGGAGTGAAGACCGCAGGTTCAAGTCCTGTAATTTCAGGAAAATTATATCAGACTGTGATGCTTATATCCTTTTTTGATATACCTGTTCTGTCGCCGTTTCCTCCACCAGATTATACCCATTCTTCAAAAAGCACTTCCCGGATGGTTCATTTTCTGGTTTCACTCCACCGACCAGACTGTGCAATCCTGCTGCCTTCGCCTTTTCTTCCACCAAGGCAAGTATCTTCGCACCAAGTCCCATTCCGCGGAATCGTTTATCGATACTATAGCTGATCGTTCCTGCCTGCTCTTCTTTATCAACATCCAGCCGTACAGTACCGACCGGCTCTTCGTCCAGCATCATAATAAAAAAAAGACAGTTCTTATCTACTATCTTTTTGTCTAACCATTTTACATGATTTTCCCATAAAACAGGCTTAGACGAGAAAGAATTCTTCCTCGTCTCAGCTTCATTTGTCCATTCAAAAAGCAGTTTGGCATCCGCTGCCGTTACCGGGCGCAGACTGCCGTTTTCCACTTTATTCACAGTCATACTTTTTAACTCTCTCCCAAAACCTTTTTAATCTTTGCTTCCAGTTCTGCTTTCGGCATACCACCTACTATTGTTTCAACAGGTTGTCCTTTTTTAAAGATGATAAAAGTTGGAATTGACATAACACGATATTTCTGTGCAATATCCATTTCCTCATCAATATTTAATTTGCCGATTTTCATTTTTCCGTCATAACTGTCTGCTAATTCTTTTACGATTGGTCCCATCATTTTACATGGACCACACCAGTCTGCATAAAAATCAACCAAAACCGGTAGATTACTGTCTAATACTTCTACTGCAAAATTTGCTGTTGTAAACTTATGTTCCATAGTGCTCCTCCATTCTATCTTGAAATAATATATTTATATATTGGATTTCCCATGGAAGAAAACTTCTCTTCGTATTCCGTCATGATATTTCCTTGTACCATTTTCTCGTCATGATGAAGATCGAAAGTGACCGCCTCTGCTTTCCATCCTGCAGGTTCTAATTCTTCCAAGGCAAATTCAAATAAATCCTTATTGTCTGTCTTGAATTCTAATGTTCCATCCAGCTTTAATATTTGATCAAAGCGCTCTAAGAACTGTCTGGAAGGAAGTCTGCGTTTCGCATGTCTGTCCTTCGGCCACGGATCGGAAAAATTCAAGTAAATCCGATCTATCTCTTCTTTTGAAAAAATTTCAATAATATTTTTTGCATCCTCACATAAAAAGAACAAATTCGGAACTTCTTCTGCTTCCATTTTTTGCACAGCACGCAATAATACAGTAGAATAACGTTCTATTCCTATATAATTAACATCGGGATTTGCTTTTGCCATTCCATGAATAAACTGTCCTTTTCCCATTCCTACTTCGATATGAATAGGATTATTATTTCCAAAAAATTCTTTCCATTTTCCTTTGTTATTTGCCGGTTCCTGCACAACATACTGACTTTCTGCAATTCTTTCGCTTGCACCGGTTACATTTCTAAGACGCATAAAATTATGTGCTTCCTTTCTATTATGTACCTTTTACTTATTTTAATCCTTTAAGTTATTCTTATCTTACAACAAATCAAAGTAAAAAAAAAGCTATAATGTTGTTATGAAATTTTGATTACATCTTTGGTTTTTTGAAAAAATAGTGTATCATGTCTATAATAATTTAAAATATAAATGGAGAATATTCATGAACTATAAATTTTCAAAAGGCTTTTTATCTGCACTTTGTGCAGTTTCTATTTGTTTCACAAGTTTTTTGGCATTTCCGCTCTCTGCTCATGCTACAACTACTGATTTTGCAGCACAGGCAGAAGCGTATAAAGAGCTTCCTGTTCAATCGAATGAAATTGAAAATTGGCCGGATGGCCCAGTTGTCAGCGCAGAAGCTGCTATTTTAATGGAAGCAAATACTGGTACGATTCTTTATGCAAAAAATATTGATGAAAAAATGTATCCTGCCAGTACGACGAAGATCCTCACTTGTTTGATCGCTACAGAACAGGCAGATTTAAATGATATTGTTACTATGTCCGATGAGGCAGTTTTCAGTGTTCCGGCAGACGGTTCTAAAATTTGGCTGGACTCTGGAGAACAGATTACTGTAGATCAGGCTCTTCAGGCTATCTTGATCGCTTCTGCTAATGACGCTTCCAATGGCATTGCAGAGTTGATCGGTGGCAGCTTAGATGGATTTGCAGAAATTATGAATGAAAGGGCAAAAGAATTAGGCTGTACCAATTCTCATTTTGTAAATGCAAATGGATTATATGATGATAACCATTATACAACGGCTCATGATCTTGCTATGATAGGGCGTGCATTTTTCAGTAATGAACTGCTTTGTAAGTATTCCAGCACCCCTAAGCTGCATTTGACTCCGACAGCGACTCAGCCAGATGATATTATTGAATTTAGTAAAAACAAATTATATGAAGGTGCAGAGTACGAATATGAATATTTAGTAGGAAGTAAGACTGGATATACAGATGAGGCAAGACAGACTTTAGTCTCCTGTGCAGAAAAAAATGGAATGAAACTGATCTGTGTTGTTTTCAAAGAGGAAACTCCTTATCAATATGAAGATACGATCAATCTTTTTAATTATGGATTTGCCAACTTTCAAACGATAGATATTTCGGAATCGGATTCCGAATATGTGATTGATAACGCTAATTTTTTCAATACAGATAATGATATTTTTGGAAGCTCCAAACCTATTTTATCTCTGGATAAAAATGGTTATATCGTCATTCCGAACACAGCCGAATTAAGTGATACAGAATCTTCGATTTCTTATGATGTAACAGAAGAAAACCAGATTGCTTCCATTGATTATACCTACAATGGTGTAGCAGTTGGAAGCATTGCGGTAAATCTTGCCTCCGAATCTGTTGCCACATACCAGTTCGATTCTGCTGTAAATGATACTTCTATTACGGATACGGAAGAAGCAACAGATACCGTTATTTTTATTAATGTAAAAGTAGTGATTTTATGGATTCTTGGCATTGCAGGTCTACTGGCAGCCATCTTTATCATTCGTGCTCTTATGAATAATTATAATTTTGCAAAAAAGCATAGACGGCATTTACGCAAAAAACGCCGCCGCTATAAAGGTTTCCGTGATATTGATTTTTAACATAAAGTAAGGATAGTGGCTTAATAGTCACTATCCTTATTTTGAATTTTTTGTTGTTTTTTTATTTTCCTAATCTCTTTTGTATGTTCTTTTTTTACTTTGATCGCTTCTGCTTCTTCCTGACTGATATATTTCATTGTCTTAACAACATATAACTCACTATTTTCGGATTTTTTAATACGGATCTTGAATTTCATAAATCCATGTTTATCACAATATGCGACACAATAATAATGCTTGCCATTTGGTGTAAACCACTTCACTTTTTTCTTCAAATTCCTATGGCACAAATAGCATTTGGAACTCATGATTTCTCTGTCTGCGGTAATTTCCGTTTTATCATGAAATTCTCTGGATATATATTTTGCATAATTATCAAACACTGCAAAAATTTCTTTTTTCTTATTCTCAGGCACTACAAATGTATCATAAGAAACGTTGGAAAGTACCTGTTCCTCAATTGTTGCAAATATTTTGGCAGTATAATAGGCATCACTGATCGCTCTATGAAATGGAATATCTTTTTCAATATTTAAGAAATCAATGGCATACTCCAAACTTCGCCTTGATTTTCTGTCTTCATAAGCAATACTGAAAAGTTTCTGTACATCATAAAAAGCAATCGGTCTGTCGTTTAATGGCGGCATTCCATAATATTTCATATTCCGCTGCAGCTCCACCAGATCAAGAGGACCCCAGGAACAAAAAATGTAATCTTCTCCACACCAATCCAAAAATTCTGAAGCAGCATGCACAAAAGAACTTCCTTTTTCCAATTCTTCCTTTTGTACATGGATCAATTTTTGTGTAATATGATGCAATTCATGATATACCTGTGGTTTGATCAACTGATGATATTCGCTGATCTTCACCCGCTCACTATTTAATTTCACGGCACCAATTTCAATAATCTCAAAAGGAAGGCTATTTACTTCTTCCTCTTTTCCTGTATTGCTTTGATTCCATTCCAAATCAAATACAATATAATTCATCTGCATTCCTTCCCTTTTGTGGTTTAGAATTTCCATTCAAATTATACTATATTGTATTTTTTTACACAATGACTAATACTTCCAAGAAAAAAGGCATTTTGAATGACTGATTTCATTCAAAATACCCTGTTCCGGCATCATTTTCTGCCTGTCCCTTTTACACAATTTTTGATGTTGTTTATGACGTGGTGTTTTCATAACCAACATCCATATACTATCTTTTATTTCCCCTCAAAAGAATGAAGTTTTTGGAAAACTTAGATTTTCCAAAAACTTCATGTAAATTATGAATAAAATAT
>JAGKTQ010000014.1 GCA_021153325.1 Lachnospiraceae bacterium | reverse complement strand
ATATTATATATCGGATAAAAAATGAAAATATATAAGACCGATTTTGATTATTTTTCCTTAAGTTTATGCCATTTTAAGCAAAAAAGTGTTGACGAGGACCCCCGGCTATGTTATAGTAGTCAAGCGAGATAAGATTTAGGTCTTTTTTTTATGCTCAAAAATCGGATGGAGAAGAGATACCATGCCGATCAGAACAATAAGCAAATAACGCGTGGAGGTGGAATAATGCGTACAAAAATTACTTTAGCATGTACAGAATGCAAACAGCGTAACTACAATACTACAAAAGATAAGAAAACACATCCAGATAGAATGGAAACTAAGAAATATTGTAGATTCTGCAAAACTCACACATTACACAAAGAAACAAAATAGTAATTTCAAACTGCTCAAATTCGCAGGTTGCGAGAAAGGCATGGTTATTTAAGATGGGAAATTCTGAGAACACTGAAAAAGCACAGAAACCTAGCTTCTTCAAAGGCGTAAAAGCTGAAATGAAGAAAATTTCATGGCCGGACAAACAATCATTACTCAAACAGTCAGTTGCAGTAATATGCATCTCTGTTGTAGTAGGGGCTATTATTACTGTGTTGGATTATGTAATTCAGTATGGTGTAAGTTTCTTAACAATGTAAGAGTGAGGGTGATTGTATGGCAGAAGCAAATTGGTATGTAGTGCATACCTATTCAGGTTATGAGAACAAGGTAAAAGCTAATATTGAGAAGACAATCGAGAACAGACACTTGGAAGAAGAAATTCTGGAAGTGAGAGTTCCACTGCAGGAAGTTGTGGAAATGAAGAATGGTGCGAAAAAAACTGTTCAGAAAAAAATGTTCCCTGGTTATGTTCTTGTTAATATGGTAATGAATGATGATACCTGGTATGTTGTAAGAAATACCCGCGGTGTTACAGGATTTGTGGGACCGGGAAGCAAACCGGTGCCGCTGACAGAAGCCGAAATGAAACCGCTTGGAATCCAGATGGAGAATATTTCTATCGATTTCGGGGAAGGCGATACTGTAGCCGTAGTTGCAGGAGTATGGAAGGATACCGTTGGTGTTGTACAGAAGCTCGATATGAGCAAACAGACTGCAACAATTAATGTAGAACTGTTTGGACGGGAAACACCTGTTGAAATCGGTTTTGCAGAAGTTAGAAAAATGTAAAATTGTTATTTTATTCCTGCAAACGCAGGATTGAAATAAAGGTCACAAGAAACGTCTGTCAGAATGGCAGACAGTGGGAGCATAGTTTTTCATTATCATATATGGAAAACGAAAAATGCGCCAAATACCACATATAGGAGGTGCCTCAAATGGCAAAGAAAGTAGAAGGATATATTAAGTTACAGATCCCTGCTGGTAAAGCTACACCAGCACCACCAGTTGGTCCTGCACTTGGACAGCATGGTGTAAACATCGTTGAATTTACAAAACAGTTCAACGCAAAAACAGCTGACAAAGGTGATGTAATCATCCCTGTTGTTATTACTGTATACGCAGACAGAAGTTTCAGTTTCGTTACTAAGACTCCACCTGCTGCAGTACTTCTTAAAAAAGCAGCTAACATTAAATCTGGTTCTGCTACACCTAACAAAACAAAGGTAGCAACAATTTCTAAAGCAAAAGTTCAGGAAATTGCAGAATTAAAAATGCCTGATTTAAATGCAGCAAGCCTTGAAGCAGCTATGAGCATGATCGCTGGTACTGCAAGAAGTATGGGTATTGTAGTAGAAGACTAGGAGGAAGAACAATGAAACATGGTAAGAAATATAATGAAGCTGCAAAGTTAGTTGACAGAGCAACTCTTTATGAGCCAGCAGATGCAATTGCTCTTGCAAAGAAAACTGCTACAGCTAAATTTGATGAAACAATTGAAGCACATATCAGAACAGGTTGTGACGGACGTCATGCAGAACAGCAGATCCGTGGCGCTGTTGTATTACCAAACGGTACTGGTAAAACTGTAAAAGTTTTAGTATTCGCTAAAGGTGATAAAGTTGCAGAAGCAGAAGCAGCTGGAGCTGATTTCGTAGGTGGAGACGAATTAATCCCGAAAATCCAGAATGATGGATGGTTAGATTTCGATGTAGTTGTTGCTACACCGGATATGATGGGTGTTGTTGGTCGTCTTGGTAAGGTACTTGGACCGAAAGGTTTAATGCCAAACCCTAAGGCTGGTACAGTAACTATGGATGTTACAAAAGCTGTTAACGATATCAAAGCTGGTAAGATCGAATACAGACTTGATAAAACAAATATCGTACATGTTCCTGTAGGAAAAGCTTCCTTTACAGAAGAACAGTTGAACGAAAACTTCAATGCATTAATGGATGCTATTGTAAAAGCAAAACCAAGCGCATTGAAAGGTCAGTATTTAAAGAGCATTACACTTACTTCCACAATGGGACCTGGTGTAAAAGTTAGCGTAGCTAAATACTAATTTTTGACAAAATTAAAATTTCCACGTTTAAAATCCCTGTCGATTTCGGCAGGGATTTTTTGTCATCTGAAATAGCGCAGTTTGCAATTGAGGTATTGTCTGTTATAATGAAATCCATGAAGGAGAAGAAAAAAAGAAACCGGAAAAAACGAAATTACATCATTCTTTTGAGTGAAATGCTTCTGATTGTTACAGTGCTTGGCGGTATGGTGATTTACTTGTATTCAACTTCAAAGACGGGGAATGAAGGTAGAGAAGTTGTGGAAGTAAACGGATTAGGAGAACGGATTGAACCGGAAACCGGGCAACAGGGAATAATCGGAGAACCGATCGTGAAGGATACAGAGGTTATAGCAGCGGAAACGGAACAAAAAGAAACGGTTGCAGTACAGCTTGAAAATTCGACACAAACTTATGAACAGAGAGTAAAATATATCGAACCTGAAAACGAAGGAGAGGTAGTTCTTGCTTTTGCCGGAGATATACTGTTTGATGATGAATACAGTGTTATGGCTAGGATCAAGCAGAGAACAAATGGAATTTATGATACGATCTCGCCGGAACTTTTAGAGGAAATGACAGGCGCAGATATTTTTATGCTAAACAATGAATTTACTTATACGATGCGTGGCACTCCTCTTTTTGAAAAACAATTTACATTCCGGGCAAATCCGGAAGATGCAGATTATCTTTTGGATATGGGAGTGGATATTGTTTCTCTTGCGAATAATCATGCTTATGATTATGGGGAAGTTTCTTTGCTTGATTCTATTGATACACTTGCGGCGATGCAGATGCCTTATGTTGGCGCAGGAAGAGATATTGAAGAGGCGAGTGCACCATTTTTCTTTGAAACGGATGGAATGAAAATTGGTATTCTTGCTTCGACACAGATTGAAAGGTTGGATAATCCTGATACAAAAGGGGCGACAGCTAGTTCAGCGGGAGTGTTCCGGTCATGGGATGGTACATTACTCTATGAAAAGACTGCTGAAGTTGCAGAACAATGTGATTTCTTAGTAGTTTATGTTCATTGGGGAACGGAAAATACAACGGAATTAGACTGGGCTCAAAAAGAACAGGCTAGAAAACTGGTGGAATCGGGAGCAGACTTGATCATAGGAAATCATTCTCATTGTTTGCAAGGCATAGAGATCATAGACGGCGTACCAGTGTTTTACAGCTTGGGAAATTTTTTGTTTAATTCCAAAACAGTAGATACTTGCCTTGTAAAAGCGAGTGTGCAGGATGGAAAATTAAATGGTCTGCAATTTATACCGGCATTACAGACGGATTGCCGTACGGAAATGTTGAGTGGTGCAGAAAAAGCAAGAGTCATTGCATATATGAGGACTCTTTCGCCAGGCATTACTATGGATGAAGAAGGATATATTCAATTAAATTAAAAATTAGAAAAACAGTATTGACAAAGCAACTCTTTCTATGCTATTCTATTCAAGGTCGTTTTGACTAGCCGAAGACAGTAGGTGCAAAGGGAAACCGGAGCGTAAGTAGATCGCCTACCGAGGAGAAGAGTTTATACGAGACTTTATACCTCCCTGTCTTTAGGGAGGTTTTTTATATACAAGAAGCTGTTGCATACATGTAGCAGCATTTGTTAAACTCCTTTCGGCACTAAAATCTATAAGGAGGTAATCGTAAAATGGCAAAAGTTGAATTAAAACAGCCTATCGTTGCAGAGATTTCTGAGTCTATCAAAGATGCTCAGTCTGTTGTTCTTGTTGACTATCGTGGACTTACTGTAGAACAGGATACAGAACTTCGTAAACAGCTTCGTGCAGAAGGTATCACATACAAAGTTTACAAGAATACAATGATGAACTTTGCGTTCAAAGGTACTGATTTTGAAGCTCTTGCACCTTATTTAGAAGGACCTAGCGCAGTTGCTATTTCCACTACAGATGCTACAGCACCTGCAAGAGTATTAGCAAAATTCGCTAAAACAGCAGACGCTCTTGAAATCAAAGGCGGTGTGGTAGAAGGTATTGCATATGATGCAAAAGGTATTGCAAGCATTGCAAGCATTCCTTCAAGAGAAGAATTACTTTCCAAATTACTTGGAAGCATTCAGTCTCCTATCACAAACTTTGCTCGTGTCATGAACCAGTTAGCAGAAAAAGGTGGCGCATCTGAATGTGAAGCACCTGCAGCTGAAGAAGCACCAGCAGAAGAAGCAGCTCCAGTAGCTGAAGAAGCACCGGCAGTTGAAGAAACTCCGGCAGAATAATATCTAAAAAGTAAATGTTAAAGAAACTTAAAGTAAAAAAATAATTGGAGGTAAATTATAATGGCAAAATTATCTACTCAGGAACTTATTGATGCTATCAAAGAGTTAACAGTATTAGAATTAAATGATTTAGTAAAAGCTTGTGAAGAAGAATTCGGTGTATCTGCAGCAGCAGGTGTTGTAGTTGCAGCAGCAGGTGCTGGTGATGCAGCAGCAGCTGAAGAAAAAACAGAGTTCGACGTTGAATTAACAGAAGTTGGACCAAACAAAGTTAAAGTTATCAAAGTTGTTCGTGAAGCTACAGGATTAGGCTTAAAAGAAGCTAAAGACTTAGTAGATTCCGCTCCTAAGATGATCAAAGAAGCAGCTTCTAAAGAAGAAGCAGAAGCTATGAAAGCTAGCTTAGAAGCAGAAGGCGCTAAAGTTACTCTTAAATAGTTAAGATTAAGCAGAGTGAACGCAATAAAAAATAAAGGAAGACATCCTTATGCTAGCATAAGGATGTCTTCCTTTGTTTTTTATTATGCGGACTCTAACATATTTCCATGAAAATTCTTCTTGACAAATTAAGAAAAATATGCTTGACTTGCCAATAGCCTTGTAGTACAATGGATAGTGCACTATTGTGGTGTGTTATGCAGTTTTGATGAGGTAATACCGACAAATAGGCTGAAAATCATAAAGAACGGGGTGAAATGTCAATGGAAAAAAACAGAATACGTCCTATATCATCCGGAAACGGTAAGAATATGCGTATGAGTTATTCACGACAAAAAGAGGTTTTGGAGATGCCAAACTTAATAGAAGTCCAAAAGGATTCCTATAAGTGGTTTTTGGAAGAAGGCTTGAAGGAAGTTTTCGATGATATATCTCCAATCGCAGATTATAGCGGACATTTAAGTCTTGAGTTTGTAGACTTTGAATTGTGCGAGGATGATGTCAAGTATTCTATTGAGAAGTGTAAGGAAAGGGATGCAACATATGCAGCTCCTTTAAAGGTAAAAGTGCGCCTTTACAATAAGGAAAAAGAAGAGATCAGTGAGCATGAGATCTTCATGGGCGACCTTCCTTTGATGACAGAAACAGGTACATTCGTTATTAATGGTGCAGAACGTGTTATCGTTAGCCAGTTAGTACGTTCTCCTGGTATTTATTATGCTATTGGACATGATAAGATCGGAAAGACATTGTACTCTTCTACTGTTATTCCAAACCGTGGAGCATGGTTGGAGTATGAAACAGATTCCAATGATGTTTTTTATGTACGTGTAGATAGAACAAGAAAAGTGCCGATCACAGTACTCTTAAGAGCACTCGGAGTAGGTACGAACGACGAAATCAGAGAGCTGTTTGGTGATGAACCTAAAATTGAAGCAAGTTTTGCAAAAGACACTTCTGAAAATTATCAGGAGGGTCTGTTAGAGTTATACAAAAAGATTCGTCCAGGTGAGCCTTTGAGCGTAGAAAGCGCAGAAAGTTTAATCACTGCAATGTTCTTTGACCCCAGAAGATATGATTTGGCGAAAGTCGGAAGATATAAATTCAATAAAAAATTAGCATTAAGAAACAGAATCAGACATCAGGTTCTGGCAGAAGATGTTATTGATACTCTTACCGGAGAAGTTCTTGCAGCTGCAGGAACAAAAGTTACAGCTGAACTGGCTGATACGATTCAGAATGCAGCTATTCCTTATGTATGGATTCAGACAGAAGAAAAGAATGTAAAAGTTCTTTCCAATATGATGGTAGACATTACCAATTTTGTTGAATGTGATCCGAAGGAACTTGGTATTACAGAGCTTGTTTACTATCCGGTATTGCAGCAGATTTTAGAGGAATATGCAGAAAATCCTGAAGAGCTTGCAGAAGCTATTCAGAGAAATGTACATGAACTTGTTCCGAAACATATTACAAAGGAAGATATTTTAGCTTCTATCAACTACAATATTCATTTGGAATATGGTCTTGGTAACAGTGATGATATCGACCATTTAGGTAACAGACGTATCAGAGCTGTCGGTGAATTATTACAGAACCAGTATCGTATCGGTCTTTCCAGAATGGAAAGAGTTGTTCGTGAAAGAATGACAACACACGATTCAGAAGAAGTATCACCACAGGCACTTATTAATATCAAACCAGTACAGGCAGCTGTAAAAGAATTTTTTGGTTCTTCCCAGTTGTCCCAGTTCATGGATCAGAACAACCCTCTTGGTGAGTTGACACATAAGAGACGTTTGTCTGCATTAGGACCAGGTGGTCTTTCCAGAGATAGAGCCGGATTCGAGGTTCGTGACGTTCACTATTCCCATTACGGAAGAATGTGTCCTATCGAAACTCCTGAAGGTCCGAACATCGGTCTTATCAACTCTCTTGCAAGTTACGCAAGAATTAATGAGTATGGTTTCGTAGAAGCACCATACCGTAAGATTGATAAATCTGACCCAGCTAATCCGCGTGTAACGGATGAAGTTGTTTATATGACAGCAGATGAAGAAGATAATTATCATGTAGCGCAGGCGAATGAAGCCTTAGATGCAGAAGGACATTTTGCAAAGAATTCTGTATCCGGTCGTTACAGAGAGGAAACACAGGAATATCCGAAGATTATGTTCGATTATATGGACGTATCTCCTAAGATGGTATTCTCTGTTGCTACAGCACTTATTCCATTCCTTGAAAATGACGATGCTAACCGTGCTCTTATGGGTTCCAACATGCAGCGTCAGGCAGTGCCGCTTTTGATCACAGAAGCTCCTGCAGTAGGAACAGGTATGGAAGTAAAAGCAGCTGTTGACTCAGGTGTTTGTGTAGTTGCTAAAAAAGCAGGTACGATTGATTATGTTTCTTCTAACTTGATCAAGATGACATATGATGATGGCGGTAAAGAAGAATATCATTTGACCAAATTTGCTCGAAGCAACCAGTCAAACTGCTACAACCAGAAACCTATCGTATTTAAAGGAAATCATGTTGCAGCAGGTCAGGTCATCGCAGATGGTCCTTCTACTCATGAAGGAGAACTTGCTCTTGGTAAGAACCCATTGATCGGTTTCATGACATGGGAAGGTTACAACTACGAAGATGCTGTTTTATTAAGTGAAAGATTAGTACAGGAAGATGTTTATACTTCCGTTCATATTGAAGAATACGAAGCAGAAGCACGTGATACCAAATTAGGACCGGAAGAGATCACAAGAGATGTTCCAGGTGTTGGTGATGATGCATTAAAAGATCTGGATGACAGAGGAATTATCCGTATCGGTGCAGAGGTTCGTGCCGGTGATATTCTTGTTGGTAAAGTAACTCCTAAGGGAGAAACAGAACTGACAGCTGAAGAAAGACTTCTTCGTGCTATTTTCGGTGAAAAAGCAAGAGAAGTAAGAGATACTTCTTTGAAAGTACCTCATGGTGAATATGGTATTGTTGTAGATGCAAAAGTATTTACAAGAGAAAATGGTGATGAATTATCTCCTGGTGTAAATCAGGCTGTAAGAATTTACATCGCACAGAAGAGAAAGATTTCCGTTGGTGATAAGATGGCTGGTCGTCATGGTAACAAGGGTGTTGTTTCCCGTGTACTTCCAGTAGAAGATATGCCATATCTGCCAAATGGTCGTCCTCTTGATATCGTACTGAATCCTTTGGGTGTACCTTCCCGTATGAACATTGGACAGGTACTGGAGATCCATTTGAGTCTTGCAGCGAAAGCTCTTGGCTTTAACGTAGCAACACCGGTATTCGATGGTGCAAACGAAAAAGATATTATGGATACACTGGATTTGGCTAATGATTATGTAAACCTTCCTTTTGATGCAGAAGAAGCCAAAGCAGAAGCACAGAAGGCTGGTGTAGAATATGATGCAAATGCAGATACTTTCACAAGCAAACATGAAGAGGAATTACTTCCAGAGGTTATGCAGTATTTATCTGATAACCGTGATCACAGAGAAGTATGGAAGGGTGTTCCGATTTCCAGAGATGGTAAAGTAAGATTACGTGATGGTAGAACAGGTGAATATTTCGATGGCCCAGTAACAATTGGACACATGCATTACTTGAAACTCCACCACTTAGTAGATGATAAGATCCATGCACGTTCAACTGGTCCTTACTCCTTAGTAACACAGCAGCCGTTAGGTGGTAAAGCACAGTTCGGTGGACAGCGTTTTGGTGAAATGGAAGTTTGGGCACTGGAAGCTTATGGTGCATCTTATACATTGCAGGAAATCTTGACAGTGAAATCCGATGATGTTATCGGACGTGTTAAGACTTATGAAGCGATTATTAAGGGTGAAAATATTCCTGAACCGGGAATCCCTGAATCCTTCAAGGTATTACTGAAAGAATTACAGTCACTTGGACTGGATGTGCGTGTACTTCGTGAAGATCAGACAGAGGTTGAAATTATGGAAACGATCGAATACGGTGAAACAGATTACCGTTATGAAATCGAAGGTGATTCCAAGAATTATGACTACGAAGCTGATTCTTTAGGCTCTATGGGTTACCAGAAACAGGAATTTGATACAGAAAGCGGAGAACTGGTAAGCGCAGAAGACGAAGTAGCAGAAGACGAAGAGTTTTATGCAGAAGACGAAGAGTTTTATGCAGAAGAAACGGAAGAGGATTTCGTAGATTCCTTTGACGAATAATCGGAGAACATCCACAAACTTTGGAAGGAGAGCCACAAATGTCAGAAACAAAAAACGAAGTTTATCAACCGATGACATTTGATGCTATCAAGATCGGATTAGCATCACCTGATAAAATCAGAGAATGGTCCAGAGGAGAAGTTACAAAGCCTGAGACCATCAACTACAGAACATTAAAACCGGAAAAAGACGGTCTTTTCTGTGAAAGAATTTTTGGTCCTAGCAAAGACTGGGAATGCCATTGTGGTAAATATAAGAAAATCAGATATAAAGGTGTTGTCTGCGATCGATGCGGTGTTGAAGTAACAAAAGCAAATGTTCGTAGAGAGCGTATGGGACATATCGAGCTTGCAGCTCCGGTATCCCATATTTGGTACTTTAAGGGAATCCCAAGTCGTATGGGATTGATCCTCGACTTGTCTCCAAGAGTATTGGAAAAAGTATTGTATTTTGCATCTTATATTGTACTTGATAAAGGAGAATCCAATTTAGAGTACAAACAGGTATTGTCCGAGAAAGAATATCAGGATGCAAGAGAAACTTACGGAAATAAATTCCGTGTAGGTATGGGTGCAGAAGCAATTAAAGAATTGCTTCAGGCAATCGACCTTGAAACAGAAGCAGCAGAATTAAAAGCTGGATTAAAAGAATCTACTGGACAGAAACGTGCAAGAATCATTAAACGTCTGGAAGTAGTAGAAGCTTTCCGTGGTTCAGGAAATCAGCCTGAGTGGATGGTCATGGATGTGATCCCGGTTATCCCACCAGATTTACGACCTATGGTTCAGCTTGATGGTGGACGTTTTGCAACTTCTGACTTAAATGATTTATACAGAAGAATCATCAACAGAAATAATCGTTTGAAGAGACTTCTTGAATTAGGAGCTCCTGACATTATCGTTCGTAATGAAAAGAGAATGTTGCAGGAAGCTGTAGATGCCTTGATCGATAATGGTAGAAGAGGAAGACCTGTTACCGGACCTGGTAACCGTGCACTGAAATCCTTATCTGATATGTTGAAAGGTAAATCAGGACGTTTCCGTCAGAACCTTTTAGGTAAGCGTGTTGACTATTCTGGACGTTCCGTTATCGTTGTAGGACCGGAACTTAAGATTTATCAGTGCGGTCTGCCAAAAGAAATGGCAATTGAATTGTTCAAACCTTTCGTTATGAAAGAGCTTGTTGAAAGAGGCATTTCACAGAATATTAAAAATGCTAAGAAGTTAGTAGAAAGACTGGATACACAGGTTTGGGACGTTTTGGAAGAGGTTATTAAAGAGCATCCGGTTATGCTGAACCGTGCTCCTACACTTCATAGACTTGGTATTCAGGCATTTGAGCCGATTTTGGTAGAAGGTAAAGCAATCAAATTGCATCCACTTGTATGTACTGCGTTCAACGCTGACTTCGATGGTGACCAGATGGCTGTACATCTTCCACTTTCTGTGGAAGCACAGAGTGAGTGTCGTTTCCTTCTGTTATCACCAAACAACCTGTTAAAACCATCTGATGGTGGTCCGGTAGCCGTTCCTTCACAGGATATGGTACTTGGTATTTACTATCTGACACAGGAAAGACCTGGTGCAATTGGCGAAGGTAAGTTCTTCAAGAATGTGAATGAAGCTATTTTGGCTTATGAAAACGGAGTAATTACTTTACATTCCAGAATTACAGTAAGAGTAAGCAAAGAAAATGCAGATGGTGAAGTGATTACTGGAAATGTAGAATCTACATTAGGACGTTTCATTCTCAATGAGATCCTTCCACAGGATTTAGGCTTTGTAGATAGAGAAGATCCAGAAAACTTCTTGAAGTTGGAAGTAGATTTCCATGTAGGTAAAAAAGGATTGAAACAGATTCTTGAAAAAGTTATCAATACACATGGTGCTTCTAAAACAGCAGAAGTTTTGGATGATATTAAAGCGACAGGATATAAATATTCTACAAGAGCAGCTATGACAGTATCTATTTCTGATATGACAGTGCCAGAGAAGAAACAGGAAATGCTGGATGCAGCACAGGCTACTGTAGATAAGATTTCACAGAACTTCCGTAGAGGTCTTATTACAGAAGAAGAAAGATATCGTGCTGTAGTAGAAACATGGAATGAAACAGATAAAGAGTTAACAGATACTCTGCTTGCAGGTCTGGATAAATATAACAATATTTACATGATGGCTGATTCTGGTGCCCGTGGTTCCAATCAGCAGATCAAACAGCTTGCAGGTATGCGTGGTTTGATGGCAGATACAACCGGTAGAACTATCGAATTGCCGATCAAATCAAACTTCCGTGAAGGTCTTGACGTATTGGAATACTTCATGTCCGCACATGGTGCTCGTAAAGGTCTTTCCGATACTGCTCTTCGTACCGCTGACTCCGGTTACCTGACAAGACGTATGGTTGACGTTTCACAGGATTTGATCATTCGTGAAACAGACTGTTGTGAAGGTAAAGAAGAAATTTACGGTATGAAAGTGAAAGCTTTCATGGACGGTAAAGAAACAATCGAAAGCTTAAAAGACAGAATCACAGGAAGATATTCCTGCGAGAATATTATGGATAAAGATGGCAACCTGATCGTTAAGAGAAATCACATGATTACTCCTAGCCGTGCAGCTAAGATCTTGAGTGTAGGCGTAAATGAGAAGGGTGAGCCAATCGAAGAAGTAAAGATCCGTACTATTTTAACTTGTCATTCTCATGTTGGTATTTGTGCAAAATGTTACGGTGCAAACATGGCAACAGGTGAAGCAGTACAGGTCGGTGAAGCAGTTGGTATCATTGCTGCTCAGTCTATCGGTGAACCTGGAACACAGCTTACTATGCGTACATTCCATACAGGTGGTGTTGCCGGTGATGATATTACACAGGGTCTTCCTCGTGTTGAAGAACTTTTCGAGGCAAGAAAGCCAAAGGGTCTTGCAATTATTGCAGAATTTGGTGGTACAGCCGTTATTAAAGATACAAAGAAAAAACGTGAGGTTATTATTACTAACCATGAAACAGGCGAATCCAAGGCATACTTAGTTCCTTATGGTTCTCGTATTAAGATCATGGATGGTGCAGTACTTGAAGCCGGTGATGAATTGACAGAAGGTAGTGTAAATCCTCATGACTTATTAAAGATCAAAGGTATCCGTGCCGTTCAGGATTATATGCTCCGCGAAGTTCAGAGAGTATATCGTTTACAGGGTGTTGATATCAGCGATAAGCATATTGAAGTTATCGTACGTCAGATGCTTAAAAAAGTTCGTATTGAAAACAACGGAGATGCAGATTTCTTACCGGGAACATTGGTAGATGTACTGGATTACGAAGATATGAACGAAAAACTGATCGCAGAGGGTAAAGAGCCTGCAGAAGGTAAACAGGTAATGCTTGGTATTACAAAAGCAGCACTTGCAACAAATTCCTTCCTTTCCGCAGCTTCCTTCCAGGAGACAACTAAAGTTCTTACGGAAGCAGCAATCAAGGGAAAAGTTGACCCATTGATCGGTCTGAAAGAAAACGTAATTATCGGTAAATTGATTCCTGCAGGAACAGGTATGAAGAGATACCGTGATGTAAAACTTAGTACGGACAGTACTTTGGCGGATACATTAGATTTTGATGATGAAATCAATTTTATGGATGAATCAGAGGAAGATATGGAATCCGTAGGATTAGAAGAAGCTTCTTTGGATGAAATGGATGAAGAAGTTTTGGAAACTGAAGAAACAGTAGAATCCGAAGAATAAAAAACTAACCCCATTTGTTAGATTGTATTATATGTAGATTTAACAAATGGGGTATTTTTATGGATTGGAAGACAGATCATGCAATGCTGCTCGTATTTTCTTTGTTTCCAGTTTGGTTCTATAGAAATCTTTTTTAGAGCATCCGGCACGTCCGCCACCAGCGCAGGCACAGGCACATGCACAAGCGCAGGCACATCCGCTTCCATGACTACGACCATGGACATTACTACGCATTTGTGGAGCATATACATATCCCATTCCACTATGTTTTGTATAATCATCTTTTGCACCGACCTTTTTAGAGAACAGTACAAAAATAACAAATAAAGAAGGAATGATAAGGAGGGCGATTGTTAAAATTGTAGTTTCGGTTTTTCTGGCATTTACCTTGCTATTATCCTGACTGGAAAATACACTTTCGGGATAAATGACCTGAATCGTATATTTTTCACCCTTTGGTAAGTCGGTATCCCAAATGAGATTTCCATTCGAGGTATCGTAAGAACTAGAGGCATTTGTTACATTTTTCTTATCCCAGCTGATACACAAATAATCGACATCAATATCATCAAACCAGCCTGGTGTAAAGGTGTAGACACGTTGGTCGTCTGTTCCTTCGTACATACGATGCTGATGAATGGAAAAATCCAGATTAACAATTTCCCCTTTATAATAGTTACGGTCAAGATCCAGTCTTACATAGTCGCCGCTATCACTGCTGTAATAATAACTGATTTCATCAATACAGTCACTTAAAGCTGTCAAATCTTCCACGTACTGGTTGGGAATACCAATTTTTACCCAACTTAAAGGTCCTTCGGAAGTGCTGTTCAAAACTTCCCATTTAATATGATACTCCATATATAGAGAGCCGTCAGAGTAGGGTTCAATGTCTATCGTATATTCTAAAATCCTGTCCAGATCAGATGCTGCATCTACTTTGAAAACCGGGAGGTTAACAAAAACCAATATACAAATCAGGAAGGAGAGCAGCAGTTGTTTTGTTCTTTTCAACATTTTGCATTACCTGCCTTTCCGCGCAGAGGACATGTCTGCTCCATTTTCGATGAAAATGCCCGACGCTTTTTACAAGCAGCATGATTCCAGATTTTTGAAAAGCTATCGGTTCGCATATCGCCTAATACTTCACCGTCAAGCCAACTCTGACATGGAATGACTTTGCCGTTTGGTGTGACTGCCATATTGCTTAAGCAAGCACCACAGGAAGGAACATCCAGACCTAATGCAAGTAATTTTTCTTCTGAAATCCAACCGGGTGAAGTGAAATTTATTTCCATACCATTTGCAAAACAGTAAGTGGAAGCATCCTTTACAGTCTCATAAATTTCATCAGAGGAAAGCTGTGTGGCTGTGGAAGATTCTTTTGTTGCATTTCCTGTTACGATCAGACCGGAGCAGGTCACATATTCCACGCCAAGTTCTTTCAAAAAGACTAGGGTTTCTTTATAATTTTTATTTTTGCTGCACAATGGAGTATTGATACTTAAATTTAATCCGGCGGCTAATGCATTTTTTATACCTTCTACGGTTTTGTCGTAATTGTCAGCGCCTACTAATTCGTTGTGAATGTTTTTATCAGCAGAGTAAAAAGTGATCTGTACGCTATCCAGCTCTGCTTTCATGAGAGAATTGCAAAGCTCTGGCGTGAGCAGAACACCATTGGTATTCAGTCTCGTAACGAACCATTTCGCCTCTGCGATCAACTCGCACAGATCATTACGAAGAGTAGGTTCACCACCAGTAAAAGTAAGCTGCGGTATTTTGGCTTTACGGCATGCTGCTATGATTTTTTTCCATTCTTCGGTAGAAAGTTCTTCCGCTTCAGATAAAGTCTGACCAGCGGCGTAACAGTGCAGACATTTTTGATTGCAGTGCCAGTGCCCATTTTTTGTCATGGCAGATACCATTAAATCCATACGGTGAGGTGCTGTCATGTGGGGCGCGTATTCACCAATACTTAAAAGTCCGATCTCCTGTTTTGGAGTTTCACCATAAATGACAGCTTCAAAAGTGTCTATTATAATTTCCAAATCTTGTTTCAGCTGCTCGTTTTCCACATTGGGATATACCCTTCTCATTTGATGGAACACATCATTTAAAATAGCTTCTAAATCCTCTTCCTCCATTTCATGAGGACCAAAAGTATTTACACGGTTAATGAATTCTGTCAAAAGAATTGCCCACGATTCGTTTAAGGGCAGGATATCCTGACCGTTTAATATAACAACTGCAGGTGCAGTATGAAACCAACTGAATTTTGGCGGTATCATGTGAATGCGGATGACACCGGGACCTTTTGGATTCCACGTTGTATGTATAACGGATTTCCAATTTTTTAACTCATACCATTTTTCACTTAACATGAAGATACTCCTTTAACTATAAATAATAAAACCATTTATCGAGATCAAAACAATGGCAGTAACAACAAAGTAGACATAGCCGGTATATCGCCATCCGAATTTCGCATTTGGATACTCTTGAAAGATTTTCATTAGCTTTACCTGATTGCATGCTAAAAGTTTTCCACTTTTGCAAAGTAAATATAAAGAATAACATTCCCATAAAGCGAATGCAGAAGAAAAGAAAATACAGCAAGCTTTGTTTGCGAGTAAGGTTCCCAATAGGAGTCGGAACAAAATGACCGCACAAATTAAAGAAAGGATCTGATTTTTACGGCTTTTTTCATAAAAATATTTACGATCCAGTAGACCAAAGCATTTCTTTTCAAAAGGCGGCAGCTTGACGGATAGATGCTTTTGCAGGAAGGCATAACAGTCTTCTATATGCCTTTGTGCTGTAGAATCTCCGATTTCATAATGAAAAACAAGTTTTTCGATACCAGTTCCGATCTGCATCCCCGTCTTTTTGTAACAGATTCTATTTGCAGTGACGGACTGCTCTATCCAGGAATAAGGAACGACTGTTTTTTCACCATAAGCAGTTAACTTGACAATTCCGGATTCCTCAAAGCGGATGCCACGCATTTTCTGTCTTTCCATAATGAATTTCTGAACAAATGCATAATACAGCAAAAAAAGGATGGCGGGAACAGGAATAAAAGATATCAAACAAAGCCATATCGCTAACCATGTGCTCCTTGCCCTTTGCTTTTTCTCAAAATAAAAATCGGAATATTGGGGAAGAAATCCTTCTTCCATTCGACGTTGTTCTATGGCAGCCTGATGTTTTTTGCGTTCGGATTCTTTTTTTGGCTCGGTACTCATTTTGATTCTCCTTTTACTTTTGCAACGATATTATCTAAATAAATATATTATAGCATAATGCGGAAATTGGAGGGAGAAAAAGAAAAAAATTAAAAAAGAACTAAAGTAAAAGTCAAAAAGTCCGATATTCATTATAGTTAAAGTTTTTAATGTAGAAGACAAGGTACAGGGAAGGAGGAGTCTATTATGCGTATAGAAGCATATAACCAGGTACAACAAATATACAAAACCAGTACAACAAAGGCAGGCACTGCAAGTAAGAGCAAGGCTGTTTCCGACCAACTAGAACTGTCCACGATGGGAAAAGATTATCGCGTTGCAAAGCAGGCAGTTGCAACAACATCCGATGTTCGTGAAGAGCTGATCGCTCCTCTTAAAAAGAGCATCCATGCTGGAACCTATCAGGTAAGCAACGAATCTTTTGCTGATAAATTACTGGAAAAAATATAATAATGAAGAAATGAGGTAATCCGTTTGGCTAGTTTAATGGAGAACTTAATTAGCGTTTTGGAAGCAGAGGCTTCTGAATATGAAATTTTGGTAGGATTATCAACTAACAAGACGCCGGTCATTATTAAAGGCGACTTGGCTGCATTGCAGCAGATCACGGATGAAGAGCAAATCGTTGTAGGAAGAATCCAACACTTGGAAAAACAAAGAGAAGAAGTTATTGGAGATATCGCCAACGTAATTAACAAGGATGTTAAAGATTTAAAACTGGTTAATTTAATTGAAATGCTACGCGACAGACCAGAGGAGAGCGGTAAGCTTGCAAAGGTTCATGATAAGTTAAAGGATGTTGTACATCGGATGGAACGGATCAATGAACAAAATCGTGAACTTATCAAAAATGCATTAGAGATGGTAGAGTTTGACTTGAATGTTCTCCAGTCTATGAAAGCAGCACCGGCAACTGCCAACTATACAAAAGGTGCGTATACGACCAACGATGCGATGGGAGTAAATGAAGGCAGATTTGACGCGAAGCAGTAGAAAAATGAGGTGATACGACATGGCTTTAATGGCAAATTTATACGTTGGAGCTTCCGGTTTAAGAACAAGTCAGAATGCGCTCAATACAACAGCGCACAATATGTCAAATCTTGATACTGAGGGGTATACAAGACAACAGGTTCTGTTAGGAACTAGTGAATATACAACCCTGTCAGTTAATCCGGAATCTGTGTCCAATAAACAGATTGGTCACGGAGTATATTATTCCAAAGTAAGACAAGTACGAGATGATTTTCTCGATAAAACATATAGAAGAGAGTCAGGAAGAAGTGCTTTTTATCAGGTTTCCTGCGAAACAATGGAAGAAGCAGAGACACTTCTTGGCGAGTTAGATGGTGTATCTTTTCAGGAATCCTTTGATGATTTGTGGACATCCGTACAGGAGCTTGCAAAAGATCCTGGAAATGCGATCACACAGGGGATGCTTGTACAGTATGCATCTATCTTTTTGACAAGAGCTACAAGTGTATATGAAGGCTTACAGAATTATCAGAACAACTTAAATACACAAATCAAACAGACTGTTGATAAGATCAATTCCTACGGTGAGCAGCTCGTGTTGTTAAATGAGCAGATTCAGAGAATTGAGTGCGCTGGTATAGAAAAAGCAAACGATTTAAGAGATACAAGAAACGCCATTTTGGATGAACTTGCTACTTATGCAAATATTTCATACAAAGAGGCAGCAGATACAACGGTTTCCGTTCAGATTGAAGGCACTGATTTTGTAAAAGGTGAAAACTGCTATAAAATTGGACTGCAAACAGATGAAATGACAGGATTTTATACACCATTCTGGTATATCAATGCGAAGATGTCCTATGATGAAAATGGCAAAAAAGTATATGATATTGAAGGTGCTGAAGTCTTTGATCTGCAAAAAGAAATTTCCTCTGATAACAATACAGATATCGGAAGTTTGAAGAGCATGCTTCTTGCCCGCGGTGATCATTATGCTACTTATGAAGATTTAGAAGATGAGGATTATTATAATACCAATATTGCACAGTCCGTATTAATGAATCTGGAAGCAGAATTTGATCAGTTGATTCATCTTGTTACAACGAAGATGAACGAAGTGTTACGCGAGGATTTCAGAGCAGAAGAAGACAGAGAAAACTCATGGGAGTTGTTTGTAGAGATTGCCGATAATGGCGGTAAGTTCAGCGTAGGAAATATTCAGGTAAATCCGGAACTTTTACAGGAACCAAGTTTATTGAGTTTCCGTAAAAAGGATGAGGAGATCGATCAGGAAAAAGCAGATGCTTTGAAAGCTGTTTTTTCAGCAGAAGAATATACGCTGAATCCGAACGTAAAGAAAAAGACAACTTTGGAAGAATATTATGAGGATTTGGTTGCACAGGTAGCAAACTCCGGTTATGTATATCGTGGAATCTATGAAAACCAGGAGGTTACAGTAAGCTCTGCATTAAGTGCAAGAGAACAGGTAGTTGGTGTTTCTTCCGATGAAGAACTTACCAATATGATCATGTACCAAAATGCTTATAATGCAGCGAGCCGGTATATTAACGTAGTAGATGAGATGTTAGAACATATTATATCAACATTGGCAGTATAGGAGGTGAGAGAGAATGCCGTCAACATTTTTTGGATTAGTTATTTCTTCTTCAGGACTTCGTGCATCGAATGCGTCCTTAAATACAACAGCAAACAATATTTCCAATGCAGATACAGATGGGTATAGTCGCCAGACTACCATACAACAGGCATATGAAGCTCTCCGCACCTTTACTACTTATGGTTGTGCGGGCGCTGGTGTTGATACGATCGCTATTGAAAGAATTCGTGATGAGTTTTACGACACAAAATATTGGAACAATCAGTCTTTAGTTGGTGAATATGCTGTAAAACAAGAATATTATGCACAGATTGAAGCGTATTTTACAGATGACAGTACCACAGAAGGTTTTAGAAATATTTTTGATACCTTGCTCTCCAATCTTGCAGAAGTAGAAAAAACACCAGATCTTACATCTACAAAGACACAGTTTATTGGAACTGCTTCCAGTCTTTGCGAGTATTTTAACAATCTGGCAGGTAATCTGGAAGAATTACAGAGAAGCATTAATCAGGAGATCAAAATCAAAGTAGATGAGATCAACTCTTTAGCATCTGAAATTGCAACACTCAATAAACAGATCAACGTAGTAGAACTTTCCACTGGTGGTACAGCAAATGAACTGCGTGACAGAAGAACACTTTTAGTAGATCAGTTATCTGAAATTGTAGATGTATCAGTAACGGAGATCGATGTGGTAGACTCCAATAATCCAGATAGAGAAACAGGAGCAACCAATTACATTGTTAAGATCGCAGGTAATCAGATGCTTGTAAACGGAAGTGATTACTATACTTTGGAGTGTACTGCACGTACAAGCAATGAAAAGGTACATCAGAGTGATGTGGATGGTCTTTATGATATTACTTGGTATAATGGTCAGAAACTGAATCTTGGTGATAATGAAAAAGGTTCTTTAAAAGGACTTTTGGATTTAAGAGATGGAAATAACGAAGAGTACTTTAATGGTAAAGTCATTAAAGCAGGAAAAGGTAAAGTAACAGTAGAAGTTACAGCAGATTATCTTACCGATTTGAATAAAACAAACCTTTCCGAACAGGGAACGGCAGTATTTGGAAGCCAGCTGTTCTATTACACAGGTTGGGAGTTCCAGCAAAATTATAATGCAGCTACCGGAAAGACTACTTATTGTTATGTTTTTGATATTGATGAAACATTAAGTGATGTTCCAGCGAACAGCTCTCTTATTGGGAAAGAAGCTTATACTGGAAAGTCTGTTGACTATCAGGGAATTCCTTATTATATGTCACAGATGAACGAGTGGATCAGAAGCTTTTCGCAGGCAGTTAACGATATCCTTTGCAGTGGTTATAGCAGCAATGGAGACAAAGGATGCAACTTATTTACAGGAAATTACAAAACTTCAGATGAACAGTACGATCTGCCGGACAGCGCTCGCTATGATCAGTGGACGACCAGCGGTTCTGTAAGAAGTGATGAAGATAGCTATTATAAATTGACAGCTAAAAATTTTGATATCCTTTCTGCCATCGAAAAAAATGCAGATTTGCTTGCAACGAAAAAAGATCAGGCTGATGGTGTAGCAGCTTATGACGTGATTGAAGAACTGACAACGATGCTTGGCAGCAAAGATAAGATGAGCTTCAGAAATTGTACGGCAGGCGATTTTTTGACTTGTATCCTTTCTGATATTTCATTGAATGCAAATGCAGCCAATACATTTTATGAGAACTATACCAATATTTCTACAACGATCAATAATCAGAGATTGTCCATCTCCGGTGTAGATACAGATGAAGAAGCGTTGAACCTGGTGCAGTTCCAGAATAGTTATAATTTAGCATCCAGAATGATACAGACCTTTACGGAAATATACGACAGACTTATATTAGAGACTGGTGTATAGGTGTAAGGAGGAGCATACATGAGAATAACAAACAAAATCATGCAAAATAATTCCTTATCCAATATTAATGCCAATAAGGTAACACAGGATAAGTTAAATACCATGATGTCCACACAAAAGAAAATTACAAAACCATCTGACGATCCGGTTATTGCAATCCGTGCACTTCGCCTTAGAAGCAGCGTGTCCCAGATTACACAGTATTATGAAAAGAATGTTCCGGATGCACAGAGCTGGTTAAAAGTAACAGAGGATTCTTT
This sequence comes from Lachnospiraceae bacterium, assembly GCA_021153325.1. Taxonomy (GTDB): domain Bacteria; phylum Bacillota; class Clostridia; order Lachnospirales; family Lachnospiraceae; genus RGIG3002. The sequence continues at coordinate 50,609 of JAGKTQ010000014.1, read as the reverse complement.
GAATAATGTAACATCAGTTTTGACCAGTATGATCGAACAGGTTACAAAGGGTTCTACAGAAAGTTTAAAAACGACAGATAGAGAAGTTATTATTGAACAGTTAAAGGCACTTCGTTCAGAACTCTATGCGACCGGAGATGCGGATTATGCAGGACGTTATATCTTTACCGGTTACAGAACAGATACTTCCCTTAGTTTTACGGAAGCTACGACAAAAAAATATACGATCACAGAACAGTTAGATGCCTCTGTAATTGACCAGATCACACATATCAATACAAAAATCGGTGGCACTGGTACGAAAAGCATTACCGATTTAAATGACAGCAATTACAACACGGCAGATTATAGCGGAATCACAGAGCAGAATTCTGTAAATTCTACACAAGTCTATAGAATCCGTCTTGCGTATGATAACTGTACAGATGATACTGCAGATGCACCGGTCATTCAATATACAAATGAATATGGTGCAACAAAGACATATACAGCAGAAATTGCACATTCTTATGATACGACAGATCCTTATGAGGAAATTGCAAAAGCTGGAAATGAAGATAAGGTAATCTTCCTTGCAGATACCGGAGAACTTTTATTAGGAAGTAATGTATATTCGAATCTTATAAATACAAAAGATTTTGTGAATACATCGAGTAAAGATGAAGGAGAAATCCGCATTACCTATTCCAAATCATCCTGGGAAAAGAATGATTTAAGACCGCAGCATTATTTCTACTGTGTTGATGAGGAAGGGGTTGAATATAATCCACATTATTTAGAATATGGACATTCCAGACAGAGTATGGAATATGATGTAGGATTTAATCAGACCATTGAAATCAATACTACTGCAGATGAATGCTATACACATGATATTGGTAGAGAAGTAGATGATCTGGTAGCAGCTATGCAGCAGATGGTAGATATTGAAAAGACCATCAGCATGTTGGAAGATACGATGAAAAGTCTTTCTGAATCGGATACAGATTATGATACAAAAATGGCAACATTGCAGGCACAATTAGACGCAGCAAATAAAGCACAGACATTAATTAAAGAAAATGTAGAAGTAGAGTTTACAGCAGGTATTACTGCAATGCAGGGATTTTTGAATCAGACAAACGTTGCGCTTACCAATTGTGGTACAAGAGGTGCAAAATTAGATCTTATCGAAAGTCGTTTGATGTCCCAGCAGACTACATTTGAAACTTTGCAATCTGAAAACGAAGATGCGGATATTACCGAGGTGGCGATCAAACTGAATAGTGCGGAGCTTACTTACGAGGCTTCCTTGATGGCAACTGGTAAGATTATGCAGAATTCATTATTGAATTTTATTTAAACCGTATTACAAAATATATCCGTATATTTGGTGTTCCATGTATACGGATATATTTACAATTAGAAAGCAGCAAAATAATAGACTGAATAAGAAAGGTATGGGTTAAACTATGCATATTGAGACAAGAGTATTTGGGGAAGTGGATATTGAAGAATCAAAAATTATCACATTCGAAAAAGGAATTATTGGATTTCCACAGTTACAGAAGTTTGCATTAGTCTATGATGAAGAAAAGGGAGTGAAAGCGGGGATTCGTTACTTACAGTCATTGGATGAACCTGCATTTGCTTTGCCGGTCATGGATCCGCTCTATGTAGCACCGGAGTATAACCCGGAGGTTGAGGATGAACTTTTGCAGCCACTTGGTGAAATTACACCGGACAATCTTTTTGTACTTGTGACCGTAAGTGTTCCAAAGGATATTAAAAACATCAGTGTGAATTTACAGGCACCGCTCATTATTAATGCAGATGAACGCAAGGCAGCGCAGATTATCGTAGAGGGCGAAGAATATAAAGTAAAGTATCCGATTTATGAAATTTTACAGGCAAAAAAGAACAGCGTGGAGTAGAAAGGAGACTGATATGTTAGCTTTATCCAGAAAAAAGAATGAAGCCATTGTTGTAAATAACAATGTGGAGATCACTATACTTGAAATAAAGGGCGATCAGGTAAAACTTGGAATTAGTGCACCAAGAGAAGTTCCGGTATATCGTAAAGAAGTGTATGTGCAGATACAGGAAGCAAATAAAGAAGCAATGAATGTAGAAAATATGGAAGGACTGCAGGATTTATTGTAATAATCGTTAAGATTGCATAAAAATACTCAAAAAACAACAAAAAATTTGATGAAATACTAAAAAAAAGCAAAAAAATTCCGATAAAAATAACAAAGCCCTAACTGGGGCAGATGAATGGAAAACAGGTTTATGGTTTCACACGGAGGTGAATGACAATGGTTATTGAGGGAATCAATGCAAACAATGGAACGCAGGTGCAGAGCTCAGTACAAACGTCAGTGCAGACAGTTGAGAACACGGATGTATCAACTGCCAAAACAGGAGAGTACGCTACAGCATCTAAAGCAGTCAATGTAGAACTTAGTAATGCAGCTTCTACGAAGGAAAATGCGACAGTCTCAGAACAGCTTTCTAATGAACAGTTAAAAAGAGCAATTGAGCAGTTCAATAAGAGCTTTGGTAATTCGGAAGCAGTTTATGGTGTTCATGAGGCAACAAACAGGGTGACTATTAAGATTATTGATAAAGATACGAAAGAAGTCATCAAAGAACTGCCACCGGAAAAGACTTTGGATATGATTGCTAAAGTTTGGGAGTTAGCAGGAATTCTTGTAGATGAGAAAAGATAAGTGAGATAAAGATAGGAGGAAAAAAGTATGCCTATTAGAATAACAGGTATGAATTCTGGTTTGGACACAGAGTCTATCATTACTGAGTTAGTAAAGGCTCAAAAAACAAAATCAGAAAAAGTTAAAAAACAGCAGACAAAATTAGAATGGAAGCAGGATGCATGGAAAGAGTTGAACTCCAAGATCTATAAATTATTCAATAGCACTCTTTCAAACATGAGATTTGCAACAGACTATAGCAAAAAAACTACTGATATATCAAATTCTTCCATCGCAAGTATTGTAACCGGTGATGACGCTATGAATGCTACACAGACCTTGCAGGTAAATCGTCTGGCAACAACTGCATATATGACAGGTGCAGAAATAAGCGGTGATGTGACAAAGAGCAGTAAACTTTCCGATCTTGGTATTGCAGAAGGAAGTACGATCACATTAACTACTGATGGAAAATCAACAGATATTACCGTAACGTCAGGTATGACAGTTTATGACTTTGTAAATAAGTTGAAATTAGCCGGAGTAGAAGCAAATTTTGATGAAAAAAATAAACGTTTACACATTGCTGCTAAGAGCAGTGGTAAGGATAGTGATTTCACCATTACAGCTGCAAATGCAGATGGTACGGATGCATTAAACAAATTAGGTATTCTTGCTTATGATAACAATGCGATTGCGGAATATCAGAGTTATGTCGATATGACTGCGGATGAAAAGCAGGCAGCGATTGATGCAGATGTAGCTACACGTTTGGCTTCTTATATCAGTAAGAGAACAAGCTTGTTGGAAACACAGCAGACACAGCAGGATGCAGTGGACGCGAGCAAGACTGCTTTCACAGACAAATATAGTGAGGATATCGACACAGCAGTAGCGAATAAAGCAGACTTACAGACTCAGATTGATGATTTAAAAGCTGCTATCGAAGCTGCTGGTGACGAGGCAAGTGAAGATGATAAAAATCAATTAGCCAGCCTTCAGGAAAAAATGACAGCGGTTGAACAGTATGAGAAAGAAAAAGCTGCTCTTGACGCGACCAACCAGTCTCTGGCAGAGGTAGAGCAGTACTTAGATCTGAGTGATCCTTCTAATATTACTGCGAGCACAATGCTTACCGATGAAGTTACAGCAGAGTGGGATGAGAAAATTGCAACAGCACAGGGCATCATAGCGGACTATAACAGTGGTACTCTGACAGGCAGTGAGGTTCATAAAACAGCAGCTCAGGATGCCAAGATCACATTAAATGGTGTAGTGTATGAAGGAAGCAGCAATACTTTTGAAGTCAATGGTCTGACCATTACTGCACTCCAGGAAAGTGAAGAAGAAGTAACATTAACGACCAGACAGGATACGGATGGTATCTATGATATGATCAAGAACTTCTTCAAAGAATACAATAGTTTGATCAATGAGATGGATTCCTTGTATAATGCTGAGTCAGCAAGTGACTATGAACCACTGACAGATGATGAAAAAGAAGAAATGTCTGATTCTGAAATTGAAAAGTGGGAGACAAAGATCAAAGATTCCATTTTGCGTAGAGATTCCAACTTATCTACAATCTCTTCTGCAATGAAGACTATTATGCTGCAGGGTGTTACTGTCAATGGTAAACAGATGTACTTGGCAGATTTTGGAATTGAGACATTAGGATATTTCTCAGCAGAAGAAAATGAAAGAAACGCATACCACATTAACGGCGACGAGGACGATAGTGCAGTAAGTTCCAGTGAGAATACATTAAAAGCAATGATTGCATCGGATCCGGATACGGTAGTTTCTTTCTTCTCACAATTAACACAGAATCTGTATACAGAATTGAATAATCAGTCAAAGAGTGTAGAAGGTATCAGAAGCTTTGGTTCTTTCTATGATGACAAAAAGATGAAGGAAGATTATGAAGACTATACTGAGAAAATCCAGGATCAGGAAGACAAATTAACTGCTTTGGAGGATAGATGGTATAGTAAATTCTCAGCAATGGAGACAGCACTTGCAAAAATGCAGTCTAACCAGAGCGCAGTATCAAGCTTATTAGGAGGTTGATAGAAAATGGCTCTATCAAACGCATATGAACAATATAATAATAACAAGGTGATGATGGCTTCACCAGCAGAACTTACACTTATGCTTTATGAAGGTGCGATCAAGTTTTGCAATATGGCAATCATAGGAATTGAGCACAATGATATAGAAAAAGCTCATACAAATATTAAAAAGGCATCAAAGATCATACAGTACTTAAGAGAGACTTTGGATATGAAATATCCAGTGGCGCAAAATTTCGAGAATGTTTATGTGTATTTGGACAGACGCCTTGTTGAGGCAAATATCAAAAAGGATAAAGAGATTCTTGAGGAAGTATGTGAACATCTTCGTTCTGTACGTGATACATGGAAAGAAGTTATGCGTATGAATAGAGAGAAAGGTAAAGTATGATAGAAAATTATCTTCAGATTTTAGAAGAAAGCCTGCATAAAAAGTTGGATGTACTTTGCAAAATTGAAGAAGTGAATAAGCGTCAGGAACAGATCTTGAAAGCAGAAATGGTATTAGATGAAGAGTTTGATGCGTGCATAACGGATAAAGGCGTACTTATCGATGAATTAAAAAAGCTGGATGAAGGTTTTGAAAGCTTATATGAGCGTATCAAAGAGCAATTATCCGCAGGAAAAGAACGATATAAGATACAGATTGCAGCTTTGCAGAAGCTGATCACGGATGTGACAGAAAAGAGTGTATCTATACAGGCACAGGAAGCAAGAAATAAAGCTCTTGTGGAACAGTTCTTTGCAAAAAGAAAGCAGGAATTGCAAAAAGGCAGAAGAAGTTCCAAGGTCGCTTTTGATTATTACCGAAGCATGAATCAGTCGCAAGTAGTCATGCCACAATTTTTAGACAAAAAAAAATAAAAAAAATTAAAAAAATTAGCAAAAAGGTATAAAGTATTTGGAGAATGCTCCGATATAATATACAAGTAAAACAAATTACTTAGTAAACTAATGAATGACAAAGGAAGCGTACGGTCCGAAGTCAAACATTACACAAAAGCATAGTGGCATGGAAGCCACTACATATTCAAGGAGGAATAATATTATGGTAGTACAACACAATCTTACAGCTATGAACTCTAACAGAATGTTAGGTATCACAACAAGCGCTCAGGCAAAACAGACAGAAAAATTATCTTCTGGTTACAGAATCAACCGTGCAGCAGATGATGCAGCTGGTCTTTCCGTATCTGAAAAAATGAGACGTCAGATCAGAGGTCTTGATCAGGCTTCTACAAACGCTCAGGACGCTGTTTCTTTAGTACAGACAGCTGAAGGTGCTTTAAACGAAGTTACTGATATGCTTCAGAGAATGAACGAATTAACTGTAAAAGCAGCTAACGGTACTTATACTTCTACACAGAAAGGTTATATTTCTGACGAAATCAACCAGTTAGTATCTGAAATCGATAGAATTGCTGATACAACAAAATTCAATGATCAGAAAGTATTAAATGCTACAGCTACATATTCTTTCCAGATCGGTAATGAAAAAGACGAAATTATGAGTGTTGAAATTTCTGATATGCACGCTAGCAAAATTAAGGTTGCTTCTCAAGATTGGAAGGCAGCTACAACATATGATGGAGTTGCATCTTTCATCAATAATGTTAAATCAGCTCTTGAAAACGTTGCTTCTCAGCGTTCCGCACTTGGTGCAGTTCAGAACCGTTTAGAGCACACAATCAACAACTTGGATAACATCGTTGAAAACACAACAGCAGCTGAATCTCGTGTACGTGATACAGATATGGCTACAGAAATGGTTAGCTACTCTAACAGTCAGATTCTTGCTCAGGCAGGACAGGCTATGTTGGCTCAGGCTAATCAGGCTAACCAGGGTGTATTATCCTTACTTCAGTAAATTATTATACATTTGCGAAGTACAGCACTTTATAAAGTGTATGAAAGGGAGCTGGAAATTCCAGCTCCTTTTTTTATATAATTAATCGAGATTCGTATGGAGAGAGATATGAATGTATTAATGTTGGAATGGGACAGCTTTGCACATGAATATGTAATAGAAGAACTTCGTAAGTTAGATTGCAGAGTAGATTTGTTTTCGTGGCCTTTTGGAAAAGAAAATATGCGTAAAAATGAGCCGCTATATCAGAATCTGGTAAAACGATTAAAAGAAAAAGAATATGATTTTGTTTTTTCCTTTAATTTTTTTCCAATTGCGGCAAAGGCATGTAATCAATGCAATGTAAAATATGCGGCATGGATCTATGACACCCCTTACTTGCTTCTTTATTCAGAATATACGATGTTAGATACCAATTATATTTTCTTTTTTGATAAAGCATTATATTGGAATTTCAAGCGGCATGGCATAAGACATGCTTTTTATCTGCCTATGGCAGCACCAGTAGATGTTTATGATCATATCGAAGTTACGGCAGAGCAAAAAACATGTTATGGATCCGATATTTCTTTTGTTGGCTCGACTTATACGGAAGACAGACAGAACTTCTTTCAATATTTCGAGAATATTAATGATTATACAGCAGGTTATCTGAAAGCGATCATGAATATGCAAAAAGAAGTATATGGCAGTTTTATCTTGGAAGATTTATTGACCGATAATATTTTAATGGAGCTGCAGCGAGTTTGTCCTATTCAGAAAGAGGCGGATGAGTGGGAAAGTGATGCATGGATCTATGCAAATTATTTTTTGGCAAGAAAAATAACTGGTGAACAAAGAACCGAGTTACTGGAGCTATTAGGACAAAGATATCAGGTGAATTTATATACGGCGGAGGCTACTCCTGATATGGAGCACGTTAAAAATTGTGGCCCGGTAGACTATGTGACAACAATGCCTGTTATTTTTAAAAATTCGAAGATAAATTTAAATATGACGCTTCGTAGTATACAGACCGGTATCCCTTTACGGGCAATGGATATTATGGGATGCGGTGGATTTTTGCTCACGAACTATCAAGAGGACTTTTTGGAATATTTTGAGCCAGGAGTAGATTATGTATATTACACCAGTCAGGAAGAGCTGCTAGGTCTGACAGATTATTATCTGAGCCATGAAGAAGAGCGGAGAGAAATCGCAAGAAATGGCTATTTGAAGATGAAAGCTGCGCACACTTATAAAGATAGAATGCAGTTCATATTAGCACAGATAAAGGAGTGTTAGAAAGCCGATGAGAGTGTTATATATCATGTGGGAAAGCTTTGGCAGTCAGGATATTCAGGAAGAATTTGCCAGACGTGGATATGAAGTAGATCAGTACTGGATGGGGAGAAAAGAGGATGGATTTTCAAACCAACGACTTGAGCAGGATCTTATACAGAAATTGTCAGAGACAAAATATGATTTTGTATTTACATGGAATTATTTTCCTAATATTGCTATTGCGTGTAATGTATGTAAAGTCAAATATGCAGCATGGGTATACGATAGCCCCGTGCTGGCTATATGGCATTGCTCTGTAGTATCTCCCAATAACTATATATTTATATTTGATAAAGCAGATTATCTGGAGCTGAAAAATAAAGGGATTGATACCGTATATTATCTGCCATTGGCAGCGAATGTGGATCAATTTGATTCTTATCAAATGGATGAGGAAATCGAAGAAGTGTATTCTGTACCTATAGCCTTTATTGGATCTACTTATGCAGAAAAGAGATTCAGTACCTATAGAAAATTGGAAAGTCTGGACAGCTACAGTAAAGGGTACGTAGATGGACTGATGATGGCGCAGAAACAGATCTATGGCAATCTTTTGCTAGAAAAGATGCTGACTCCGGATATCATGGAAAAACTGCGGCAAGCTGAGAATGTGGGAATGAGAGAAAATGTAAATTTTGGTTATGAAAAATATTATGGACAAGTATTAATGCCAAAATGTATAACAGCAATGGAACGTCAGGAAATTTTTGAGATGCTCTCGGAGAAATATAAATTTTATTTGTATACCAGGAATAAAACGCCATCTCTACCAAAGATCATTAACAGAGGGCAGGCAGGAAGTAAAAAAGAATCCTGTTTTATTTTTCGGTGCTCTAAGATTAATCTTAATATTACTTTACGCTCCATTCGTACAGGAATTCCATTACGTGCGTTTGAAATCATGGGAAGTGGAGGATTTCTTCTTACCAATTATCAAGAGGACTTTTTGGATTTCTTTGAACCGGGAGTAGATTTTGTTTACTACGATAGCTATGAGGATTTAATGAATAAAACAGAGTATTATCTGACGCATGAAGAAGAAAGGCAGAGTATAGCTAGAAACGGATATGAAAAAGTAAAAAAATATCATACTTATCGGAATCGTTTGGATACGATGCTGGAAATTATGAACTTAAAATAATAGGTGGTATTATGATATGATTAAAGTAAACGAGAATGTTATTAATTTGGTAGAAAAGGTAAGAAGGGCTATTAAGAATGAAAAGATAACAGCAGAAAATTTTCCGATGGCAGAGCTCTGCAATTTGATCGAATGCACAATGGGGAACTCTTTCTGGGATTGTATAGGAAGTCGGTCTAATTTTGGATTTCAGGAAATGCCAGAAATTTATAAGGAAGCTTTACAGGATGCAGTAGATCGACAGGATATGGCTGGTTGTGAGCGAGTTCTTAGACTGTTTGAGAGCAGCTATAAGGCATTATATACTGCTATGGGTGAAGATGAAAAGATTTTCCGTCAAGGGCCTTATCGTAAAATGATCATTGATCTTGGTATAGAGAACGCGAAGGTACAGTATCGTTTGCATCAGGAACGTCAGAAGGCATTTCCAAAAGAAAAAGAAGTTTCTTTAGGAGAAGGAAAAGGGGTCGTATATACTTGCCTCATAGGAGAAAAAAAGCTGGAACAGCCGAAAAAGGTCAGTGCGAGAGTAGACTATATCTGTTTTACAGACCAGCAGGATAAATGGGGAACAAAAGAAGGGGTATGGGAGTATCGTGCCATAGAGAACCCGGAAGATCTGGCTGATGAAGTATTGGAATATAAATATAAGATCATGGCGCATAAGCTGTTAGCCGACTATGACTTCAGCATATGGATAAAATCGAATATGGTTATTGTAGGAGACATATTCCGTTTTTGTAAAATATATGGAGAAGGAAATGGCTTTTTAAGTTTCCCACAGGTTGTAGAAGACTGTATCTATCAGAGTATGTCTATTACTCATATGCTCAAGGATGACTTTAATATCGCCATTCGTAAAAGAGTAAATCAATATCAAAAAGAAGGCTATCCGGAACATAATGGGCTCATAGATGACCGCGTTATGGTAAGAAGCCACAGAGATGACAGACTATGTAAAGTGATGGAAGCATGGTGGGATGAAATTTGTGAAGGGAAGTTGTTAGGCGCTAATCTTTTCAACTACATTGCGTGGAAACAGCAGTATCCTTTTTCCATCTGTGATTTGTTTATTTATGAGAATATATATTTTAACAATAGTGAAATTGACCTGGAAACCAACGACGATTAGTGAGGAGATAGGTGGTCATGAAGATTCTGTTCATGGAATGGAAAAGTTTTGGGCAGATAGACATCATAGAAGAATTCAGACGGCGGAACTGGGATGTGACATATTATCCATTCCCAAGGGAAAAAGAAAATACACGCTTAAATCAGGAACTGTGTGAAAAGATGATTCGGTTTTTAGCGGAGGATAGTTATGATTTTGTATTTTCTTTTAATTACTTTCCAGTAATCTCCATTGCGTGTAATGCATGCAAAGTGAAATATGTATCGTGGACTTTTGACAGTCCTTTCATACAACTATATTCTAATACCTTATCTTTTCCATATAATTATGTTTTTGTTTTTGATAAAGGAACTTGTATGGATTTGTGGAGTCGGGGAATGAAGACGGTATACTATCTGCCGATGGCAGCACCGGTGGAAAGATACGATACTTATTGTCTGACAGAAGAAATGCATGAAAAATACGATACGCAGATTTCTTTTATTGGTTCTACTTATCAGGAAAAAAAGAACAGGTTTTATGATAAATTAAATGGAATATCCGCATATACAAAAGGATATTTGGATGGATGTATACAGGCACAGAAGGGCATTTATGGTGCATTTTTATTAGAAAATGCACTTCGTCCGGAAATGGTGCAGGATATGATGAGAGTGTGTCCATTGGAAAGGAATCCGGATGGATTTGAAAGTTTTGAGTGGGTGTATGCACATTACTTTTTAGCAAGGCATGTGACTGCATTGGAAAGAGGAGAAATCTTAGAAATGCTTTCGGAAAAATATCAAGTGGATCTATATACGCATGATAACACTCCATATCTTCCGAAAGTGAACAATAGAGGAAAAGCGGAAGCATTAGAGGAAGCGCCTATCATATACAAATGTTCCAAGATTAATTTGAATATTTCCTTGAAGAGCATATTGACCGGCATTCCATTACGTTCTTTTGAAATTATGGGAAGCGGTGGATTTTTGCTCAGCAATTATCAGGCGGATTATTCGGAGCATTTTGTGGCAGGAGAAGATTATGTATATTACTCGGATTACGAGGATTTAATGAGAAAAGCAGAATATTATCTTTCCCATGACAGAGAAAGAAAAGAGATTGCCGAAAATGGATATAGGAAAGTGAGAGAAGCGCATACCTATCGGAACAGAGTAGATACGATCATACAGGTTCTGTACGGCATGGTATAAAAGTAATACAGCATATAAGTGAATCCGAGGGAAGGGACGTGAAGGGAAATGACAGCAGAAAAAATGATGGAAATAGCACAAATACAACAAAAATTTTCAGATGATTATTTTCAGGATGAGGTCAGAGAAGGTTTTTTCGTTGAAAAAAAGATGAAATGTGCATGGGCAGCACAAATAGAAGTGTTGATGGAAATAGACAGAATCTGTAAAAAACATGGAATACAATATTTCGCGGATAGTGGAACTCTGTTGGGAGCAATTCGACATAAAGGTTATATTCCATGGGATGATGATGTTGACATTGCAATGAAAAGAGAGGATTATCAGAAATTTTTTGCGGTTGTGCAGGATGAATTGCCAGATGGCTGGATTGCTTTTAATGCTGCTTCCGATAAAACAGCTTCATGGGATCAGTCATTCGGAAGAGTGGTCAATGCGGATAACTATAATACAGGATCCGAGCGTTTGTTTCGATTTCATGGATGCCCTTATGTGGTGGGAGTAGATATATTTCCATTAGATTGGGTACCGGCTGATAAGGAGGAAGAAGCAGTACTCAATCTGATCATGAAGTATTTGTGGGGTGCAATCAGTTTATATCATGCAGAGAAGAGGAACGAATGCGAAGAAATATTGCAGAAACTGGAAGAACTATGCAGGGTAAAAATAGATAGGGAAAAGAATTTATTGAACCAGATGTTACGGCTTGCAGATAGTCTGTGTTGTCTTTATAAAGAAGGAGAATCGCAGGAACTGGGACTTCTCATGTGGAAATTAAATGAAGACAAGGAGTATAAATATAAAAAAGAGTGGTATGATGAAAGCATTTTGATGCCATTTGAAAATATTATGATACCTGTTCCGGTAGGCTATGAGGGTATTTTAAGGGTATTATATGGGGATGACTATATGACTCCGAAAAGAGGAACAGCAGACCATGATTATCCATTTTACAAAAAACAGGATGAGGCTGTGATGCAGGCAAAAAGAGAGAAAGAGATGGCAGAAGAGACCAGTAATGCAGGGCGTATATATGGAGAAAAAGTAGATATCGATACGGAAAATACAGAAAAATTGTATAATGCCAGAGCGAAAAGAATCCATGAAATGGCATGTCCTTATACGGCAGTATTATTAGGTGACCAAAATCCGGAATACGCTGAGGATTGGAATCGCATAGAAAAAGAATTGGTATTGCCAAAGCTTAAGGTAACAGAGAAATCCTATGTGGCTGATTTTGGATGTGGAATAGGAAGATGGGCAGAAAGTATCATTCCTATATGTAGAAAATATACGGGCATTGATTTTTCTTCTGGAATGATTGGGATCGCAGAGGAAAGATGTGCAGGATTTCAAGGGAAAAATTATCAATTTGTTTGTAATTCCTTCCAACAGTTTATCGATTCTTATGATGAGAAAAATGGAAAGATAGACGTTGTTATCATGTCATATGTGTGCATGTATATTAATGATAGCGATTTAAGAAAATACTTTGAAAAGCTGTTAGCCTTGCTTGCAGATAACTGCACGATATACTTCCTTGATACGGTAGGACTGGAAGAAAGATTAACTTTAAAGGAAATCTATTCACAGGCATTGAAATCAGAATATGATGCACTTTACAGAACCGTTGATGAATACGCGAAATTACATGAGATATTCTGTCAAAATGGGTTTGACGAAATAGCCTCCGGTTTTATGCCAAAGCTGAATAGTGAAGAAGCTGATAAAGAGACAGATAGATACTATTCTATTTTACAAAGGAGGTCATAGGATGCAGGCTCTTATTCTTGCGGCCGGTATGGGTTCACGGCTGGGAAAATATACTCAAAATTCCACAAAATGTATGGTTCGTGTGGCAGGAAAGACACTATTGGAACGTATATTTGATTCTATACGTCTTGCGGGTATACGCAAAGTGGTCATTGTAGATGGCTATTGTGCGGAAAAGCTTGAAAAGCATGCAATAGAAGCTGCCGGCGATGATATGGAAGTAACCTTTATCTATAATCAGAATTACAATACAACGAACAATATCCATTCTCTGTTTCTGGCATCAGAACAGATGATGGAAGATGATACGATTTTGTTTGAAAGCGATCTGATTTTTGATATTTCGATCATCAAAGATATGGTACAGGATAAAAGAAGTAATACGGTGGCAGTAGCAAGATTTGAAGAATGGATGGATGGAACTGTTACTACCGTTTCACAGGATGATGATGTAACTTCCTTTATCGATAAAAGTCATTTCAAATGGGACAATTGCAATGAATACTATAAGACGGTAAATATTTATAAGATTTCAAAAGAATTTTTCAAGAATTGGTACTATCCGTTTCTGGAAGCATACATAAAGACATGCGGAAAAAATTCCTATTATGAAATGGTACTGAAGATCATTACCAACATCAATAACACCAATTTAAAAGCATTTGATATTACCGGAAGGAAATGGTATGAAATAGATACACCGCAGGATCTGCAAATTGCGGAGACCATGTTTAATGAAGAAAATCGTCTGGAAGAGTATCAAAAACGTTTTGGCGGATATTGGAGATTCAAAAATGTGACAGATTACTGTTATCTTGTAAATCCGTGGTTTCCAACAGTCACTATGCAAAATGAGATGCGGCATAATTGTAATGTGTTGTTAACCCAATATCCATCTGGGCAAAAGATCATCAATACGGCAATGGCGTGTCTGCTTGGATGTGGGGAGGAATATGTGATAACAGGTAATGGTGCAGCAGAGCTGATCAATGTGATTGGAAGCAGGATGACAGGAAAGGTCTTTTTGACAATGCCTGCTTTTCATGAATATATAAGATGCTTTAAATCCTGTGAACATATTTTGTTTGACAGTGCAGCACATAATTATAAATATACGGCAGCTGATATCATTTCCGCTTCAAAAGAAGCAGATACGGTCATTGTGATAAATCCAGACAATCCATCAGGTAATTTTATTCCTGAAAAGGATATGAAAGAGCTAATAGAAATTTGCGGTGCAAGAGGGCAAAAAGTCATTATTGATGAAAGCTTTGCTGATTTTGCAGATCCGAGCTTAAAGTACACTCTGATTGCGGATGAGATATTGCGTAAATATCCACATTTACGTGTAATAAAGAGCATTAGTAAAAGCTATGGAGTACCAGGATGTCGTTTGGGGGCTTTATGCTCAGCAGATACACAATATTTGGCAGAGGTTTCCGAATTGCTCCCTGTGTGGAATATTAATTCCTTTGGCGAATATTTCCTGCAGATATTTGAGAAGTATCGCAAGAACTATGAAGAAGCCTGTCTGTTGATCGCACAGGAGAGAGAACGTTTCCGAAAAGCACTTGAAGATACGGGGTTATTTGAGGTCTATCCGTCTCAGGCGAATTATATTATGTGTCGATTAAAAGAAGGAAGTTCTCGTGAATTGGCAGATAAACTATTAGAAAAAAATATATTGATTAAAGATCTGAGTTCAAAGAAGGCCTTTGACGGAAAGGATTTCATACGCCTTGCAGTCAGAACAACAGAAGAAAACACAAGGTTAGTGGAAAATTTAAATAGATGCAGACAAAATTAGTCTGCATCTATTTTTTTTAAAAGCTGCTCTGCACGATGTTCCCATAGGTGGTTTTGTCTTGCTTTTCGATAACCACTTAGGGCAATCTGCTGCAATTTTTCATGATCAGAAAGCAGATTGTTTACAAGAGAAGGTAGTTCTTCTAATTTGGTCAGATCAAATAGTATCAAGTCTTTGCCGTCCATAAAATCTTGTTCCAATGTGGTACTCTTGTCAGATAATACTACTGATTGACAGAGCATGGCGTTGAGAACTCTTTCTGTAAGTCCATCCTTATGCCAGGACATGATATTCAAAGAAAGGCGGGACTGCTGCATGATCGTTAAGCTCTTTCGGGCATCAAGCTCGGAGTGGCAGATCAGACATTTGTGATCTGCAAAGGGAGCCTGTTTCCATGTTTCACTAAAGACGTGGATTTCGATGCCGGCATCAAGCAGAGTCTGTATAATTTTTTCGCGATAATAGAGCATAATTACAAAACAGCACTGGCTCATTTTATAAAACAGATCGAGAAAAGCATGATCATCCAATTCTATCTGATAATATTCCAAGGCTTTTTTTAATGCTTTTTCAGCAGGATAATCCGGATGCTTTTTCATAATATTTATGAAACGTGCAGCTAAAAAGCGATAGCTTCTCTCATAGGAGGAAATCGTCTTTAAGCGTTCGCGATAATCACGGTAAGTTCCAATAAAAGTAATATCATACTGCTTTTGCAACGGGGATTTTGTGTCTGGTAATGCACCTCCCGGGGGAAAGTAAAGGCAGCCTTTTATGTTTTTATAATATTGATTAGCAAAGGCAGTATAATTTCGATCATGGCTCAACAAATAGTAATCCTTTGGAGCAGAAGCAATATGATCTTTAAACCATGCAGGATGGTCTAAGAAGAGATTGAACTTTGGACCAATGATCAAATCATGGAGATTGGTCGTCTTGTCCTGCATCATAATGGAGAAAACATAGGTCTGTATACCAATAACAGCCTTAAAATGCTGCCCGATGTATTTGGTGAGTGCCTGATTTCCTTCTTTTTCCACGTCAAAAATTTCTACTCTTTGTTTGCGCTTTAAAAAGCCATTTGCCAGTTCCAGAGCAAAAAGGTTCAAAGTATTACAGCACATATCCGATCCCATATAGATTAGAATGGGACGGGTATTATCATCTATCTCATAATATTCTTCCGACCGAGAAATCATTTTTTCAAGCCAGGAATATGCTTCCTCAGGTTCAGGAAGTTTAGGAATGGTTGCAAGCAGTGTTTCCACGACTGGATTGAAATATCCGGCATCCAGAAGCTCCTGCTGATATTTTCCTGTGACATAACAGTCGGTGCGGAAAGATGCAACGTTAGTATCTGAGTTATTTGTGCCTGCTGTCGTTTGTTTTGAAGCAGCAGTGTTACTATCTTTACCGACTCCAACAGCGCGTAACGGATATTTTTTTGTTGCACGTAATAGAAATTCATAATTTTGTTTGGAGGTAAGGCGAGTGTTTGGTGCTCCAACTTCATGATAAACAAAGTCAGGGCAGTGGATCTCACCATTTGCCCAATTGTCATCGAGAAGAAGCTCCATAAAAGAGATATTCTGTTCGGTGCCTTCCGGCAGATAGTTGGTATAACAGATAATTTCATTCATACGAATAAACCGTGCCTTTCTTATTTCAGAGCGGCAATTCTTTGGAGTGCCGGTTCGTATTTTCCACATTTTTTATAGTATCGAATGGCTTCTTTTACATTTCCCGTACATTCATAAATAATGCCCACATTATAAAAGGCGGAAAAACTGTTTACGCCATCCACAGCATAATTAGAAATTGTAGTGGCTTTTAAAAATTCATGGATTGCCAAGTCAAACATAGCATTATTCATATAGATAAGTCCCATTAAAAAAACAAAATCTGCCCTTTTGGAGAAAACAGAATAAATACCTTCTAACGCTAAGGCTTTGGAATATTGCTTTAAGTAAAGTAAACAGTAACCGTAAGATTCTACTAAAGTCTGTACATATTCTTCTTGTTCATTGAGATCAAAAGATAAAGCTTTGTCAAAATAAGGCAATGCCTGTTCGTAGTCAGCAAGTCCGAAATAAGATTGCCCCAACTGGAATAATAAATAAGGATCGTTCTCATTTTGCTTCAAGGCTTCTTTTAACATAGGAATATTACGGGCTGTTTTTTTCATTTTTAATTCCACAGAGCTATAGCCATTGTGATAAAAAGTAAGGGGGATGGGGACAAATTCTAACGTGCTGTTTGGATTCGTCGCAACAAGCTGTTCGTGAATAGCCCCTTCATAGTGGGCATAGTCTTTGTGAAAAAAACGGGCAACATGGTCATGGACTAAAGTAACAGCATTGTCTGATGAATTTGATACATCAGCAGAAGGGTTAAGCAGGCTGACAACGCCGATCTGATCTGGAGTAAGCTGGTCTGTCAATTGTCGGATAAGAGCACCTGTTTGTACATCAGTTTCCAAATACTCATCGCAGTCTACGGTAAGAATATAAGGATTAGTCGCTTTAGAGACCGCGTAGTTTTTGGCTGCACTGAAATCGTTTATCCATTCAAAAAAATATACATGAGGCGTGTAAGTACGGGCAATGTCTACCGTATGATCGGTAGAACCCGTGTCTACGACGATGATTTCCCAATCGTAGGCAGAAAGACGACGCAGACATTCACCAATATATTTTTCTTCATTTTTTGCAATCAAGCAAACAGATATAGGGATCATCACAGCCTCCAATAAATAACGATCATAATATAGTTATTATAAAAGATGTTAGAAAATATGACAATTGAAAAAGTAAACGCTGGAAAAAAGAATTGGCAAGAGGTGCTTTTTTTGTTATAATGAAGCCAATAAGCATAGATATCTAACGGATTTATCCATCTATTTATTCTATTTTTCTAAGATGTATACAAATGCATCGTCTGTTTTAGAATCCTTGCTTTTCACAATTCACAATTAAAGATAAAAGCGGGGAACAGGACAGGTGCTTTCATGTGTTGTGTTTTCCGCGCGCATGGAAGGAGAAAAATTATGAAATTGAACGAGTTACGAAAAAATGGGCAAAGTGGAAATCATTATACAGATGCATGAATGCATTGATGAAGATATTCTGAGCGATTTTTTGCAGGAGCAGAAAGCAGAGGTGCAGCATATGGTTAAAATATCTGTTATTTTACCAGTATATAACGAGGAAAAATATTTAAAGCAGTGCGTGGACAGCATTCGTTGCCAGACACTGCAGGAAATAGAGATTATTTGTGTGGATGATGGTTCGACGGACAGCTCTTTACAGATTCTGAGGGATTATGCAGAGCAGGATTCCAGGATCAAAGTGTTGACACAGGAAAATAGGTTTGCTGGTGTCGCCAGAAATCATGGCATGCGATATGCACAGGGAAAGTATTTGTCTTTTTTGGATTCGGATGATTATTTTGAAGAAGATATGCTGGAAAAGATGTATGCGAGAGCGGAAAGCATGGAGGCAGATATTGTCATTTGCCGCTATGCAGAGCATTGTGAAGAAAGCGGAGCATTGCGTTTGCCGGGATGGTCATTTGAGGATTTGTTTTTTAAACGCAAAGATATTTTTTGTGGGGCTTCGCTTTATTGCGGAGGCATATTTCAGATTACAAAAGGATGGGCATGGGACAAGTTGTTCCGGACAGATTTTGTAAAACAATGTGGATATGTGTTCCCGGATTTTCGTTCATCCGAAGATGGATTTTTTGTATATATGCTTCTTGCAAGAGCACAACGTATTTCTTATATGGATGACATTTTAGCTATACATAGGATCAACAATGCCTGTTCCTTGTCTAATACGAAGGAACGAAACTGGATGAATGGTTTTGTTATGTGGCAGATGATTGGACAGGAGTTGAAAAAACAGGGAATTTACGAAGTATATAAGCAAAGTTTTTTGAATGAACTTAGCTTTTTTTTCGTATGGTATTTGGATTCTATGAATACCCAGGAGGTCTATCAGCAGTGTTTGGAGTATATCAGGAATGAGATAGAACCAGAATTTCAGATACTGGATTGTGGGAAAGATTATTTCTTTCAGGAAGAAGTGTGGGAGTGGTATAGAGAGGCTGTAAATGGGTAGAAGAAGGAGACTGGCTATAGTGGTAAATTTAGTATAAATATGCTAAAATTAAATCAATTATTGCAACAAAACTAATAAAAGGTTTTTGTTTATTTTAAACAAATTGAGAAGGTAAAAGAGAATCATTGTGTAATAGGGGAAGAAGAATGAAAGTACATCAATTGACAGAGGAAGAGCTAAGACAGGTACAACTGATACAGTTGGAGATGCTCAAAGAAGTAGACAGAATCTGTAACCTTTGTGGAATTCATTATAACATTATCGCAGGAACTCTTTTAGGAGCTGTTCGGCACAAAGGCTATATTCCATGGGATGACGATGCAGATGTGGCATTAGTCAGAGAAGAATATGAGAAATTTAGGATTGCCTGTGAGAAGGAACTGGATCACAGCAGATTTTATTTTCAAGACCACAGGAACACACCGGGGTATCGGTGGGGATATGGTAAGTTACGAAGAAAAGATACTCTTTTTTTGCGGGAAAATCAGGAACATATGCCTTATGAACAGGGGATTTTCATTGATGTTTTTCCATTGGATGCGGTGTCGGATCATAAATGCGTGAGAACGTTGCAAAATTTTCAGTGTTTTTGCATTCGTAAAATGATGTGGGCTCCGGTAGGAAAAATGGCAGTAAAAAATCCGTTTTGGAAAAGTTGGTATCGGTTGCTTGACCATATTCCGGCAAATGTGATCTATGGATATTTCAACAAATATGTACAGAAGAGAAATCGAAAAAAAACAAAGTGGGTGCGAATCCTGACATTTCCTACGCCAAATAAAGAGTATGGATATTTGCGTGAATGGTATGAGAACAGTGAGCCAATGGAATTTGAAGATGGAGTGTTCTGGGGGATCAAGGATTATGATGCATATTTGTCTTTTAAGTTTGGCGATTATAGAGAATTACCACCGATAGAAAAGAGAAAAGTACATCCGGTAACAGCACTGGAGTGTCAGCCGGAAAATAGATAAACGAAGGCAGAAAGGCAGGGAATGACCATGAGAAAGGTTATCACATATGGTTCTTTTGACTTATTCCATGAAGGACATTACCGCTTATTACAACGTGCGAAGGATTTGGGGGATTATCTGATCGTAGGAGTAACGACAGAGCGTTATGATGAATCACGCGGTAAAATGAATGTAGTAGATTCTCTGATGGATCGGATTGAAAATGTGCGAAAGACCGGTTTTGCGGATGAGATCATTATAGAAGACCATGTAGGACAAAAGACAGAGGACATTATCAAATATGGTGTAGATGTTTTTACGGTCGGCTCTGACTGGACGGGTGTGTTTGATTATCTAAAAGATTATTGTGAAGTAGTATATTTAGAGAGAACGAAAGATATTTCCAGTACGATGCTGCGGGCAAGAAAATACAACATTATTCGTCTGGGAATTATTGGAACAGGGCGTATTGCGAGTCGAATGATTCCGGAAGTAAAATATGTCAGCGGTATCAATGCAGATGCAGTGTACAATCCGCATGTAGAAAGTGCAAAACGATTTGCAGAGCATTTTGAGATGAACAAATATACGGACAATCTGGAAGAGTTTTTTGAGGAAGTAGATGCAGTCTACATTGCTTCACCACATGAAACACATTACGATTATATCAAAAATGCGATAGAGCATAAAAAGCATGTGCTTTGTGAAAAACCAATGGTTCTACAAAAGAAGCAGGCAGAGGAATTGTACCAGATGGCAGAGGAAAAAGAGGTCGTTTTGATGGAAGCCATTAAAACCGCTTACTGTCCTGGTTTCAATCAATTGATATCTGTTATACGGAGTGGAGCAATCGGCAATGTATGTGATGTAGAAGCATGCTTTACTAAGTTAGAAAATCCACTTAATAGAGAGTTAACGGATACGGTGTATGGAGGAAGTTTTACAGAATTGGGAAGCTACACATTACTGCCGATCATTAAAATCCTTGGAACAGATTACAAGGAAATGGAATTCAAGTGTCAAAAAGCAGCTAACGGCTTGGATATTTATACAAAAGTTTATTTTACCTATGAAAAGGCATTGGCAACATCTAAAAATGGTCTCGGTGTAAAGTCAGAAGGGCAGCTCATTGTATCCGGGACAAGGGGATACATTCTCGTAGATGCTCCATGGTGGAAAACAACTTCTTTTGAAGTACGCTATGAAGACAGCAGTCAGAACGAAAAATATTTTTCCAAATTTTTAAAGGATGGTCTACGTTATGAAATAGGTGATTTTGTTTCCAGTATCAATGGTTTTGGAGAGAAGAAATTTAAGCTGACAAGGAAAGAAAGCATTGCGATGGCAGAAGTGATGGAGAAGTTTATGGAATATCGGAACAACGAGGAAGGTTTATAATTCTAAAAAGGACGATGGAAACCCGAGGTATATTGGATAAAATGGAAGAGATATATTTATATGGTGCAGGAATTAATTGCTATGGCGTAATAAAGTTCATAGGTAAAGACCATATCATTGCAATTGTAGATAATAGCGACAGTAAAGTTGGACTGGAAATGGAAGGGATAAAAATTATTTCTTTCAAGGAGTTCTTAAAATGCTATCATGACGAACCAGTCATTATTTCTGCATATCATGCAAGGAATGAAATTGGAAAACAGTTAAATGAGAGTGGCGTTCATAATTGTGTTGCAGCTCCTTATATGCAAAAAGGATATTACGAGTCATATGAAGAAATGATGTTTTGTTTTGAAATAGATAAATTTGATAATTTGTATATTTATGGAGAAAATTTTTTTTCAAAAAATTTTTTGAATGTATTAACATTACATAATAAGGAACAGATTGTCAAAGGATTCATACGAGATGCTAAATATAACTTAACGGATTATCAAGGGATGCCAGTTCTTAGTTTAAAAGAAGTGCCGTTACAAGCCAATATTCTACTTATGTCAGAAGTACAGTCTGAAATGGATAGAGAGATTTTAAATAAGAATCCATTGCAATTTCATATATTGAATATGTATGAAGCAAAAATACGAAAACATCAGGAATTATTAAAATTTAAAAATATTTATAAAGGCAAAAGATGTTTTATTATTGGAAATGGTCCGAGTTTAACGGTTGAAGATTTGAATATTTTAAAAGAAAATAACGAAATTTGTTTTGGCAGTAATTGGATTATTAAGTTATTTCAGCAAACGAAATGGAGACCGGATTATTATGTTATAGTCGACTATAATTTTATGCGGATCATGCCTAGAAATATGTTGACGAGCGATGGCAATAGGATGATTACTTTTCATGCAGATACCTTTCAAAAAGATATAGAAGATGACGATTTTACATATACCTATCAATCCATCGTATATGAAAAAGAAAAAATAAGATTTTCTGGAGATATAGTAAGTGGGGTATATAGTGCATTGACAGTTACCTACGATATGCTTCAAATAGCTGCCTTTATGGGATTTAGTGAAATTTATTTATTAGGAGTTGACTGCAGTAATGGGAGCAGCCACTTTTATCAAACGGATACAAATGCCACCAAGAAATTGGAACAGAGTACTGTTTTAGATGAAACAGGATGGAAAAGACAGTATGATGCGTGGAGAACCGGATACGGTAAGGCGGAAGAATATTCTAGAAGGCATGATTTTAGAATATACAATGCAACAAGAGGTGGAGAGTTAGAGATCTTTGAGAGAGTAGACTTTGATAGTCTTTTCATTAAATAGTTTTTAGGGAGTAAGGAACGTGTATAATCCAAAAATAAGTATTATCATTCCTGTTTATAATGCGGAAAAATATCTGAATAGATGTTTGGATTCTTGTGTTAATCAGACTATGAAAGAAATTGAAATCATTGTAGTGAATGATGCTTCACCTGATAAATCATATCGAATCATGCAGAGTTATGAGCATAAGTATCCAGATAAAGTGAAATGTGTTTATTTGAAAGAAAATGTTAGACAAGGTGGAGCAAGGAACATAGGTGTAAATATTGCATGTGGTGAATATGTTTTATTTGTAGATAGTGATGATTGGATAGAACTTGAAATGTGTGAACAGTTGTATCTTCATGCAAAAGTCCAAAATGCAGATATCGTGTATTGCAATGTATTACGAGAAACCCAAAATGGCTATGTGATTAATGATAGATTTCCCAAGGAATTAGCCGGAAAAGTGGAAGATCACATTGTCGGAATTTTGGCACAGCAATTATTTGTTGGACCGTGGGCACATATTATTCGGAGAAAAATTATTATTGATAACAAACTGTATTTTCCACAAGGAGTCATTGCGGAGGATACAGCAGTTACGAAATTATGGGATTTATATGCAGATAGTATTGTAAAAATAGATGCTCCGTATTATGTGTACTGCCTAAATTATAATTCTACAGGACAATCAGTGATAGCAGAATATCATAAGGATGTTTATGAATGTATAAAGATACTTTATGATAATTTATTGAAATGTAAAAGAGTTAATAAGTACAAGTTGGAATGCCATATGATATGCTTATATTATGTGATGAATTTCACTGATAGTATGTGTAGAAAAAGTGGAAAGAAATTTGCAAAAGAGCTATGGCAGAATTTTGATAGTTGTGTTAATTATGTGTGTGGAGATTTAACAGAAAACTATTTGTGGAAATATTGGTTTACGCCTAGAGAAAAAAGCTGGTTGCTTAAGGGAATTGACCTTGATTTTTATAAT
Source organism: Lachnospiraceae bacterium (assembly GCA_021153325.1). Taxonomy (GTDB): domain Bacteria; phylum Bacillota; class Clostridia; order Lachnospirales; family Lachnospiraceae; genus RGIG3002. The sequence goes on along the minus strand of JAGKTQ010000014.1, from coordinate 26,811 downwards.
GAAAATGTAAAAGACAATGATATAATGGATTATGAAAATTATTATGAAATTTTGAAAGAAGATATTCATGATGTAATAGAGAAGTTAAAGAGGCAAGGAATCGGAAAAGGGGTAATATGGGGAAAAACCAATTATGCAATAGGTTTTAATCGGGTATTTCCAGACATGGAAATCATAGATGCTTCTACCGATATTGATAAAAAAGAAATCGGTTATATTGTTGTGTTGAGAAGTTTACATTATGAGAATGTAAAAGCCAATTTTAAAGGAAAAGATATTCTAATATATGATCTACAAAGATATCTGTTGGCAGGCGGTAAAGAGCAGAGATAAGATTGGATAGAATGGAGTACTTATGAAAGTTATTACAATGTATCTCCCACAATTTCATAGGGTAAAAGAAAATGATGAGTGGTGGGGAGATGGATTTACAGAATGGACAGCTGTAAAAAGAGCAGAAAAAATTTATGAAGAGCATTATCAACCACATGTTCCATTAAAGCATAATTATTATGATTTGCTAAATAGAGAAACTATGAAATGGCAAGCTGATTTAATGAAGAAATATGGTGTGGACGGGCAGTGTTTCTATCATTATTGGTTTAAGGATGGTAGACAGATATTAGAAAAACCGGCAGAAAATTTGTTGCAATGGAAAGACATTGATATGCCATATTGCTTTTGCTGGGCAAATGAAACTTGGGCTCGGACCTGGAGCAAAATCAGTAGTAAGAATGTATGGGCAAGTACTTTTGAAGAGAAGGAAGAAATAAATAGTTCAGGAATCTTACTGGAGCAGAAGTATGGAGATGAAGAGCAATGGAAGGAACATTTTAAGTATTTGCTTTCCTTTTTTTGTGATTCAAGATATATAAAAGTAGAAAACAAACCGATTTTTATAATATATAAATCAGCATTAATTTCTTGTTTGGATGAGATGATGAATAAATGGAATGAATGGGCAATACAAGAAGGATTTGATGGGATATATGTGATTGGTGGTAATAGTAATAGTAATATTGAGAAAAGTTTGGATGCAATATTATATCATGAGCCACAATATACTGTTGGAAAGAACGGAAATAAGGATAGTGGCAGAAAAACATTATTACGCCTTAAGTATGATGAGGTATGGCAGGAACTTTTAAATTATGAATCTACTAAGAAAAATGTTATATATGAAGGTTTTGTAGGATATGATGATACGCCGAGAAGAGGAAGGAGTGGTTCGGTAATTGATGATGCTACTCCAGAGAAGTTTAAAGGATATTTAAGTGAGTTAATTGCTAAAAATATTGCAAGTGGAAATGATTTGGTTTTTATTAATGCATGGAATGAATGGGGAGAAGGAATGCATTTAGAACCGGATGAGAAGTATGGATACGGTTTTTTAGAGGCAATTCCTTATGCAAAAGAGCATTATAAAGAATATCTTGAAAAGTATGAAATTGTACAGAAAAAGAATAGCTTTGCAGAAGAAATAGAAAATCTTTTAGTAAAAAATGCAAGATATGAAAGCTATTGGAGAGTATTGGATGCATGGATGAATTTAAAAGAAGAAGGTGTTTTTCTGCAAGATTATTTTATTAATCGTCATATACATTCTATTGCAATATATGGAATAGGGATGCTTGGCAAACATTTACTTAAAGAATTAGAGAATGGGAGTATTCAGATTGCATATGCCATTGATAGAAGAACGGATATACATTTAACAATACCAGTGTATAATCCTGACGATAAGTTACCGCCGGTAGATGCTATAATTATTACGGCAACATATGCCTTTTCGGAGATTTGCAGTCAATTAAAAGAAAAAGGGTATGAAAGAATTGTATCTTTGGAAGAGATAATAATGGAAATGATGTGAAAATGTGTTTTGACAGATAAAGGATAAGAACTAGGTGAAGAAACAAGCAAATAAAAGAAAGAAGAAGCATTGCTAGTTTCTGGAAATAGTTAATTTTTTGTTTCATGTTGCCGATATACATTATGTTGGTAGAAATTTAGCATATAAAGACAAGCAAGGATAGCTGTAAACGGTTGCATGGAGGCACATAGAAACAATATATATTTGATAAAAATGCCCCTGTGATAGCAGGGGCATTTTTTTGCTAAAAAACTTAGGATATAGATATATATGAGGAAGAGAAAAAAAGAAGAAATTTTAGAAATTATAGAAACTTTGAGAAGTGCAATAGTTGAGTTAGAGAATTTGATGACAGATCATAAAGGCGAGGCTGCTTTGGAATTATTGAGAGAATGTCAAAATGTAGCTATTGCAGTCGGAAATGCAATAGAAGAATCAGAACAAACAGAAACCAGAGCAGTGCATCTGTTGGAAGAGTTGTGTGAGCTGATTTATAACTGTGCGGCAGCGGAGACAGAACAGGGGCAATTGAAGTATTGTGAGCAAATGGCGCAGAAATTGGTACAAATTCAAGATGAAATACAGAGTGGCATTAAGACACAAAAGTTAGCAGTATTTCTCCCATATAAAGCATCCATGTGGGATTCTTTGGAAAGTGTATGGAGAGCATCCAAGGAAGATGATGAATGGATTAGCATTGTTATGCCGATTCCTTATTTTGGTAAAAATGAGGATGGTACATTGGGTGAGATGCAGTACGAAGGGAATGATTTCCCGGCAGATGTACCGATAACGGATTGGCAGCAGTTTTCTTTGGAAAAGGAACATCCGGATATCATATTTATCCATAATCCATATGATCAGTATAATTTTGTCACAACGATTCATCCGATGTTTTATTCATCCAAAATACGTGAATATACGGACAAATTGGTGTACATTCCTTACTTTGTACATCAGAATGATAGAGTGTCTGATACCTATTGTGTACTACCGGGAACGATATATGCGGATGTGGTAGTGCTTCAGTCAGAAAAGGTACGGGAGCAGTACATACATTATTTTGAAGCGGCATTTCCGGAATATGTAGAGAAAAAAGGAAGGCAAGCAATCAAAGATAAATTTCAGGCACTTGGCTCTCCAAAGTTTGATGCAGGAAATGATAATATTTCAGAAATTCCAACGGAATGGAAGAACTTGTTGGGAGATGGAAGGCGCAAAGTAATTTTTTTAAATACACATATAAGTGGCTTGATGGAAGGTAAAAGTGAACGGTTTTTCAAAAAAATGGAATGGATATTCCGTTTTTTTGAAAAGCGGGATGATGTAGTGCTGTTGTGGCGCCCACATCCTTTGGCACTGGATACAGCAAGGTCTATGAATCCGGCAGCAGTAGAGCCGTATTTGAAATTGGTGGAGAAGTACAAGGAATCCGGAATCGGGATATATGATGATTCCAAGGATTTGCATCGTGCGGTAAATCTGGCGGATGCGTATTATGGGGATGCAAGTTCGGTTACGGAGTTGTTTCGGCAGCAGAGAAAGCCAGTGATGATAATGGATTATGATGTTACGACAGAATAATAATATTTACAGGAAAAGAAAACTACAAGTAAGCGTATTTCGTTTCAGCTAGAACATAAGTAAAGGGATATGATTAAGCTATAAGGAGAACAAAGAAAATGAAACTTTCAGTGATTGTACCGGTTTATAATACAGTGCAGTATTTAAAACAATGTATTGAAAGCATTGTCAGCCAGACATATAAAGATATGGAAATTATACTGGTGGATGATGGGTCTACGGATGGTTCAGGGGAAGTATGTGATTACTATGCTGAAAAATTTGATTATATTCGCGTGATACATCAAAAGAACGGGGGAAATGTTGCAGCTAGGAAAAGTGGATTCCAAGTAGCAGAAGGAGAATATGTAACCTTTATGGATAGTGACGATTGGCTGAGCGAAGATATGTACGCAATATTGATGAAAGAGGCTATTGACGGAAAACGTGATATTGTGTCTATGGGGGGATATATTACTTTTGATGGAAAGCGATACTGTAATGTAAAGGATGCAACAACGGTTGGTAGTTATGTAAAGGGGATAAATTTGGATATATTTTTATCTAAAATGTTATATGATGAAGACAAAGGAACCAGAGGGATTAATCCGTCATTAGGGGGCAAAGTTATAAAGAAAGACATATTAGCTGCAGTAATGGAAAACGTAGATAGTAGGATTGAATTAGGGGGTGATGCAGCAGTATTTTATCCATGTTGTTTATATGCGGAAAGTATTTGTGTCATAGATGAATACAAATATTATTATAGGATTCGAAAAGAATCGGTATGTCGTTCTTATAATGTATCTTATTTTAATAAGGTGTATATTTTATATAAGTATTTGGAAGAGAAGTTTCAAAAAGAGGATAAAAAATATAATCTTATAAAACAATTAAGAAAATACGTATGGTGTTTTCTTAGTACACAAATAGAACAGGTATTTAGTTTAGAATTAAAGAAAGTATATCTTTTTCCTTATAAGTCGGTAGAGAAAGATAGCAAAATAATTTTATACGGGGCTGGTAAGGTAGGACAGTCTTATCATGAACAAATCAAAAAAAGCGGATATTGCGATATTGTGGCGTGGGTGGATAAGGAAGCATATAAAAATGATAAAAATCTAATTTCTCCAAATCAGATTGCGGAATTAGAATATTCGAAGATTGTTATTGCTATTAAAAGCAAAAAGTGTGCGGAAGAAATCATATGTAATTTAATTGATTTAGGAATTGATGAGGGAAAAATAGTGTGGGAAGCACCAGTACAGATGTCAGTGATATGAAAAGTGAGAGGATATATTATGGAAAAGGACATATGCAATAGAAGATATCAGCTTATGGCAACGGCAGCATATTATGATATAGATAAGATTTGGATTTCTAATTTGCAATATAATGGTTTGTATTATTATGATATATCAAGTGGTAAGACTGAATTTGTTTTACCGTTTCCGAAGGAGAGGCATGATACTTGGAGATTACATGGCAAAATTGTAATGCAAAATCAGGAGCTCTATTTTTTGCCGGATAGATCGAGACATATTCATGTGTTTAATAAACAAGAAAACTCATTAATAGCATATGATTTAGGTATTCAGGGGAGAAATGGTTGTAAAAATGCGATTTGCTATAAAGACAAAATTTATTTTGTGAGTGAAGGTTCTGGACTTACGTTATGTTCGATTGATATCATTACTAAGAAAATAGAAAAGAAAAAAATAGATATAGAATATAAAGGTGTAATATGTAGGGATATGGTGTTAGTGGAGGATAAAATATATATTGCATTAAATGGATTAGATATTATAGTAATGTATTCTATAGAGAATGATTTTTTTGTAAATTATAAAGTAGATGGAGACGGACATGGATTTGGAACGATTTGTTTTGATGGTACCTATTTTTGGCTTTCTAATACAAGTGGGATTATAAGGTGGGATAGAAAGATAGAAAATACAATGACTATTAAAGCATTTCCAAAAGGTTTTGGGATGACGATTATAGAAAATGGACAATTTATGAATGTTGAGGGGTTTACAGATTCGTTCCGCAAATTAGAAAAACCGTTTGAGTTTAGTGTTTTTTGTGGAGATTATATATTATTTTTTCCATATAGAACCAATATGGTTGTTAAATTAAATCTGAAAAAGGGAAATTTGGAAGAGTTTTATATTGAAGGTGAACAGGAAAATCAAGAAAGTCTTTTACGAAAAGACCGCATAACACTAAGCCATTATTTAGGTGGGAGTCAAAAAGATTATTTGGTTTTTATATCAATAAAATCGAAAGCGATATATATAAATCCTATTGGGTCAGCAGATAAAAAATCATTACAAAAATTTTTTTTGAAAGCTAAAGAACCGGAAGACTTACCTATGTATATACATAATGCACATTTATATCAGGAAGAAGTGGATTGTTCATTAGAAGAATTTTTAGATAGTATTGCTGAAAAAAAAGTAAATTTAGAAGACGAGGGAAAATTTATAGGCAAAGAAATATATAACTATCTTAAATTTTAAATGTTAATGGGAGGAGAACAATTTATGAATATATTGATTGGTGTTGATAAAAATACATTAGATAAACATGTGGTTATGTTAACATCACTTTTTGAAAATAATGCGAATGCTATTGAAATTTTTTGCATAGAGAACGAAAAAAACGAAGAAATAGAGTTTGCTCTAAATTCGATTATAGAACGCTATTCAAAAAAAATTCATTATATATATGAAACAGAGTTATATTTAAAAAATGAGTTAAATGTAAATATAAGAAAAGCATATAAGGTATTATTATCTTCAAGAATTCTTCCCGATACTGTGGATAGGATAATATATTTGAAAGAAGACGTTATTGTTAACGGGGATTTGAGTGAGTTCTATTATGAAGATTTTCAATTCAAGGCATTAATTGTGCGTGGGCAGAGTTCTAAATCCATAAAAGGAAGAAATTATCGTATAGGTGCAAGACCAGAAAAGGGACAATTTTTTGATGAACGGGCACTAATGATAAATCTGGAAAAATTGCGGGACGAATATGATGTTAAAAAGATAGAAGAGTCTTTATCAGAATATACATCAATGGAGAATATTTCAAGCCAAGGGATATTGAATGTTGTATTTAAGAATGATGTTAAGTATGAGGCTGACGATAAGTATAATTACAGATATAGTATATGTGAGGAGTTTGCTAAGGCAGGTAAAGGCTTAAGTGTAAAAGATGCCATAATAATCAGTTATGAAAAAAGAGACTATTATCGTATAGGAAAAGTAACGATGCCATGGAATTTAGTACTTTTGGACGAAGAAATAAAAAGGCTAAAAAATGAAGGGATTATAAAATGCAAATATGATTTAAGGGAATCGGACAAAGCAAATGCGGTAATGATTGATTTTTGGTGGAAATATGCAGAGAAAACATCTTTGTGCAAAAAACTGAAAAGTGAGATGATGAAAGAAAAGATAAATATTTTATCTTTGGTCAGTAAAACATCACAACAGATATTACACTATAATAAAATTCAACAAGCACTTAAAAAGTTGATGGAGAATAAGATAGACCCCTTTGATGAAATATTAGATGAAATAAAATATGAAGATATAGAGACGTATATTGATTCAATTGAAAAGACATTGGCTGTTAAAACAATGAAAAATTTATTTCAAATAAATTGTAAAAGGTTGTCAGAGAAAGAGAAAATAAAGGTTGGTTTCTTGGTATATTCTGCTTCGGAATGGCAATGTGAAGAAATATATAGAATGCTTGAAAAAGATTCGCGTTTTGAGCCTTCAATAATTGTTTCGTTTATCGATCAATCGGGCAACGAAAAAATAATGCGTGAAACTTATGAGGATACAAGAAAATGGTTTAGTAGTGAGGGTAAGGTATATCGTATTGTTTTGATGAATGATATTGAAAATGATGCTTTATTAATAGAAGAATTTGATATATTAGTTTATTTTTACCCATTTGCCTTATTTCCGGTAAATGTAAATATAAACAGAAGAAAAATTAGTCAGCTATGTATTCACATTCCGTATGGGTATTACTTAGAAAGTAAAGATGATGCCAGATATGGCGGAGAGTATTATGAAAAGTCAATATTTAAATTAGTTTGGCATTATTTTGCGCCATGTGAATTACAGAAAAAAAGTGCCACATCAAGACAGCGGTTAGAGGGCTACAATATTGTTACAAGTGGATTTCCAAAACTAGACAGCTTAATTAAAAAAGATTTTTTTGCACATACAGATTTATGGAAAGTAAATGAAGCAACAGACTTGAAAATTATTTGGGCACCGCATTTTAATATGGAAAAAGGAATGAATGGGACTTTTCATGAGAATTACATTTGGATGTATAATTTTGCTAAAAATAATCCTAATATTTCATGGATTGTAAAGCCACATCCCAGAATGAAACGTGGAGTAATGGAGAAAGGGCTCTTTGAATCTGAAGCTGAGTATGAGGAATATATAGAAAAATGGAATAGTTTAGATAATGCAAAAGTTATAGAATCAGGAGATTATTATGATATATTTTTTTCTTCGGATGCAATGATTTTGGATAGTTTATCTTTTTTGGCAGAATATCAATTTACAGGAAAACCATTACTGTGGCTTTATCCTAAAGAGCAAAGGGCGATGGGAGAATTAGGAGAAAAACTATTATCAGTGTTATATCAATCCAGAGGGAATGATTTCAAAAAGATAGAGAAGTTTATAGATAAATGCAGGTTAAATGAAGATTGTATGTATAAAGAGAGACAAGCATTTTTTCGTGAATATATGGATTGTTATAGTGGTAATGAAAAAATAGCATCAGAATATATTTATGACTTAATATGTGAAGAAATTTGGATGAAGATATAGTCAGCATTTATATGTGGCTTGATTCAAAGCTAAATATGAAGTGAAATAGATGAATTTGACAGAAGGGTAGAGTAAAGGATAATGAGAATTACAGAACAAAGAGTAGAGATTGAATATAGTCAAACCAAACAGTTTTTCAAAAAAAGGGCAGGAAAATTCTCTGGAAATAATCCGTATTCAGTTACAATGTATCAGGATAATAACAAAGAACTTGTGGAAAAAAGAAACAAGAAAGAGATAGAGAAGCTGAGACCTCTTTTGAAATTATCTTTTGATTCAAAAGTGTTGGATATAGCATGTGGTATCGGAAGATGGGCGGATGCTATAAAGACAGATATTAAAGAATATTGCGGATTGGATTTTAGCGGCGAACTTGTAGAAATTGCAAATAAAAGAAATACTAGAGACAACTTTGAATTTTATGAAGGTGCAGCCAATGAAATTGAAAAGGTGTTGGCATCAAAGGGAAAGGGTAAATATAATACGATATTAATGATAGGAATCTTAGTGTACCTGAATGATAGTGATATTGCAGATGCGTTAGACCAGGTTGAAAGAAACTGTGAAAAAAATACTATTATATGTATAAGAGAACCTATAGGCATAAAAGAAAGACTGACCTTAAAAGATTTCTACTCAGAAGAATTGCAGGATAACTATAGCGCAATTTACAGGACGCGGGAGGAATTGTTGGAATTTATTGACATTGCTTTTTTACAAAAAGGATTTCGAATAAAAAGTGAAGATTTTTTATTTGATGACGACGCATTAAATAATAGAAAAGAAACGGCTCAGTATTATTACATATTGGAGAGGTAACGTGTGTGTACAGAACTTCCTATATTAATGGAATATATTTAATGCAAATGTGTGGATGAAGAAAAGGTAAAAAAATGGGTATATCAAGAACGGTAATAATAAGCTGCGCCGGAATGGGTAACAGGCTGGGGTTAGGTACAACGAAGGCGTTGGTGGAAATAGATGGGAAACCACTTATTGTAAGGCATTTGGAGATGTTGGAAGATGAAAAAGATATTCGTGTTGTAGTTGGTTATCAGGCAGAAAAAGTCATAGAAGTAGTACGGAAATACCGAAATGATGTGACATTTGTTTTTAATCATAAGTATAGAGAAACGGGTACCGGTGACAGTGTAGCTTTGGCGGCAAAACATGCTAACGAATATGTATTGTCATTGGATGGAGATTTATTGATACATCCGGATGATATGAAAAAAATATTGACCTGTGAACATGAATTCGTAGGGGGGGAATGCCGGTGACGGATGATCCATGGATGCTCCAGACCTATGAGCAGGACGGCAAAGAATATGTGAGCCTGTTTTCAAAAAATGATGGTACATATGAATGGAATGGCATCACGCAAATGCATAGCTCCAAAATGCAGAATGGGTCAGGACACGTGTTTCAGTTGATAGAACCGTATTTACCTGTTCCTTTCATGGAGCTTAGAACAAGGGAAATTGATACAATTAATGATTATGAAAGAGCAGTTGCATGGGTTAAAAATGGATTTGAATAATGGATAGAGGCTTTACAGCAGAATTGTTATTTTGAAATATTTGAAAGAATCAGGTTTTACTTATTCAGTCACCGTGAGGATGAAGAAATGAATGAAAAGTTATATAAAGCAGCAGTAAATTTGGCTAGTGAGTATCTTAGGATAAATTACGATTACACATGGTTGAAAGCTATGCTTCTAAAAGGAAAACAGATGAAAAAGCATGGTACGTTAATAACTGGCTCATCACATGCTTTGTGTGGTATTGATGAGAGATATATTACGAATTGTGTGAATTGTTCTATGCATTCACAGGATATATATTATGATTTTCTTTGTGCAAAAGATGTCTTGGAGCATGGAAATAGTGGGGCATATGATAAAGGCATTATCATTATGGGGTATTATATTGCATTTCAGGATTTATCCAAGAGTACTTATGCGAGAGAAAAAATGATTACACCGATTTATTATCCCATCTTTCATGATGCGCATAATTGGAATGAGCCGATAGAACAGGATTTGTGGCAGAAAATTGGTAAGATGCCCGAGAAAGCTAAGTCAATATGTGAAACATTGGCATTACAGACGTTACTACTGCAAGGGACATATTATTCGGTTTCAAATGTAAGAAAGCCTTTTTTTGATTTTCAGAATCGTCCATGGCATACACTTTCCGCACAAGAAAAATCTGATTGGGGTGTAAAACGTACAGATAGCCATAATAAGTTGATAGTACATACAGCTAGTTTGCAAGAGAACTGTGAAATTATGAAGGATTATGTGCATTTGCTGACCTTGCATCATATTATGCCGATAGTAGCTATTACGCCATTCACTGCTGCATATAATAATCTGATACATCCCGAGTTTAAGACGGCTATTTTGGAGATGCTAAGTAAAATTCCGGAAGATGTGCATTTTATAGATTTTAACGAAAGCGAATATTTTGATGATAAAGATTTTATTGATACAGACCATCTGAATGCAGGGGGGGCAGGTAAGTTTAGCTATTTATTGAATGAATTGTTTTGTATTCCGTAGACAATTATAAACTATAGAGGATGTAAGGTTTTGAATTTGAAAAGGGATTGGCAAGCCAATCCCTTTTTGTTATAATGAATCCAACAAGCATAGATATCTAACGGATTTATTTATCTAAATATTCTATATTTTCTAAGATGCATCATGCAGATATGATATGTGGTGCATCATCTGTTTTAGGGTCCTTGCTTTTCACAATGAACAATTAAAGACAAAAGCAGGGAATGAGACAGAAACTTTCGGATGTTGCTGTTGCTGTTTTCTGCAACTACGAAAGGAGAAAACTTATGGGATGGAACGAATTACAGGAAAGAGTACAATGGAAAAACGGACATCGTGATTATGACCAACAGGAAACCGGATGGCAGGAAAGTAATCCAAAATTCAGGGTGAAAGATATTGATGATGTTAATGCACCACATATATATCGGAATTATAAAGACAGAGTATTTCGGCTGCTTTTTAATAACAGGACAAGGTTACTGGAGTTGTACAATGCTCTAAATGGAAGTGATTACACAAATGAAGAGGAGCTGATTATCAATACTTTGGAAAATGCGGTATACATGAAGATGAAAAATGATGTTTCGTTTATTGTAGAGAGCAACATGTGTCTTTATGAACATCAGTCCAGCTATTGTCCGAATATGCCGTTACGTGGATTTTTCTATTTTTCTGATTTGTACAAGAAGCTTTTAAAGGATGTAGACTTAAGTGTAGGAAAACGAATTAGGATTCCGGCACCCCAATATATTGTATTTTACAATGGACAGGAGCGGGATGAGGAAGAATTTATTCAGAAACTGTCAGATTCCTTTGAGGATAACAAAGAGGGCTGTCTGGAGCTTACTGTGCGGACGATAAATGTAAACAGAGGACATAATGGAAGCCTACTGGAGAAGAGTCCTACTTTGTACGGATACGCTTACTTTGTGTCACTGGTCCGAAAAAATATGGAGAGCATGGAGCTAAAGGAAGCAGTAGAGCGAGCCGTAGAGGAATGTATTCGGGAAGATATACTGAAAGATTTTTTGCTGGAGCAGAAAGCGGAGGTAGTGGCGATGTCGATATATGAATATAATGAGGAGTATGCAAAGAAGGCAAATTTTGAGGCTGGAGAGGAGGCCGGATATGTGAAGGGCGAGGAAGCCGGATATGCGCGTGGAAGAGATGAAGGTTTAGATGAAGGTCAGGAGCGTGTGAATCGGTTAATACGTATGCTTTCAGAGCAGAACCGGATAGATGATATTACTCGTGCGGCAACTGATAAAGCATATCAGAAAAAGTTGTTTGAGGAATTGGGAATATAAGGGATTGGCAAGCCAATCCCTTTTCCTGATGTGGAGGACTTGTTTTATTCCTTGGATTTATATAGAATATACATAAACGATAAGACATTTTTTATAAATGTTGATGTAGTGTGTTGAAACGAACAGAAGAAGGAAAGTAAAGTATGGAGCAAAAGCAAACGAAGCCAATTGCAGCTGTGATCTGCAATTACAATAAGAGCAAATATGTTACCGACTGCATTCAAAGCGTTTTAGAGTCTGTATCGAAGGACTTTGACGTCATTGTAGTAGACAATGCATCCACAGATGATTCTGTGAAATGTATTAAAGAAAAGTATGAGGGGCAGGTCACATTACTTGAAAATGATGAAAACTTGGGCGGTTCTGGTGGCTTTAATACGGGAATCCGTTATGCGGTGGAAAGGAACTATGCCTATGTGTGGTGTCTGGACAATGATGTGCTGGTGGACGAGAATGCTATTGGAGAGCTTTATGCCTTTATGGAGGAAGCCAAGAAAGAGGTAGTAAATACATTTCCAACCTATTATGCATGGCGAAACTGGATTCAGTTCTTTATAAAGTATACACCGGAAGAAAAGCTGGAAAAAATGTGTGAAAGCTTTTTGGAAGGAATGTTTGAAATTCTTTTTGACGGTTTTTATAAAGGGGAGATGAATCGTTCAAAAACAGTAATGTATGCTTATGACGATGCGATTCACGGAGTGAAAGGAAAAGCGGGAGAAAACAGAATCTTTGAATTGGATAAAAATGCTACGAAATTGCAGGAAGTTTTAAAAGGGGTATCCAGTGTGAAAATAGAAGTACAGGATGCTGAATTGGATACGGCAGAATTGGAAGCAGAAATGTTAAAGGTAAATCCCCACATACAGGTTTGCGAGGACAAGCCACAAAAGACTTTTGTATTATGCCGGAATATTTGCTCTATAAAAGACTATTCCCTGCAGAAAATTTTTGTAGATATAGAAGGAAGGATATTAGCGACAGAAGAGGATGTTTTTAAGGTCTTTAACAAGGACTACAGTTACCAAACGTTTTTATATACACAAAAGCCGCTTTTTATGGAACAGGCGAAAAAATTAAGAAAAACGTACATTTAGCGACCTAAAATGCTGTTTGCTATTTTAAGTTCTAGAGGTTATACTATACATAATTGGTATAATATAAGGGTACGATAATTTTACTAGAAGAAGGGGAGCACAATGCACTATAATTATTTAGTAGTAGGTGCCGGTTTATTCGGTGCAACATTTGCTAACAAAATGAAAGAGAACGGAAAGACATGCCTTGTTATTGACAAACGGGAAAATGCAGCAGGAAATATTTTCACGGAAGATGTAGCAGGGATTCAGGTACATAAATACGGAGCGCATATTTTTCATACATCCAATAGAGAAATATGGAATTATGTTAACCAATTTGCAGAATTTAATCATTATATAAACAGTCCGATCGCGAGCTATAAGGACGAACTTTATAATATGCCGTTCAATATGAACACTTTTAGTAAAATGTGGGGAATTAAAAAACCTGCTGAGGCAAAAGAAATTATAGCAAAACAGATCGCAGATTTGGGAATTGATGAGCCGAAGAACTTGGAAGAGCAGGCACTTTCTTTAGTCGGAACTGATGTTTACGAAAAGCTGGTAAAAGGTTATACGGAGAAGCAGTGGGGACGTGACTGTAAAGAGCTTCCAGCATTTATTATTAAGAGACTGCCACTTCGCTTTACTTATGACAACAATTATTTCAATGATCCGTATCAGGGAATCCCGAAGGGTGGCTATACCAGTATGGTAGAAAATATGCTGCAGGGTACACCGGTTATGCTTGGCACGGAATATAAACAGTTCCTGGCAGAAAATGAAGAAGCAGGGGACAAAAAGATTACCTTTGATAAAGTAGTATATACCGGAATGATAGATGAATATTTTGATTATTGCCTTGGTGAATTGGAATATCGTTCCTTGCGATTTGAAGAAGAATTTATAAAAGGCGAAGAGAACTATCAGGGAAATGCGGTCGTAAATTATACAGAAAGAGAAGTGCCATATACACGTATTATCGAGCATAAGCATTTTAATTTTGGAAAGCAGCCGGATACTGTGATCACAAGAGAATATCCAGCTACATGGAAAAAAGGTGACGAGCCTTATTATCCGGTTAATAACGAAAAGAATGACAGCTTGTTTGCAGAATACAAGAAGCTGGCAGAGAAAGAAAAGAATGTATTGTTTGGTGGAAGACTTGGCCAGTACAAATATTACGATATGGACAAGGTCATTGAAGCAGCAATGCAGATGTGTAAGGAAGAGTTAGAAGCTTCTGTTTAAAAAGAATATTTCGCGGGATTGTGCACATACTCATACAGAAGCAACAAGTAAAAGTAAAAGTAGGAGCGGTATGAGTGAGCAAAATTTGAACAGGAAAAAACAGGAACAGCTGAATGAGCAGAACGCGCTTAATAAATTTAATTCTATTACAGAAAAACAAAAACCTGAAAATCAAAATCAGGATCACAATGTGAGAAAAGAGGGCATCGCGCCTATAAACCAAAAGAGATAGCATCCGAGAGGGTGCTATTTTTATTGGGAAATGAAATTTAAATTGCAAAAAAAGTACGGTAGATTAATCCTACCGTACTTTTTTGATTATGCTTCCAGTTTCAGAAGATTATTCATTTCATCTACCATCTTATTAATGGAACTAAGTTGATCCGTCATTTCTGTAATGTCATTTACATTACTTTCCACCATGGAATTGATAGAAATAGAAGATTTTATAAGATTTCTCTAAAAAAAAACTAGGAAGCTAAGTGGTTTTGGCCCACAGTTGTTTTCACCCCGTGAAAAATTGCAGAATTGTATTTGGATATTTAAATTAGGAGATGCAGACGACCATTCGGCAATACCACATGCTCATGCACAAGAAGTTGGATATAGATTGAATGCATGGACTGGTGAAATATACCCAGCGGGAAATGAAAGAGAAAAAATTCTGGGGGGACTTACAACTAAGGAACTTCAAAAACTGCATAAGGATAGGGGATTCTTAAAATTTGCAAAGAAGCAAATCGAATGGTATAGAGCAGAGTATCCACATATACATTTTTTTGTTCCCGAGTGGTTTGAATTAACATATATGAAAGTGTGTAGGATTGACATAGGGAAAGAAAATAACATAGATAAGTATGTATTTATTGGGAAGGCGTATATTCAAAACGGAATCAGAGAGAACTGAACAATGTATTTATTTGAAAACTATATTTAAAAGAGTGGATAAGCGATAAGAAGCAATATAAACAAAAAGTTTTAAAAAGAGAATATATGGAGAACTTTGAGTATAATTAATTTAGAATAGCATTTTGGCAGTAGATAATTTTTATTGCCGAGATGCTATTTCTTTTTACTTTAGTCAATTATGATTTGGTCATTTGTGCTTGACTAAAAAAGAGCTGAGTATTATAGTATAAGTGTAGAGATGGAGGTAGTACAATGTTCATAGGTAGAGATAAAGAGTTAAATGCATTAGATAAGCTATACGAATCAGAAAAGTTTGAATTTGTAGTAATATATGGACGACGTCGTGTGGGAAAGACCGCACTTATTAATCAATTTATTGGTGATAAGAAGTCGATTTACTTTATGGGTGTAGAGAGTAATGAGAAACAGAATCTTGAAAACCTTAGTAAGAGTATTATTGAATTTAGCAGTGGAATTCAGGCAGAAACCTCTTTTGCATCGTTTCAAGCTGCTTTAGAATATGTGTTTAAACTGGCAGAAAATGAACGTATTATTCTTACCATTGACGAGTATCCATATGTGGCACGTTCATCTAAGAGTTTGGCATCTACATTACAGTTGTTGATTGATAAATATAAAGACACATCAAAATTAATGCTCATATTATGTGGTTCTTCCATGTCGTACATGGAGGATCATGTACTCGCGTATAAGGCTCCTCTTTACGGAAGAAGAACGGCACAGATGAAGATTTTACCGTTTGATTTTGAGGAGAGTTGCCGTTATTTTAATAACTTGTCGGATGAAGATAAAGCATTGATATATGGTATTGTAGGAGGAACGCCGCAATATCTTCTTCAAATGAGTGATAAGCTGAGTGTGGAGGAAAATATTAAAAACACATATTTGAATCCAATGTCATTCCTTTATGAAGAACCGGTGAATCTCTTGAAACAGGAAGTTCGCGAACCTGCAATTTATACTGCCATTATTACCGCAATTGCAACCGGACATTCACGTATGTCAGAGATTTCGACGAAGGTAGGGGAGGATACCAATGTATGCTCTAACTATCTCAAAAATTTAATAAATCTCGGTATTATCCAAAAGGAAACTCCGTATGGAGAAAAAGCATCTAAGAAGTCTATTTATTCTATTGAAGACAATATGTTTTATTTTTGGTATCGCTTTGTATTGGATAACAACTCCGTTATTGCACGTGGTGCTGCGGACATGGTGTATAAACGAATTGAACCTCAGTTGTCAAATTATATGGGAAGAGTGTTTGAAGAAATCTGTATGCAGTATCTGTGGAAACAGCTTCTTGAGGGCAATGCGCCTATAGAATTTGTCTCTTTGGGGCGTTGGTGGGGAAATGATCCAATACAGAAGACACAAGCAGAAATAGATATTATGGGTGAGCAAGATAGTGAGTCGGCTCTATTTGCAGAATGTAAGTGGAGAAATGAAAAAGTAGATTTAGATATTCTAGAAACTTTGATAGGGCGCAGTAAATTGTTCCACTATACAAAAGTGCATTACTATTTGTTTTCAAAATCCGGTTTTACAAAAGGATGTATGGAGAAAGCAGAGGAAATGGGTAATGTGACGCTGGTTAGTTATGCGGATATTTTGCGTTCAATGAAGTGATAATAAAGGTAGGAAACATATGACTAAGTACGAAGAAAACATGTTTGCAGAATACAGAGAAATAAAAGGATTAAGAAATGGAAACGTGATTTCTTTGTCTAAAAGAGAATATGCCAGGTTGAAATCTACACTTGATATATTAGAGATAGGGGGATATATCATTGATTTGAAAATAGATGGTGGGCATATCTATGCAACCGATGAAATTTTTGAGTTTTTTGAAGAAAACATGAAAGTAGAATTAGGAGATAGTAGCATGGCGAGAAGACCGGATTATAGTGATTTGGCTAACTTTAAGACACCAACACAGATAAGAAAAGAAAACCAGGAAAATTCAATACGCGATGATATTGAAAAAATAGAAGTTGCTATTGATAGTGACGATGAAAGTCAAATGAAGAGAGTTCATATGACTGTCGATGCTAAATACAGCTCTTATGTGCCAAACTGGGGACATAGCATGTATGCATATTTTGATAAGCATGGATTCAACTATGAATTCTTAGATAAAGATTCGTTAGTTCACAATCTGGTTCATATGAAGGCGAGCTTAGAAGGATATATGTGTGTGTTTCCGGGGACCAAGAAAAGAACAACTCAAAGTAGTGGGGATGGTGAGACAACTATGCAAACAATGAGAACAGAGAATGTATCTAGTAAGAGAGTATTTATTGTACATGGTCATGACAATGAAGCAAAGCAAGAAACTGCAAGAACACTGGAAAAAGCTGGATACGAAGCGATTATACTTCATGAGCAACCTAATTTAGGAAATACCATCATGGAGAAATTAGAACGTTGTACTGATGTGGATTATGCCATTGTGCTTTATACCGAATGTGATTTGGGTCGTGCAAAAGAAGCAGGCGTAACGGAGGAAAGATACAGAGCCAGACAGAATGTAGTGTATGAACATGGTTATTTGATTGGCAAATTAGGGCGTGAAAAGGTATTTGCATTAGTCAAAGGCGATGTTGAAACACCTGGTGATATTTCTGGCGTTATGTATACACCTATGGATAGTGCAGGAGCATGGAAAATATCATTGGCTAAAGATATGAGGGAAGCTGGATTAGAAATTGATATGAACAAGTGGGTATAGAGGTTACTGTTAATGGCGATGAATACATAGAGAAGAATGGTCTATTCATTTGTGCACTATTTGGAAGAAAATGCGTATTCAGTGATATCTTATGCAGAAGTAATAATTGCGTTGTGTGAGAATGTATTGTGTACACCTCGGGAAGAATTAGAGCGGCAGTGGGGAATCGAAAGTGATATTTCTAAACTTATTATTGCTTTATATGATGAGACTGCGAATTCTGCCAGAGTAACAGAGCAGAAAATAGCAGAAAAGTGTTTGGAACTATGGGATGTGATGTTTGAAAAGCAAATTGGACAGGTAAGAGATTTGAGTAGAAAATTGATGGAGGGATAAATTTATTTCCCAGTAATACGCCTCGCAACTTTATCACTTTTGCAAGGAAAGATATGCCAAGAAACGAAAGGAAATTTGAAATTATGATAAAAATATTATTCATCTGCCACGGCAGGAATAAGCCTTTTTAAAAGAATCCAGTAAATACAAGGGTTGTAGCGGAGAGAAAGTGGATTTTTAATACTGGTATAATACATATTTTTTAGAGTTTGGGTTGTGACATGGCAAAGAAAAACCTAAAGGGCAATTCTGAAGTAGGAAGTTACTTTGGGATTGCCCTTTGTGTTTAGTAAATTGTGGATATATGGATTTCTTTTTCGATTTCCATAAAAGACTTTCCATTAAAGCAGTTAATGGAGAGAAGAGAAGATATGATATCATTAGCATCTGTAAGATTAGATGGTGTTTCTAATTTTGCAATACACTGATTATCAGTATCTTTATCAGCAGTATATATTGTAAGCCAATGAGTATCATCAGATACTTCTGGCTGAATAATATATATGCTGCTGTTATATGTGAATTCAATCTCATGATTATTCATTAAATAATCAATTAGTTCATCAAAGGTTATACCGGTCATTTGATTACCTCCTTGAAAAGTGATTTGTATTTTCGATAAAGAATATCGGAAGGATACAATTCTACTGGTTTACTACTACGAACGCCATCTTCATAATAATGAACATGAAGATATTTCTTTCCTTGATGCATACCATAATCAATGTCAAATTGTGGTATGCGGTCTGCTCCGAAGACTCTTAACTGGTCAAAGGTGCCATCTTTTCTATAAATGACATACGATGTTCCGGGTGTGTTAGAGCGTTCAGGAAGACTCATACTTGCTTTTTCGTCTTTAGGGACTAACACCTTTATTCCATCAATATAATCGATGGTATCCCATTTGTGCGGAGTACTAAAGCCTCCGCTTTCAAGAAATGAACCTCTGCTACCCATTTTTAACACGCTCCTTCCATCTCTGAGAGAAGCTAGGATAATACATTACGTTTGCCATTTCGTTCAAT
Source organism: Lachnospiraceae bacterium (assembly GCA_021153325.1). GTDB lineage: Bacteria > Bacillota > Clostridia > Lachnospirales > Lachnospiraceae > RGIG3002. The sequence goes on along the minus strand of JAGKTQ010000014.1, from coordinate 7,279 downwards.
TCAGGAACTTCTCTACCACAAACAACTAAAGTGGATGGATTCTTCTGTGCAATTAACTCTTCAACGCCTTTAAAGAAAATATTTTTAGCGTATGTACTAGATTTACAACCATTAGTAGTAATTGCGATAGAACTGTTAGTTGGTAATCCATCAAAGCACCATTCAAAGTCTTCTTCCAGACACCAAGATGCAACAGGAATTACATTAAATCCATTCTGTTGAAGATAATATGCAAGTACACGATTGCGTGTACAGTTCCAAATACGCTGTGCAGGAAGTAATTCTGGATACATAGAATAATCCGTTGCGATAATTCCAGCAAACTTTTTGAGATTGGAGAAACTTTTTTCGGGATGATTCCAAAATGGTTCGAATAATGGGTCGTCGATAAAAAAGTCTACCCAATGTTCTTCTGGGTGAGCAATTCCGGAGCGCTCATTAAAACTGATTACGTTAAATGGAATGGCTTGTGTTGCTTCTAATTGTGGCATTTTATAGTTACCAACGAGTTCGGCGTTGTGCCAGTAATACGTGCGAAAAATGTCATATTTCGCTTTGCCTGTTTTTAACATGTTTACCTCTTTCTACCACATTTTTTCGTGGATTTTATGCTTGTTTGTAGTTGCATTTTTTCCATGGATATGATATAAAAAGGTATGTGAATTATGGGATATAAAATATCCATGGGATGAGCATCGTATGAATTGCGCCAACAATTTATATGATGCTTTTTCTTTTTCTTCGACAATCAATTGAATCACCTCCTAAGCTACTTCGAAGAGTTCTAGTAATTGTATTTCATACTCAGTGTAATTGTCTCCGCCAAATCTTAACCATTTTTGATAATAATCAAAAGCGTTAAGTGCAGCACTTACACTGATTTGAAAAACCTCAGTTATAGTGTGTGGATTTATTTCGCCACGCATATTGTGGATTAATGGTGGTGGAGCTAATGCATATTTTGCAAAGAAGTTTGCCTCGGCTTCTTCTGAAGGTCCGTCTTGTGTGTGACCGAGAAGAAAATGTGCAATTTCATGCATTATAGTATTTTTGACTCTACCGTAACTACGACATTTATCGTTATAGTAAATGGTATATGAACCATCATTTCCAGGCACTGAATAACCATCAACACTTGTTTTTAGGCTAAGTTCCCTTGCTCGTTCACTAAGTGCTGAATAAGGAATGATAGTTATTCCAAGCGTGATTGCAATTTCAAAGGGATTAATGGGAATGCCTCTGATTTTATAATAAATGAAGTTGTCAATTACAACTTGTTTTATGTATTCGTATGTTTCATCTTTGAGTCGCAAGTACAAGTCCTCCTTATTTTTTGTGGGTTAATAAACTTATTAATTCAAGTCTTTCAGTTTCTGATAAATCTCCTGCGTTACGTGCGATTAATGTTTTTGCTAACGCAATATCTTCATCTTTATCTGTTGTTTCGCCAACGCCTAAAAGATAATCAGTAGTAGTATCCAATGCAGTTGCAATCTTTGCTAAGTTTACACCTCGTGGAATACGGTCGCCATTTACATAATGGGATACAGCGGATTCTGTTATGTTGGCTTTAATTGACAAATCTTTTTGGGAAATCCCCCTTTCTGTTAACAATTCAGATATTCTTTTGCCTATCTTATTTGCCATAGTACGTCCTCCTTTAGTTTTTGTGTAGTTTTCATGTTCTCACAGAAATAATAAGATGAAATTATCACTTTGTCAAGTGCAAAACGATATTTTGTGAAAACAAAGACTAGAAAGCACAAAATATTGTGTGGTTAAGTGAAATTGGATATTGCGTGGAAATGATAATTGTGATAATTTTTAAGTGTAGTAAAAAGAATTTTATTATAGATAAGTAGATGCATTATGATAAAAAAGTAGTAGGGGGCAAAATTTCCCTCTACTGAAATAATAAAGCGCAAAATTTGCACTTTAATATTTTGAAAGTGCAAACATAGATATAAAAAAAGAAACGAGTACCCTTTTCCGGTCCGAAGACTTTACTCAGTAACAAAACTCGTTTCTCAGTATAGAAGCGAGTACCCATTTCCAATCCGAAGAAATTACTCAGTCAAAAACTCGCTTCTCTGAAGATGAAATGAGCTACCCGATTGAGCCAATGGCTGTACACGACATAAAACCCATTTCATGAGACTATGATAAGCGAGTAATGTAACGGAATCAAGTGAAAATATCGGTAAACTGTGGTATATTGTAGATTAAAGAAAAATGTTAGTTGGAGGAGATATAATGGCAAAGAGAATTACATATCCCAACATAGATATGCAGCGAACCGGAAGAAAACTAAAGTATATCATTGAAACATCGGGCTACACGCCACGCATGATACAAGAGTATTTGCATTTATCATGTGTGCAGCCGATTTACCGATGGTATAAAGGATTGATATTACCATCTGTGGACCATTTGCTGATGCTTAGTGAATTATTAGACGTCCATATGGAAGATTTATTGGTAAAGAAAAATGCAATGCCTATTATTTATGATATAGAACGATATAATATGGAGGCAGCACAGAAACGAATTCTATTATACTGTAAAAAGATGTATCAATCAGTTGCATAAAAGGTTTTGGACTAACAGTCCAATGCAAAAAGTATTGACAAATGATATCCTCTTACTATAGGCCCGTTCAGGGTTTATGGTAGGAGGATATTTTTATGTATCAACGAGGAAAAGAGGTTAGAGAATGTCTAGGAAAACGCTAATTCTGGAACCTAATACAGAAGACAAATTAAAGAAATTGGGGCAGCGTATAAAGAAAGCAAGGTTACGTCGGAATATAAGCGCAGAAATGATTTCCAAGCAAGCTGGCATAGGGGAAAGCACATTTTATGCAATAGAGCGAGGAGTAGCTACAGTGTCAATTGGGGCATATGCGGCGGTATTGTTTGTGCTGGAATTAGATAGTGATTTAGATGGAATTGCTACAGATGAAGCAGGAAAGGTATTATTTTGGGAGCAGAATATAGTAGAACGAAAGCGAGCAAAAAGAAGACAGACTGATAAGAAACTGCCGGTGCCAAATGGAATAACAGATTATCGTAAGATTTCAAGTGAATATTATTATGTAGATAAAACATTGCTGATACGAGATTTTATAGATGAGCGACCATTGGTGTCGTTGTTTACTCGACCAACGGGATTTGGAAAGTCATTAAATATGGATATGTTACGAGTGTTCTTTGAAAAATCAGAAGAAGATACATCTGTTTATTTCCAAGATAAGAAAATATGGAAGTGTGGAAAGGAATATCAACAGTACCAAGGAAAGTATCCGGTTATATATATTTCATTCAAGAATGTGGGAGCTGAAACGTGGGAAGGGACATATGATATGATTTATAAAATACTACGAGATGAATTAGAAAGACATAAGAAATTGCTTCAAAGTGAAAAAGTAATCTCTTATCAAAAGGCATACATGGAGAAAATGCTGAATGGGGAGGCATGTGTCGTAGATGTATCGTGTGCCTTTTTAAATCTTTCGCATATGCTGCAGTTGGATTATGGCATAGCTCCGATTGTTATTATAGATGAATATGATGTTCCGCTTTTGATGGGGCGTGCGCATGGATATTATGATAAAGTGGTTAATTTTATGGATATATTACTTTCCAGTGGGTTGAAGGATAATTCACATTTAGCTTATGGATTTTTGAGTGGTGTCATGAGCATTGCAAGATGGAAAGAACTGACCGGACTTAATAATATAATAGAAAATTCTATTTTAGGTAACCGTTATATTGATTACTTTGGATTTAATCAGGAGGAAGTACAAATAATGTTAGATTACTATGGCATTGCAGAAAAGTATAGGGAATTTCTTGAGTGGGAAGGAGGCTACTCTTCGGGAGAAAAAGAGATATTTAATCCAAGGTCTGTTGTTGAGCATTTAAATAATGAAAAATTATAGTGAAACTTGAGGTGCCAAATTGGCACCTCAAGTTTAAGTAAATTTGCAAATATAATATACTTACCCGGGTAGTTGGGGGACGTGCTCTCATCCGTTCCGAGCTTTGTGGAAAGGATGATGCTTATGAGTACATATGAGGAATTTATTGTAATCTTAACCGTAGCGTTATTGATTGTGGCAATTCTGGATATGAAAAATCATAAAAAATAGCCGTCCTGCTCTCTGGAAAAGTTTAGGACGACTACTTTTTGTAACTTGTTTTAAATTTCGCCGGGACGGGTGAAGTGCACTCACCTTCCGACTACCTTGTTAAGTATATTATAGGCAATAGCTTTGAAAAATTCAATACAAATTAAAGATAACTGGTGATAAAGCAAGAGATAGGAATAGTAATTTGCAGAAAATGCAAATTGCAAAATGAGGTCACAATTTGTGACCTCAAAATAAAAGATTAACTTGATATTCCAAATTGGAATATCAAAAGAAGATATTTAAAATGTTCGAATTTGAACACTTTATACAGGAGGTGAAAAGAATGATATGGTTTACAAGCGATTTACATTTAGGTCATAGAGCTGCTATCAGTATGTGTGAACGCCCATTTGAAACGGTGGAAGAAATGAACGAGGTATTGATTTGTAATTTTAATTCATATGTAAAGAAAAACGACACAGTCTATATTTTAGGGGATATTGCACACAGAACACCGGTAGTAGATGTGAATAAGATGATTAGTAGGTTAAACGGGAAAAAGATTTTATGTAAAGGAAATCACGATAAAAAGTATGATGAGGATTTATTTAATGGAATCTATGATTTTTTGGAAATTGCGGTGAATGGGGTGAATGTATCACTGATGCATTATCCGATGATGTCATGGCCGAAATCTAGGCACGGGGCTTTACATCTGCACGGTCATATCCATAGTAAAGGCGATTATAATTTGCTACAAAAAGCGGAAGGAATATTACGATATGATGTGGGGATTGATGCAAACAAATATTATCCAGTGTCTATCGAACAGATAAAAGAATTTTTTGAATTACAAACTTGAAGTTCCAATTTGGAACTTCAAAAGAAGGGAGCATACAATGATATATATAACAGGTGATTGCCATGCAGATTTTACAAAGTTTGATATTGAAAATTTTCCGGAACAAAAGGAAATGACAAAGGATGACTATGTAATAATCTGCGGCGATTTTGGTGGTGTTTGGGTGCGGGATGAAGAAAGTGAAAAGGAAAAATATTTGATGGATTGGTTGGAAAACAAATCGTTTACTACTTTGTTTGTAGATGGGAATCATGAGAACTTTGACCGACTTTATTCTTATCCTGTAGAAGAATGGAAAGGTGGAAAAATTCATAAAATACGCTCGTCGGTAATACATCTGATGAGAGGACAAGTATTTACGCTTGAGGGGAAGAAAATATTCACTTTTGGTGGGGCGAAGAGCCATGATATAAACGGTGGTATTTTAGAATACGATGACCCGGATTTCCATAAAAAGAGAAAAGAATTAGAAAGAAATTTTAAGCCGTATAGAATAAATCATTACAGTTGGTGGGAACAAGAACTGCCAACGGAAGAAGAAATGGAGGAAGGGATAAGAAATTTAATATTAAATGATAATAAAGTTGATTTTATAGTATCACATTGTTGTTCTAGCAGTACACAAGCTTTAATTGGCGAAGGATGGTATAAGAGAGATTATCTTACGGAATATCTTGAAAAAATACGAAGAAGTGTGCAGTTCAAAAAATGGTTTTTTGGACATTATCACGATAATAGATATGTCAATGCTTGGGAGATTCTAGTCTATGAGCAAATTATAAGGATTTTGTAACAACACGTATTTTTTGCGTGTTGCTCCAACTGTCGCAAAAATTGCGATAACTGAGTTAGTAAAGAGTGAAAATAAATATGTTTACTGTAGGGGTAGCTATGCTACGCTGAGTGGCAGCAAGGCTTTGATTTCTGGATGTTTTCTGGGAGTTAACGCCTTCTTTTTTGCCTTGCAGCATAGCTACGGGTTCCTGCAGTCAACATATAGAAAAAATTACCTAGTTGAAACTATTCCGATAAAAGAATATAATATGGATATGTGGGAGTAATTGGAGGTTATATATGGATTATTTAACTACTAATGAATTGGCAAAAATATGGAAAATATCTGCGAGAAGAATATCACTATTATGTAGTGAAAATCGCATTGAAGGAGCTGTTAAGAAAGGAAAAACGTGGTTGATTCCAATGGATGCAAAGAAACCAGAAGACCCTAGAAAAGCTCGTAAGAATATATCTACTAAGGAGGCGTAGGATATGACGCAGGAGAAATTATTAGAATTGCGTAGCGGATTTGAAACCGCATATATAGATGGAACAGTTGCGTCTAATCTTGCATATAAGCCACAGTTTATTTCGAATAATTATAAGCAAGGAAAGAAAGTATTATCATCCATCGAGGATGAGTTATTGGTGTGCAATCAATTTCAAATCAGCGTAGCATTTATTACGATGGGTGGAATTACGCCACTATTACAGACACTAAAAGAGCTGGAAAAAAGAGGCGTTAAAGGAGAAATCCTTACAACAAACTATTTAAACTTTAGCGAACCACGAGCATTAGAAAAATTAAACAATCTTTCTAATATTACATTAAAGATGTATGACGTGGAAGCATCTGGAGATGGATTTCATACAAAAGGTTATATTTTTAGAAAAGATGAAATTTACAGAATAATCATCGGAAGTTCTAATATGACTAAGACTGCGCTCACAAGTAATCGTGAGTGGAATACCCGTGTTGTATCAACGGAAAAGGGTGAGATTGCGCAGCAAGTGGTAGAGGAGTTTAATGAGCTTTGGAACAGCGAATATGCGTTAGATTATGATGAGTTCTATGAGATATATAAGGAACGCTATAAAATCATAAAAAAGCAGCGTGAAATTGCACGAAGTGAAGAGCTTCCATCTATTGAAAAGTATCGCCTGCAGCCAAACTCTATGCAGGTTGGTTTTATTGTGAATTTAAAGAAAATTATTGAGGCAGGGGAAGAACGAGCATTACTGATTTCTGCTACGGGAACTGGAAAAACGTATGCGTCTGCATTTGCTATGCGTGAGCTTGGTTACAAGAGAGTGCTTTTCTTAGTACATCGTGGACAATTAGCAAGACAGACAAAGAAATCTTACCAGAAGGTCTTTGGTAAGAATATATCTATGGGATTAGTCGGTGCAGGTTATTCAGATTATGATGCAGATTATGTTTTTGCAATGGTGCAGACATTAAATCGTGATGAACATCTGCACAAATATAATCCGGATGAATTTGATTG
>JAGKTQ010000070.1 GCA_021153325.1 Lachnospiraceae bacterium | reverse complement strand
GTACAGGATAGGGCAAGGGAAATCAAAACCTTGCAGGATAAAGTTTTGCCGCAGTTGAAACAGCAGCTTGCCAATACAAAGGGAATTTTCAAAGGCAAAGAACGAAAAGCGTTGGAGGTAAAAATCAAAGAAACCGAAACGGAAATTGCCGACAGGCTGGATAAAATCCCCGATACGCTCAAAGAGGACGGTTATCCCGATGTGCAGGTATTTATGCGGACTTTCCGAGAAATGGAAAGCGTTGTGGAACAGTATAACCATGACCTTGCCCAGTGGGAATATCAAGTCAGCAGGAAACCAACAGCCACCGCTAAAGAACAGCACAGACCGCCTGAAAAGCAGAGCGTGTTAAAACATCTGCGTGAGATACAGGAACGCAACAAGCAGAAACCTACGCAAAAACAGCGTAAGAAATCCATTGATAGAGATAGCAGATAGGCATTAAAAAACCGCCGTTATGGCGTTACCCATAGCGGCGGCATACATAATTATTTACTGACTGCAAGCGTGATTTTCATATCTTGAACATTGATGATTGTTTCTTTCTTGCACTTCGGACAGTAGAGAGGAAAGTTTTTCATCTCAGTATTTTCTTGTATCATTGTTCAGGTTTTATTGCCGCAGACAGGACAAAGCATCCATATACTTCATACACATACTTAAAGCTGCCTCTTGTTTATAATCGGAATACTTACAGCAACGCATACTATACACAAGAAAACAGTGATAACTATAGCTTTTATATATGCGTCTATTTCCTCTACATCCATCAAAAGTGAGTTGGTATTCATCAATATAGTAGGAGAATACCACTTTGCTTTCGGTATGATACTCAATAAATATGCCAATAGTACTGTCCCTCCGATACACAAAGAAACGCCTGTGTTATTCTTCAACAATGATGAAAATAGAGTAATAAGGCATATAACCCACACGCCAAATATCCACCACATAGTTGCTGAAAAAAATAAGTTATTCGCAATACTGTTATCCCAAAAATACTCATTGTATCCATAAGTAATGGTAAAACATATCTCATATCCAACTGTCCAAATTGACAGCAACAGCACAGTTTTTGCAAGTACAACTTTATATCGTGACAAGCCTTTTGTCAGCACAAGTAATAATGTTCCAGATTTGTATTCTTTAGTAAATATATCGCTAAATATAAGTACAAAAGCAATCAGCGCAATCGGAATGTTCTTAAAAAATTGTGTCCATGAAGTCAAAGCATCCACTTGAACATTTGTGACAATCAACCCACTTTCTGCCATTGAGTCAGATAGCATTTTCATCATCCATGGTGTTAGCTTCGCAACCGCAGGACTCATAATACCGAACAGTACAAATAGTAATATAATAATCATAATTTTACCCGTTCGTGTAGCTTCCATATATTCTTTTCTCATAAGAGCTAACAGAGATTTCATTTTGTCACCTCCAAAAACAGAGTTTCAAGCGTAGGCTCTAATCGTTCAATTTTTTGTATAGGAATTCTGTTTTCAGAAATATATTGCATCATATCAAAAAAACGATTCTCGTTTCCCTGAAAAATAAGCGCATTTTCCTCTGCATGTTGAAGTTCATTAAATGCCTCTGCAAGCATATCAGCAACTTCTTTTTTCTCTATTTCAATAATAAATCCGTTAGATGATTGCTTGTTTCGTAGTTCTGCAATAGTTCCTTGCATAGCAATTTTTCCGTCATTCAAAAAAGCTACCTCAGTGCAGATACGCTCTACATCAGAAAGAATATGCGTGGAAAAAAGTATTGTCGTCTGTTCTTTGGCTGCAAGAAGTATATCCAAAATCTCCTTGCGCCCTGCTGGATCAAGTGCTGATGTCGGTTCATCGCAGATTAAAAGTTTTGGACGATTTAGGAGTGCTTGTGCAATTCCCAAGCGTTGTTTCATTCCTCTTGAAAATCCTTTTATGCGCCGTTTTTCCTGACCAAGACCAACTAGTATAAAATAAATTAAATTTCTGCTGTATATTTTAAGGATAATATGTGGTAAAATAGTGTTATCTAAGAAAGGATGAACACTATGAGAAAAACATATCTTCCTCTGTCAGATGAAGACAGGAATTACCTTAAATCATTATCCAAAAAGAGAACCATTCAGGCACAAATTGTGGATCGTGCCAGAATTCTTTTATATAAAGCGGATGGAATGACATACCAGGAAATTGCCGATAAACTTGCAATCAGCACCGCAACGGTACGCCTTTGTATTTCGAAGTTTCATAAAGGCGGTTTAGATGCTGCATTGTTTGATGTTCAGCGTTCTGGCCGTCCATCAGAAATCACGGATGACGCAAAGGCATGGATGATCAGTATTGCGTGTCAGAGACCGGCAGAACTCGGTTATGCGCAGGAATTATGGACATTGACTTCTCTTCACAAATACATTCAGAAACACGCAGAAGAAGCGGGATATCCAAGACTTTCAACCGTTACGAAACCTTAATGTATTTTTCTGTCCAGATGTGCTGTACACGTTAATACTGTTCTCCAACTCCTGTGCATAGTTTTTTTCACCATGCTTCAAAATAGATTTGATTTTATACATAGCTGAATCAAAATCCTTTATAAATGATTCATCTCCATGGCAATTTAAAAATTTCCCTGCTGTAATCAATGCACCCACTTCCGCCGCTGTAAACATTACCGGCGGAAGTAGGAAGCCCTCTACAAGAAAATATCCTTTTCCGGCCTCAGATCCAATTGGTATTCCGGCTTCTTCAAGTGTCCGGATATCTCTGTAAACTGTCCTTAAGCTTATATTAAATCGCTGTGCAATTTCTTTGGCAGGAATTATTTTTTTTGATTGCAGCTGAATAAGAATAGAGGTTACTCTGTTAATCCTGTTCAAATTTTATTCCTCCTCTGTGACTTCCATAAAAAGTATATCCTATGCGTTCTTAAGCTAGCTGCTGTTAGTGCTTCTCA
>JAGKTQ010000069.1 GCA_021153325.1 Lachnospiraceae bacterium | reverse complement strand
TATCCACAGCCCAAGTCCAGAACACTTCCGGACAATGGCGTGCATACGGCGTTTTTCAGCAGGATCTTTGTGCCCTGATCGACACCATCCTTGCTGAAAACACCATCATCCGTAACAAATGTGAATGATTACCAACCTACGATTCTAGAAGGTGCAGAAGCGGAACGAGTCTTAAATAAAATAAACGAAATCAGCGCAGGTTTATCGCAATAAAATGTGATAATTCGAGAAAATACTGATCATTCAAACAAAATGACACAGGAAACCAAGTACGAAAACTTGAATCCTGTGTCTTTTTATTTGAGAATTTTACAGAGAAGCAAGAAGCTCTCTCAAAATCTCCTCCACCGTCTCCGTAGTCTTCGTCGCAATTTTCTTCACCGAATCCAGAGCAGTTGACATAGCATAGCTTGTACCCGCAAGTTCGAGCATTTCCAAATCATTTTCCTGATCCCCAAACGCAATCATTTCCTCAGCCTGAATCCCCAGCTTCTCAAGCATAATACGAAGTGCTTCGCCCTTATTTGTATCAAATGGCACAAAATCCACCCAGTCACTTCCAGAAGTTACCACTTTGATTTCCTCCTGAAATTTCTCTCTAAAATAATCAACGGACGAATAGGCTCCCGAACGATCAAAATATGCAATTTTCACAATCGGCTCCTGAATTTCAGAGAAATCGTTAACGACTTCGGTCTGGTTATTCAGTACATGGCGAACATGATACAAAAGTTCGTCGTTTCCAGCCTCCATATAACAAACTTCAGCACCAGAAACAACAGCGATACATTCAGGGCGTTCCTTGATGCCTTGAATAATGCGAAATGCCAAATCTGAGTCCATCGCAAAGGTTGCAATCACTTCATTTTTGTAGATGCATACAGCACCATTTTCGGCAATATAGGAAATCTCATCTGCGATTGGCTTGAACAAATTTCGCTGACTTGCAATTTGTCTTCCACTCGTGGCTATAAAATGAATTCCTTTTTTTTTCAACGCGAGTATCAAATCATATATTTCTGGATTGAGAGCTTGTGCTCCATGCAATAATAATGTTCCATCCAAATCACTTGCAATCAATTTAATCATAACAAATCCTCTTTACTGGTATTGGTAGTGTCAAATTTTCTACCTATTTTTCTTTCTAAAACCTTTATTTTCGGGAGTTTGCAAATAAAAAGAGCAATGACCTCCCTTTTCTGGTATAATGTCAATCGCCAAACAAACATCTACGAAAGGATTTCATTGCTTATGGACATTATACTTTATTTACTTCAACTTATTCAACAGCTTTATCATCAAAACCGTTTTTTAATTAACTTTATCTGTAAATATATCCCTCTGAAACAGTGGGCTTTTGACGATTCACATTCTCCCAAATATCAAAAGTTTAAGATTGATCAACTTCCTAAAATCGTGTCTTTTAGGCAGGATTGGGACTGGAAAGATCTCATCTCTTATTATAAGGAACGCTACGGAAAGGAGCTAAAGCCTGTATTTCGTCGTAAGGAATGTGATATTCCTGACGACTGTGTCTGCCTTGCCTGTAAAGCCCCTAAACCTTACTTGACCTGGAATAATGGCAAATCAAAATCCCAGATAGTGTGCAAGGTTTGCCAATCCACTTTTTCTCCGGGTGAAGATACTCGCTTTTCCAAAACACACCGGCTCAACTGTCCGCACTGCAATCATTCATTAGCCCATAAGAAGGATCGCAAACACTTTATTATACACAAATGCGTTAATCCGAAATGCCCTTACTATCTTCATAATCTTAAGAAAGTAGACAAGAAGGATTTAGCACAAGACTTCGGAAAGAATAAATATAAGCTCCACTACATCTACCGGGAATTCCAGATAGATTTCTTTAAGATGGATTTAAACTCTCTTCCTAAAAATGCTTCTTCCCTTAAATTCAGCAAGTTTGACTCCAATGTAATGTCTCTGTGCCTTACCCTGCATGTGAATCTCGGTCTGTCTCTCAGGAAGACCAGACAGGCACTGAAGGATTTGTATAACATCTCCATTTCACACCAGCAGATAGCCAACTACTGCAAAACCGCAGCTATCTGTATTAAACCATTCGTCGATAACTATAACTACAATCCCGGAAAGGTTCTGACTGCTGATGAAACCTACATCAAAATCCGTGGTATTAAAGCCTATATCTGGTTCATCATGGACGCCGTATCTCGCTCTATCATCGGTTATCAGGTCTCTGATAATCGTGGCGTCGGCCCCTGCATCCTCGCCATGAGAATGGCTCTTAAACACTTCCAAGAATTACCTGAAAAGTTTAAGTTTATTGCAGATGGATACAGTGCGTATCCTCTGGCTGCCCAGCAGTTTTTCCGGGAGTTTGGTGATAAGTTCAAGTTTGATATCACGCAGGTCATCGGGCTTACCAATGATGATGAAGTATCTAAAGAGTTCCGTCCCTATAAGCAGATGATTGAGCGGCTAAACCGCACATACAAGGCTTCTTACAGACCTACCAACGGATTCGATAACATCAACGGTGCCAACTACGATTTAGCACTTTGGGTTGCTTACTATAACTTTCTGCGTCCGCATAAACATAATAACTACAAAGTACTGAACGAAGTGGACATGCTGAAAGTTGCAGATAACATGCCGGGTAAATGGCAGCTTCTCATCTTTCTCGGACAGCAGACAATCTTAAATCTACAAAACGGCGAAGCCGCTATCTGTTCTTAGATTCAGAGCCTGAGGTAGTAACCCAGCCACCGCGCAAGCGGCTATGCCCTTGATAACACCAAAAAGAACTGCTACACTGCTGTGAATGACGGGAAACCTATCTGTTCTTGAGTTCTTCGCCGTCGGTGATTAACTGACAGCAGTTCTTTTTGGTGCTGTCAAGGGTGGCGTCACTCTACCACAACCTAATATATTTACAGTTTTCAAGGTTCATCTGAGCCTTTTTTCTTTGCTCA
>JAGKTQ010000013.1 GCA_021153325.1 Lachnospiraceae bacterium | reverse complement strand
GCTTTACTTGGCAATTATTATGAAAAAGTTATTTAAAAATCAAATTACTTCTTGTTAGCTTATTCATTTATCTTATATAAGTAGTATATAAAAGAGAAGTGTCTAAACCATGATTTTCAAATTAAGTTTCTCTGAATGAAATGTAAACAAAATATGAACGTATAAAAGCCTACATTGTTTCAGGTTCTGGATAAACCTCCCCAAAAGTTTCCACCGTAACTGTTTTCATAATTTGAGGTTCTAATGGACGATCGGAATAATCTGTTCTTGTTTCAGCAATCTTATTTACTACATCCATTCCTTCGATAACCTTACCAAAAGCTGCATAAGAGCCATCTAAGTGAGGAGCATTTTTATGCATGATGAAGAACTGGGAACCAGCAGAGTCTGGATGCATGCTGCGTGCCATAGAAAGCACTCCTTCGGTATGTTTTAAATTATTTTCAAATCCATTACCGGAAAATTCACCTTTGATGGAATAGCCTGGGCCACCCATTCCGCTGCCTTCAGGGCAGCCTCCCTGAATCATAAACCCTTTAATGACTCTGTGGAAAATAAGTCCGTCATAGAAATTTTTATTGATCAAGCTGATAAAGTTGTTTACGGAAACAGGAGCAATTTCAGGATATAATTCTGCCTTTATAACATCTCCGTTTTCCATTGTAATTGTAACAATTGGATTTTGTGCCATAATTGTGTTCCTTTCTGCATTTTTTTAGTTTACAATATGATTATTATTTTATCGGATATATTGCCATTCGTAAAGGAAAAAGTGTACGAGATAAATTGGAATATAAGAAAGTGTGAAAAATAAAATGTTAAAAAAAGTAGTTATCATATTAGAGAGAAAAATTCCAAAAGGGGAGATGGATGCTTTTAGGAAGATGTTGAAAGAAGAAGCGATAGACAGTTTATGGTACATTGCAGAAAACGAGAGTAGTATAGGAGTAGATGCAAACACAAATGAATTTAAAATAGAAGAAATACTTGCTGAATTAGCGGAAGAGAATGGAAAACGAAGGAAAAATTATGGGACGCTATTTATCAGCAATGATCCAGAAATATGCCGTCTTGCCATAGAGGGAGGGTGTTCTTGCATCGCTTACCTTGGCATGAGAATGAAAGATGATAATTTTGATGGAATCCGTTATGCAGTAGAAAGTCTGGAAAATATAGATGGAATATATTTAGATAGAATATGCAGAAGATATGCGGGACTTCCTTGGGAAATCTTGAGGACAGAACGCTGTATTGTACGGGAAATGACAACGGAGGATGTAGATTCCTTTTATGAAATTTATAAAGACCCATCTATTACAGCTTATATGGAAGGATTGTACCCGGCAAAAGAACAGGAAGTAGAATATATTAAAAAATATATCAAAAATATTTATGGTTTTTTTGAATATGGACTTTGGTCAATACAGGAAAAGAAAAGTGGCAAAATCATAGGGCGTGCAGGAATCAGCTGGCGCGAAGAGACTGGAATGGTAGAGCTTGGTTACGTCATTGCCAAATCTTATCAAAGGCAAGGGTATGCTTTTGAAGTGTGCAGTGCTATTTTACAGTATGCAAAAGAGGAGCTTGGTATAGAACAAGTAGCTGCTTATATAAAAGAAGAAAATAACGCATCAAAAGCATTATGTCAAAAACTGCAATTCAAGAAAAAAGGGAAGAAACTGGTACGGAACAGGTGGTATGAAGAGTGGTTAAAAATATAAAATGAAAAAAATATAAAAAATTTGTTAAAAAATGTTTGACAAGTGAGATGAAAAGTGTATAATAGGATTCAAACAAAGGCGTTTCTACAGGAGTAGAAGCGCCTTTTTTCATGTTTCGGTGTACTGCTTGATTGCAGAAAGGGATTGCAAATGACAGCGTGGAAAGTGGCAGAGTGGAAGTGCATCGAAAATAAAACTTAAGGAGGTAGTAAAATGAAAAAGCTGGAAATTATTATTAAACCAGAAAAGCTGGAAGATTTGAAGGCTATTCTTGATGAAAGTGAAGTAAACGGTCTTAATGTTGTAAACATTATGGGTTATGGTAATCAGAAAGGTATTATTAAAAAATACCGTGGCGCTGAATACAGAGTAAACTTATTACCAAAGATTAAAGTAGAGACTGTAGTACCGGAAGAAAAGGCACAAGCTCTGATCGATAAGATCGTGGCAGAGATCAATACCGGAAATTATGGTGATGGTAAGATTTTCGTATATGATGTAGAGGATGCAGTCAGAATTCGTACAGGTGAAAGAGGAGAAAAGGCTCTGTAAAGCCGGTGAATCTGAGGTTATGAAAAAATTTATCATATTGGTTGGATGTAAATATCCGACATCGAATTATCAAAGGAGATAATAGGAGAGCAAAGGTGGCTCGAATATTATCTTTTTTTGTACAATAAGCCGAATGAAAAGACGGCGTTTACTGAGGAGGAAAAAGGTATGTATTTATCAGACTTATTAGCCAGTGGAATGGCTTTAGAAGAAGCAACTGAGTTGCTAATAAACATCATATGGACCTGCATTGCAGCATTTCTTGTATTTTTTATGCAGGCAGGATTCGCAATTGTTGAATCAGGTTTCACAAGAGCAAAAAATGCCGGAAACATTATTATGAAGAACTTAATGGACTTTGTATTAGGAAGTATTTTCTTCTTCCTGATCGGTTTTGCAATTATGTTTGGTGAAGATGCAGCTGGTTTCATCGGAACAACAGGATTCTTTAATACTGTTGGTCTTGCAGATGAAGCAGGTATGATGAATGGTCTTCCAATCGGTGTATTTATGATTTTCCACACTGTATTCTGTGCAACAAGTGCAACAATCGTATCTGGTGCAATGGCAGAGAGAACAAAATTCTCATCTTACTTGATTTACAGTGCTTGTATTTCTATCTTTATCTATCCGGTAACAGGACACTGGATCTGGAGTGATGGTTGGTTATCTTCCATGGGATTCCATGATTTTGCAGGTTCTACAGCAGTACATATGGTTGGTGGTATTTGTGCTTTAATCGGAGCAGCTATTGAAGGTCCTCGTGTTGGTAAATATGATGCAAATGGAAAGCCACAGGCTATTCCAGGTCATAATATCGTAATGGGTGCACTTGGTGTATTTATTCTCTGGTTCTGCTGGTTTGGATTTAACTGTGGTTCTACTACAGGAGCGACAACTAGCCTTGGTGATATTGCAATGACAACAAATTTAGCAGCAGTTATGGCAACAGTAACAGTGCTTATAATTACATGGATTCGTTATGGTAAACCTGATGTTTCTATGACATTAAATGGTACACTTGCAGGTTTGGTGGCAATTACAGCAGGATGTGATTATGTTTCTAATTATTCTGCAATGATCATCGGTGTGATCGCAGGTTTCGTAGTAGTATTTGTAGTAGAATTCCTTGATAAAGTTGTGAAAATTGATGACCCAGTTGGTGCAGTTGCTGTTCATGGTGGATGTGGATGTATCGGTACTATTTGTGTAGGTATCTTCTGTAAATCTTCCATTCTTGAAGCAATGGGTAAAACAAGACTTGAATTCTTAGGCATTCAGTTACTTGGTGTACTTGCAGTAATCGGATATGTTGTAGTTTGTGCATACATCTTATTTAAAGTATTGGATAAAACAATCGGTCTTCGTGTTTCTGAAGAAGAAGAAATCGATGGACTTGATATTCATGAACATGGCGTGAATGCTTATGCAAACTTCAGATTACATGATGACAGATAAAAAATATGCGTTTATCTAATCCCTTAGTTTAGTATAAAAACATATGCCGTGCAGCTCCACCTGCATGGCATATGCACTCACAGTTCCCCCCTAAGACTGTGAACGAACCCCGGAGTGCTTCCACCACTCCGGGGTTTTTCCTTTCCTTCCTATAAAGATAAAAGAAATACTAGAAATAGTTGGACGGAAGAGCGTAAAAATGGTAAAATATTTCTATATATTTAGAAGGTAAGATTACGGCGTTGCATTGGAGAACTTTCTCTGTTTTATAAAGCGGCACTGGGTGATACGGGAGATGAAAAAGAAAGTTCGATATCGGGGATAATGTACGCAGGAGGGCAGACTATGGGAAAACTAAGGCAAAAAATAGGAGTGGGAAAAGCAAAAGAGAAGACTCCACAAATGGAAGCGGATAGCCAAAGCTTGTGTGTAGACGTTGAGCAGAATGAAATGGTAACCGAATCCAGCGGAAATAAAAAGGGTAGGGCGAAAAAAGAAAAAATTAAAAAAGAAAAGATCAAGAAAGAAAAGACAGTAAAAGAGAAGGTAAAAAAAGAAAAGATTCCAAAAGATAAGTCAGCTAAAAAAGCGAAGATCAGTATTCCTAAATTTACGATTCCTAAAATTGGTAAGAAAAAAACAGATGGCGAAAAGGAAACGGAAGAAAAAGGAAAGAAAAAGGAATTTAATCTTCCGGCTTTTATGAAGACACAGAAAATACAGACTGTACTTGTTGGAGCCTTTCTTGTTCCGGTAGTCTTTATCATTATTCTTGGTGTAGTTTCTTATCAAAAAGCATCTGGAACGATTATCGACAAGTATAAGGAAGCCTCTCTTGGTTCGGTTTCGACGGAAAGTATGTATTTTGAATTGCTTTGTGAGACAATTTCAACGAAGGCATCTGAGGTTGTTATGGATTCTGATACAGCTGCCTATTACGAAAAATATAATGATAATACAAGCTCAAAATCTGTGGAATATTTCCGCAGTGTAAAACAAAATTTGATACATATGTCATCCAGTGCAAGCTATGTATCCAGCTACCATCTTTTAGCTGCAAAAGGTACGCAGATCAGTTCAAGTTCTAAAATCCTTTTGGAAAATGCTTATCCTGAGTTGTTAGAATCACCGGAATGGGCTTATTTTGAAAACAGCTCAGCAAATAATATGTGGCTTGGAAGCCAGTCTTATTTGGATGAAGAATTGGGAATTACGCAGGAGGAATATGGTCTTGTATTTTATCAGAAATTCCTGCTTGCAGATGCAGTATTGATCTTGGATATTAATGCGGATACTATCACATCTGCATTAGACAATATGGATCTTGGTGAGAACAGTTATAAAGCAATTATTACGATGGATGGCAGAGAAATTATTTTGCAGGATGTGCTGTCCGAGGATGGAGAGACAACTACATCAAAGAGAATAGAAGAAAATATTTTCACAGGAACAGATTTCTATCAACAGTCTGTAGAGAGTGGAGAAGCCGGAAGTCAAGAGGTTACATTCAATGGGGAAGATTATCTTTATATTTATTCACCAATTGGAGATACCGGTATTATGCTTTGTGGACTGATTCCGTATTCAAATATTGTAGCAGAAGCAAAATCTATCCGTAATATCACGGTTGTTTTAGTTATTCTTGCAGCAATCGTGGCAATGGTAGTCGGAAGTGCAATTGCGATCAGCATCAGTACAACATTGACAAGTACAGTCCATGCACTGGATAAAGTAGCAGAGGGTGATCTGACAGTTGCATTTAAGACGAAGAGAAAAGATGAGTTCCGTCTATTGAATGACAGTTTGAATCACATGCTTGGTGGTGTACGAGGTCTGATGACGGATGTACAGGGCTTTGGAAAAGAAGTAAACGAGCTTTCTGGCAATGTGGCACAGACAGCGGATACGATCAATACTTCCATGCATGATATTTCAACAGCTGTAGATGAGGTTTCAAGCGGTGTTGTTACACAGGCGGAAGAAACAGAAAACTGCAGTAGAAAGATGCAGGATTTCTCAGAGCAGATCGTTGCTGTATGTGATCAGGCAGAAAACATGGGCGGCATGGCAGATAAAGCTATTGATGCGGTCAATCGCGGAAAGATTATTATTGAGGATCTGAATAAACAGTCCGAAACAACGGTTCGTTTGACAAAACAACTGGGACAGGATATTGTTAACGTTAAAACGCAGTCCGATCAGATCGAGAAGATCATCAATGTTATTAATGAAATTGCAGAGCAGACGAATTTATTATCCTTGAATGCGTCTATTGAAGCTGCAAGGGCAGGAGAACACGGCAGAGGATTTTCTGTAGTAGCAGATGAGATCAGAAAGCTTGCTGATCAGTCAATGCAGGCTGGTAATCAGATTAAAGGTATTGTTGGCGATATCCGTACAACAACGCAGCAGACTACAGATTCTGCACAGAAGACAGAAGAGTACATTTATAAGCAGGCAGATTCTTTGGAAGAAACGATTGCAGTCTTTGCATCGATCAATACTTGTGTAGATGAACTTGTTACTGGTTTGCAGGAAATGGCAGCCAGCATGAAGGGAATTGGCGAAGAAAAAGATGGTGTGGAAGATTCTATCCGCAACATTTCAGCTGTTTCTGAAGAAGCTGCAGCAGCAACAGAAGAAGTAACTGCAACCTTAAGTGAACAGGTAAATTCTATTTCCAGATTGACAGAAAAGGCAGAGCAGCTTATGACAAGAGTTCATGCACTGGAGGAAGCAATGTCACAATTCCAGATTTAGGAAAAGACAACAGTGTTTGATAAAAAAGTAACAGAAGAGGCGTACTTAACTCATTCTTTTTGAAAGAAGAGGAGTGCGTCTCTTTCTTTGAAGGAAGGGTGTAAAAATGAGTTTAACAAACAATAAAGAAGAAAAAAATATGTTGTTTTTAGAGCCTGTTTTTAAACAGATGATCTGGGGAGGAAATCGTTTAGGAATAGATTTTCCTTATCAGATACCGGGAGATGATACAGGAGAATGCTGGGCAGTCAGTGCACATCCAAACGGCGACTGCATGGTAAAGGAAGGTAGTTTCGCAGGAGAAAAATTATCAGAACTGTGGGAAAAACATCCGGAATTATTTGGGCATGTGGATTCTGACCGTTTTCCATTGCTTACAAAAATCATTGATGCGAAAGCAGATCTGAGTATTCAGGTTCATCCAAATGACGAATATGCTATGAAAAATGAAAATGGTTCTTTTGGAAAAATGGAGTGTTGGTATATTCTTTCTTGTGAAGAAAATGCTACTTTGGTAGTAGGTCATAATGCGAAAACAAAAGAAGATCTGGAAGCTATGATCAGAGAGGGAAGATGGACCGAGTTCATTCGCGAAATCCCGATTAAAAAAGGAGATTTTATTCAGATCGATCCAGGCACAGTTCATGCTATCAAAGGCGGTACAATGATCTTAGAAACGCAGCAAAACAGTGATATTACTTACAGAGTGTACGATTATGATCGTCTTGCAGATGGAAAACCGAGAGAACTACATGTAGATAAAAGTGTTGATGTGATCACGGTTCCGGCATTGGATGCAAGTGACAGCGTATGCTCTACACTAGGTCTTCCTAATAATAAGATGAACCTTTTAAAGGAATGTGAATACTATCGTATATGGAAGATTTGTGTAACGGAAGCGATAACTTTTGAACAGGAATATCCATTTTTGATCATGAGTGTTTTAGAAGGAGAAGGTTTACTAAATGGCAAGAAGATTAAAAAGGGAGATCATTTCATTCTGCCTTCCGGCTTTGGCGAAGTATCTATTGAGGGAAATGTAGAGATTATTGCTTCTAGTGTAAGATAAATACAATTTTCAGTGCTTCTAAGGAAGAGGTAGCTTGTGCATTAAAATAGACAGAGAAAAAGTTATGCGTTATAATAGGAAACGTGGCAGAAAGATCTGCTCAAAACGAAAGAAAACAGGCGAAGACAGCATAGTGTTTGAAAGGAATGAGAAACATGATCGCACAACAATATAAAGAGATGTTAGGTGGGAAATCTGTGATCCGTCAGCTCTCAGAATTTGCTACAGAGCGTGGAAAAGAAATTGGGTATGAAAATGTATTTGATTATAGTTTAGGAAATCCATCCGTTCCTGCACCAAAGGAATTTACGGATTCCCTGATCAATTTGCTGCAGAATGAAGATCCGATGACCCTTCACGGATATAGCCAGAGTCTTGGCATACCAGAGGTAAGGGAAGCGGTTGCAGAGTCATTGAATAAGCGGTTCGGAATGCATTACAAGAAAGAGCATATTTTTATGACATCAGCGGCAGCAGGTGCTATTGCTCATGCAATCCGTTGCATTACAGTACCAGGAGATGAAATTTTAACATTTGCACCATATTTTCCGGAATATAATCCATATATTAATTTAAGTGGCGCAAAGTTAAAGATCGTACCTGCAAATACGGAAGATTTTCAGATTAATTTCGAGCAGTTTGAAAAAATGCTCACAGATAAAGTTATGGCAGTCCTTATCAACACACCAAATAATCCGTCCGGTGTTGTGTATTCTACGGAAACGATGGAAAAACTTGCAGGATTATTAAAACAAAAATCCGAAGAATATGGACATGATATTTATTTGATCTCAGATGAGCCATATCGAGAAATTGTATTTGAGGGTGTGGATGCACCTTTTGTGTCAAAGTTTTACGATAATACGATTATGTGCTATTCCTTCTCCAAATCGTTATCCTTACCGGGAGAAAGAATTGGGTATCTGGCAGTAAATCCGGCATGTAAGGATGCGGAATTAATTGTAAATATGTGTGGACAGATTTCCAGAGGGATCGGACACAACTGTCCATCATCTCTTATGCAGCTTGGAGTAGTAGATGTTTTAGATAAGACTTCGGACATATCGGTCTACGAAACGAACATGAATATTTTATATAAGGAATTAGTGAATTTAGGATTTACTTGTGTGAAGCCGGGTGGTACATTTTATATTTTCCCGAAGGCATTAGAGGACGATGCGATTGCTTTTTGTGAAAAGGCAAAAAAATACGATTTGATCTTAGTTCCAGCAGATAGTTTCGGCTGTCCGGGGTATTTCCGTATGGCATATTGCATTGACACGGAAAAGGTAGAGCGTTCTATAGCAGCATTTCGTAAATTTGTTGAAACAGAATATAGAAAATAGACTTTCGCTTGGCCAATTTGAGTAGTTGACCGAAATAACAGTGCGTTGTAAAGAGAGGAAGGATGAATATGTATCAGGCAGGTCTTGTATTAGAAGGCGGAGGAATGAAGGGAGCATATACGGCAGGTGTGTTGGATTTCTTTTTAGATAAAGGAATGGAATTTTCTAATGTGTATGGTGTTTCCGCCGGAGCATGTATGATGTGCAGTTATTTGTCAAAACAGCGGGAGAGGGGTTATCGGATTTATGTAGATTATCTGGATAGTAAGCATTATTGCAGTCTGGACAGTCTCTTGACATCAGGAGATCTGTTCAATGTAAAAATGTGTTATGATCTGATTCCAAATTACTTAAATCCATTTGATTATGAAACATTTGAGCAGTATAAAGGAAAAGCTTATGCGGTCGTAACAAACATAAAAACGGGAAGAGCGGAATATATTCGTGTTAAGGATGCACATACGGATTTGGAAGCAGTGCGGGCATCCAGTTCCCTTCCGCTTGTATCTAGAAATGTAAAAATAGGAGATAATTTATATTTGGATGGTGGAATTTCTGATTCCATACCACTTCGCAAATCTATTTTAGACGGCAATCGTAAAAATGTAGTCATTATGACAAAAGATATAAATTATGTTAGAAAACCTGCTTCGGCAAAAATGTTAGCGCTTTTGAAAGTCAGATATTTAAAATATCCAAAGATTTATGAATTAATGAAAATTCGTCACCTTGAATATAATGCAACATTGGATTATATGAAGAGACAGGAAGAAAACGGGCAGGCGTTTGTATTTCGCCCTGAAACAGACTGTGGCGTAGGAAGAATTGAAAAAGATTCAGCAAAGTTGGATGCGCTGTATAAGGTAGGTTATGAAGATGGCAAAAAAAATTATGAAAGGCTAAAGGCATATTTAGATGATTGAGATTTTAAAAGCGATTTTATTCGGTCTTGTGGAAGGAATTACAGAGTGGCTTCCAATAAGCAGTACCGGACATATGATCTTGTTGAATGAATTTGTAACGTTGGATGTTTCTCCGGAATTTTGGGAAATGTTTCTTGTAGTAATACAGCTTGGAGCTATTTTGGCAGTGGTCGTGTTATTCTGGGGCAAGTTGTTTCCTTTTAAATTGAAAGAGAAGCCAGTCATACAAAAGGATATTTTTGATATGTGGTTCAAAATTATAGCTGCTTGTATTCCGGCAGCTGTTGTAGGGCTTCTTTTTGATGAACAGCTTGAGGCATTATTTTACAATCCGGTATCCGTTTCTATCGCTTTAATTGTTTTCGGTATTGCATTTATTATAATCGAAAATAAAAATAAAGAATTAAAGCCGCGTGTTACAGAGCTGTCCCAGATTACTTATAAAACGGCAATGATCATTGGTCTGTTCCAATTGATTGCAGCAGTATTTCCAGGTACTTCCCGTTCCGGTGCAACTATACTTGGAGCCTTGCTCATTGGTGTATCAAGAACGGTTGCAGCAGAATTTACATTCTTTTTGGCGATTCCAGTTATGCTTGGAGCAAGCTTATTGAAAATAGTAAAATTCGGTTTAGCTTTTACAGGGGCAGAGGCAGTGATCCTGCTCGTAGGAATGGCGGTTGCATTTATTGTATCTGTTATTGTTATCCGCTTCCTTATGGGATATATTAAAAAACATGATTTTAAAGTGTTTGGCTGGTATAGAATCGTACTTGGAGTTGTAGTGCTTGCATATTTTTATTTAATAAAATAATAAAAAAAGTACTTGACAAGAAAAACAAAATTGCACAAAATGTTGACAACGGCGTATTTACGCGTTAAGCTAAGAAGAGTAAGCGTGCGGGAGAGGCGTGCTTATGAGGAGTTTATACAGACGAGATGGCGGGGATGCCGTTGTTAAACAAGAATGGCTGCCTGCATGTGAAGGGAGAATGTAGTATGGCAACGTCAAAAGTGACAGCAAAACCAACAGCAAAGGTTCAGACAAAAGTAGAAGCAAAAAAAGCAGAAGCAAAACCAGTTGAAGTTAAGGCTGAGCAGATGAAATTGGATGTTACTGTAGAACCAAAAAAAGCAGTAGAAGAGAAAAAAGTAGAAGCTAAGAAACCAGCTGCTAAAAAGACAGCTGCAAAGAAAACTACAGCTAAAAAAGAAACTGCAAAAAAAGAAGCAGTAAAAGCATCTGTACATGTTCAGTTTAGCGGAAAATCATATGAAACAGAAGAACTTGTTAAAATCGCAAAAGATATTTGGAAATATGATTTAAAGAAAAAAGCAGCTGATTTCAAGAGTGTTGATATTTATGTTAAACCAGAAGAAAACATGGCTTACTATGTTATCAACGGCGAAGTTGAAGGAAGTTTTTGTATTTAATTTATAGGATACATATTATTTGTTTTATGCTGTAACAGAAAACCCGATTTCATCAAAGATGAAACCGGGTTTTATTTTTTTATCTGTTGAGCAAGGAAACGATTTAGAACAACTTGTTGATACGTTCCATAGCTTCCATTGTATTTTCTCTATTTCCGAAAGCAGTGAGGCGGAAGAAATTCTTTCCATTATTTCCAAAGCCTGCACCCGGAGTACCTACAACCTGTGCATTCTTTAAGAGGTAATCAAAGAAGTCCCAGGATTCCATACCATTCGGGCACTCAAACCAGATATATGGTGAGTTTACGCCACCAAAATAGCGAATGCCTTTTTTGCCAAGGCAGTCAGCAATAATTTTGGCATTTTCCTGATAATAAGCAATGTTTTCTTTACACTGTGCCATACCTTCTTTAGAGAATACGGCAGCAGCACCTTTCTGTACAATATAAGAAACGCCATTGAATTTTGTAGTCTGGCGACGATTCCACATTGCATTTAAGGACATTTCTTCTCCAGTAGAAACGGTGAATTTTAAATCCTTTGGAACGATTGTGTAACCACATCTTGTTCCAGTAAATCCTGCTGTTTTGGAAAGGGAGCAAAATTCGATCGCACATTTCTTTGCACCTTCAATCGCAAAAATACTTCTCGGAAGTGTTTCATCGGTAATAAAGCATTCATAAGCAGAATCATAAAGAATGATTGCGTCATTAGCTAAAGCATAATCTACCCATTCTTTTAATTGCTCATGGTTGTAAGCAGCACCTGTCGGATTGTTCGGAGAGCAGATATAAATAATATCAGCATGTACATTTTTATCCGGCATTGGAAGGAAGTTGTTTTCTGCATTTGCATCAATATAAGTAATGTTTCTTCCATTCATAATGTTAGTATCTACATAAACTGGATAAACAGGATCAGGAATTAAGATAACATTATCTTTATCAAATAAATCAGTAATATTTCCTGTGTCACTCTTGGCACCATCAGATACAAATACTTCATCTGCATTAATGGAAACACCGTTCTCTTTATAATAAGAAACAACAGCATCTCTTAAAAAGTCGTAACCCTGTTCAGGACCATATCCTTTAAAGGTTTCGGAAGAAGCCATTGCATCTACACCTTCATGTAATGCGGAAATCATTTCAGAACCGATAGGACGAGTAACGTCACCGATTCCAAGACGAATGATTTTTTTATCCGGATTTGCTTTGGCATAATCGTTTACACGATGAGCGATTTCAGCAAATAAATAGCTTTCTTTCAAATTTAAATAGTTTTCATTTAACTTTGGCATGATAAATCTCCTTTCTAATTCGTAGTTCTTAATAGGAACACTAAAATAATACTGCTTATATACAAGTCTGTCAATGTATTCAAGCCGATTTCTGAGAAACTTTTTGAAAAAATTTATTGATAAGCATTCAGGAATATAATTTGCTATTTTTTCGTATATATTATATACTTAAAGCACCGCGTCGGATGTCAAAAAAAGTAAGATTTTAAAGGGATAGCGGGACAGTTTACTTTTATTTTATATTCCATTAAGGAGGGAAATTATGGGAGCGATTATTGGAAAAATCATTCTCGCACTGGTTATTGTATTGATTCTTGTCATAATAGTAACCGGTTACAAAAAAGCACCACCAGATACAGCCTTTATTATTTCAGGTCTTCGTAAGAAGGTTATTATCGGAAAGGCAAGCGTTAAGATTCCATTTTTAGAACGAATGGATAAGTTGAGTCTGAAATTGATTGCCATTGATGTGAAGACATCCAATGCAGTTCCTACAGCAGACTACATTAACATTCAGGTTGATGCAGCTGTTAATATCAAGATCAGTAGTGAACCGGCTAAACTTTCTCTTGCAGCAGAGAACTTCTTAAATCAGAATACGCAGTACATAGCAGGAATTGCCAGAGAAGTATTGGAAGGTAATATGCGTGAAATCGTAGGCCGTATGCGATTGGAAGAGATGGTCAGCGATCGTCAGAAGTTTGCAAATCTTGTAAAAGAAAATGCAGAGCCTGATCTTGCAGCAATGGGTCTTGATATCGTAAGTTTCAATGTACAGAATTTTGCAGACAGCAATGGTGTTATCGATGACTTAGGTATTGATAATATTTCACAGATTAAGAAAAAAGCAGCCATTGCGAAAGCAGAAGCGGATAAGGAAATTGCAGTTGCAAAAGCAGAAGCAGATAAACAGGCTAATGATGCACGTGTTAATGCAGCTAGAGAAATTGCAAAGAAAAATAATGAACTTGCCCTGCAACAGGCAGAATTAAAGAAACAGGAAGATACAAAGAGAGCAGAAGCAGATGCTGCCTATAGCATTCAGGAACAGGAACAGAGAAAGACAATCGAGATTGCAACAGCAGAAGCAAGCATTGCAAAACAGGAAAAAGAAGTTGTCTTAAAACAGCGTGAAGCAGAAGTACGAGAAAAGGCATTGGATGCTGAGGTTAAGAAAAAGGCAGAAGCAGATAAATTTGCCCGTCAGCAGCAATCGGAAGCAGAATTGTACGAACGCCAGAAAAGAGCAGAAGCAGAAAAATTCGAACGTGAAAAAGAAGCAGAAGCTATGAAGGCAACAGCCGAAGCACAGAAATATGCAAAAGAGCAGGAAGCTGTCGGTATTCGTATGGTCGGTGAAGCAGAAGCAGAAGCCATTCGTGCAAAAGGTATTGCAGAAGCAGAAGCTATGGAGAAAAAAGCAGAAGCTTATCAGAAATACAACAACGCAGCTATGGCAGAAATGCTTATCAATGTATTACCTGATATTGCAGGAAAGATTTCCGAGCCACTTAAACAGATTGATAAGATCACTATCATTGGTGGTGGAGACAGTGCAAGTAATGGTGTAGGTGACGTTGCAGGAAACGTACCAGCTGTTATGGCAAAGCTATTTGAATCTATGAAAGAAACGGTCGGCATCGATCTTTCTGAAATTGTAAAAGCAGGAAGCTATGATGCAAAAGTAAACCGCAACATTAATATTACAGGTCTTGATAATACTTCCGATGCAGTAAAAGATGAAGTTGCATCAGCTATTGTAGATTCTACCATATAAATTACATAAAGTATGATAATAAGTGCCGCAAAGCGATGAGTTCGCAGAGCGGCACTTTATTTTTTGCAAAAAAATGAATAAAAAAGAAAATGTAATTTAGAATTCTTTAATAAATTATTTTTGGAAATATTGTTGACAATAAAATAAGTAAGTGCTATTTTATGTCTATAAGGTGTTAGCACTCCTAAAGGTTGAGTGCTAACAATGGGAAAAGAGGTGGCAGGATGCAGTTAGATGAAAGAAAAATGAAAATATTGCAAGCCATTATCCGTAACTACTTAGAAACCGGTGAACCGGTGGGAAGTCGAACTATTTCAAAATATACGGACTTGAACTTGAGCTCAGCAACTATCCGTAATGAAATGGCAGATTTGGAAGAGTTAGGATATATCCTTCAGCCTCATACGTCTGCAGGAAGGATTCCATCTGATAAAGGCTACAGACTTTATGTAGATAAGATGATGGAAGACAAAGAGCGGGAAATCGACGAGATGAAGGAAATGCTTCTTGAAAAAGAAGACAAAATGGAACACCTCTTAAAACAGGTCGCAAAGGTACTTGCTGTAAATACCAATTATGCTACGATGATCACGACACCACAGATACATCACAACAAGCTGAAATTTATACAGCTCTCAAGGGTAGATGCAAACCAGATTCTTGCCGTTATTGTTGTAGAAGGAAATGTGATCAAGAACACAATGCTTTCTGTAAACGAGGAGTTGGACGAAGAAACATTACTTAAGTTAAATATTCTTTTGAATACACACTTAAATGGTCTATCTCTTGAAGAAATCAATCTGGGCATGATCTCTGCTATGAAACAGCAGGCAGGAATACACAGTGATATTGTGGGCGATGTGATTGACGCAGTTGCAGAAGCGATCAAGGCGGACGAAGATTTGGAGATTTACACAAGTGGCACAAACAATATTTTGAAATATCCTGAACTTGCAGATAAACAAAAAGCAAGTGAATTGATAAATACCTTTGAAGAAAAGAAGCTGCTTACCGAATTGGTTCAGGATTCTCTGTCCGAAGAAAATGGAACAGGAATTCAGGTCTATATCGGTGATGAAACACCGGTACAATCCATGAAAGATTGTAGTGTTGTAACAGCTACTTATGAGCTGGAGGAGGGAATGAAAGGAACGATTGGTATTATCGGGCCAAAAAGAATGGATTATGATAAAGTCGTAGGAACATTAAAGACCCTGATGCACCAGCTGGATGATTTATATAAGAAATAATAGAAAGGATGAACAGCGTGCCAGATAACGATAAAGAAATTTTGAAAGAAAATCTCGAGGATGTAGAGGAAGTTTTGGAAGAAGAAACAGCCAAGGCAGATGAGACAGAAGTCGAGGAAGAAAATACTTCTTCAGAAGAATCCGAAGTAGAAGAGCAAGAGGAGAAAGAAAAAGAAGGCAAAAGCTTTGCTGAAAAAAAGGCTGACAAAAAGAAAGTAAAAGCCGACAAAAAGCAGGATGCTTTAAAGGAAAAAATTGACGAGCTGGAAGACAAAGTAAAACGTCAGATGGCTGAATTTGATAATTTCCGCAAACGTACAGAAAAGGAAAAAACGCAGATGTTCGAGACCGGAGCAAAGAGTGTAATTGAAAAAATACTTCCGGTTGTAGATAATTTTGAAAGAGGGTTAGCTTCTGTTCCAGAAGAAGACAAAGGAAAAGGCTTCGCAGATGGAATGAACATGATTTATAAACAGCTTATGGCAGAATTGGAAAGCATCGGAGTGAAACCGATAGAAGCTGTTGGTCAGGAATTTAACCCGGATTTCCATAATGCAGTAATGCAGGTGGAAAGTGAGGAGTTTGAATCAGGTGTTGTGGCACAGGAATTGCAAAAAGGATATATGTACCGCGACACTGTAGTAAGACACAGCATGGTAAGTGTTGCAACATGAAGAGAATAACTAAGGCATTAAAGAACAATGCCTAAGTAATTCTAAGTTTCATAGCCTAAAAAGAAATTCTAAAGCATCAAAAAACGATGCTTAAGAATTACTAAGTTTTAGGCAGGAAGAATGCAAGCATTCTTCCATAAATGATGTAGGTAATAATAAATTTTTATGTTTGTAATAAACAGGAGGAAAAGATTATGGGTAAAATTATTGGTATCGACTTAGGTACAACAAACAGTTGTGTAGCAGTTATGGAAGGTGGTAAACCTACCGTTATCGCAAATACAGAAGGCGCAAGAACAACACCATCCGTTGTTGCTTTCACAAAAACAGGAGAAAGATTAGTTGGTGAGCCTGCAAAACGTCAGGCAGTTACTAACGCAGAAAAAACAATTTCATCTATCAAACGTGATATGGGTACTGACAGAGGTCGTACAATTGATGATAAGAAATATTCTCCACAGCAGATTTCTGCTATGATCCTTCAGAAATTAAAAGCAGATGCTGAAAACTATTTAGGAGAAAAAGTAACAGAAGCAGTTATCACTGTTCCGGCATATTTTAATGATGCACAGCGTCAGGCAACAAAAGATGCTGGTAAGATTGCAGGTCTTGATGTAAAACGTATCATCAACGAGCCTACAGCAGCAGCTTTAGCTTATGGTCTTGACAATGAAAAAGAACAGAAGATCATGGTTTACGATTTAGGTGGTGGTACATTTGATGTTTCCATTATCGAAATTGGTGAAGGTGTTATCGAAGTTCTTTCAACTTCCGGTGATAACAGACTTGGTGGTGATGACTTCGATCAAAAGATAACAGACTGGATGCTTGAAGAATTCAAGAAAGCAGAAGGCGTTGACTTATCCAATGATAAGATGGCTCTTCAGAGATTAAAAGAAGCAGCAGAGAAGGCTAAGAAAGAATTATCTTCTGCTACTACAACAAATATTAACTTACCATTCATCACAGCTACTGCAGAAGGTCCAAAACACTTTGATATGACTCTTACAAGAGCTAAATTTGATGAGTTAACACATGACTTAGTAGAAAGAACAGCTATTCCTGTTCAGAACGCATTAAAAGATGCTGGACTTA
Organism: Lachnospiraceae bacterium; assembly: GCA_021153325.1. GTDB lineage: Bacteria > Bacillota > Clostridia > Lachnospirales > Lachnospiraceae > RGIG3002. The sequence continues at coordinate 40,882 of JAGKTQ010000013.1, read as the reverse complement.
CAGCTTCTGAACTTTCCAAAGTATTATTAGTTGGTGGTTCTACACGTATTCCAGCTGTTCAGGATAAAGTAAAAGCATTAACAGGACATGAACCAAGCAAAACTCTTAACCCAGATGAATGTGTTGCACTTGGTGCTTCTATCCAGGGTGGTAAACTTGCTGGTGATGCAGGTGCTGGTGAAATCTTACTTTTGGATGTTACTCCACTTTCACTTTCTATCGAAACAATGGGTGGTGTTGCAACAAGATTGATTGAAAGAAATACAACTATCCCTACAAAGAAGAGCCAGATCTTCTCTACTGCAGCAGATAATCAGACAGCTGTTGATATCAACGTAGTACAGGGTGAAAGACAGTTTGCGAAAGATAATAAATCTCTTGGACAGTTCAGATTGGATGGTATCCCACCAGCAATGCGTGGAGTTCCTCAGATCGAAGTAACTTTCGATATCGATGCAAACGGTATTGTAAATGTCTCTGCAAAAGACTTAGGAACAGGAAAAGAACAGCACATTACTATTACAGCTGGTTCCAGTATGTCCGATGATGAAATCGATAAAGCAGTAAAAGAAGCAGCAGAATATGAAGCGCAGGATAAGAAGAGAAAAGAAGCTATTGATACAAGAAATGAAGCAGATTCCTTCGTATTCCAGACAGAAAAGGCATTAAACGAAGTTGGTGACAAGATTGATGCTGGCGAAAAAGCAGGCGTAGAAGCTGATTTGAATGCATTAAAAGATATTCTTGAAAAAACAAAAGATAAAGAAATGAGCGATTCCGAAATCGACGAAATGAAAGCTGCAAAAGAAAAATTAATGACAAGTGCACAGGCATTATTTACAAAGATGTATGAAAATATGCAGGGTGCAGCAGGTCAGGCAGGCCCGGATATGAGCAACATGGGTGGAGCAGCAGGTCCTGATATGAATGCAGCTGATGACGTAGTAGACGGAGATTACAGAGAAGTTTAATAAAGCGTTCAGTTGATAAAACAGATACGTGAAAAGGGGTTTTTAGCAAAGCTATTAACCCTTTTCACGCTAATTAAAATAATCGTACATTGAATAAAAATTAAGGAGTTTGATATGGCAGAACAGAAACGAGACTATTATGAAGTGCTCGGTGTAGATAAAAGTGCAGATGAAGCTGCAATAAAAAAAGCATACAGAGCTCTTGCCAAAAAATATCATCCTGATATGAATCCGGGTGATGAAGAGGCGGAAAAGAAGTTTAAGGAAGCTTCGGAAGCATATGCAATTCTTTCTGACCCGGAGAAAAAACGCCAATATGATCAATATGGTCATTCTGCATTTGACGGCAGTGGCGCTGGCGGATTTGGCGGATTTGATTTTAACAGTGCTGATTTCGGTGATATTTTTGGCGATATTTTTGGCGATCTTTTTGGCGGCGGACGCCGTGGTGGAAGAGCAAATAATGGACCGATGAAAGGTGCTAATTTGCGTACCAGCGTAAGGATCACATTTGAGGAAGCCGTTTTTGGTGTAGATAAAGAGATCGAGCTTACCTTAAAGGATGAGTGTACAACTTGTAGAGGAACTGGAGCAAAACCGGGAACAAGCCCTGAAACATGTCCAAAATGTGGCGGTAAAGGGCAGGTTGTATTTTCACAGCAGTCTTTCTTTGGTACTGTAAGAAATGTGCAGACATGTCCTGATTGTGGCGGAAGTGGTAAGATTGTAAAGGAAAAATGTCCAGACTGCCATGGAAGCGGGTATATTGCAAATAAGAAGAAGATTCAAGTATCTATTCCAGCCGGAATTGATAATGGACAGAGTGTAAGAATCCGCGAAAAAGGCGAGCCGGGTATCAATGGCGGACCTAGAGGAGATCTGCTTGTAGAAGTAATTGTACAGCGTCATCCGATATTCCAACGTCAGGATTACAATATTTATTCTACTGTTCCGGTATCATTTGCAGTTACAGCACTAGGCGGTGAAGTTGTAATCGACACAGTGGATGGTAAGGTCATTTATGACGTAAAAGCAGGAACACAGACGGATACAAAAGTACGTTTGAAAGGTAAGGGTGTACCTTCTCTTCGTAACAAAGAGGTTCGTGGTGACCACTATGTAACTTTGGTCGTACAGGTTCCTGATAAGCTGTCTCATGAAGCAAAAGAATTGTTGAAGAGATTTGACGAAGAAACCGGAGATACATTGAATGCAGCAAAAAATGTAACTTCGGATCCGGGAAATGAAACATCGGGCAAAGATAAAAAGAAAAAATTTTGGAAATAAAAAATGAGCGGTATTTGGTTGGGAAATCAAATGCCGTTTCTTTATGTAAAAAGCCAAAACCTCTTAGGTAAAGGATATTGTATTTTGGGGGAACATCCCGTATAATCATGAGAAGAGACAATAAGGAAAACAAACTCTTAAAGAGGTCATAATGAATAAAAATGAATGGTATCAAGTAGGGGAAGATATTAAAAAGCAGGTGCAGGATGCAATTGATTCTAATGATTTTTCCCAGCTTAGTAAAACAATAGGTACAACAGTAGGACAGGCATTTGGTGATGTTGGAAAAAGTTTAAATGGGGTTATTAATGAGGCAGTAAATGAAGCACGGGAAACCATTCAGCAGACCGTTCAGAAGACTCCACAAACACCACAGACACCAAATAATACACATCAAAAATGGGCACGATACAATGGGGATGTCTATTATGGAAAGCCGAATTTAAGACCGGATGCAAAGCTGTTCAACAGACACCCTGCAGGCAGTGTTTCTGGTATTGTCCTTATGGCAGTAGGATTTAGCATGACGGGAGCTGCAGGGATTGTAGCTTTAGTGTTCATGTTCTTGACCTTACTTGGCGGAATGGGATTTGGCAGTTTAGTTATATCTGCATGCCTTGCATTTGCAGGATTTATTATGGGTATGTGCGGTGTGAGACTGCGTGGAAGGGCAAAGCGGTTTCAACGATATGTGTCGTTGGTAAAAGACAAGTTGTATTGTTCTATTGAGGAACTTGCACAGAAAACAGGTAGAAGTGTGCGCTTTGTTAGAAAAGATTTGAAGAGAATGATACAAAAAGGAATGTTTTTACAGGCGCATTTTGACAACAAGGAAAAATGTTTTATTGCCAGCGATTCTATGTATGAGCAGTATCGGTTGACACAAAATCAGTATGAACAGACTGCAAAACAGGAGAAAGTGGTTGAGAAGACAGAAGAACAGCAGGTAGAAGAAAATCATTCAGAAGCACAAAAGGTATTGCAGGAAGGCAGGGAGTACATTCGTGTGATACGACTTTGCAACGATGAAATACCTGGTGAAGAGATGTCGGGCAAGTTGGATAAGCTGGAGCTTTTGGTGACGCGTATTTTTGCACAGGTGGAAAAAGAGCCAGAGCTTGCACCAGAACTTCACAAAATGTTGAATTATTATTTGCCAACAACACAAAAGCTGTTAGAAGCATATCGTGATCTGGATAAGCAAAATATAGATGTAAAAAATATTTCTGAAACGAAAAAAGAAATTGAAGGCACGATCGATACGATCAATAGTGCTTTTGAAAAGTTTTTGGATGAGCTTTTCAGGGAGAAGGCGTGGGATATTCAGTCGGACATTTCCGTATTGAATACTATGTTGAAGCAGGATGGCTATTTAAAAAATGATTTTGAGAAGGAAACCCCATAACCTGTGAGGCGTGAATAAGGGAGGAAAAAGATGAGTGAAGTAAAAGAGACAGGTGTACCGACTTTAGTATTTGGTGAAGTGTTAGAAAAAGATCAAGTTCCAGCAGTAGAACCGAAGCAGGAATTAAAAGAACAATTGGATGAAACGATTCTTACGGATGAAGAGAGAAAAATGGTAGATGATTTCAGTAAGCAGATTGATTTACATAACTCAAATGCTATTTTACAGTATGGCGTAGGAACACAAAAGAAAATGGCAGATTTTTCAGGAAATGCACTGGAAAATGTTAGAACAAAAGATCTGGGTGAAATTGGAGAAATGCTTTCCGGTGTTGTTGCAGAATTAAAAGATTTTGATGAAGAACAGAAAGGTTTTCTTGGAATTTTCAAAAAGACGACTAACAAAGTAGAAGCTTTAAAGGTAAAATATGCAAAAGCAGAAACGAATATTACAAAAATCTGTCAGGCGTTAGAACAGCATCAGGTACAGCTTCTTAAGGATATTGCTGTATTAGATAAAATGTATGATCTGAACTTGTCTTATTTTAAAGAATTGTCCATGTATATTTTGGCAGGCAAGAAAAAATTGCAGCAGACTAGAGATATAGAGCTTGCCGAATTGGTCGAAAAAGCAAGAAGAAGTGGCTTGCCGGAAGATGCACAGGCAGCAAAGGATTTGGAAGCATTGTGTGACCGTTTTGAAAAGAAGATTCATGATCTGGAATTAACAAGAATGGTTTCCGTTCAGACAGCACCACAGATTCGTCTTGTGCAGAGCAGTGATACGATGATGGTAGAAAAGATTCAGTCTACCGTTGTGAATACGATTCCTCTTTGGAAGAGTCAGATGGTGCTTGCACTTGGAGTCACTCATGCAGAGCAGGCAGCAAAAGCGCAGCGGGAAGTATCCGATATGACAAATGAGCTTTTGAAGAGAAATGCAGAGGTTCTGAAGGTAGCGGCAGTCGAAAGTGCAAAGGAATCTGAACGTGGCATTGTAGATATGGAGACTTTAAAGAATACCAATGCGTCCTTAATCTCTACTTTAGATGAAGTGATGAAAATTCAGACAGAAGGAAGAGAAAAGAGAAGAGTTGCGGAAGCAGAAATGCAGAAGATGGAAGAAGAGTTAAAATACAAGCTTTTAGAGATGAGCGGAAGAAGAGCGTAAATAATGGAGGCTATACATGAAGTGGACCAAATTCAAAATTAAAACAGTAACCGATGCAGAAGATGTTATTATCAGTTTTTTGTATGATATAGGATTGGAAGGAGCGCAGATAGAGGACAAAGTACCTCTCACAGCAGTGGAAAAGGAGCAGATGTTTGTAGATATCCTTCCAGATTGTCCGGATGACGATGGTATTGCCTACCTGAGCTTTTTTGTAGAAGAAAATGAGAAGGGCGAACTTCTTTTAAATGAAGAGATAACTACGAAAGAAGAAATATTAGAACAGGTAGAGGCAGTACTTGCTGAAATTCGTTCTTTCATGGATATTGGCGAAGGAACAGTTACCGTGGATGAGACAGAAGATATCGACTGGATCAATAACTGGAAACAGTATTTCCACCAGTTCTATATTGATGATCTGCTTGTTATTCCTTCCTGGGAAGAAGTAAAGGAAGAAGATAAAGATAAAAAAATACTGCATATTGATCCGGGTACTGCATTTGGAACTGGTATGCACGAAACAACACAGCTTTGTATTCGTCAGCTGAAAAAGCATATTACACCGGAGACAGAGCTTTTAGACGTAGGAACCGGAAGCGGGATTCTTGCGATCATTTCTTTAATGTATGGAATTAAACATGCAGTCGGAACAGACCTTGATCCGTGTGCTATTGAAGCAACAAGAGAAAATATGGAAGCGAATGGTATTGCGCCAGAGCAGTTTGATGTGATGATCGGAAATATCATTTCTGAGAAAGAGGTACAGGATAAGGTCGGATACGAATGCTATGATATTGTGGTAGCAAACATTCTGGCAGATGTACTCGTACCACTTACACCGGTCATTGTGAATCAGTTAAAACCGGGTGGTATTTATATTACATCAGGTATTATTAATGATAAAGAGCAGACAGTTGTAGAAGCAGTTAAGGCAGCAGGTCTGGAAGTGCTTGAGGTTACTTATCAGGGTGAATGGGTAAGCGTAACAAGCCGAAAAGGAAAGTAAAATATGTATCAATTTTTTGTGAAACCGGAACAAATCTGTGGAAAAGAAATTTATATTACCGGCAGTGATGTGAATCATATAAAAAATGTTCTCCGTATGAAACCGGGAGAAGAAATTGCGGTGAGCAACGGGGAGGATAATAAGGAATACCGTTGCGAGATCGTGGAGATAGGCGAGGAAGAAGTACGCTGCCATCTTCGCTTTATTAAAGAGGATGGTCTGGAGCTTCCATCGAAGGTCTATTTATTTCAGGGACTGCCCAAAGCGGATAAAATGGAACTGATCATTCAAAAGGCGGTAGAACTTGGCATTTATGAAATCATTCCTGTTGCAACAAAGCGGGCAGTTGTGAAATTGGATGAGAAAAAAGCAAAATTCAAAATTGCAAGATGGCAGGGAATTTCAGAGGCGGCAGCCAAACAGAGCAAAAGAAGGGTCATTCCTGAAGTGAAAGAAGTTATGACTTTTAAACAGGCAATTGCCTACGCAGAAAGCATGGATATAAAATTAATCCCATATGAGCTTGCAGAAGGAATGCAGACAACAAAGGAAATCATTGACGGACTTATGCCGGGACAGTCGATAGCTGTATTTATTGGACCGGAAGGCGGATTTGAAGAAGCGGAAATTGAAGCTGCAATGGAAAATGGCATTAAGCCGATTACATTAGGTAAAAGGATTTTAAGAACCGAAACAGCCGGATTTACGATTCTTTCGTGGATTATGTACCGTTTGGAAATGTAGACATATAATAGAGTATAGAGAGAAAAGCGGGAAAGGGAAATACCCAAAGTCTCCGGGCTTTGAAAGGAGAATCTCAATAAGATGGAAGTATATTTGGATAATTCGGCAACGACAAAATGTTTTAAAGATGTAGCTGAACTGATGTCAGAAATTATGTGCGAGGATTATGGAAACCCTTCCAGTATGCACAATAAAGGAATGCAGGCGGAGACCAGAATCCGTACAGCAAAAGAAATCATAGCAAAAAATCTGAAAGTAAATGAAAAGGAAATTCTCTTTACTTCAGGAGGAACAGAATCGGACAATATTGCCTTGATCGGTAGTGCTATGGCAAACTATCGGGCAGGACGTCATCTGATCACAACAAAAATAGAGCATCCGGCTATTTTACAGACAATGAAATATTTGGAAGAACAGGGCTTTGAAGTGACTTATCTTCCAGTAGATAAAAACGGACAGATTCGTTTAGCAGATTTGGAAAAAGCGATCACAGATGAAACAATCTTAGTATCGATCATGCACACAAATAATGAAATTGGCGCGCTACAGCCAATCGAGGAAGCAGGAAGTTTGATCAAACGGATAAATCCTAACATTATTTTTCATGTCGATGCGGTACAAGGCTTTGGAAAATTCCGTATTTATCCAAAGAGAATGCACATTGATCTGCTCTCTGTCAGCGGGCACAAAATTCATGGACCAAAAGGTGTAGGATTCTTATATATTAACGAAAAGATTAAAATCAAACCAATTATTTTTGGTGGTGGTCAGCAAAAGGGAATGCGTTCTGGCACAGAAAATGTTCCGGGAGTTGCAGGACTTGCAAAGGCAATAGAAATGATTTATGCTGATCTGGATACAGACGTGGAAAAGCTTTACCGGCTGAAAGAGCATTTTATTCAAGGAGTAAAGCAGATTCCTGATGTTAAGATAAATGGTCTGACCGGAAGAGACAGTGCACCTCATATTGTCAGCGTTTCTATAAGAGGAATACGAAGTGAAGTCATGCTTCATGCGCTGGAAGAAAAAGGAATCTATGTGTCAGCGGGAAGCGCTTGTGCATCTAATAAACCACAGACTTCAGAAACATTGAAAGCGATTGGAGTAGAAAAGGATTTACTGGATTCCACGATCCGTTTTAGCTTTTCGGATTTTACAACAGTGGAAGAGATTGATTATACACTGCAGGCATTGCAGGAAATCGTACCGATGCTGCGGAAGTATGTGAGACACTAAGTGGTTATGAAAGAATGGGCGTGGCAAGTCTCCAAGGTTCGCACAAGAAACACAGGAGATTTGCCACTAAACTGTGACAAAGGTATAAGAGAATAATAAAGAAACGAGGATTCGTATGTTTACAGCTTTTTTGATTAAATACGCTGAAATTGGCGTAAAAGGAAAAAACAGATATTTGTTTGAAGATGCATTAGTGCAGCAGATCAAATATGCATTAAAAAGATGCGAAGGAGAATTTAAAGTCCACAAAACGCAGGGAAGAATTTATGTGGATGCTCTGACAGATTTTGACTTCGATGAAACAGTGGACAACTTAAAGACAGTATTTGGTATTTCGGGAATCTGCCCGGTCGTTTATGTGGAAGATGAAGGCTTTGAAAAACTTTGCGATACAGTAGTCAAATACATTGCAGATGTTTACCCAGAAAAAAATAAAACATTTAAAGTAATGGCAAGAAGAGCGCGTAAAAATTATCCCCTTGATTCTATGGAGATCAATAGAGAAATGGGTGGCGCTATTTTGGATGCTTACCCGGAGATGCACGTGGATGTGCATAATCCGGATATTGTTTTAAATATCGAGATTAGAGAAAAAATATACATTTATTCTGAAATCATTCCAGGACCAGGTGGAATGCCGATCGGTACAGCTGGAAAAGCAATGCTTCTCTTATCCGGCGGAATTGATTCACCAGTTGCAGGATATATGATCGCAAAACGTGGCGTTAAAATTGATGCAGTATATTTCCATGCACCACCATATACTTCAGAACGTGCAAAACAGAAAGTTGTAGATCTGGCAAAATTAGTATCTCGTTATACTGGTCCGATTTATTTGCATGTTATCAATTTTACAGATATACAGCTTTATATTTATGAGAAATGCCCACATGAAGAATTAACCATTATTATGCGTCGTCTTATGATGAAAATTGCAGAACACATTGCCAAGGAAACAGAGTGCCTTGGATTGATCACTGGCGAAAGTATTGGACAGGTAGCATCTCAGACAATGCATTCCCTTGCTGCAACAAATGAAGTATGTACTATGCCGGTATATCGACCATTGATCGGTTTTGATAAGCAGGAGATCGTAGAGGTGGCAGAGAAGATCAACACATACGAAACATCCATTCTTCCATACGAAGATTGTTGTACTATTTTTGTTGCCAAACATCCGGTAACAAAACCAAATTTGAATATGATCAAAAAACATGAGAAAAATCTGGAAGAAAAAATAGACGAACTTGTAAAGACTGCATTAGAAACAGATGAGCTGATTATTGTCCAGTGTGATAAATAAAAAAAGAAGAGGCCTTGAATCCATTCAAAGCCTCTTCCGTGTAGTTGTTTCAATATGTAATGTAGTGGAGCTTAGAAGATTAAATCATATATGGTTTAAGAACTTCTAAAACTTCATCAACATTGTCTTCTGCATGGATATTCAAATCGATTGGTTTGGATAAATCTAAGCTGAAGATACCCATGATAGATTTTGCATCGATAACGTATCTTCCAGATACTAAGTCAAAATCATAATCGAATTTTGTAATATCGTTTACAAAAGATTTTACCTTATCAATAGAATTTAATGAAATCTGTACTGTTTTCATTGGAACTACCTCCTTAATGTATTCATACCTTCTGCTTCTATACTAAAGGTTGAAGTGGTAAAAGTCAATGATAAAACAGTACAAAATTAGTGAGGAATAATATGAAAAGTGTAGCATTACACAATCTGGGTTGTAAAGTAAATGCTTATGAAATGGACGTTATGCAACAAATGTTACAAGAAAAAGGTTACATAATTGTACCTTTTGATGAACAGGCTGACGTTTATATAGTGAATACTTGTACGGTTACAAACATTGCAGATAGAAAAAGCAGACAGATGCTTCATCAGGCGAAAAAGAGAAATCCCAATGCAGTTGTTGTGGCAGTGGGCTGTTATGTACAGACTGGAAAAGAGGCTGTTCTGCAAGATGCTGGTGTAGATTTGTGCGTCGGTAATAATAGAAAAAAAGATCTAATTCCAATTTTGGAAGCCTTTTTTGAAGAGCAGGATAAAACGATACACGATACTAGTGTGATCGACATCAATCATACGGCAGAGTATGAGGAAATGACTTTGACAAAAACGGCAGAACATACAAGAGCATATATTAAAATTCAGGATGGTTGTAATCAATTTTGCTCCTATTGTATCATCCCTTATGCAAGAGGAAGAGTAAGAAGCCGTAAAATGGAAGATGTACTTGCGGAAGTAAAAGGCATTGTGGAAAATGGTTATCAGGAAATTGTTTTGACAGGGATTCATATCAGCTCCTATGGTATAGATTTTTCTGGAGAGACTTCTTCCAATGGAATGCCAAAGTATACTGGGCAATCAAAGCTTTTGGAATTGGTCAAAGAAATCCACAAGATAGAAGGGCTAAAACGTATACGATTAGGTTCTTTGGAACCTCGGATCGTTTCGGAACAATTTGCCTTGGAATTGAGCAAAATGGAAAAGGTATGTCCGCATTTCCATCTGTCGCTTCAAAGCGGCTGCAATGCCACATTAAAAAGAATGAACAGACACTACAGTGCGGAAGAATACTATGAAAAAGTAGAGCTTTTGCGTCGTGTGTATGACAATCCGGCAATTACCACTGATGTGATCGTAGGATTTCCGGGAGAGACAGAAGAAGAGTTTGAAGAAACTTATAAATTTTTAGAGAAAATTTCATTTTATGAAATGCATGTATTTAAGTATTCCAAGAGACAGGGAACTCCTGCAGCTGTCATGGAAAATCAGGTGCCGGATGGAGAAAAACAGACTCGGAGCAGCCGTCTGCTTGTCATGGAAAAAGAACAGTCCAAGGAATACCGTGGAAAGAAAATGAATGAAGTTGTAGAAGTCCTTTTTGAAGAAGAAAAAGAAATAGAGGGAAGTATCTATCAGATCGGGCACACGAAAGAGTACATCAAAGTTGCTAAAAAAGGAACAGAAAATCTTTCAAACAAATTGGTAGAAGGCAGAATTACGGGATTTTTAACGGATGAGATACTTATGATGGAATAGAATTTCTTATCACAAGAATAAATTAAGAAAGTATACATTGAATTTTCTGAATAGATGGGGTAAGATAGGAATAATAGGGGCGATTATGCGCCGCATTGTAAACAGAGAAAAGTACAGGTATTGAGAAAGGCATGGCTATTTGAAATGCAAGATAGATTTGGAGAAAAAAACACAGATTTGGGAAGCACACAATTTTTTAAAGTGGATGTAGAACCTGAAACAGGTGTTAAAGTAGTGCTTAGAGAAGTATACGAGGCGCTTACAGAAAAAGGTTACAATCCAGTCAATCAAATTGTTGGTTATATTATGTCAGGAGATCCGACTTATATTACGAGTCACAAAAACGCCAGAAGTCTTATTATGAAAGTGGAAAGGGACGAGTTGGTCGAAGAAATGCTGAAAGAATATATCAAAAACAATCATTGGAAATAAGTTTTTGAGAGGAGAACCACATGCGTATAATGGGATTGGACTTTGGTTCTAAAACAGTGGGTGTGGCAATCAGTGATTCGCTGCTTATTACAGCGCAGGGAGTTGAGATTATCCGTAGAAAGGATGAAAACAAGCTCCGTCAGACGTTGGCGAGAATAGAACAACTGATAGAAGAATATGAAGTAACGGAGATAGTTCTCGGTCTTCCTAAAAATATGAATGATACGTTGGGAGATCGTGCAGAGCTTTCTTTAGAATTTAAAGAAAAGCTGGAACGTAGAACTGGATTACCGGTAAAAATGTGGGATGAAAGACTGACTACAGTAGCGGCAGATAGAGCGATGATGGAAGCTGGCATTCGTAGAGAACACAGAAAAGAGTATGTAGATAAAATTGCTGCAACTTTTATTTTACAGGGATATTTGGATCTGCGACAGAACGAGAGGAAAGAAAAGGATGGAGAAGATAACATTTAACCCGGAGGGCGAAGCTCCGGTTGATTTTTATGTGCTTGAACAGACAACGGTAGCAGGAGTAAATTATATTCTTGTAACGGATTTTGAAGAAGGGGATGGAGAAGCTTTAATTTTAAAGGACTTATCCCAAAATGAAGAAAGTGACAGCCTTTATGAAATTGTTTCAGATGAAGCAGAGTTAAAAGCAGTGGCTGATATTTTTGAGAATCTCTTAGAAGATGTAGAATTTGTAGAAGAATAGTTTATAGAAAATTAGACTGAAAGCCGGATGAAAAGATTAAAAAAGGAAACCGGTGGAAAGAATAAATATAGAGAGCCGATGGAAAAAGTCGGATTGGCAGAAATAAACTGGGGGATAGATTAGTCATGGATAGAGAACAGTTTAAACAATTGTTGAAAGATAAAGGATTAAAAGTGACGAATCAAAGAGTGCTTGTTTTGGAAGCAATTGCTTCGTGCCCAGATAAACATTTAACTGCCGAAGAAATATATGAGCTTGTAAAAGTAGACTACCCGGAAATCGGACTGGCTACTGTTTATAGAACAATACAAATGCTTTTAGAATTACACTTAGTGGACAGGATTAATCTTGATGATGGTTATGTCCGTTACGAAATTGGGAGTGGAAGTACGGATACGACTAAACACCATCATCATCACCTGATTTGTCTGTCTTGTGGAAAAGTCATTTCTTTCGAGGACGATTTACTGGAAGAATTGGAAAAGAAAATTACAGACAAAGAAGGTTTCCAAATAGTTGACCATGAAGTGAAACTCTACGGGTATTGTAAAGAATGTGGAGGTAAAACTGATTGAAAAAAAATGAACAAAAAAACGCTTCCAAGCTAAAGATTATTCCTTTAGGGGGCTTGGAGCAGATTGGTATGAATATTACTGCCTTTGAATACGAAGACAGTATTGTTGTGGTGGATTGCGGTCTTGCATTTCCGGCAGATGATATGCTCGGAATCGACCTTGTAATTCCAGATATTACCTATCTGAAAGATAATATTTCAAAAGTAAAAGGATTGATGATCACTCACGGACATGAGGATCATATTGGTGCAATTCCTTATGTCCTGAAGGAAATGAATATTCCTATTTATGCTACGAAACTGACGATGGGAATTATTGAGCACAAATTAAAAGAGCATAATCTGACAAATTGTACAAAACGTAAAGTTGTAAAATTCGGACAGTCTATTAATTTAGGACAGTTCCGTATTGAATTTATTAAAACGAATCACTCCATTGTAGATGCAGCAGCCCTTGCTATTTACTCCCCAGCAGGAACGATTGTGCATACTGGAGATTTCAAAGTGGATTATACACCAGTATTTGGTGATGCTATTGATCTGCAGCGTTTTGCAGAAATTGGTAAAAAAGGTGTACTGGCATTGATGTGTGACAGTACGAATGCAGAAAGACCGGGATTTACCCAGTCAGAAAAGACGATTGGAAGAACCTTTGATACGTTGTTTGAGGAGCATAAGGATACGCGTATCATTATTGCAACCTTTGCTTCCAACGTTGACCGTGTACAGCAGATCATTAATTCTGCGTATAAGTTTGACAGAAAAGTTGTCGTTGAAGGCAGGAGCATGGTAAATATCATCGAAACTGCAACAACGCTTGGGTATTTGGACATTCCGGATAAGACTTTGATCGATATCGAGCAGTTGAAAAATTATCCGGATGAAAAAACGGTCATTATTACGACCGGAAGTCAGGGTGAAAGTATGGCGGCACTTTCCCGTATGGCAAATAATATGCACCGTAAAATTTCTATCGGGCCAAAGGATACGGTCATTTTCTCATCCAATCCGATACCGGGAAATGAAAAGGCAGTTACCAATATCATTAATGAATTGATGATGAAGGGTGCTGATGTTATTTTCCAGGATGTGCACGTATCAGGACATGCTTGTCAGGAAGAAATTAAGTTAATTTATACGCTTGTTCAGCCGAAATATGCTATACCGGTACATGGTGAATATAAACATTTAAAGGCACAGGCAAAAATAGCAAAAGAGCTGGGCATTGAAAAAGAGAATATCTTTATTTTAACTTCCGGGGATGTACTGGAGTTGGATAATGAAGGTGCAGCAATAACAGGAAAGGTGCAGACAGGAGCTATCTTAGTAGATGGTCTTGGTGTTGGAGATGTTGGAAATGTCGTGCTTCGCGATAGACAGCACCTTGCAGAAGATGGTATCATGATTGTTGTATTGGCATTGGAGAAATATTCGGGACAGCTTGTATCCGGTCCGGATATCGTTTCCAGAGGATTTGTATATGTAAGAGAATCCGATGCACTGATGGATGAAGCAAAGGAAGTTATCAGTATTGGCATCGAAGGATGTCTGGATAAGGGAGTTACGGACTGGGGCAAGATCAAGTCCACGATTAAAGATTCTTTAAGTGAATTTGTATGGAAAAAGACAAAACGTCGTCCAATGATTTTGCCGATTATTATGGAAGTAGAATAATTTGAGGGAGGTTGTTATGGCTGAGGTTGATCAGGCAATAGAAGATTTATTGAGTGTCATAAGACAGACGAAGGAATATATAGAATATAAAATTCAGTATGACAAAATAAATATGCAGCCGGAGCTGCATAAACAGATTGATGAGTTTCGTATCGAAAATTATCAATTACAAAATTCTACGCCGGAAGAGGAGATGCTTCAGCGCATAGAACAGTTTGAACAAAAATATCAGACTTTCAGAGAAAATCCGCTTGTAAATGATTTTTTGGAAGCAGAGCTGGCTTTTTGCCGAAAAATGCAGGAGATAACCCTGAAAATAACAGAGGGGCTGCAATTCAACTAAATGCAGCATAGTTTTCCTTAAGCGAAAAGAGGAGTAGTTATGAATGGTAAACAGGTGGCAGGAACTATTTTAAGTACAATCGTTAAAATTGCAATTGCGGTGGTAGTTGTTTTATTTGTATATAAGGCAGCTGTCACAGCATATGATTATGGTTACCGCATTTTTGCAGAAGAACCTGTTTCGGTAGAACCGGGATATGATGTGACAATTTCTATTACCAGTAATAAAGATGTGAAAGAGATTGGAGAATTATTAGAGTCAAGAGGCTTGATCAGAGACAGTAAATTGTTCTATCTGCAGGAACTTTTTTCTGAGTATCATGGAAAAATAAAAGAGGGAACTTATACTCTTAATACTTCTATGACAGCAGAAGAAATGCTTGTAATTTTAGCAGGAGAGGAAGAAGAAACAGAAAGCAGCGAGGAGGCTGTGGGTGAGGCAACACCATGATAGTTGATGAAAGAATGGTTTCCTTTATCAATTCCTTTGATAGAGGAAACACTCCATTTTTAGATGAACTGGAACGTTATTCCAAAGAAACCAATGTGCCGATAATCCGAAAAGAAATGCAGGGGTTTTTGAAGCTTTTGCTTGCGATCAATAAACCGAGTGCGATTCTTGAAGTGGGAACAGCCATTGGTTTTTCCGCGTTACTGATGAAAGAATATGCACCTGTAGATTGCCATATAACCACGATAGAAAAGTATGAAAAGAGAATCCCACTGGCAAAGGAGAATTTCAAAAAAGCGGGCAGAGAACAGGATATTACCTTGTTAGAAGGTGATGCTACAGAAATTTTAAAGACGCTTACCGGTCCTTATGATTTTATTTTTATGGATGCGGCTAAAGGGCAGTATATTCATTTTCTGCCGGACATATTAAGGCTTTTACCGGAGGGCGGATTGCTTGTTTCGGACAATGTTCTTCAGGATGGAGACATTTTGGAATCCCGGTATGCGGTAACAAGAAGAAATCGTACGATTCATACGAGAATGCGAGATTATTTATATGAACTGAAACATCATGATCAGCTGGAAACCGCTATTCTTCCGGTCGGAGATGGTGTAACAGTGAGCGTGAAACGAGAAAAGTCATTTTAGATTTGATAAGAAAGAATTGAGGTCAAAATGAAAGAAAGAAAGAAAAAACCAGAGCTTTTAATTCCCGCAAGCAGTTTGGAAGTATTGAAAACTGCAGTTATGTTTGGAGCAGACGCGGTTTACATTGGAGGCGAAGCTTTCGGACTTAGAGCAAAAGCGAAAAACTTTTCAAAAGAAGAGATGAAAGAGGGAATTGATTTTGCACATGCACATGGAGTACGTGTTCATGTAACAGCAAATATTCTTGCTCACAACAATGACTTGGATGGTGCAGCAGAATATTTTAAAGAATTAAAAGAGATGAAGCCGGATGCGTTGATCGTAGCGGACCCTGGTATGTTCACGCTGGCAAGAGAAATCTGTCCTGAAATTGATATTCACGTATCCACACAGGCGAACAATACCAATTATCAGACCTTCCGCTTCTGGTATAACCAGGGGGCAAAAAGAGTCGTATCTGCCAGAGAGCTTTCTTTGGCTGAAATTAAAGAGATTAGAGAAAAGATTCCGGAAGACATGGAAATTGAAAGCTTCATTCATGGAGCTATGTGTATTTCCTATTCAGGAAGATGCCTTCTCAGCAATTATTTTACGGGGAGGGATGCGAATCAAGGCGCATGCACCCATCCGTGCCGTTGGAAATATGCGATTGTGGAAGAAACAAGACCGGGAGAATACATGCCAGTCTATGAAAATGAAAGAGGCACTTACATTTTTAATTCCAAAGATCTGTGCATGATTGAGCATATCCCTGAAATGATCGATGCGGGCATTGACAGTATGAAGATCGAGGGAAGAATGAAAACGGCGCTTTATGTGGCAACGGTAGCCAGAACTTATCGAAAAGCAATTGACGATTATATGGAATCAGAAGAAAAATATCGTGCCAATATGGATTGGTATAAAGCAGAAATTTCCAAATGCACATATCGTCAATTTACGACGGGATTTTATTTTGGAAAGCCGGATGAAAATACACAGATATATGATAATAATACTTACATTAACGAATACACTTATTTGGGAATTGTAGAAGGCACTGATGAGGCAGGAAGAGCCAAAATTGAACAGCGTAACAAATTCTGTGTAGGGGATGAGATTGAAATTATGAAGCCGGATGGAAGCAATGTACCGGTAACGGTGAAAGGACTTTATACAGAAGATGGTGAAGCGGTAGAGAGCGCACCACATCCAAAACAGGTATTGTTTGTAGAGCTTTCTGCAACACCAAAGCAGTACGATTTACTTCGAATCAAAGCATAACGATCCTTTGTGGATAAGAACCTTGATAAAAGAAAAGGTTGACCGCTATTACGCACATATTGTACAATGTGAAAAGTTAAGAGGTACAATTTGCGGAATAGAAAGGAAGAAGTATAATGAGCGAAGTTTTGAATGTAGAAGAGATTTTTGCCAAAAACGTATTTACTCTTGGTAAAATGAAAGAGCGTTTACCGAAAAATGTATTTAAAGAAGTAAAAAGAGTAATGGAGCAGGGAGGAGAGCTTTCCCTTGCGTCTGCCGATGTAGTCGCAAAGGCAATGAAAGATTGGGCAGTCGAAAATGGAGCAACTCATTATACACACTGGTTTCAGCCTTTAACAGGCATTACCGCAGAAAAACACGATTCTTTCGTAAGTCATCCGGACGAAGAAGGAAAGATGTTGATGGAGTTTTCCGGTAAAGAATTGATCAAGGGTGAACCGGACGCATCTTCTTTCCCTTCCGGTGGTCTTCGTGCAACTTTTGAAGCGAGAGGATATACAGCATGGGATATTACATCTCCGGCATTCTTAAAAGAGGCAGCTACTGGCGTTATCCTTTGTATTCCGACTGCTTTCTGTTCTTATAAAGGAGAAGCACTGGATAAGAAAACACCGCTTCTTCGTTCTATGGAAGCGATCAGTGAACAGGCACTTCGTATCGTGCGTTTGTTTGGCAATACAGAAGCAACAAAAGTGGTGGCATCTGTAGGTGCGGAACAGGAATATTTCTTAGTAGATAGTGAAAAAGCCTTGCAGAGAGATGACTTGATCTTTGCAGGTCGTACTTTATTCGGCGCACCAGCTCCAAAGGGACAGGAAATGGATGACCACTATTTTGGTGTTATCCGTGAGCGTATTGGCGCATACATGAAAGATTTGAATGAAGAATTGTGGAAACTTGGTGTTACAGCAAAAACACAGCACAACGAAGCAGCTCCGGCACAGCACGAGCTTGCACCGATTTATGAAACAGCAAATATTGCAGTTGACCATAATCAGATCATCATGGAAACGATGAAGAGAGTAGCAGCAAAGCATGGACTTAGATGTCTTCTTCATGAAAAACCATTTGCGGGAGTAAATGGTTCCGGTAAACATGATAACTGGTCACTTACAACAGACAATGGTGTAAACCTTTTAGATCCAGGCGACACTCCGAATGAAAATATTCAGTTTTTATTAGTGTTATCATGCATCATGAAAGCAGTAGATACCCATGCAGATCTGTTACGTCAGAGTGCATCTGATCCGGGTAATGATCACAGACTTGGGGCATGTGAAGCACCACCTGCTATTATTTCTATGTTCTTGGGAGAGCAGTTAGAGGACGTTGTAAAACAGTTAGTAGAAACAGGAGAAGCACACAGCCTGATCGAGGGTGGTAAATTAGAGACAGGAGTTTCTACATTGCCTGATTTCCAGAAAGATGCTACGGATAGAAACAGAACATCACCGTTTGCATTTACAGGTAATAAATTTGAATTCCGTATGGTCGGTTCTGCGGATTCTGTTGCCAGCCCAAATACAACATTGAATGCAATCGTTGCAGAGGCATTCTGCGAAGCGGCGGATGTTTTGGAAAAAGCAGATGACTTTGCTATGGCTGTTCATGATCTGATCAAAGAATATATGACAAAACATCAGAGAATCATCTTTAATGGCAACGGTTACTCTGAAGAATGGGTAGCAGAAGCGGAAAGAAGAGGCCTGCCAAATATCAGTTCTATGGTAGAGGCTGCAAGCACTATCACAACAGATAAGGCTGTTAAACTGTTTGAGAGATTTGGAATCTTCACAAAGGCAGAATTAGAGTCCAGAGAAGAGATTCTTTATGAAAACTACGCAAAAACGATCAATATTGAAGCATTGACTATGATTGAAATGTCTTCTAAGCAGATCGTTCCGGCAGTTGTAAAATATACAAAGGAATTGGCAGATACAGTAAATGCGGTAAAGGCAGCAGGGGTAGATGCATTTGTTCAGGTTGAATTATTAAATAAAGTATCTGTTAAATTAGCAGAAATGCAAAAAGCATTAGAACACCTCATGGAAGTAGAAGCAAAAGCAGCTGCGATGGAAGAAGGAAAAGAGCGTGCATTTTATTACAGACAAGTTGTTATGAAAGCAATGGAAGCACTGCGTACTCCGGCAGATGAACTGGAGATGATGGTGGACAAAAAAGTATGGCCATTCCCGACTTATGGAGATTTAATTTTTGAGGTATAAATAAAAATTTTAAAAAAATTTTAAATTAGGTCTTGTTTTTTTTAAAAAAGTAGAGTATCTTATAGAAAAAGCAAGTGCGTCATATAGCACTACATAATAAAATATATGATACGATGATGAACAAAGGCGTTCCAAAAGATTAGTTTTGGAGCGCTTTTTTATTTTGCTGTTTGAGACGTATCAAATGAGGAGAAGAAAGGAAGTATTAGGATGAGCGAAGTTTTAAATGTGGAAGAAATCTTTGGAAAAAATGTATTTACTCTTGGTAAAATGAAAGAGCGTTTACCAAAAAATGTATTTAAAGAAGTTAAGAAAGTAATGGAACAGGGTGGAGAGCTTTCCTTAGCATCTGCTGATGTTGTTGCAAAAGCAATGAAAGATTGGGCTGTGGAAAACGGAGCAACACATTATACGCACTGGTTCCAGCCTTTAACTGGTATTACAGCTGAAAAACATGATTCTTTCGTAAGTCATCCGGACGAAGAAGGAAAAATGATCATGGAATTTTCCGGCAAAGAATTGATCAAAGGTGAGCCGGATGCATCTTCTTTCCCTTCAGGTGGTCTTCGTGCTACTTTCGAAGCAAGAGGATATACAGCATGGGATATTACATCTCCGGCATTCTTAAAAGAAGCAGCTACTGGAGTGATCCTTTGTATTCCAACAGCATTCTGCTCTTATAAAGGTGAAGCACTGGATAAGAAAACACCGCTTCTTCGTTCCATGGAAGCAGTTAGCGAACAGGCAATCCGTATTGTACGTTTATTTGGCAACACAGAAGCAACAAAGGTTGTAGCTTCCGTTGGACCAGAACAGGAATACTTCTTAGTAGACAGTGAAAAAGCCTTGCAGAGAGATGACTTGATCTTTGCAGGTCGTACTTTATTCGGCGCACCAGCTCCAAAAGGACAGGAATTGGAAGATCACTACTTTGGTGTTATCCGTGAGCGTATCGGCGCATACATGAAAGATTTAAATGAAGAATTGTGGAAACTTGGTGTTACAGCAAAGACACAGCATAATGAAGTTGCTCCTGCACAGCATGAATTAGCACCAATTTATGAAACAGCAAACATCGCTGTTGACCACAACCAATTAGTAATGGAAACAATGAAGAGAGTTGCATCACAGCACGGCATGAGATGTCTCCTTCATGAGAAACCATTTGCAGGAGTAAATGGTTCTGGTAAACATAACAACTGGTCACTTACAACAGACAATGGTGTAAACCTTTTAGATCCAGGCGATACACCAAACGAAAACATCCAGTTCTTATTAGTATTGGCATGTATCATGAAAGCAGTAGATACTCATGCAGATCTGTTACGTCAGAGTGCATCTGACCCAGGTAACGATCACAGACTTGGAGCAAACGAGGCACCTCCAGCAATTATCTCCATGTTCTTAGGAGAGCAGTTAGAGGACGTTGTAAAACAGTTAGTAGAAACAGGAGAAGCACACAGCCTGATTGAAGGTGGCAAGTTACAGACAGGTGTTTCTACACTTCCTGACTTCCAGAAAGATGCTACGGATAGAAACA
This sequence comes from Lachnospiraceae bacterium, assembly GCA_021153325.1. Lineage (GTDB taxonomy): Bacteria > Bacillota > Clostridia > Lachnospirales > Lachnospiraceae > RGIG3002. The sequence goes on along the minus strand of JAGKTQ010000013.1, from coordinate 20,128 downwards.
GAACATCACCATTTGCTTTCACAGGAAACAAATTTGAATTCCGTATGGTTGGTTCTTCCGACTCTATCGCAAGCCCGAATACAACATTGAACGCTATCGTTGCAGAAGCATTCTGTGAAGCGGCTGATGTTTTGGAAAAAGCAGATGACTTCGATATGGCTGTTCATGATCTGATCAAAGAATATATGACAAAACATCAGAGAATCATCTTCAATGGCAATGGCTATTCTGATGAATGGGTAGTAGAGGCAGAAAGAAGAGGATTACCAAATATCAAATCTATGGTAGAGGCTGCAAGCACTATCACAACGGATAAAGCAGTAAAATTATTCGAAAAATTTGGTATCTTTACAAAAGCTGAGTTGGAATCCAGAGAAGAGATTCTTTACGAAAACTATTCTAAGACAATCAACATCGAAGCATTGACTATGATCGAAATGGCTTCCAAGCAGATTGTTCCAGCAGTCGTAAAATATACAAAAGAACTTGCAGATACAGTAAATTCTGTAAAAGAAGCAGGCGCAGATGCATCTGTTCAGGCTGAATTGTTACAGGATGTATCCGCTAAACTTGCTGAAATGAAGAAAGCACTGAAAGACCTTACAGAAATTGAAGCAAAAGCAGCTGCAATGGAAGAGGGCAAAGAGCAGGCATTCTTCTACAGAGAGAGCGTAATGGCAGCTATGGATGCTCTTCGTGCACCAGCTGATGAACTGGAAATGATGGTAGACAAGAAAGTATGGCCATTCCCAACATACGGCGACTTAATCTTTGAAGTATAATTTGTACAATGTAAAATGAGAAATGGGCTCGTTTCCAAAAAAATGGAGGCGGGCTTATTTTTATTTTGCAAAAGAGTTGTTTGAGCCAATAAAAATATAAAAACAAATTGTCTGAATTTTTTGAAAAATATATATAGAATGGTTGATTTGATAAACTTTTAAAAAATTTCAAAATACCCTTGCCAAAATGAAAAACATGAGGTATACTTGCAAAGTAATGTTGATGGGCTATCGCCAAACGGTAAGGCAACGGACTCTGACTCCGTCATTTCAAGGTTCGAATCCTTGTAGCCCAGCTAAAGAAACCCGGTTGAGTAATCTACCGGGTATTTTTTTGTCTATTTAGCGAAAGCGATATAATTCTTGAGGTTGTTTTTGCTTTCCGTTATAATATTATTTATGTGTTTGTCAAAGCAGGAAAGGAAGCGGAAAAGATATGTATAGTTATGATGGCAGAATTCGTTTTAGCGAGGCAGATAGAGATGGATATTTGAGATTAGAAGGACTGCTGGACTATTTTCAGGATTGCTCTACATTCCAGTCGGAGGATTTAGGAGTTGGAACAACGTATTTGAGCGAGCTGAATCTTGTGTGGGTGCTTTCCTCATGGCAGATCGTAGTAGATCGTTATCCAAGACTGGGAGAACGTGTCAAAATTGGTACAATCCCATATGAAATAAAAGGCTGCTTAGGACAGCGTAATTTTGCCATGTATGATGAGGCAGGAGAAAGAGTTGCCTGTGCCAATTCGCTTTGGACTCTGCTCAATACGACCAAAATGACACCGGCAAAAGCAACACCGCTTATGCTGGAAAAGTATCCTATGGAAGAGAAGCTTGACATGGATTATGCGCCGAGGAAAATAGCAATGCCGGCTGCAATGGAAGTAAAAGAAGAAATAAAAGTCAAGAAGTACCATCTGGATACTAATAATCATGTAAATAACGGTCAGTATGTAAGAATGGCAATGGATTTCCTGCCGGAAAATGCTAAAGTAGTGCAACTGCGGGCAGAGTATAAAAAACAGGCACTTTTGGATGATAGGATCGTACCGGTAGTGGGAATAAAGGATGATGTTTGTGCAGTTGCTTTGAAAGATACAGATGGAGCAACCTTTGCCAATGTAGAATTTACAATAAGACCACAGGAATAGCAGGAACATAGATTTTAGTAGTTTTTTCCTGTAAGTTATGGTAAGTTAAAATATAAGGGAAAATAAGCTTGTAATAGAAAGAGGAAAAAGATGATTCGTTTAGGCGAAATACAGCAATTAAAAGTAGTAAAAAAAGTAGAATTTGGAATATATCTGGCAGATCCAGAAGGAAATGCAAAGGAAGAAAAAGTATTGCTTCCTATCAAGCAGGTGCCGGAAGGAACGGAAATTGGAGATATGCTTGAGATATTCGCATATAAAGACTCTAAAGACAGACTGATCGCAACCACAAGAAGGCCGTACCTTACCCTTGGAGAGGTTGGAGAGCTTACCGTTGCACAGGTAGGAAAATTTGGTGCATTTTTGGACTGGGGTCTGGAAAAGGAGTTGCTTCTTCCATTCAAAGAGCAGACGAAAAGGGTAAAAGAAGGAGATACGATTCTTGCAGCAGTCTACATTGATAAGAGCAGTCGATTGTGTGCAACTATGAATGTATATAAGTATTTGGATCTGGACAGCCCTTATCAAAAAGAGGACAAGGTGTCAGGACGTGTTTATGAGATCAGTGAAGAATTTGGTGCGTTTGTAGCGGTAGATGATCGATATTCCGGTCTTATTCCGAAAAAGGAATTGTATGGAGAAGTCAAGATTGGTGATGTCATTCAGGCAAGAGTTACTTCGGTCAAAGAGGATGGTAAGCTGGATTTAAGCATTAGAGAAAAGGCTTATATTCAGATGAACGTGGATGCAGAAAAGGTCATGAGCATTATAGAAAGCTATGATGGTGTGCTTCCATTTAATGATAAAGCGAGACCGGAAACGATCAAAAGAGAGACTGGCATGAGTAAAAATGAATTTAAAAGAGCGGTCGGAAATCTGTTAAAAGCAAGAAGAATTGAAATTACGGAAAAATCGATTCGTAAAATCAAATAAATTTTATGATGGGACTTAGGAAAAGATGAATAGTAAAAAAGTAAACTGGTTATTTTTAACAATTATACTTGTCCATATAGGAGTTGTACTTGGAATTAATCTTTACTCCTATTTTGTGACTCCACTTTATTTATCCATTGTACCGAATCTTTTGCTGAGTCAGGCAATGGTTTTTGTTCCTGCATTCTTATTTGCACTTTTTTCAAAAGAAAAGCTGAACACGGTCTATGGATTCCACAAGATTAAAATATCCTCAGTATTTATGATTATTCTCTTCACGTTTTTGATGACGCCAATGACAGCTGTGATTAATGCAATCTCTATGTTATTTGTAGATAATACTGTGGCATCAATGAGTAGTTACATTATGGAAATGCCGATGATCGTTATGGTACTTGCAATGGGAGTGATCGGACCTATCAGCGAGGAAATGGTATTCCGTGGAGTAGTATTTAATGGTTATAAACGCAGTGGAAACACCGTATGCGCTATTTTGTTCTCTGCGCTGCTGTTCGGATTGATGCATATGAATTTTAATCAGGCTGCCTATGCGATCTTTCTTGGTATTGTGATGGCAGTAGTGGTAGAAGCTACTGGAAGCTTATGGGGGTCTGCAATATTTCATATGACAGTGAATATACAAAGTATAGTCGTAATGTATATGTCAGATGCCATTTATTCCGATGATGTTATGCAGGAAGCCGAGGTCATGACAAACGAAACAGAATATATGCTTGCTGTGATCGGAGTTTATGCTGTCGTTGCAATGATTACGACTGCGATTGCAGTTTGTGTCCTTGCATGGGTCGCTAAAAATGAGAAGCGGGATATGCATCTTAGACAGATTTGGGCAGAAAGAAAAGAAAAGCGTGGAACAATGGCAACTATTCCGCTTATTATTGGAATTGTACTGTCTGTTGCCTATATGATCTTGGATGTGATTTTATTATAGTGAAGATAAAAAAGTGCCATCAGCATCTGCCGATGGTACTTCTTGTAAAAGGAACTGGTGGTAATGAATAAAGTAAAAGATAGTATACAGCAGAAAAAAGATATTGTTTTTTTTGCCGGATTGTTTTTGGGCGTTTTATTTTTGCTTTGGAAAAGTAAATATGGAACAGGAGCTTACGATGAGCCTTTCTATTTGACAATACCACATCGTATTGTTAATGGGGATGGAATGCTGACTGACGAATGGAATTTTGGACAGTTCAGTTCTTTTTTACTTCTTCCGGTCTTGAAACTGTATTTGATGATAACAGGAGGAACGGAAGGGATTATTTTACATTTCCGTTATATTTATATTGCTTTTCAGCTGCTTTGTGCGACGGCAGTTTATGTGCGGCTTAGAAAAAGAGAATTTTCCTGGATCGCTGCATGGCTGTTCTTACTGTTCTGCCCTTATGATATTATGGCAGTGTCCTATAATACGATGGGAATTGCATTTATGACATTGACAGGAGTCCTTCTTGCAACGACTGGAGAGAACGAGCGAAAAGTATGGTTTGCAGCCGGGGTACTTTTTGCGGGAGCTGTGTTATGCAATCCTTTTTTGGTGCTGTTGTATGTGCTATACACGGTGCTTGTTTTTGCTTTGCAAAAATGGTGGGAGCAAGAACCAAATTTAACACTGCAGGCATGGGTTGTGATAACGGCTGGTGCTGCGCTTCTTGCCGTATTGTTTGTTGTTACGGTGCTTTTAGGAAGCGGTGTTGGCAAATTATTAGAAAATATCCCGCTTTTGATGCATGATCCGGAGCATACAAGTCGTTCTATCTTTATGATTGTGAAAGTATATCTTACTTCTTTTTGGGATGCCTATGGATGGTTTCTTCCAGTATGGATAGTGCTTTTGCTTATGTCATATTTTTGCAGAAAGGATGAAAAAAAACGGAAAATCTGTTTTTCTCTGCTCTGCTTTTCGGTCATACTTAGTTTGCTTGGCTTTTTAGCTACCATTCAGAACAGCTATAATTTCATTATGGTTCCGATCGCAGTATGTGGTCTTGGAGCTTATGTCATGACAGAGGACAGAGACAAAAGAACTTTTTATTTCTTATATGTGTTTGGATTGTTGTATACCTTTATTGCCAATTATGCGTCAAATCAGGGAATGCATGCCATTGCTATGGCAATGATCCCTACCGATGTGGCAGCAGTACTTTTTATTGGAAAATTTGTGGCACAGGAATGGGGAAATTGTGAAACGGCTAAGAACGGTTGGAAGCGGCTTATAGTAGTTTCAGCAGTATTGGTATTTGTGGCACAGCTTGGTATGCAGATCTATACAAAGGCAGTACACGCTTTTTGGGAAGAACCTGTTTGGAAGCTGCATACAGTCATTACCGAAGGACCGCTAAAGGGAACGGTAACAACAAAGGAAAAGGCAGAAAAATATCAAGAGACGCTGGAAGATATAAAGGCAAATATCAAGAAGGAGGGTCCGGTGCTTTTTGCAACAAAGGATACTTGGTGCTATTTGTATGCGGATGCAGAATATGGAACCTTTTCTTCTTATCTTTCCGGGGGACTTACACAGGCAGCGGAGCGTTGGGAAGTATATTTTGAGGCGCATCCGGAGAAAATTCCATATTATATTTATATTCCAAAGGATACAGATTCCGAATGGAATATGGAAATGCAAGAAATAGCAGAAGCGAATGGGTATGATGTGGTAGAGTCACAAGAAGCGTATCATTTGTATAAGAAATAATAAAAAGTAATAAAATTTTAAGGAATCATTGAAAGATATTGTGCAGTTTGCTATAATCTACTGTGGGGATAAATTTGGGGAGCTGGAAAAGTAAATTGGACAGCGGGGTAACAAAAAGACATGAAAGAAATTAATATTTTAGGTGTGTCAATTAGAGAACGATCTCTGAAAGAATCACTGGCGCTGACAGACTCCTATATAAAAAATGGTGCGTTGAATACAGTGATGTTTGTGTCTGCAAAGATGCTGTTGGCAGCAGGAAAAAATCCGGAACAAAAAGAGTGGATCGAATCTATGGATCTGACAATATGTTCGGAACCGGATATTTTGAGAGCAGCTGATATAGCAAGCAACAGTCGTATACGCGAAGTGGAAAATGATGTCTATTTTAGAGAGGTTATAAAACGGCTTTCGAGAGGAAAGCACAGCGTGTATCTTCTGACGGAAAAAGAAGAAGATATGCAGAAGTTAAAAGAACGTTTGGGAAAAAGTGGATTAGCACTTAACATTGTTGCACAGAACAGTCTGGAAGCAGTGGAAGAAAACATGGATAGATTGGCGAACCATATGAATGATGTAGCGGCAGACGTGATCATTTCTATGATACCATTTCCGAAACAGGAAATGGTCATTGTACAGAACAAAAGTTATGTTAATTCTGAAGTGTGGTTTGCGCTTCCGATGCCGGAAGAGGCATATGTGTTGAAAGAGCATACGCATTTTTTTCGCAGAGCATGGAATACCTTGTATTTTAGCATGTTCAAAAAACGGGTCGTACGATATAATGAAGATTCCAAGACGGAGTGAAAACTTCGTCTTTTTTGTATTGTGAAGTTTGCATAGAATAAAAAATGATCAAAAAAGTGAGAAAAGCGTAAAAAGTGCATAAAGATGTGTTGATTTTATGTTGTGTTTTTTGTACATTTGGATTAAAATAAACTTTGAAAATAAAAATCATTTTTTAGAATGATTTAAAAATATTGTATAAATTGCCTATAAATATAAAGGAGTGGGTTTAGATGATATCAAATCAGATATTACAGAATACAATTGATGGACTAAAGGCGATTGCGCGTGTAGAGATGTGCGTGTTAGATACAGATGGAAAAGAAGTTGCTTCTACAGCGAATATGGAAGAGTGTGCAAAACCGGCAATGGAATTTGCTGCTTCCGCAGCAGACTCACAGGAAATCCAGGGGTATCAGTATTTTAAGATTTTCGATGAGCAACAGTTGGAATACATTATGGTTGCCGGCGGTGCTGGAGAGGATGTTTATATGGTCGGCAAAATGGTCGCCTTCCAGATACAGAGTCTTTTGGTAGCTTATAAAGAGCGTTTTGATAAAGATAACTTTATTAAGAATCTGCTGTTGGACAATCTGCTTTTAGTAGACATATACAGCCGTGCCAAAAAGCTGCATATTCAGACGGATGTCAAGCGAGTTGTTATGATCGTGGAATCCGATAATGGAAAGGATAACAATGCACTTGAGATCGTACGGACAAATTATGGAAATAATAGCAAAGATTTCATTACAGCTGTAGATGAAAATAATGTTATAGTAGTAAAGGATCTTTCTGATGGAGACAGCGGACAGGATATTGATAAGGCTGCAAAAGCAATAGAGACAAGTCTGGAAAATGAAGGTATCCGTAACGTACACATTGCATATGGAACGATCGTGAATGAATTAAAAGAAGTCAGCCGTTCTTATAAAGAAGCAAAAATGGCATTGGATGTAGGAAAGATCTTCTTTGATGAGAGAGACATTATTGCCTATAGCGAGCTGGGAATAGGACGTCTGATCTATCAGCTGCCGATTCCTCTTTGCAAAATGTTCATCAAAGAGATATTTGGTGGAAAGAGCCCGGATGACTTTGATGAAGAGACACTTATGACTATAAATAAATTTTTCGAGAACAGTCTGAACGTATCGGAAACATCAAGACAGCTTTTCATACATAGAAATACACTTGTATATCGTCTTGACAAATTACAGAAAAGCACAGGACTTGATCTGCGTGTCTTTGAGGATGCCATTACGTTCAAAATTGCACTTATGGTCGTAAAATATATGAAATATATGGAATCATTTGAATATTAAATACTTAGAGGTGAATGAAGTGCGTAGCAGTAATAGAAATAAGAAAATGACTACACCGGTTTCAGAAAATGAGATCATTACATTGGAAAATGTAAGTAAAGCGTATTCTACCGGTGCACCAGCTTTAAATGGGGTAACCCTGCATATAAACAGGGGCGAATTTGTATTTATCGTAGGCGATAGTGGTTCTGGTAAATCGACTCTGATCAAATTATTATTAAGAGAGCTTACACCTACAGAAGGAAATATCCGGGTCATGGGATATGATCTGAATAAGCTCCGTCATAGAAAGATTCCGAAATTCAGAAGAAATCTCGGAATTGTTTTTCAGGACTTCCGTCTGTTAAAAGATCGCAATGTATATGAAAATGTAGCATTTGCTCAAAGAATCATAGAAACACCTACAAAGGAAATGAAGAAAAACGTACCATCTATTTTGGCAACGGTAGGTCTTGCTGGAAAATACAAAGCAAAACCAAAACAGCTTTCCGGTGGTGAACAGCAGAGAGTTGCTCTTGCGAGAGCGTTAGTCAATAAACCGTCTATTCTTTTGGCAGATGAGCCGACTGGTAATCTGGATCCGAAAAATTCATGGGAGATCATGAAGCTTTTGGAGGAGATCAATGAAGCGGGTACGACAGTACTTGTAGTTACACACAATAGGGAAATTGTCAATGCCATGCAAAAGCGTGTTGTTACAATGAAAAAAGGTGTGATTGTCAGCGACGAAGAAAAAGGTGGGTACATAGACGATGAAGATTAGGACATTTGGTTATACTCTGAAACAGGGTTTTAGTAATATTTTTAGAAATAAATGGTTTTCACTTGCTTCTATTGCAACGATAAGTGCCTGTCTGTTTTTGTTCGGCATATTTTATGCCATTGTTGCCAATTTCCAGAACATTGTAAAAACAGCAGAAGAAGGAGTGTCTGTCACGGTTTATTTTGATGAAGGAATATCGGACGAGCGTATTGCGGAAATCGGCGAGATGATTGAAAAAAGAGTCGAAGTTTCCAAGGTCGTATATGTTTCTGCAGAAGAAGCATGGGAAGGATTTAAGACAGAGTACCTTGGTGAATATGCAGATGGATTTACAGAGAATCCATTGGCAAACTCTATGAATTACCAAATATATTTGAATGACGTTTCCATGCAGAGTGCATTGGTAACTTATTTGGAGTCTGTAGAAGGTATTCGTCAGATCAACAAATCGGAAGTAACTGCGACTATGTTGACTGGTATCAATGCTTTGATTGGTTATATATCGATCGGTATCATAGCAATTTTGCTTGCGGTTTCCATTTTCCTTATTAGCAATACAGTCACCATCGGTATTTCGGTTCGTAAGGAAGAAATCAATATTATGAAATATATAGGCGCGACGGACTTTTTTGTTCGTTCTCCTTTCGTTATTGAAGGTATTATAATTGGTCTTATTGGTGCGGTAATCCCACTGGGAGCCATTTATCTTTTATATCATCAGGTAATTGAATTTGTAGTGGGACGATATGCAATGTTATCCCAGCTGTTGAATTTCCTGCCGATAGAAACTATTTTTAAAGTATTGACCCCGGTATCTGTTATTGTAGGAGTGGGAATTGGATTTTTAGGTAGTATTACTACAGTGAGAAAGCATTTACATGTATAATTGAAGTAGAATGGGAATGAAGAAATGAAACTTAAGAAATCTGTGATAGGCGTATTGGCGGTAGTGCTCGCAGTATGCGTCGTATTCAAAACGGACAGCAGTACCTCCGTTGCGCAGGAACTTACTTCAGACAGCATCAAAGAAAAGGAAGAACAGATTGAGGCTGCGGAACAGGAAAAAAAGGAATTACAGGATAGCCTGACAGATTTAAAAAAAGTAAAAGAAGAATTAGAAGCTTCCAAAAATGATCTGGCAAAGTATGTAGAAGAACTGGATAGTAATTTGGCGGATATAGAGAAAAAAATTGCAGAATTAAAGCAGCTTATCGAGGAGAAAGAGGCTGAAATAGCAGAAACAGAAAAGAACCTGGAAGAGGCGCAGAAAATCGAACAGGAACAGTACGAGGCTATGAAGGTCCGTATTAAGTTCATGTACGAAAAAAGCGATGAATTTTATCTGGAAACGCTTTTTTCAGCAGAGAGTTTTGGCGATATATTGAACAAAGCCGACTATATTGAACAGCTTTCTGCATATGATAGAGAGAAATTAGATGAGTATGCTTTGAACAGCCAGATGATTCAGCTCTATAAAGAAGAGTTAGAAGCGGAAAAAGAGATTTTGGATGAGGCAAAAGCGGGTGTAGTAGCAGAACAGGCTGCTCTGGAATCTTTGATCAGTGAAAAAGAACAACAGATTACTGCGTACCAGTCTGATATTAGCAACAAAGAAGCAGCAATTAAGGAATACGAGGATGATATTGCTACCCAGAATGCAGTTATTTCGGCTTTGGAAAAAGCAGTTGCAGAGGAAAAGGCAAAGCTTTTAGCAGAAAATGGTACAGTTATCACCTATGACGGCGGTGTTTTTGCATGGCCGGCTCCATCTTACACGAGAGTTTCCAGTGATTATGGAACTCGTATGCATCCTACATTGGGCGTAGAAAAATTCCACAATGGAATCGACCTGGCAGCGCCTTCCGGAAGCTCTATTCTGGCAGCATATGATGGAAAAGTAGTCGCATCCGATTATAACGCGTCCATGGGAAATTATGTTATGATCGATCATGGAAATGACTTGTATACCATCTATATGCATGCTTCTGCATTGTATGTATCAAAGGGAGATATAGTAGTAAAAGGACAGAAAATTGCGGCAGTCGGTTCTACGGGACGTTCAACCGGACCGCATCTGCACTTTGGTGTAAGATTAAATGGAAGTTATGTCAGCCCTTGGAACTATTTATCACAGTAGAGCTTAGTGAAAGGAATAGTGGAAAATGGAAGAAAACGAAAAAAAAGAAAATCAAGTGAAAAATGAAAAGAAAAGTTTCCTGAATGGATTATTTACTGGAGTTATAGCCGCAGTCCTTGTTATGACAGTGGCATTTTGTATCAAGCAGGTCGTAGTGATTTATGGAAATTATTCTTCTGTGCAGGCAGCACAGAAGGGGAATTTTGGCGGTGAGGAAGAGACGGAAACTTCTGTTGTAAATGATGATGTGTTAGAGAAGATGGAAGCCATCGAGCAGGTAGTAGATCGTTATTTTTACAAAGAGGATGTTGACCGGGCAGCCATGGAGGAAGGCATTTATGATGGTATGATGTCTTCTTTAGGAGATCCATATTCGACTTATTACTCCGAGGAAGAATTGAAAGATATTATGGATCAGACAGAAGGGATTTACTATGGTATCGGTGCTTATATCAGTCTGGATACGACCACTGGATTAGGACAGATCAGTGGTGTTATTGCAGGAACTCCGGCAGAGGCGGCTAATCTGCGTGAAGGCGATCTGATCTATAAAGTGGATGATGTAGTAGCAGAGGACATGGAGCTTACAGAAATTGTGTCCATGATCAAAGGAGAAGAAGGTACGACCGTTCATTTGACTTTAATAAGAGAAGGAGAAAACGACTATCTTGAAGTAGATATTGAACGTAAAAAAGTAGAAAGCCCTACGGTAAATTATGAAGTATATGATAATGGTATGGGATACATACAAATAACGGAATTTGATGAAATTACGATAGATCAGTTTACGGAAGCGCTTGCAGTTTGTAAGGGTTCTGATATAAAAGGCCTGATATTGGATCTGCGTAGCAATCCGGGCGGAAACTTGAGTGCGGTCGTAGAAATTGCAAGACAGCTTTTGCCGGAAGGACTGATCGTATATACAGAGGATCGTGATGGAAATCGTACAGAATATACTTGTGATGGAAAAAATCAGATTGATATTCCGATGGTCGTTTTGATCAATGGAAACTCAGCAAGTGCCTCTGAAATTTTGGCGGGTGCTATTAAGGATTATGAAATCGGAACTTTAGTAGGAACAACTTCTTACGGAAAAGGTATTGTACAAAGAATCATAAGTCTGGAAGATGGTTCTGCAGTGAAGCTGACAGTCAGCAGCTACTTTACACCAAATGGAAACAACATACATGGTATCGGCATTGAACCAGATGTTGTTTGTGAGTTTGATAGTGAAAGCTATTATGAGAAAGATATCGATAATCAGCTGGAGGAAGCAAAAAGAGTTTTGGAAGAACTGATCAAAGAATAAAATCAGTTGTTTTGACACGGTAGAGACAGGCGGGTTTGAGAAAACCTGCCTGTTTTAGAATACTGACAGGGAGAAGAGGAATGTCTTGCAGGAAATTTGTATGGGTAAGTTTAATCGGGGTCATGAGTTTACTTTGTTTGTGCGGAATTGTTGTCTTTACGGCAGATCCATTTTATCATTATCATAAGCCTTGGTTCGGAATGCCGGTAGTATTGTATAATGAAGTTTATCAGACATCCGGAGTTGCCAGAAATTTTGATTACGATAGTGCTATTGTTGGCAGCTCTATGACAGAAAATTTTCGCGCCTCCTGGTTTGATGAAGATTTTGGATGGAATACAGTAAAACTCAGTTATGAAGGGGCAAGAACGGATGACTTAAAAGCGGTACTGACAGAAATATTTGAAAGTGAGCATCCGGTAAAAAACATTGTCCTTGCAGTGGACGATTATCAAATGGTTTCGGACAGCAGCCTACAGGCTACAGACAGACCGGAATATTTGTACAATGCAAATATTTTTGACGATGTGAATTACCTTTTTAATAAAGATGCATTGCAGGCTTCCGTAGAAAGAATTGCAGATGGTATCACGGGAAGAAAAGAAGATATAGACAGCGCTTATAATTTCAGTACTAAATATGAATTTTCCAAAGAGCAGGTATTAAAAGATGCAGCGCCTTTTCGGGAAAATATAACAGCAAATCCACCAACAGAAAATGCGCCTCAGGATGCTTATATAGAACAGTGTGAAGATAATTTGAATAATCTGCTGCCTTTTATAGAGGAACATCCGGAAACACAGTTCATTATTATTTATTCTCCGTACAGTATTTTGAATTGGGAAAAGAAAGTGCTTGCTGGAACTTTGGAAGCGCAGCTTTATACAGATGCTTATGCAATAGAAAGATTTCTTTCTTATGATAATGTAAGAGTGTTTTATTTTCAGGATGAATATGACATGATCACGGATTTAGATATGTACATGGATACGTGTCATTATGTAGAAGAATATAATTATTACATAGAACAGTGTATTAAGAGTGGGAAAAATGAAGTAACAAAAGAAAATTATAAAGAACGTCTTGAGCATATGTACGAGATTGCCATGTCATATGATTATGAGGCGGTGTGGGAATAAGGATTGGCATAATCACACAGTAAGATAAGGGCGGTGGTTACGTGATTAAAAGAAGATATATGGCGACGAGAATAGTCAAACCGGGTATGGTAATCGATCAGGCTATTATTGATAGAGCGGGCAGGGTCTTGATCGCGCGGAAAACAAAACTGGATGACTATCTGATTCAGGCTTTACTTAAGATGGGAGTTCCGGGGATCTATATACGGGAAGGTGAAGAGGACGAGACAGATACTGCACAGGATAAGCCGGTGGTCAGTGAGGCAGTTCAAAAGAAGTATGAACAGGTCAAAGTAGAAGATCCGACAAAGGTTCGACTTTCGGAAAGTGTACGAAAAAGAGTTGCAGAAGGCGTACAGTATTTGTATCAGGATACCAATTCAGCAGGCTTTGTGAATGAAACAAGAACGATTACCAGTGATCTGATGAAAGCCATTTCGGATAATGATGCCATAGCAGTGGATATCAGTGCTTTGAAGATCAGTGATGAATACACTTTTAAACATAGTGTCGATGTAGCTACTATGTCAATGATCGTGGCAAAACGGTATGGTTTCACAAGAGAGCAGATATATGAACTTGGTATCGCAGGACTTTTGCATGATATAGGGAAATCTCAGATTCCGAATGAGCTGCTGAATAAAGCAGGTAAACTTACGGATGAAGAATTTGCGTTAATGAAGCAGCATACACTGTTTGGTTATCAGATATTAAAGGATAAGAAAGAACTTTCTGAAGATATTAAGATGGGGGTCTTACAGCACCATGAGAAAACCAATGGATCGGGATATCCAACGGGCGCAAAAGAGGATAAGATCAATCTGTTTGCAAAGATCATTTCTATAGTAGATATTTATGATGCACTAGTAACGGAGCGACCTTATAAGAAGCCTTTTTCACCAAGAGATGCAGTGGAAATGATCATGTCCATGACAGGAGAACTGGATATACATGTGATGCGGTGCTTTTTGGAAAGTGTCATTCTTTATCCGGTTGGAACAGATGTACCGCTTAGCAACGGTGAGATGGCGCGTGTTATTGAGAACAGTCCGGATTATGTTCTCAGACCTAAAGTGTTGGGACTTACTACTGGAAAAATATACGATTTGGCGACGGATATGAGCTGCGCCAATGTGATAATTTTGTAAAAAAGGAAAGTAATTGTTGACAAAGATGCGGAGCATGAATTAGTATTGAAAAGAATTTTATTCATATATCTTATGAGAAAGGGGCAAAAAATGCAGTTAAACACAGGAGCAAAAGTTTGGCTTTGGATTGTATTTGTAATTAATGTTATTTCACTTATCGGAGCTATCCCAACAACAATCGCTTTTGGAGGACTCTTATGGCTTACATTGATCCTCGAAGTTGTAATCGTTGCAAGTATCGCATTACTTTTATTTAAACAGCAGAAACTGGGATTCTTCTTAGTATGTGGTTGTGCAGTAGTAGCATTTATTATCAATGTTATTCTTGGTACAAATATCATTTATGCATTGATCAGTGCAGTAGTAATGCCAACAGTTACATTCTTATTATTAAAGAGCCAGTGGAATGAATTACGTTAATAAAAATGGCGTTAAAAGAGTCTACCTGTTTTAAACAGGTAGATTTTTTTTGACAACAAAACAGAACAAAAGTTCGGATTATCTATATACATTTTTAAATTCATCTGCTATAATAAAAAACCAAGCAAGTGTAACAATAAAGAATGGAAAAGAAATAGATTTTGAAAGGCAATTTGTTGGGAGGTTCTATGGATAGATTTGTATTACATTCCGAATACCAGCCCACCGGCGACCAGCCGCAGGCGATCAAAGAATTGGTAGATGGCTTTAAGCAGGGGAATCAGTTCGAAACACTGCTTGGTGTTACTGGTTCCGGTAAGACGTTTACGATGGCAAATGTCATTGCTGCATTGAATAAGCCAACACTTATTATTGCTCATAATAAAACTTTAGCGGGACAGCTTTATGGGGAATTTAAAGAGTTCTTTCCAGAAAATGCAGTGGAGTATTTTGTATCCTACTACGAGACCGCTTCTTAACCAGTCCATCTGTTCCAAAACTGACGTCTTTTTCCACGACTTTTGATACTAAAAATGGCAAAATGGACTAGGTGGAAAGGGGAGTTTCAAACAGAATTGTGAACGGGATTCGTCGTGGAGAGGATATTAATCAGTTAGTTGAAAATTTACAAGAAAATATTGTTCGATGGTAGTGAAACAATAGAAGATATTTGGTATAATAATTATGGTTGAGAAGAATTTGCTAAATTAACGGAGGTGGCACAAGATATGTGTAAGGAGAGAGAGTTAAGTTTTTCAATATATATGCTTTATAGCCTTGCTGATAAATGGAAAAAGTCACCAGCGGCTGTTTACAAAATATTGAATGCAACCGGTATTTTAGATAATTATATTATTGCCTGTTATGATACGCTGCATACACAAGGAAAAGAATATTTGGTAGAGGACATCACAGAGTATGTAAGAGAAAAAGGAGTCAGTGTATGATTGTCTATCATGGAACTACAGAAACAATCCCAAAACCGGATGTGAAACATTCTAAAAAATTTCTGGATTTTGGAAAAGGATTTTATCTGACCACTTTTGAAGAACAGGCAAAAAAGTGGGCAATACGAAAAGGAATGAGACAGGAAAAAACAGCCATTGTAAATGTATACAGCATGGATGAAAACTGGAATGATCTTCGTGTATTGTCGTTTGAAAAAGAAAATGAGAAGTGGTTAGATTTTGTATGTGCCTGCCGAAAGGGAGAACCGTTAAATGCTGAATATGACATCATTATTGGTAATGTGGCAGATGATGATGTATTTAAAACGGTAGATATGTATTTTAGAGGACTGTGGGATAAGAAAAGGGTTTTAGAGGAATTACGATACTATAAGATGAATAATCAAATATGTATTGTGAATCAGAAAACGCTAGACCAGATTCTGACATTCCAAAAATCCTATGAGGTGAAATAGTATGATGGATAGAATACATCTTTCAGAGGTCTATAAGCAGAATTTGGAAAATGATATTATCAAAGCAATCGCAGATATGAAGCAGTTAGAATTGCGAAAAGCTTTTGATATATATTATTCCAGTAAGTTAGCCGGGCAAATAGCGGATGGTTTGTATGGCATTGAGAATATGGACGCGAGGTATTTGGCAGAAGATTTGATTGAAAATGAATCAGAATTATTTGACTAAAAGAGAATAGTAGATGTTTGTAGTGATTATCCGTAGGGTAGAAATATCCTACGGAATTTTTTTTGCCTTTTTATCCGAAGTGACAGAATGTGTCTAAGTGAAAAAATATAATCAGATTAAGAACAGTAGCAAAAGAGAATAAAGGAGGACAAGAAGTGTGGCGAATTTAGGATTGTCGATTTGTGTATCAGGATATGATACTGAAAATTTTCAAAAGACAATATTCAAAACTGAACAGCCGGATTTTTGGAATCTGATTTCAGGGATGTTTATAGTAATGCCCAAAGGAAGTATGGCAAGTATATTGGTTACTGTATTCAAGACCGGCTGGATGAAAGCTATTGCCTTGGCTTATATAAAAAAGCAGTTGCTAAATGCAGGATTGCATTTGCGTTTACATGATGTTGTGATAGAGGAACTGAAAAATCAGATGGAGATTTATTGTGAGGTCAGCAATATTACTTTTGGGGATATATATAAATTGTTCTTTTCGTATGAGGGTGAAAGCGAAGAACCTTACTTTGAATCCGTCATCAGACCTATGTTGCGAACCATGGATGAAACCTTGCCGGAGGATATGAAAGTCAGCTTGCTGGTAAATATAATAAATAGCTGCAGGGATGGCTTGTGTAAGATGTTGGAGGAAATGTTGAAATCAGAATATGAGATTGATTTGTCGTTGGATAAATTATATGTCAGAACGGTGAATCAGCAGAAAGGAGCATTTGTCTTATGAGTAGCGATAAGCAGGCAGTTTCAACAATAACGATTGCAGAATGGATACCATCTAAGGATGTCAGAGAATATCTGTTAGAAAAGGGACGAGTCTTTACAGATTTTGAAAAGGCTACTCTAATCTATAATCATTCGGGGATGTGCTATGAGGAGAAACTCTTGAAGTTAAAGGAACTCATGGAAATAACGAATGATGCCAGTTTAAAGAAACAGATAAGAGAAAGAATCGAGTATGATGAATGTTTCCTGAAGTCCTACAGAACTTCTATAGATGATTGCAGAGGACGTTTTGAAAATGCTTATGTCGAAATACCGCATCCGTTTCGTAATGGTGATTTAGTGAAGGTCAAATACAATAGCGCACTGGAAGGTGAGACCTGTATTGTAGAGTGTCTTAGAGACGCAACGCAGAATCAAATTACCAGTGAACAGCAAGCAGTAATTTATGACTATTCGGATGTGTCTTTAAGAGTGGCATATATCTATGACGCAGCTCGGTTTGGGCATGAGCATGTAAAGATTACAGATGTGGAATTTGCATTACCGGATGAAACGAATCCAAAGTATAGAATTTTGCATTGTGCCAAGGATTTGTTGTCAGGTAGAGGTGGATTAAGTGACTTACAGTTTTTATGTGATGAATATTGCAGAACTCAGGAAAATGGGAGGTGAGCCAAAACGATGAAAAGTTTACAGGAAATTAGAGCAATATTACTTAGATGCTTCTATGGAGGAGTGTTTATAGCACAAATGATAGGATGGCTAATTATAAATTACATAGGAGCTTTTGAAAAACCGTTGTGGTGCATTATTGTTACAGCGGTCGTAATGACATTTATAACCTGTTCACTGTATCTGTTGTTACGAAAACTGTATCAAAAGGTAAAAGGAGTTGAAGAGCCATCAGTAGCGGAGGAAATTTATGAATTGTCTAGAGCCGACTGATAAAGTAAAAACATGCCTTGAAATTTTACTGGATGCTCAGATGAATGTACGAGGCTATCTGACAGAACCATTTAAACCGGAGAGGCTGTTAAAGGAAGTGTTATTTTGGTACAAGATTACGGAACGACAGTTATTTTCGTTCCGGTATATCAAAGTAAGAAGATTGTATATGTTCCTGTTACATGAAGCCTGCTTTTTGGATTATGGGAAAATAGCTCAAATAGCGAAATGCAGAAATGAATTGGAGGTAGTTCGGGATATTGATAAGATAAAGGCTGCTATGAGGAAGGATATAAACCTATTAGCAGATGCAGGAGGCATAGTAGACAGAATAAAGGCACATTCGGAAATTTATCCGGAATAAAGTAACCATTAACAAATGAAGATTTGAAAGAAAAGGAGACAGTATTATGAAGATGAGAAACACTTTAATTTTAGCTATGACAGTTTTAATGCTTACAGGATGTGGAGACAGTTCTCCGGCAGAAGAGAAAGAAACGAGTAATGTTGTTGCTTCGACGGAGGCAACAGAAAGTGTAGTTACAGATAGTTCTGTAGAAACAGAAGAAGCAACAGTACAGACAAATTCAGACTATATTGGTACCTTTGGTGAGGATGTCTTTTTCACCGGTATAGATGACTATGTGGGCTGTGAGTTTGATATAACGATGATTTACGAAGCGAAAGATATGGAAGGGAACTATGTTTTTGATGCTGTAGAAAAAACGGAAGAAGGCTCTGTGGTGGGTCTGTTCAGAGTGACAGATATGACGGACGGAAAGGTTCTTTCTGAGACGACAAATTATAGTTCACTTGATAATCTGGCTGTAAAAATGCG
The DNA here is from genome assembly GCA_021153325.1 of Lachnospiraceae bacterium. Classification (GTDB taxonomy): domain Bacteria; phylum Bacillota; class Clostridia; order Lachnospirales; family Lachnospiraceae; genus RGIG3002. Next base: position 1,356 of record JAGKTQ010000013.1, on the reverse strand, counting down.
TGTTGTATTAGACGGTGTTGTAATTTATGAAGATGAGGGAACAGGTGAAATTTCTTTGGAATACGAAGTGTCTGCCAAGGAAGCTACCTTTTTACCATTGGATTCTATTGAGGCAAAATTAGCTCGTAGTGGGTATTTTACCGAAGGGGATACCATTAATTACAAGAGTGGTCTCTCTATTCATATAATAAGTACCGGATATATGAATGCAGTAGGAGTTGACTGTGTATATGTGGAAATAGAAGCTACAAATAATGGAGAGGAAGATGTTTATCTGCCTAATCCAGACTTCTATGGTGACAATTATATTATGGACAAGGCGATTGTTGGAGATGGATCAGACGTTATGAGAGGAATGAGTCTTGCTCCCGGTCGAAAAGTTCAAGGATATTATTGTGCGCAGTTGGGCTATGAGGATTATTCTGTAATAGAAGCAGAGTTGTATGATGCGATTGTTATGGTACAGTACACAGAATCTGATATGAATGATTCATCCATTTATGGTGCTTATAAATACGATAATGGTGTAGATGCAGTTGTAGACGGAGATGTTGGTATTAGTGTTGATACGGGAGAAAATTATCTTTATCTGGCAGCTCTTTATTATGATAGTAATCATTATACTGCTGAGATATCAGGTACTTTACAAGAAATTTCCGAAAATACTTATTCTGTAAAAGACGAGATAACCGGAACAGTTGAGCTGGAAGTGACATTTGTGGATGGTGGTATGAATGTAAAGGTAACAGCTACAGATAGTGACGAATACAAGGTATTAGAAGGATATTATGAAATGACATCTTAACTTGATGCTAACGATGTTGGATAAATCTAAAACAGCATAAAGAAATATCTAAAATGCGGACCATCAGGTAGAGTAATCTATCTGGTGGTTTTCTGCTTTTCAAGGAAAGGACGAAAATCATGGGAAAAGACAAAACAAGAGTAGAGAAAGCTATGGATCTGGCATTGGAGCGTTTGGATTATATTATCGACCACAGGACAGCTCCAGATTTTGTAGAGGTAACAGGCAGAATGGGTGGAGATACCATCAAATACCGTATTTATAATGACGGTTCTATTTATGAACGATAGGAGGCAGTATGGCGAGATTCGATTATAACAAGGAGCATTTTGAAAAGGTTAAGGTATGCGGTATCGAGTGCTTATTTAATGATGCCCGTATCGAAAGAAGCACAATACCAGAGGGCAAGTATCAATATGAAATTGGTGCAGATGATGACATAGGTGACGAACCGGCGAGAGTTCAGTATGGTGCTTGGGCTAATTTCTTTGGAACGCTGATTTGTGATCAGCCGCTTCCGTTAGGAGATGATAATGTACTTTGGTTACAGG
>JAGKTQ010000068.1 GCA_021153325.1 Lachnospiraceae bacterium | reverse complement strand
AAAGTGATGAAGAAATTATTGAATTAATTAAAGATAAAAATGCAATTGTTTTATTAAATAAAACAGATTTGGAAGCAGTTATTACAGAAGAAAAGTTATTGGAAAAATTAAGTGATTGCGGTGGAAATGGAAGCTGTCATAAAATAATTAAGACTTCTACAAAAGAAAATACAGGTATTGATATTTTTGAAGAAACGATAAAAGATATGTTTTTCCATGATAAACTCAAAATGAATGATGAAATTTTTATAACAAATATGAGGCATAAAGAGGCACTTCAAGATGCTTATAATAGTTTATTGATGGTAAAAAGAAGTTTGGAAGATGATATGCCGGAAGACTTTTATTCTATTGATTTAATGAGTGCTTATGCATCACTTGGTTTCATTATTGGTGAAGAAGTTGGAGAAGATTTGGTAAATGAGATTTTCTCTAAATTTTGTATGGGAAAATAATAGCATGTAAAGGATGTGTTATATATGGCTGGTATTAGAGAAGTTGTTGATGTATGTGTAGTTGGTGCAGGTCATGCAGGATGTGAAGCAGCACTGGCTTGTGCAAGATTAGGACTTGAAACGGTAATTTTTACAGTTAGTGTGGATAGTATTGCTTTAATGCCTTGTAATCCAAATATTGGAGGTTCTTCTAAAGGACATCTTGTTAGAGAAATAGATGCTCTTGGCGGAGAAATGGGCAAAAATATTGATAAGACTTTCATTCAATCAAAGATGTTAAATTTATCAAAAGGTCCTGCTGTACATTCTCTTCGTGCACAGGCTGATAAAGCAGAATATTCAAGAGCTATGCGAAAAATTCTTGAAAATCAGGAACATCTTACTATTAAACAGGCAGAAGTTTGTGAGATTCTTGCAGAAGGTGTTGTTTCTGATGAAGAAAGTATTGTAAGAAAAAAAATTACTGGTGTAAAAACTTTTACTGGTGCAATTTATGAATGTAAAGCAGTTGTACTATGTACGGGAACTTACTTAAAAGCAAGATGTCTTTGTGGTGAAGCAATTACTTATACTGGACCAAATGGTCTACAGCCTGCTAATTATTTAACAGATTCTTTAAAAAATCTTGGTATAGAGATGCGAAGATTTAAAACGGGAACACCTGCCAGAATGGATAAACGTTCTATTGATTTTTCAAAAATGGAAGAACAGTTTGGTGATGAAAAAGTTGTACCATTCTCTTTTTCTACAAATCCAGAAGACGTACAGATAGATCAGGTTTCCTGTTATCTTACTTATACGAATGAAAAGACTCATGAGATCATTAGAGCAAATCTTGATCGTTCTCCAATTTATGCAGGAATTATTGAAGGAACAGGGCCAAGATATTGTCCTTCTATTGAAGATAAGGTTGTAAAATTTGCAGATAAAGAAAGACATCAGGTATTCATTGAACCTGAAGGTTTGCATACAAATGAAATGTATGTTGGGGGAATGTCCTCTTCTCTTCCAGAAGATGTTCAGCTTGCTATGTATCGTACTGTACCGGGACTTGAAAATTGTAAGATCGTAAGAAATGCCTATGCAATTGAATATGATTGCATTAATCCAAATCAGCTTTATCCATCTTTGGAATTTAAAGAAATCAAAGGATTGTTCAGTGGCGGACAGTTTAATGGAAGCAGTGGTTACGAAGAAGCTGCAGCACAAGGTTTGATTGCAGGAATAAATGCAGCACAGGAAATTTTAGGAAAAGAACCTCTCGTTTTGGATCGTTCAGAAGCTTATATTGGTGTTTTGATTGATGATCTTGTAACAAAAGAAAATTTTGAGCCTTATCGTATGATGACTTCCCGTGCAGAATATCGTTTGTTATTAAGACAGGATAATGCAGATCTTCGTCTTCGTAAAAAGGGATATGAAGTTGGATTGATTTCTAAAGAGCAATACGATTATGTATGCGAAAAAGAAAAATTAATTGAAGAAGAAACAAATCGTATTAAAAATACAACAGTAGGAGCTTCTAAAGATATTCAGAAATTTTTGGAAGAACATGATAGTTCTACTTTAAAGACAGCAGCCAGCCTTGCTGAATTAATATGTCGTCCTGAATTAACTTATGAAATGCTTGCAGAAATTGACCCGGAAAGAAAGCCTTTACCAGATGATGTGATTGAGCAGGTAAATATCAATGTAAAATATGAAGGTTATATTGAGAGACAGATGCGTCAGGTAAAACAGTACAAAAAGATGGAAACAAAAAAGATACCTGAAAATATTGATTATAATGATATTGATAGTCTTCGATTAGAAGCAAGACAGAAATTAATCAAGTTTAAACCGGTTTCTGTTGGTCAGGCTTCGAGAATTTCTGGTGTATCTCCTGCTGATATTTCTGTACTTTTAGTTTATTTAGAGCACTATAGAGAGCAAAATAAAGATAAAAAGGAAATTTAAAGTATGGCAAATTACAATATAGAAAAATTGACTGCCGGTTGTGAAAAAATAGGAGTTTCTTTATCAAAAGAACAGTTAGATCAGTTTATAAAATATTATGAGCTTTTAGTAGAATGGAATTCTTTTATGAATTTGACTGCTATTACAGAATTTGATGAAGTTGTAACAAAGCATTTTGTGGATAGTGTTTCTTTAATAAAAGCGATTGATTTAGATAGACCTTTATCTGTCATTGATGTAGGAACAGGTGCAGGTTTTCCAGGTATTCCTTTAAAAATAGCATTTCCTGAATTAAAAATAACTTTATTAGATTCTTTGAACAAAAGAATAAAATTTTTGAATGAAGTAATTGATCAGTTAAATTTAAAAGAGATTAAAGCAATTCATGGAAGAGCGGAAGATGCTGCAAAATCAGCAGATTTAAGAGAAAATTTTGACTTATGTGTTTCCAGAGCAGTAGCTAATCTTTCTACTCTTTCAGAATATTGTCTTCCTTTCGTAAAAGTGGGAGGAATGTTTATTTCTTATAAATCTGAAAAGATTACAGAAGAAATGAAAACTGCAAAAAAAGCGATATCTGTTTTAGGT
>JAGKTQ010000001.1 GCA_021153325.1 Lachnospiraceae bacterium | reverse complement strand
GGATCTCCACCGTGCTCACCACAGATACCAATGTGAAGGTTAGGATTAACCGGTTTTCCAAGTTTAATGGATGTTTCCATTAACTTACCAACACCTGTCTGATCAAGTTTTGCAAACGGATCGTTCTCGAAGATCTTTGTATCATAGTAAGCATCTAAGAACTTACCAGCATCATCACGAGAGAATCCGAATGTCATCTGTGTTAAGTCGTTTGTACCGAAGCAGAAGAAGTCAGCTTCTGTAGCGATTTCATCAGCTGTAAGAGCTGCTCTAGGAATTTCGATCATTGTACCTACTTCGTATTCAAGGTTAACACCTGCTGCTGCGATTTCAGCATCTGCTGTTTCAACAACAACTTTCTTAACATATTTTAATTCTTTTACTTCACATACAAGCGGAATCATGATTTCTGGTTTTACTGTCCAGTCTGCATGAGCTTTCTGTACGTTGATAGCTGCACGGATAACAGCTTTTGTCTGCATTTTAGCGATTTCAGGATAAGTAACAGCAAGACGGCATCCTCTGTGTCCCATCATTGGGTTGAACTCATGTAAGGAGTTGATGATTGTCTTGATTTCTTCTACAGATTTACCCTGAGCATCAGCAAGTTTCTTAATGTCAGCTTCTTCAGTAGGAACGAACTCATGAAGTGGCGGATCTAAGAAACGGATAGTAACTGGGTTACCTTCCAAAGCTTCATATAATGCTTCGAAGTCTCCCTGCTGATAAGGAAGAATCTTCTCTAATGCAGCTTCTCTTTCTTCTACTGTATCAGAACAGATCATTTCACGGAATGCTGCGATTCTGTCTTCTTCAAAGAACATATGCTCTGTACGGCAAAGACCGATACCTTCTGCACCAAGTTCACGAGCTTTTTTAGCATCTGCTGGTGTATCAGCATTTGTTCTAACTTTTAATGTACGATATTTATCAGCCCAAGCCATGATTCTTCCAAATTCACCAGCGATTGTAGCATCAACTGTAGGGATTAATCCTTCGTAGATGTTACCTGTTGTACCATCGATAGAGATTTCAGAACCTTCTGTAAATGTCTTGCCAGCTAATGTAAATTTCTTGTTTTCTTCGTCCATAGCGATATCGCCGCATCCGGATACACAGCAAGTACCCATACCACGAGCAACTACAGCTGCGTGAGATGTCATACCACCACGAACTGTTAAGATACCCTGAGCAGCTTTCATACCAGTGATATCTTCTGGGGATGTCTCAAGACGTACTAATACGACTTTTTCTCCTCTTTCAGCCCATGCAACTGCATCGTCTGCTGTAAATACAACTTTACCGCAAGCAGCACCTGGAGAAGCTCCAAGACCTTTACCCATTGGTGTAGCAGCTTTTAAAGCAGCAGCATCAAACTGTGGATGTAATAATGTATCTAAGTTACGAGGATCGATCATTGCAACAGCTTCTTCTTCTGTTCTCATTCCTTCGTCTACTAAATCACAAGCAATCTTTAATGCAGCCTGAGCTGTTCTCTTACCATTACGTGTCTGTAACATGTATAATTTTCTATCCTGGATAGTAAATTCCATGTCCTGCATATCTCTGTAGTGGTTTTCAAGAGTTGCACAAACCTGTGTGAACTGCTCGTAAACTTCTGGCATAACTTCTGCTAATGCAGCGATTGGCTGAGGTGTACGAACACCAGCAACTACGTCTTCACCCTGAGCATTGATTAAGAACTCACCCATAAGTTTCTTTTCGCCTGTAGCAGGATCTCTTGTGAAGGCAACACCTGTACCGGATTCATCAGACCAGTTACCAAATGCCATTTCCTGTACGTTAACAGCTGTACCCCAAGAATATGGAATATCGTTGTCACGACGATATACGTTTGCACGTGGGTTGTCCCAAGAACGGAATACGGCTTTAACAGCACCCATTAACTGTTCCTTAGGATCATCTGGGAAGTCTTCACCAATTTTGGATTTGTATTCAGCTTTGAACTGATTTGCTAATTCTTTTAAATCTTCAGCTGTAAGATCAACGTCCTGTGTAACGCCTCTGTCAGCTTTCATTTTATCGATTAATTCTTCGAAGTATTTTTTACCAACTTCCATAACTACGTCAGAATACATCTGGATAAATCTTCTGTAGCAGTCACGAGCCCATCTTTCGTTACCTGTTTTCTTAGCAACTACTTCAACTACTTCTTCGTTAAGACCAAGGTTAAGAATAGTATCCATCATACCAGGCATGGATGCTCTTGCACCGGAACGAACGGATACAAGAAGAGGATTTTCAAGATCACCGAATTTTTTACCAGTGATTTCTTCCATCTTACCAATGTACTCATTAATCTGTGCCTGAATTTCGTCATTAATCTGTCTTCCATCTTCATAGTACTGTGTACAAGCTTCTGTTGTAATTGTGAAGCCCTGAGGAACTGGAAGTCCGAGGTTTGTCATTTCTGCAAGGTTTGCACCTTTACCACCGAGAAGCTCACGCATGTTAGCGTTACCTTCGCTAAATAAGTAAACCCATTTTGCCATTTGCTTTTTCTCCTTGAAATGTTTTAATATTTACACGCATAAAATCATCTTGTAATTCTATGCGAAGTTTCTTAGACAACCGACTGCACATGTCAAAAAATTCACAATCCAGACACAAAACTAAGCGCCTGGTCAAGAAAATTGCCCAATGCGCGGTTATCATCTGCGATTATTATAGCATAAGCCCAAATTTGGTGCACCACAATTTTCTTCATTTGTGACATTTTCGTAAAAGTTGCCTAATCTTTTCGTCTTTACTGCTTTACCGTGGTAAAATGTAAGCAGTTACATGTCATTTTTGTCTTTCATGTAAAGACATTTGTTTCTTATGGAACGATTTTTTTAATATCTTCGAAATATTCTTTTGTGCATTTTGTACAAAAGTGCCATATTTCCATCTTTTTAGAGAGGCAATTTATCCAGTCTTTTTATTTCTACACTAATTTGCATCATGTTCCTTTACATATTCCATAAATTCTAGGGTTTTCGACCAATATTTCTTTCCCCAATTTTCAAAATTCCACTCTTCCATATAAGCATTACATTCGTAATCAATATAAAAAATTTTGTCATTCTGCACGATAAAATTGGTGGGGAAATAATCAATATTGATTCCGTGTGCATAAGCGCTCATAGTCTCTTTTTTCCGCTTCGATCTTGTTTCCGAACTGGTAATAAGAGCAAGGTTCATGATGTATCTGTTTTAGAACATACTCTTTTTCTCCGTCCGTTGCTAAGTAAGAGTAGCCGCCTTTCCCTTTTCCGAGCAATTTGACGATCTGATATTGCTTATCGTTTACGTTCATTACCTCCATACTTTTCCTCTTTTCTTTTTCTTGTTTTTTCGCAAAATGCTTTCTCTTGGAATTGACATTTTTTCTAAAATATTAGACCGCCACTTAAAAACACGGTGGCGGTCCTCCTTTATTATCTTGTATTATCCTGCAAAATGCAGATTTTCAAATACCTTTGATACTGGTATCTTTTCTCCGTCTACTTCGATGAAACAGCCTTCTTCTAAATAAATCCAACCCTCTACACCATCAGTCCGGTAAAATTGTACCCAATTTTTGTTATCCGTAGTTCCAAAATTCACCACCGCATCAGATGGTTCTAATTCGGTTGCTTCTGACTCCAGATCCGCTTCGGAATAAACTGTTATCTTTTCCACCTGCGTTACAATCTGTTCTGAATCAACACTGACATACGGTGAATAGAAATCTTCTTCCAGAAGTTTTATTTTTCCTTCTTCTAATACCCATGTAAATGGTGCATTCCATGTTTGTAAAATGGAAAGTCTTCCAGAACCAACAATCTTTCCGTCCCCATTTATCATAAGTTCATCATAGGAGCTGTCAGTAAACACACTTCCCAAATAAATGTGCTCTCCTTCCTGATAGCGCAAAAAATGAAATTCCGGGTCACCGCTCATTCCTTCATCTAAAAGAGCGATTTCACGATAAGGATCTGTACTATCCAGATCAACTATAAAATAATAATCCAAAGAAGGGGTTATTAAATTTTCAAAGCTCCAATCCCCAAGGGAATCTACATATTCGTTATCCGCTTCACTCTCTATAAAAAACAAAATTTCATAACTCACTCCATCGGAAGACTGCGGTTCATATATGACGGTTTCCATTTTCCCATCCCCATCAAGATCGACCGTACATGTTTCCCCTACCGGAATGGCAACTATTTTCTGCTCTGTAAAATCTGCATCCGTAAGATAAGGAGAATCCTGCTCTTCTTCCATTACAGACTTTGTGTTTTCTTCCACAACAGTTTCTGCTTCCGCCTCTGTTGTTTCTGCCTCAATATCTGTTGCTTTTGCTGCATCCTCCTCCCGTTGCTGCTCAAATAAAAGCACGATATTCTCGATATCATAAGTCGTATCTTCTAACTGATAGAAATATCCTCCATAGGCAATCGTTTTTCCATCATCCGAAATCTGTATGTAATCTACTGCACTTGCCCCATCTAAAAAAATAAGGGAATATGCTTTATCTGTAAATTTTCCGCCTGATTGTGTCTGTACAAAACTAAGTCCTTCAAACATAGCTACTAACTGCTCTGTTCTTGCTTCATCCAAAGTCACTTCTTCCTCCCCATTTAAGGAAGCCAACTTGATATTCGTATATTCTTTTTCTAAGGAGGACAGCTGAAATGTATTTTTCTCTCCACATGCATACATTTGCATCACTACCAAAACAAGCAAGATGATCAGCAAACAGCTTCTCAGTTTTTTGTTCATAAATTACTCCTATTTTCTCTTACATCTTCTTTTCTAACAACATTTCCCCATTATACTGGAAGAATCCATTTAATTCAAGCTTTCTTTATACTCTTTTACGTCTTCTACAAACTGCCTCCATGCTTCTTCATTTTCTACATAATATTTCGGGCAGTTTTTACCACCCTCATCATAATGTCTGCGCAGATCATCTGCCTCCAATCCATATTTCTCCAGAAGAATCGCAGAAAAATGAACAAGCGTCCGGTAAGTTTCCTCTGTAAACTGACCGCTTTCGTCCAGATAACAGCATTCAATGGAAATCGAATCCTGATTTCTTCCAGCCACAGCATAAGCAATTTCGTCTAACGGAATACACTGCACGATCTCTCCTTCGTATCCGATGATAAAATGTGCACTTGCTGAAGTTTCATGTGTCTGTCCCAAATTTTCAAAATAACTTCTGTTCTGTGCAGCATCTGTTCCTGGATTTGCCGTATAATGTATAAAAATATTCTTGACCTTTTTCAATTCCTCTGCCGGTCTTGAATACTCATTGACAGAAAGAAAATCCTGTGTACAAGTGATCCCTTCCTCTTCCAGCATTCCAAACATGTCTTCTATCGTCCAGTCATTTCCTTTATGAAAAATATTGCCTATATTACTAAAGCTAAAACTTTCTTCCTCTCCTGTTCTTTCTGCTACCACATGATAAATACACAGACTCGCTATTCCCATCACCAGACAGATAAAAAAAGCGCAGAGAAACCGCGCAATAAATACTTTTCTTCTCCTCTTTCTCTTCCGTTCCTCCCTAAGTCTGCTCTGCCTTTCTCTGTCATTTTCCTTTGTCCGCACGCTTTTCTGTCCTGTACCTTTTTTCTTCGTAGTTGTATTCTTTCTGCCATAGGAAATAATGTCTAATTCTCTCGTCTGTCTGTTATCCATTTCTGCCCTCTTCTCATCGTTTACAAGCTCTTTCTTGCGGTACAAATCCATCAAAAATAATCCAGTCAAAATTTTCTTTGGCTGTTTGAAACTGCTCTTCATTCTTTATGGTCCAACCAACTGCAGTCGCTCCATAAACATAACGGCATATCTGTCTTGACATATTTTTTGAATACTTGTGGTTATATGCAATAAAATCCGGCTTCGTCAGAAAATTTAAAACTAAATAGTGTAACAGAAAATAAAAAGGTACATGTGCAGTTCCTTCCTTACGGAAATGATCTGAAAGTTGTCCTCTGATAACGTCCTTGTGGTGTCTTCGATACCACATGAGTCCCAATGGATTAAAAGACTCGATCACATAATCCCCTTTATAAAGTCTCAGAATTCTGTCTGCAATTCTGCATACGCTGCTATCGTTCCACTCTATTTTAAATTCTACAATGATCGGAACTTTCCCGTCGATGACCGCCAACGCTTCTTCCAAAGTCGGCATGTGTTCCTGTGAATGGAACAACTCCAATTTCTTAAGTTCCTCATATGTATAATCTGCCACTTTTCCACTTGTCCTACAGGCTCTTTTCAAAGTAAAGTCATGAAACACGACCGGTATTTTATCCTTCGTAAGCTGTACATCCAATTCAATCCCAAATCCTGCATCCACTGCTCTTTGAAATGCCGGAAGAGAATTTTCCGGTGCATCTGTTTCATTGTCAAATAATCCTCTATGTGCAAAAATGCCTCCCTGAAACGCAGTTTTATCCGGTCTGTGAGTCATTCTTGGCATGATTGCCAGAAAATAAATAAAAATTAATGTTAAAAAAATAAATCCAATAATTAAAAAATTCATGTTTTCTGCCTCTTTTGTATTTCCCCATCATTTGTAACCATTGTTATTATACACCCTCTTTATGTAATTTCCAATTAACATATTCTTAAGAATTACTTGCATTTTCACTGAATTTCTGTAAAATAGGTTAAGATGCTATACACAATATTTATAATAAGAAAGGTTATTCATAAATGATCAGTGCAAACAATGTAACATACAGAGTAGGAAAAAAAGCGTTATTTGAAGACGTTAATATTAAATTTACGGAAGGAAACTGTTATGGTCTGATCGGTGCTAACGGCGCCGGCAAATCTACCTTTTTAAAAATTCTTTCCGGACAACTTGAAACAACAAATGGTGATATTACGATCACTCCCGGACAGCGTCTTTCCGTTTTGGAGCAGGACCACTTCAAATATGACGAATATCCGGTCATGGATGTGGTTATTATGGGAAATGAACGTCTTTATCAGATCATGAAAGAAAAAGATGCGATTTACGCAAAAGAAGATTTCACTGACGAAGACGGAATCCGCGCCAGTGAATTAGAAGCAGAATTTGCAGAAATGGATGGTTGGGAAGCAGAATCCAACGCAGCCATGTTATTAAATGGTCTTGGAATCGATACTGACATTCATTATGCACAGATGTCTACTTTGACCGGTAATGATAAAGTTAAGATCCTTCTTGCAAAGGCTTTATTTGGTAATCCTGACATCTTACTTTTGGACGAGCCGACTAACCACTTAGATCTGGATGCTATTGCATGGCTCGAAGAATTTTTGATCGACTTTGAAAATACAGTCATCGTTGTTTCCCATGACCGTTACTTCTTAAATAAAGTCTGCACCCATACTGCAGATATCGACTATGGTAAGATTCAGCTTTACGCCGGAAACTATGACTTCTGGTATGAATCCAGCCAGCTTCTTATTAAACAGATGAAAGAAGCAAACAAAAAGAAGGAAGAAAAAATCAAGGAATTGCAGGAATTTATTTCCCGCTTCTCTGCAAATGCTTCCAAATCCAAACAGGCTACTTCCAGAAAGAAAGCTTTGGAAAAAATTGAGTTGGATACCATCAAGCCTTCCAGCAGAAAATATCCTTATATCGATTTCCGTCCGGAACGTGAAATTGGAAATGAAGTATTATCCGTAGAAGGTCTTACAAAAACAATTGACGGCGTAAAGGTTCTGGACAACATTTCCTTTATCGTAGGACATGATGATAAGATTGCTTTTGTCGGCAGTAACGAAATTGCAAAAACAACGCTCTTCAAAATTTTGATGGGTGAAATGGAACCAGACAACGGAAGCTACAAATGGGGTGTTACTACTTCACAGGCTTATTTCCCAAAAGACAACACAGAAGAATTTGACAACGATTTAACTATCGTAGACTGGCTGACAGGTTATTCTCCTGTAAAAGATGTTACATATGTACGTGGTTTCCTCGGACGTATGCTCTTTGCTGGCGAAGATGGTGTAAAAAAAGTTAAAGTTTTATCCGGTGGTGAAAAAGTACGTTGTCTCTTATCTAAAATGATGATCTCTGGTGCGAACTGCCTTATTTTAGACGAGCCGACTAACCATTTGGATATGGAATCTATTACAGCATTGAACAATGGTCTTATTAAATTCTCCGGTGTGGAATTGTTCTCCTGCCATGACCATCAGTTTGTGCAGACTACGGCAAACCGTATTATGGAAATTCTTCCAAATGGTTCCTTGATCGATAAGATCACAACCTATGACGAATACCTGGAAAGTGATGAAATGGCTCGTAAGAGAACGGTATTTACTGCAAACAAAGAAGATGACGAAAACTAATTATGAAAATAGTAGATTTACACGTACATTCCAATAAATCAGACGGAAGCTTCTCTCCCACCGAATTAGTAAACTATGCAATAGAAAAGGGACTTTCTGCCTTTGCTCTGACCGATCACGACACGGTAGATGGATTAGATGAAGCGATAGAAGCTGCAAAGGGAAAAGAAATTGAAGTCATCCCCGGAATTGAATTTTCTACCGAATATGAGGGGAAGGACATCCATATCGTAGGACTGTATATCGACTATAAATGCGAAGCATTTACAAAACAGATTCAGGACTTTGTAGATTCCCGCATAGATCGAAATAAAAAAATGTGTGGCAATCTGCAAAAGGCCGGTATTGCTATTTCTTATGAAAAGCTGCTTGAAGCCTTTCCGGATGCTGTGATTACAAGAGCACATTATGCGAAATACTTGTTAGATCATGGAGCTGTCAAAAGTATGCCAGAAGCCTTTGACAAGTATTTGGGTGATCATACCCGGTATTTTGTCCCACGGGAAAAGGTAACGCCGATGCAGGCAGTTCAATTGATCTTAGATGCTGGTGGTATTCCGGTACTTGCTCATCCTACACTTTATCATATGAGCGACAAGCGTCTGGCGCTTTTATTATATCGTTTAAAAGAAGCCGGACTGGTGGCAATGGAATGTATTTACAGCACCTATACCCCTTCTGAGGAACGCCATATGAAAGCTCTTGCTGCTAAATATGGACTCCTTCCAAGCGGTGGCTCTGATTTTCACGGAACTACCAAACCCAAACTGGATTTAGCTACCGGTTACGGAAAGCTTGTTATTCCAGAGGAAATTTTAACAGATTTAAAGAAAACTCTACAATAAACAAAGAAGTGTCGTTTCAAAACGGCACTTCTTTTTATTATATAATACCTTTTTTCACTTTAACCTTCTACGATCAAATATCTACCATCTCCGATGTCAAACACTTCTTCTGCTTCTAATATCTCTTCTTCATCTGCTCCATCCATGTCGACACCAGTTTCCTCAAAGTATTCCCAAACTTCTCTTACAGAATTTACAACAACTGCCATACAGTCCTCTAAAAATTCTTCTGCTTCTTCTTCATTTTTGGCTACTTTTTCAGGAAACAACTGTAATTGCTTTTCTAAAAAACATTGTAATACTGCTTCATCATATTCTTGCATACCATCTTCCTTTCTTTTATCTGACGACCACTTTCAATATATTATACCAGCTTCAGCTTATATAATTCCTGATACAGCCTACCTATCGGTAAACCTACCACATTATTATAATCGCCTTCAATGCCTTTAATATAAGCAGCAAATCGTCCTTGAATCCCATAGGCTCCTGCTTTATCCATCGGTTCTTTTGTTTTGATGTAATCCCAGATCTGTTCGTCGCTCATCGGATATACTTCCACTTTCGTTTTTTCATAAAAAGTATGCACCTTGGCTTCAAAACAAATGGTAACTCCTGTATAAACATGATGACTATTTCCCTGCAGATTTTTTAACATCTGATACGCCTGTTCTTCCCCTTTGGGTTTTCCTAAAATCTGCTCTGTTTCCGCATTTCTATATGCTACGATCGTATCAGCTCCTATGACAATGCTGTCTGTTCCTGTCTTGCGCTTTACATCTATTGCTTTCTGTGCAGACAATTCCATTACGATTTCATGTGGAACTGTTTTGGTGATCACTTCTTCCACACTACTCACTTCAATCGTAAATAAAAGACCGATCTGCTCTAGCAATTCTTTTCTTCTTGGTGAAGCTGATGCTAAAATAATATTATTCATGATGTGTCTCCGGTACAAATATTCGATGATTTTCGTTCTCTTTCTTTTCTTTCGCAGCTAAGATTGCTTCCTCACAAAATGTATCCTGTGAATTGTAAAGAACCTTTCCTCTTCGGTCTACTTTCTCATAGACTCCTTCCGCATTTAAAAGATGTGCCTTTTCCGTATCCTTAAGCTGCCCTTCCAGTATGTGCATCAGTTTCTCTTTTAAACCTTCATTTTCTACCGGAAATAAAATTTCTACACGGCGTTCCAGATTTCTAGGCATCCAGTCTGCACTGCCACAGTAAATTTCGCTTTTTCCCGCATTTTCAAAATAGAAAATACGACTGTGCTCCAAAAAGTTACCAACAATAGAACGAACACTAATATTTTCACTGATTCCTGGAATACCGACTTTCAAGCAACAGATACCTCTGACGATCAGTTCAATTTTTACCCCTGCTGCACTTGCTTTGTATAGCGCGGCTATCACATCTCGATCGCAAAGAGAATTCATTTTTGCAATAATATGTCCGCCTTTTCCTTCCAATGCATACTTTTCTTCCCGTTCTATCAGATAGATAAATTTCTTTTTCAACCAGAGCGGCGCTACTGCCAACTTATTCCACGTAAGGGGTTCTGAATAACCGGACAGCATATTAAATACGGCTGTGGCATCTTCGCCAATTGCTTCGGAACAGGTAAGCATTCCCACATCGGTATACAATTTTGCGGTAGCATCATTATAATTTCCCGTACCAAGATGTACATAACGGCGAATACCGTCCTCTTCTTTTCGTACGATCAAAGTAATCTTACTATGTGTCTTCAAGCCTACCAATCCATAAATAACATGACAGCCTGCTTTCTCCAGTTTTCTTGCCCAAACAATGTTATTTTCCTCATCAAATCTTGCCTTCAATTCCACTAAAACCGTAACCTGCTTGCCGTTCTCTGCCGCCTGTGCAAGCGCTGCAATGATGGGGGAATTACCACTGACACGATAAAGGGTCTGCTTAATGGCAAGTACATCCTTATCCTTTGCCGCCTGTCTGATAAAATCTACTACCGGTGTGAAAGTCTGATAGGGGTGATGCAACAAAATATCCCCTTTTCTGATCTGTGCAAAAATATCCTCGCCTGCCGGAAGCTCTGGTACTGGCTGAGGGGTATATTTCGGAGTCTTTAAATGATCAAATCCTTCCATTCCGTACATCTTCATAAGGAAAGTCAAATCAAGCGGTCCATCAATCCGATAGATTCCCTCTTCGTTGATCATGAGCTCACTTTTCAATATCTTTAAAAGCTTCTTATCAATCCCATCCTCTACTTCAAGACGGATAACTTCTCCCCACTGTCTTTTCTTTAACTGACGCTCGATTTCTTTTAATAAGTCTTCTGCTTCATCCTCTTCGATAGTCAGATCTGCATTACGCATAATGCGGAAAGGATGTGCACATATAATATCATAATTCAAAAACAGTTTATCGATATTCCGTTCGATGATCTCTTCCAGAAGGATCACTGCTTTTTCTCCTTCTTTTTCTGAAGGAATCGGAATGATCCTTGGCAGCACACTTGGTACTTGTACGGTAGCAAACTCAAATGTCTTGTCTCCACTCTTTTTGCTTACTAACGCCCCGATATTCAAGGATTTGTTTCGGATCAAAGGGAAGGGTCTGGATGAATCCACTGCCATCGGCGTTAATACCGGATAAACATTATCCATAAAATAACGGTCTACAAATTTTTGTTCATCCTCACTTAACTGTTCGTGATGCTCTATGACCCGTAATCCGTTTTGCAAAAGCTGTGGCAGCAAAGATTTCTTGTAAGTAGAATACTGGCTCTTTACAAGCTCATGCGTTGCCTCATCCAGCATAGCAAGCTGCTCTATCGGCGTTTTTCCTGAAATATCTTTTTTCGTATAGCCTGCATTCACCATATCTTTTAAAGACGCTACACGAACCATAAAAAATTCATCCAAATTTGATGAAGTAATACTTAAGAACTTCAACCTCTCAAAAAGCGGTATCTTTTTATCTTTTGCTTCACTGAGTACACGATTGTCAAATAAGACCCAGCTCATTTCCCGGTTTGTGTAATATTCCGGATTTTTAAAATTATCCGCCATACGCCACCTCCATTTTATTTCCTTTTGTCATCTGTTAAAATGTCTTTTTTTGCTTGATAACCGGACATACACTGAACACTTCTTCAAAAAAAGCTGCTTTTTCTTTAAACATTCCTTTTTCCAGTGTAATATCTTCATTGGTATCTACTGTAATGATCAGATTCCCATCCTTCAATACCGTCTTAACATCCTGAAATTTCTGTTTATGACTGCGATCCAGCCCATTTGCTACTCTCAAAATTGCAGTCAGCTTTGCAATAGTCAAATAATCAATGCTTTCCGAATAATCAAAATCCGCATGATTATATTTTACTACATTGGCAACAATTTCTCTTTCCATATGAGAAAGTCCGATAATTTCAGTTGACATAATTATATTATAAGAACACTCTGCCAAATTCATCATACTGATAAATTTTCCACAATCATGCAAAATGGCTGCAATTCGAAGTAACAGCCTCTCTCTTTTACCGAGTCCATGCACTTTTTTCATACTGTCAAAGATAGTAAGTGTGATTTTTTCCAGTGTCTCACTGCGCTTTCTGCTTCCCATATAACGTTTACTTATATTTTGTGCACAAGCTACAATATCCTGCTCAAAATCATGATCTATGACCATAATCTTATTTTTCTCTGCATACTCATATGCAATACCATCACAAAGAGTCACACCCGGCAGCCACAATAATTTTGCATCCATCAGATGGATGATCCTTCTCACCAAAACAGAAGAAATGTATAGAAGTGGAATATTTTCTTCCGGAATATCCAAGTCCTTTGCCACATCAAAGGAAGCTTTTTTATGCAACATCTCTGTAAATTTTTCATAAGCATCTACCGTTACATAGCCTTCCTTTGTAACACCTATACGATGCTTTTTCACAAGTGGAGAAAGATAGTCATCCACAATGATAATATTTTGAATTTCTCTATCCTTCAAATATAACTTTTTAAAAACTGCAAGCTGTGCGCTAATAAATTCATCCACCAGTTCTTCGTACTGTGCCGGCTTTACATCCAAATGATTCATACGCTCCTGAAGTCTTAATACACCAAGACGTAAGTTTTGTGTTGCTGCAAGCGTATCTTTCACAAATAAAGAAAGCTGAATACTTCCTCCGCCAATATCTACGATGGCTGTACCATTTTCTAAAATATGTTTAAATTCTTCTCTTTTTGATGCTACAGATTTATAATCCAAAAAACGCTGCTCTGAATTGCTTAAAATAGCAATTTCAATTCCTGTTTTTAATCGAATCTGATCCAAAACAATTCTGCTGTTGCTTGTTTCTCTTATTGCACTGGTAGCATACGCCTTGTAATCTTCTACTTTATAGGCTTTCATGATCTCAGAAAATTCGCGCAGCACTCTGCACAGTTCTTCCATTTTTTCGTAACCAATTTTCCCCGTCGCATAAGTATCCGTTCCTAAATCCAGCCGATAACGGATATGATCTACTTCCCGCATTCCGTTTTTCGGCGAAGCTTCAAAAATCTTCATGCTCAGCTCATAGGAGCCTACATCAATAGCCGCAAATGTTCTTACCGCCATATTTATCCCTCTTTTCAACCTTTACCCAATAAGTGATCAATAAACTGCTGTGCTGTTCTTCCGGATAGACCGCCATGAGAAAGTTCCCATTTGTTTGCTTCCAAAAGCAATTCTTCTTCCGGCATATCAATATGATTTCGCTTTGCAAGACTGCATACGATCTGCTGAAATTCTTTTTTGCTCGGTGCACAGAAGAAAATAGACACACCAAAGCGATATACAAGAGACAATTTTTCCTGCACGGTGTCGCTGGAATGCAGATCGTCCCTTCTATCCTCTTTATCACTAAATTTTTCTCTTACAAGATGTCTTCTGTTTGAAGTAGCATAAATCAGTACATTGTCTGGCTTTTTCTCCAATCCGCCTTCAATGACTGCTTTCAAATATTTGTACTCAATCTCAAAATCTTCAAAACTAAGATCATCCATATAAATAATAAATTTGTAATTTCGGTTTTTTATCTGACTGATGACATCATTCAAATCCTGGAACTGATGTTTATACACTTCAATAATGCGAAGTCCCTGACTATAATATTCGTTGGCGATTGCTTTGATACTGGAAGATTTACCGGTTCCTGCATCACCGAACAAAAGACAGTTATTTGCCTTTCTTCCCTGAACAAAAGCCTCTGTATTTTCGACAAGCTTTTGTTTTGGAATCTCATATCCGATAATATCATCCAAATGTACATGTGCAATATTTTTGATTGGTACGATTCTTGCACCATCTTCTGTATGTTCGATTCTAAATGATTTATGTAAACCAAACTTTCCTACACCATATTCTTTATAAAATTCGGTCAAAGATTTTTTCATTTCTTCCGGTGTAGAGTCTTCTGTAAATTTTACAGCCAGCTCACAGATTCGGTCACGTATTCTTGCATTATATACCTTACTTTTTTCAGAACTGCTCTCGTAATTTTCTACAAATTCAAACGTATCTACTGAAAGCTCCTCACAGACCGGTCGGAAATCAAAATCAAAAAATTCTTTAAAAATAGCTATATCATGAAGAACCGCTTTATTGATCGTTCCAGCAACCTCACCTTTTACTTCACATGCCATACTATAGCTGTTTTCATTATTTACTAAAAGGTTCGTCAAATAGCAATGCCACAGATTTCCATAAAAACCATGGTGTCCTGCCATGTCTAAAAGCTCATGAATACAATCATAAAAAAGAGCTGCTTTATCCTCTTTATTGTAATATTCATCTGCATAGTTTTCCATCAGCCATTCCATATCTTCTAACAGCTGTCCGTCCTCAAATTCTTTATATACGATCAATTCCCGTGCTCTCATTTTTCTGCCTCTTTTTCTCTAATAGTTTCCTAAAATTTTCATGTTCCTTGCTTCATCACGAAGTCCGCGCAGTGCATTTTTTACTGCACTATCTGCCAAATTCCCATCGAAATCAATGAAGAAACGATATTCCCATGTTCTTCCTTCTAATGGACGACTCTCGATCTTATTCATATTCAAATTGTTATAAATAAAATGGGAAAGCATCTGATACAAGGCACCGCTTTCATTATCTATCTCAAAACAAATACTGATCTTATTTGCATCCTTTTTAAATATTTTTTGATTTGTTACTACAATAAAACGGGTAGAATTATTTTTCAGATCATTTACTCCCTTTTCTAACACCTCCAGACCATACGTCTGTGCTGCATATTCGGAGGCGATTGCTGCCTGCGTTCTATCGTTTCCTTCCGCAACTTTTATCGCTGCAAAGGCATTGTTCTTCATACTGATCTGCTGCCAATTTGAATGTTCTCTAAGATATCCTGCACTCTGCATCAAAGACTGCGGGTGCGAGTAAACCGTCTTAATGTCCTCCATCTTTGTTCCCGGCAATGCCATCAAACAGTGCTCTATTTGAATGATCTGTTCACCGACAATATAATTTTCAAATTCTACAAGCATATCATAAATCTCATTTACAATTCCTGCTGTAGAATTTTCTATTGGAAGTACTGCAAAATCTGCACTTCCTTCATCAATAGCAACCATGGCATCACGAAATGTCTCCACATGAAAACTGTTGATCTCTTCCCCAAAAAATTCCTGCATGGCAGCCTGTGTATAAGCACCTTCTGCTCCTGGGAATACCACTCTTGCTTTCTTTGTTTCCAGCTTATCTACTCCTATAAAAGGAAGTCTTCCAAGACTCCCCCGCTCTGTCAACATCTGATATTGCAGCTTGCGGCTCATAGACATGATCTGCTCAAACAATTCCTCTACTCCATGGCTGTTGAAATCGTTATGAGTCATTGCTTTCACTGCTGCAATTTTTTGTTCTTCTCTTTCCTTATCAAATACCTTTTTTCCGGTTTCTATTTTATATTCAGCAACCTGCTTTGAAATTTCCATTCTTTCTTCATACAAACTGACAATATTTTTATCTATTGCATCAATCTGCTTGCGTAACTCTAATAAATCCATGCATGTTTTCCTCCTGCGTCTTTCTGTAAAACTCTGTGCCACACTACTCTTTGCACTGTTTTACCTTCCTTTATCATATCTTAAATCCTACTTGATAGCAAGTAAAATAAAGGGTATAATCTTCTATAGAAAACAGTCAGAAACTGGCAGATTTACAACATTCAAAGCAAACTGCCTACACAAATATACGGGAGAATATTATGCAAAAGAAAAAAAGCAAAACACCACTTTATATTTCCGTTGCCGTCATACTGGTACTTCTAATAACCGTTGCTTCATTTTTGAGTGGAAGGACCGCTCCGGTACCTGATGGCACGATCGGTAACACCGGCGGTAATTTGAATAACCGCGGATTATATTGTGAATATGATGGAAAAGTGTACTTTTCAAATGCTTATGACGACGGTGCTCTTTATAGCATGAATCCAGATGAAACAGACATTAAGAAGCTAAACAATTCTAAAGTAGAATACATTAATGCCGGAGGAAAATATTTGGTCTACTACCAAAAAGGCAACAGTTCCAGTGGCGACAGTTGGGAATTTATCGGCTCCATGAACGGTGTTTATCGTTCCAGACTAAATGGAAAAAATGCGTTCTGTCTTGACGATGACCCATCCGGCACAGTATTGCTTATAGAAGATTACGTATACTATGCCCACTATGATACAGATACTGCACTGACACTTCGTAAAATTGGTCTGGACAAAAAGCATGCACAGACCTTAAGTGATGATTGGATCAACCCTGCTTCCTGCCAAAATGGAATCATTTACTATAATGGTACTGGTGATGACCATTATTTATATACTTTGGATACAACGACTGATACTTCTACAACACTTTGGGAAGGCAATATGTATAATCCGGTCGTTTCCGGTGATTTTGTATATTATATGGATGTAGCAGACAATTATAAATTAAGCCGCTATTCCTTAACAGATGGGTCTACTACTACACTTACGGAAGACAGAGTAGATACGTTCAATGTTTATGACAGCGTGATCTACTATCAGGCAAACTCTTCTATCTCACCTGCATTAAAGCGTATGAACATTGATGGAAGCGGGTTGGAAATTGTTGCGGAAGGCAATTATACCAACATAAACATTACATCCCAATATGTTTATTTTATGGGATATGGTTCTGATGTACCTATTTATAAAACAAGTACCTTTGGAGCAGTAGATATAGAAACTTTTGAAGCCGCACGAAATGCAGCATTAGAAAATACAAAATAAAGAAAAAAAACAAAAGGAGTGATGTTCATGCATCACTCCTTCTTTGTATATGTTCTATACGTTAATTTCTGCTTTCACGCCAAGCAATTCTTTATTTTCTTCCAATACCGGATTGATCACATTTTTGAGGAATGCTTCAACCTGCTCTTTGGAACGTCCTACATAACGGGAAGGCTCCATTGTTTTCTGTAAGTCTTCCAATGTCATATTGAATGCTGGGTCTGCTGCAATAAGCTCTAACAGATTGTTCTCTTTTCCTTCTACTTTTACATTCTTTCCTGCTTCCATAGAAAGTGTACGAATCTTCTCGTGAAGCTCCTGTCTGTCGCCACCTGCTTTTACTGCATCCATCATGATATTTTCTGTTGCCATGAATGGCAATTCGCTCATCAGGCGTTTCTCAATAACTTTTGGATATACCACAAGTCCGTCTACTACATTTAAGCAAAGATCTAAAATACCATCAATAGCAAGGAATGCCTCTGGAATTGATAAACGCTTATTTGCAGAGTCATCCAAAGTTCTCTCAAACCACTGTGTTGCGGAAGTGATTGCCGGATTCAATGCATCAATCATCACATATCTGGAAAGAGATGCAATACGTTCACTTCTCATTGGATTTCTCTTATATGCCATAGCAGAGGAACCAATCTGACTCTTTTCAAACGGCTCTTCTACTTCTTTTAAATGCTGTAATAAACGAATATCATTAGACATCTTGTGTGCACTTGCCGCAATACCTGCAAGTACATTTGCCACTCTTGTATCCACCTTACGGGAATAAGTCTGTCCTGATACCGGATAACATTCTTTAAAGCCCATCTTCTGTGCAATCATTGGATCAATCTTATCGATAGTCTCCTGATCACCGTCGAATAACTCAAGGAAGGATGCCTGTGTTCCTGTTGTTCCTTTAGAACCAAGAAGCTTCATATTGTCAAGAACATGATCCAAATCTTCCAGATCTAAATAAAACTCCTGTAACCAGAGTGTAGCTCTCTTTCCTACTGTTGTAGGCTGTGCAGGCTGGAAGTGTGTAAATGCAAGTGTAGGCTGTGCCTTATATTTCTCTGCAAAGTCAGCCAATTCTTTCATAACATTGACCAGTTTCTTTTTCACAAGCTTTAATGCCTCTGTCATAACGATAATATCTGTATTATCGCCTACATAACAGGACGTTGCTCCTAAATGGATGATTCCCTTTGCTTTCGGGCACTGTACACCGTAAGCATACACATGGCTCATAACATCATGGCGAACCTGTTTTTCTCTTTCTTTCGCCACATCATAGTTAATATCATCTGCATGTGCCTTCAATTCTTCTATCTGTTCGTCAGTAATCGCAAGTCCTAATTCTTTTTCTGTTTCTGCTAATGCAATCCACAGTTTTCTCCATGTTCTGAATTTCATGTCAGGGGAAAAGATATACTGCATTTCCTTGCTGGCATAACGTTCAGAGAGCGGGCTTTGATATCTGTCTGTACTCATAAAATTTCCTTTCCTTTTTGAACTTATTTCTCGAAGTCCCCACGAATATCTTCTGTTGGCGGCTCCATTGGGTATTTTCCTGTAAAGCATCCTTTACAGATTCCAAGACCATTTACGATTTCTTCTAATCTTTCAATTCGCAAATAACCTAAAGAGTCTGTTCCAATAATATTGGATATTTCTTCTACCGAGTGGTTATATGCGATCAACTGATCTCTTGCAGGAACATCGGTTCCGAAATAGCATGGCCATAAAAATGGCGGTGAACTGACACGCATATGCACTTCCTTTGCTCCTGCTTCGCGAAGCATACGCACAATACGATCTGAAGTCGTTCCACGCACGATAGAGTCATCAATCATAATGATCCTCTTGCCATTTACCACTTCTTTCAGTGCATTTAATTTTACCTGAACACTGCTTTCTCTTGTCTTTTGCTTTGGTTTGATAAAGGTACGTCCTACATATGCATTTTTTACAAAAGCAGTTCCATAAGGAATACCTGACTGCATGGAATATCCCATAGCAGCGCAATTACCTGACTCCGGTACACCAACTACAAGGTCTGCATCTACCGGCGAATCCATGGCAAGGAACTTTCCTGCCATGATTCTGGAATTATACACACTTACTCCATCTATATAGCTGTCCGGTCTTGCAAAATAAATGTATTCAAACACACATCTTGCATGTTCTTCCGGCTTTAAGCAATGGCTCTTGTCAGATACAATACCTTTTTCCGGTGAAATAGTCACAATCTCTCCCGGCTCTACATCACGCACATATTCTGCACCGATCGTATCAAGTGCACATGTCTCGGAAGCTAATATATATGCATTGTCTCTTTTTCCAATACAAAGTGGTTTAAATCCAAAAGGATCACGCGCACCGATCAATTTTCTAGGAGACATCACGATCAAAGAATAGGCTCCTTTAATCTTGACCATAGCGCGTCCAACTGCCTCTTCCACCGTTTTGGAATTCAATCGTTCTCTTGCAATAAGATATGCAATGACTTCTGAATCAATAGTCGTCTGGAAGATCGCTCCTGTATAAGCCAGTTCATTACGAAGCTCTGGTGTATTGATCAAATTTCCGTTATGTGCCATTCCCAAAGTACCTTTTACATAATTCAGTACTAATGGCTGGGCATTTTCTCTCGTACTGCTTCCTGCAGTAGAATAACGAACATGTCCGACGCCAATGTTACCTTTTAAGCCTTCCAGTATTTCCGGTGTAAAGGCTTCATTCAAAAGTCCCATGTCCTTATGACTTAAAACCTTTCCTTTTGGTCCTTGCGTATCACTTACAGCAATACCACAACTTTCCTGTCCTCTATGCTGTAATGCATAAAGCCCATAGTAAATTGTAGAAGCAACGTCATGTCCGTCAAAATCATAGACTCCGAAGACACCACATTCTTCTTTAAGTTTCTCATTATTTTCTGTCTGAATGTGAATATCCTCTATCATTTATGCCAACCCCAAACGTTTGAATACTTCGTTATATGCTTCTTCTACATTTCCCATATCTCTACGGAAACGGTCTTTGTCTAATTTTTCATTTGTATGTACATCCCATAAACGGCATGTATCCGGTGATGTTTCATCAGCAAGGATGATTTCTCCGTGATAACGGCCAAATTCAATCTTAAAGTCGATCAATTTGATGTCTGCCTGTAAGAAGTAAGCTTTTAATACTTCATTTACTTTAAATGCATATTTTTTGATTGTCTCAATTTCTTCCCATGTTGCAAGACCTAAAGCAACTGCAAAATAGGAGTTGATTAACGGATCACCCAATTCATCATTTTTGTAGCTAAATTCGATAGTCGGCTCTGCAAAAGGAGTTCCTTCCGGCACGCCTAATCTCTTAGAGAAGCTTCCTGCAGCTACGTTACGGATAATAACTTCAAGCGGTACGATCTCTACTTTTTTAACTGCTGTTTCTCTATCGCTTAATTCTTCAACTAAATGAGTAGGAACACCTTCTTTTTCCAAAATCTTGAAAACATGATTTGTCATACGGTTATTAATAACACCTTTTCCCATAATGGTTCCTTTTTTCTCACCATTAAAAGCAGTAGCGTCATCCTTATAATCCACGATCAAAATATCCGGATCTTCTGTCGTAAATACTTTTTTTGCTTTTCCTTCATAGAGCTGTTCCAATTTTTTCATTGTTGTTCCCTCAACCTTTCGTCAATCTGTTTACTATATTCACAAGAAACAAAAAAACATGTTTCACTGCGTTCTTTTCAAGCGGCATACGCCCATGCGCCAATTATAGCGCACTGATAATCAGAAATCAAGTAAATGTCCTTTCGTACTCGGAAATTACATCTATGATCTCATTTTTGTACTGCGGATACTTATCTGCAATATCTTTGATCTCTTCCTGTGCATTTCTCGCAATACCTGTATTATAATCCATCTGTTTACGGATATTTTGTCTTCTCTCGATCAATCCGTGCCGGATCTCTACCATTTCTTTATTGTCAATGATTGCAACTGCCTGATGAATCCATACATTTGGATCTTTCAAGTTATATTGGTAAAGTGCATGCAAAAGCTGCTTTTGATAGAAGCTGTATTCTTCCTCTGTTTCTGCGATCTTTTTGCGTTCCACGACTTCTTCCTGATATTTCTGCCAAAGGAAATCCAGTTCGGAAGCACTTTCCACTTTATACTTTAAATACAAATAATCCAAAAGATTTTTGTTATTCACATAACGGATTTTTACTGTGTTCTGTAATAAGATCAAACGGTTAATTCCTGCTCCTACCCTATCCAGTTCTTTTTCTGCATCACTATAGCGAATATAAAAATAGGTGATCGCAAGAGCTGCCAGCGCTGCTGTCAATATATAACCGATCTTCACATTCATCTCCAGCACGAACTGAAAGATCAAAAGCATAACAATACATGCCGCTGCAGCAATGAGTAAAATCTGCGACATTCCCTTAGCATTATCCAAGGTATCCAAAAGCTCCGCTTTGCGGTACTGATAGGCATGTCTTTCTCCGTCCAGTCTTTGCAGATCCTGCTTTATCAGTGCTCGGTAATCTTCTGCCTCTTTTATTTTTTGATAACCCTCCTGCACCTCATCTTCTATCGCTTCCATTTGTCTGAACTTAGTATCTGTCATCCGCTTTGCGGTTTTTGTATAGCCTTCCTGCACTTTTTCAATGTTTACGATCTTTTCTGCATACGCATTCAATTCTTCCCTTTGTTCCAACGGAAGTGCTTCAATTTCTTCAATATCTTTCAAATAGGAAGTAACAAGACCATATTCATAAGTCAGATTTTCCATTTCTTTGGATGCATCTGCAATCTGTTCACAGCAGCTTCTCAAATACCGTTCTCTGTCCTCTTCCAGTTTTAAATTGATCTGTTTTCTATCGAGGACCGTGTCCTCCCAGTCTTCTTCGCCAAATTCCTCAGAAATGGATTCCTTCTTTTTCCACCACATCAGTTTTTGCAATAAATTCATTTGTGTTTCCTCCTCAGGGCCGATCAGTGAATCACACAATCTCTGTATTCCTGCTTTAACCCATTTATCATCTGCTCCACTTCCTTGTAGTAAAGATTTTTATTTCCATCTTCTTTATAGGCAAGAAGTACATCCATGTACTCCTTTTTTTCTGCTCTCTGCCACTGTTCCATGATCTGATTTATCTTCTTTTCCAGTGTCAGAGATATTTCATAACCATCCTCATGTTCTGCTACAAAGCGAATATAGTCCTGCTCTTCCATACAAAGACGCTTTGCTGCGAAATAGCATGTATAATCCTCTACATTTCCATCAAGTTCATAGGCTTTAAAAAAATTCTCTGCTGCCTCGTCATAGTTAAAAAGTCCTGTCAGTGCAGTTGCCTTATTATGTATTACTTTTGCTAAAAGCTGCTTATCCTTATCCATAAGCTCTTTTATCAAACTATCGTATTCCACAATAGCAAGCGTGTATTTACCACGCTTCACCAAATAGTCTGCCTTGGCTTTTCTTTTTTCATACAAACTCAAATGCCGTCCACTCTTTAATACATTTTCTATCTGCACTGTTTTTTCTTTTGAAAAATATCCTGTGTATCCCAGAATAGTTCCTACAAAAGCAGCAGCGGATGATTTTTGATTGACTAACAGATACAGATTCCTTGCAAGATCTGCCAATCCGCACTCTTCATCGATCCATTTTGCAAGGTCTCTGTCTACTATCTCTTCATCCAAAAGGTAGGCATTTTCACCTAATACATAACAAAGTTCCTCTATAGCGTATATATTTTGACAGGTTTTGTCAAAAAAATACGGCTTTTCTGCCTGTTTTCCTATACACAATAAAACTCTGCCCATATTTTCCTCCGTTATACTTCAAATTCCTCTTTCCAGACCTGTCCGGTTCCTGGGAACAATTCTCCAAATCCCAGATCGGTGATCTCTACTGCTGCTTCATGTTCTCCGTTCATGCTGATCTTCATATGGATTCTGCTTGTTTTTTCCGGTCGTTCCTTAAGCCCTTCCATAGGTAAAGGTACTTCCCGTTTCTGTTTGCCATTTAACGGCGTGATCAGGATTGCAAAGGTATTGCCATTTTCCAAAATAAAATCACATTCTTTCTCTGCCTCGAACCAGTTGATTCCCGCATCCAGCAATGCAAGATAAGATTCTTCCCCCTGACGCAGCACCTTCATTCCAATATTGGATTTTAATTTTTCATTTCCTAAAAAGACATGACTTCTGCCGCTTTCACTTGGACTTATTTTTTCCAGTCCACTGTAACATGCGCCTTTGCTGTACAAATTGTTTCCTTGAAATACTCTTTTGTTCCGGCAAAGTACTTTTAAGGATTGTTTTGCCCAGTCACCCTGAAATCCCTCGCCGATTAAATAGGCAGCCGAAACAATCCGTTCTCTTCCGGTTTCCTCCACAATGTCTAAAAATTTATTGTCTAACCTTTCACAAATCCCTGTCTTTTCCTTTTCCTCTTCCGGCAGTTCTTCTCTTACCATCGTTTCGTAATCCTGCTCATCAATAAATGCGACAATAGGCGTTGTTCTTTTATTACATTCCATGCGGTAAGCTTTCATGTATTTGCCTGCGAAATCATACAAAAGTACCTGATGATTCCAAAGCTCCTTCGGCTGGGAAATCGTATAATAATAAAAGCTTTCCATGTGCGATTGAAAATAAATCTGATTCGTTTTCAATCCGATACCTGCCACAGCACGATTCAAGATATCTACCATATCTTTGTCAAGATTATCTACTGTCACTACAAAAACTTCTATTTTTTCTATTGGAGCGACCATAGACAACATAGACATCGTACGTTTCATAAAAAGTGCAAGCATTGCTGCCGGTTCGAACGTATTTCCTTCGATTGTCACCGGTTCTTTGGCTCTGGCAAGGCTCAAAAGATTTTCTACTAAAATGCCTTCTCCATCCTTTGCTGTCTTTATCGCATCTTTTCCATAAAACCACTGGTTTACATTCAGTCGTTTGGCTAAAACGGTAGGTATATTGTAATTTTCTCCTCCTGCTACCGTGGACAATGTCTCCGGCTCGCCTTCTTCCAGAAAGCTGTAACTGATTTGAGAAACATAATCGCCAAGATCATATCCTACGGCAAGCTTTGTCTTATTTTTAAGCATATTTTTTCTCCCTCATCCTATTGCAGCCGGAACAATTTTTCATTTTCAAATTCCTGTAGAAAATATTCTTCCAAAAGTGCATCTACCGTATCATAATCCTGCAATGTCTTACTGATCACCATATCATTTATCATCGAAAATTTATTCTGCGAGGTTTCTTCCATAATATCACTTTTCTGGATGGACCGGCTTTCCGTCAGCTGTTCTTTTCCGTCCTTCTCTTCAATAATATAATATTGCAGTGTCTCTCCAAAGAAGAGTACAAATTCCTTTTCACAGACACCCCCAAAAATATTTCTCATTTCCTCGGTATGATATTCGGAAGGCGCACCATCTTCCTTTTCAATCATATAATGAAGAATTGCTTTGCTATCCGGATGCGCCCGATACTCGATCGTTGTTTTATCGCCAAGCTGTCGAACAACAGGAAAAAGCTCGCTGTATTCTTTCAAATATCCCAATCCTATTCCCCGTTCGATCAACTCCATTAAAACTTTTTCCAGGATCTCTCTTTTAAAAGCATTCGCTATTACCGCTTCCAGTTCCTTTTTATTTTCGGCATAGTATTTTGTCAGTGCCAGCTTACAAATGAATGGGATTTCTTCTCCCAGTCCGAACAACCGAAAGATCTCATGGAACAAAAATTCTTCCTGCAGCTTTTCCTTCACAAAATAGTCGTAAGCACCCTGGGATAAAAATGCCAGCTCTATCTCTGCTTTTCCGTTTGCTGCTACATAGCTTTTAAAAATTTCCATCTTTTCTCCGACATAAGAACCGGTATAAAGCATTTGTAACAGTATCCGTTCTGTCATTTCATAGTTGTCCAATTCAAACGCCGCAGCTGCCTTCCATATATCACGAAGCTCCTTTGTCATCCCTTCAAAATACTGCATCAGATATTTTAATAATGCTTCATTATACTTGCCTTGACGAAATGCATACATGATCATAGTGCACAGCATTTCCTCACCCACATACTCTTCTCTTTCCAGAAGCCTGTCGCACAAACGCACCAGTATCTTGGAATCTACACTTTCCATACCATATTGAAAGATCCACTCGTATGCTTTCTCATAGAAGCCACGTAGCACAAGGAAACGCAGCATCTCTGCACGTTCTCTTGCGGCAAAGGAAATGGGCTCTACTTGTTCTAAATAGTCATCCAGCTCTCGTATCCGGTCTGTTTCATAATAAAAGGACACCAGCTTTAATCCAATTTCTTTTTTGTAGCTTTCTTCAATCCTGTCACTATACAAAAGCTGTAAAAAGAATGGGAGATTCTCCTCTGTGATCGTCACATAATGATTGCTGCATTCACAAACATATGCCGCATACCCTATCTGCCCTGTAACAATTGGCATGATCATTTTTGCAATTTTACCCGGCAGCATGAATTTTTCCATCGTATACGGAACGCTGATCTGATAGCGATTTCTGTTATCATCTTCAAAAAGCAAGGTATACTCATTATCATAAAGCGGAATTTGTGCTTTTCCATTTACGACTGGATAAACCGTTTCCTCTGCTGCTCTCGCATAATATACAATCACGCGCCGCATAGCTTTCTGTTCTGTCTCGATCTGATGGACAAACAAAAGCTTTGCAAGAGCATTTGCCGTTTCTTCCGTAATCATCTGCACTGACAGCAGATTCTTGTAAAGATAAGCCAGATTCCGGTTAATATGCCCTTTGCATATCTGTTCCACAACAAATTTTTCAATATTCATCTCATAGGCACGGTATACTTCTGGAAAAGTATCACGATATTTATGTACGTTCGCATACAAAAAAGCATTTCTTTCATAATCCAGATCACTGTGATACGAAAAATACATAGCAACCGTTTTCGGAACCGGCTGTTCCGATTCCATATCAATAGACATCATATAATATTCATACAGCCTTGTGATACGCAGTTCCTTTTCCACTGCTTTCTCATACCAGCTAAAATATTTTTCTCCGGTGCATCCACCCTTTATCAACACCGTACAGATCGTAAGCAGTATTTCATCTGCCGGATTCACTGCATAACATGCCTTTAAAAGAGTAAACATGCACTCTTTATATTCCTTTGACTTCTGCACAAGATACTGCACCTGCACAGTCACTTCTGCTGTCAGCACCTCCTGCTTTGCCATATAATTTAAAACTTGCAGTTCAAAATCTCCAAGCTTCATTAAAACAGCAGGATTTGCAAGAATAAGCTGTGCTGCCTCTGCATAGATCACAGGACTTTTACAATTGTAGCGGAACTGTTCTTCCAAAAACATCCATTTTTTCGGTGTGTTTTTATTAAATTCTTCTGAAAGATATAATAAAAGCCAGGCAATTCTCCAATTGCCAACATGATCTCTGTAGATCAGTTCCACTTCTTCGGCAATTTCATTTACATACTGTTCTTCTCTATTGTAGAGTGTGGTCAGATATAAATAATAGCTGTAAAGTACCGGATCATACACCTCATCTGCATAATGATCGCCTATCCGATCCAAGATCCATTTTGCTTCGTTATAACGCTCTTTTGTAATCAAGAGCTGTGCCTGAAACAACCTTGCCACAATATCCTTATCATCAAAAGACAGCAATTTTTCTACCGCCTTTTGTGTCTCACTCAGCCAAAGAGAAGTTCCAATTTTTTTCAGTCTCAATGCCTGATAATATTTCATCATCTGCAAAATGGTTTCTTTCTTTTCCCGCACTCTTTTTTTCTTTAGTCTGCGGTTCTCACTGTTCACCACAATGATCTGTGCCGTAATATCAACATAGGCACTATACAAACGTATCGCACCATAATTTTTTCCGGCATGTATCTTTTCTTCATCAATATAATAAGAAAGTCTGCAATAATTTCCTAAAAAGTCATCATCATTTAAGAAATCCTTTTCCACACTTAAAAAGTCTCCATCCACTTCTATCTGCAAAAAAGTGTAACCCCAGCCATTTTTCGTAATGGATAACTGTCTTTCACTTATCCCTTCCGGATTCTCTATCCGAATACTCTGTTCTTCCAATAAATATTCTACTTTTTGCTTTTTGTTGATCACTAACAGAAATTCTTCCAGATTCTGCTCGCTTCCTTTATATTTTGAAAGTCCTTCATAAACCTTCAGATATTGCCTGTCATTTCCTGTGAGTATCTGTTTAAAATAAGGAGAATAAAATAACTGCATTGCCTCTTCCATATTGGTCTTTGCCAAATTTGCAAAATGGAATAGATTTTTGATTCCGCCAAGGGAAGACTCCAATGTGTGATGTGCTACTGTCACTACATAAGGAAGGTAGTACTCGCCCTGATTGGATATTACAAAAAATTCTCCCTTTACTACATCTCCTTCTTCCAGTCCTTCAGAATGAAAGCAAAATTGAATTTGTTCCTCACTTCCTGAAAAATCCG
The DNA here is from genome assembly GCA_021153325.1 of Lachnospiraceae bacterium. Taxonomy (GTDB): domain Bacteria; phylum Bacillota; class Clostridia; order Lachnospirales; family Lachnospiraceae; genus RGIG3002. The sequence goes on along the minus strand of JAGKTQ010000001.1, from coordinate 94,967 downwards.
GTGTCAGACATTCCATTCTGTTGTCCGAAGTGGTGATATGGCCCTTTGTCAATTTATTCGGCAATCCATAAATAGTAAAGCTGTCTTCGACGATTTCCCCTTTTTCTATCGTAAGTTCCAAACGTGGACATGAAAAATCCAATGAACCTCTTTCATAATCAAAATCTCCATTCAACAATCGGTCAATTATCTGATTCACAAGTCCACCTCTTCCTCTTTTTCTACTCGTTTCACCTGCATAATTAAAATAATTATACCATTAACCACAATCTTTGTGCAATAATTCTAAATTTACTATTGACTTTTTTTCAAAATGTTATATGATTGTATTATGCAAGTGATACAGTAATACAATTGAAATTACATTGCATTCAAATAAATATAAAAGGAGGTGCATTGCTATGGCATGGCTTTTAAATTCCGACCGGCCTATCTACGCACAGATAGTTGAAAAGATCCAAATGCAGATTGTGTCGGGATTTTATCGTCCGGGTGACAAACTTCCAAGTGTAAGGGAACTTGCTGCCGAAGCAAGCGTCAATCCAAACACAATGCAAAAAGCTTTTGCAGAACTGGAACGGAGTGGGCTGATCATTACGCAGCGAACAAGTGGGAGAATGGTAACGGAGGATGTAGAAATGATTAAGGGAATTCAATTGGAACTTGCACAGGAAAGTATCAAAGAGTTTTTTGATAAGATGAAGGAATTAGGTTACAACAAAAACGAGATAGTAGCGCTCATTGAGTCTACTGCTGAGGAGGAGTGAGAATTAAAATGAGTTCATTAGTGGAAATTAGGGAATTAACAAAAGCCTATGGTGGAAAGGCTTTAGCCGTGAACAACTTAAATCTTGACCTTTCTAAAGGTAAGATCATAGGACTTCTTGGTCCTAATGGAAGTGGTAAGACCACTTTGATCAAAATGATGAATGGTCTTTTAACACCGACCCATGGTTCTATTTTGATCAATGGTTCCAAACCCGGTCCTGAAACAAAAGCAGTTGTTTCTTACCTGCCGGAAAGAACCTATCTGGAAAGTCATATGAAGGTTCATGAATTAGTTGAATTTTATAGTGATTTTTATGCAGATTTTTCCAAAGAAAAAGCATATTCTATGCTGACAGCATTAAACATTGACAGTAATGCCAAATTAAAAGTGTTATCAAAAGGTACAAAAGAAAAAGTACAGCTCATTCTTGTTATGAGCCGTTCTGCTGACCTTTATATTTTAGATGAGCCGATCGCGGGTGTTGACCCTGCGGCAAGAGATTATATATTGCGTACTATTATTTCTAATTATAATGAAAACGCAACGATTCTTTTGTCCACACATTTAATTTCCGACATTGAAAATATTTTGGATGAAGTTATTTTCTTAAAATATGGTCAGTTGATCTGCCATGCCAGCGTAGATAATCTTCGTCAGACAAAAGGCAAATCTGTGGATGCTTATTTCAGGGAGGTATTTGCATGTTAAGTAAATTAATAAAATATGAATGGCGTTCCTTTTGGAAAATTCCTGCCTTTGTAAATTTATTTCTTTTTATCTTTACTTTATTTGGAATATTTGTGCTCCGTGCCCAAATATGGGAAATCGATAATCCATTTATTCAGGCAATGGGAATGTTCGTACTGATGTCCTACTATATTTCCATTATTGTGATCAGCTTTGTTACAACTATCTATACAGCAGTACGTTTTTATAAAAACATGTATACGGATGAAGGGTATCTGATGCATACACTTCCGGTCAAACAGAAAGCTTTAATTTTTTCAAAATTAGTTGTTTCCTATGTGTGGACTATCATTACTGCACTGGTCATCATATTCAGTGTTGTATGCCTGATCTTCGCAGCGGCTACCGCATCAGGTGCAGACATGATGTCATTCTTTGATTCTGTTGGAGATATTTTGATAACTCTTTTGGAAATCATGACCAGTCCTGAGTTTAAAGAAACGTTAGGTATTAGTTTTGTTCCATTTGTAGTCATTTTAGTACTGGACTGCATTTTAGGACCACTTTCCAGTATTCTTACGATTTATGCTGCCATTTCTTTGGGACAGCTTTTCCAAAAGCATAAAGTATTTGGTTCTATTATAAGCTATATTGGTATTTATACTGTTTTGCAGATCGTGAATTACATTGTACAGGCTCCACTGATGTTCTCTACCGCATTAAACGCGAGTTTCACTTCTTTTGGGCCACTGATGTACTTTTCACTCGGAGAGACCATCCTTTTCAGCGTTGGCTTCTTCTTCCTGACAGAATGGATCATGAAAAAGAAACTGAATTTAGATTAATGGCATAAAAAAGCTCCCTTTTTACGGGAGCTTTTTTTCTAAAATATTAATTTAAAAATGCCTCTATAATAACTGCCTCTGCCTCTTCTTCTGTCATTCCGAAGGTACGCAGCTTCAAAAGCTGTTCATTATTAATTCTTCCGATGGCTGCCTCATGAATGATTGCTGCATCAATATGCTTTGCATCAATTTCCGGAATAGATGCGACTTGTGCATGATCCATAATAATGGAGTCACACTGAATATGTGCATGACATAAATTCTCTCCGATTGCTCTTGGATGGAAGACCTGTCTGCTCTTTCCATCTGCCACCGATCTGGAAATGATCTGCGCGCTACTGTCCTCTCCTTTCAGTACTACATCCATATTGGATACTGCGCTCTGTTCCCCGTGCGTCATCAGCTTTTCTGTAACAAACAATTTACTTCCTTTTCCTAGAATCACTTCTGTCTTTCTTACTGTAGAATCCACACCTTTGATTTGGGAAGTATCTAAAGTAAACACTGCATCTTCTTCCAAAATGATCTTTGTGACCGGATTTAAGATACGTTCTCCTGTTCCTTCTCCTTCACCATAATGCTTTTCTTCATAACGCACATTTGCACCCTTTTCTACATGAAAAGTATGTATACCATCATGACGGCTGTCATTACATCCTGCATTGTGAATGCCGCAGCCTGCTACGATCGTCACATCTGCTCCTGCGCCAACATAAAAATCATTGTACACTTCATCTGTCATTCCAGATACCGATACGACTACCGGAATATGAAGTCGCTCCTCCTTCGCTTCTCCACTAATATAAACATCAATACCATTCTTTCCGTCTTCTCGTTTTTTGATCTTCACATGCTCTGTATCCCCGTGACAAAGTGCCTGTCCATTGTAACGAACATTGTAAGCACCTTCTTCTTTAAATTCTTCTCCATTTATCACATCAAGCACAGCTTTTGCTGTTTCATCCATTACCATATTTCTACCACCTTTCTTTTAGCAAGATTCCTCATCCATACAGCCACAGACAGGGTTGTCCATAAATAACCCCTGCATGACTTCTTCTTTTTGACCTGTCTTTTCCACTTTTCCGTCTTTAATTACCATAATGCGGTCTGCCATATTAATGATCCGCTCCTGATGGGAGATAATGATAATACTTTCTTTTTTCTCTTTGTGAATTTTTTCAAACTGTTTTACGAGCATAGTAAAGCTCCATAAATCGATGCCTGCTTCTGGCTCATCGTAAATGCAAATCTTATGCTCCTTTGCCATTGCCGTTGCGATCTCGATTCGTTTCATTTCACCACCTGATAATGTAGCATCTACCTGACGGTTAATATATTCTTTTGCACACAATCCTACATTACTTAATAATTTACAGCATACCGCTGTCGGCAATTGTTTTCCTGCTGCTAAAGAAAGCAGTTTTTCTACCGTCATTCCCTTAAATCGTGGTGGCTGCTGAAATGCAAATCCAAGTCCTGCATTTGCTCTATGATTAATATCGTAATCCGTAATTTCTTCTCCATCTAAAAAGATCCTGCCGGAATCTGCTTTTTCCACGCCCATAAGAAGCTTAGCAAGTGTGGATTTACCACCGCCATTTGGTCCTGTGATCACTAAAAGTTCTCCATCTGCCACTTCAAAACTGACATCATCTATAATTTTTTTTGTTTTTCCATCCTCTGTAATCTGGAAATTCAAATTTTCTACCTTAAGCATATTACTGTCCTTTCCTCTTTCTTGCAATTACCTCCATTATACATGGAATCTTTACAATTGCAATGTTCTTCTTGTTATCAATTTGTAAAATTTTCCTAATAAAACAAACACAAATACTATGTTTTGCATATAGTAATGTTAAGTAAAATACAGAGGTTTTAGTATGTCTGTTTATTCTTTTTCCACACGTGCTTCGCAGACGGAACACCCGGACGAAGGCGGACTGCGGATTCAAGTAACTTCCACTCTGGGCATGATTCCTATTCCCGGTGCGACCGTTACCATTTATTATACCGCTGCCCCCGAAAATCCAATTCAACAACTTACTACCGATTCCTCCGGTCAGACATCGGTCATTGAGCTTCCGGCGCCCCCACTTGCTTATAGCCTTGAGCCGGGTTCTCCAAGACCTTATTCCGAATATAATATACGGGTATCTGCTCCCGGCTATGAAACGGTCATCATATCCGGCTCTGAAATTTTGCCGGAAGTCACTTCCATTCAGCCTGTAGAACTTCCTCCAACCGAAGTTTCCACCGGTTCTGAAGAAGATATCAATATTGGTCCTCACACCCTCTATTATGATTATCCTCCCAAAATTCCAGAGGATGAGATCAAGCCAACGAACGAAACCGGCGAAATCGTATTGAGCCGTGTCGTCATTCCAGAATTTATTATTGTACATGATGGTGACCCCAATGATGCCAGCGCCCCCAATTACTATGTACGGTACAAGGACTATATCAAAAATGTAGCTTCCTGTGAAATTTATGCGACTTGGCCTGAAAGTGCTCTCTATGCCAATGTTCTAACGATCATGTCCTTTACCTTGAATCGAGTGTATACCGAATGGTACCGCAACAAGGGCTACGATTTTACAATTACAAGCTCCACCGCCTATGATCAAAAATGGATTTATGGACGCAATATTTTTACAAATATTGATTATCTTGTAGATACGGTGTTTGCAAATTATCTCTCCCGTCCCGGCGTACGTCAGCCAATTTTAGCTTCCTATTGTGATGGCAAGCGTGTCACATGTGAAGGCTTAAGCCAGTGGGGTTCCCAATACTTAGCTGAAGAAGGCTACTCTGCTATTGAGATCATACGATATTATTTTGGCAATGACATGTATATCAATACCGCCACACAAGTTTCCGGTGTTCCTTCCTCCTGGCCCGGCTACAACCTTACGATCGGCTCTTCTGGTGAAAAAGTAAGCCAAATGCAGGAACAGCTGAACCGTATTGCACAAAACTATCCAGCAATTCCTAAAATTGCAGTTGATGGCATTTTCGGTCAAAATACAGCAAATGCTGTCCGTGCATTCCAGACAATTTTCAATATCCCGGCAACAGGCGTTGTAGATTATCCTACCTGGTATGAAATTTCCAATATTTATGTTGGAGTCAGCCGCATTGCAGAACCGGGTTAATTTTTAAAACAAAAAAGGACATATAGCAAACACTATATGTCCCTGTTCTCATGCGACTGATTATTTGATTACACGAATCCATCCTTCTGGTGCTTCGATGCGTCCCATCTGAATACCTGTAAGTGTTTCATATAATTTCTTTGTTGTCGGTCCCATTTCTGTCATACCGCTTGGTAAGCAGATTTCTTTGCCATGGTCTACAATCTTTCCTACTGGAGAAATAACTGCTGCAGTACCGCAAAGACCACATTCTGCCATATCTTTTACTTCCTCGAAAAGAATCTCTCTCTCTTCCACTTCTAATCCAAGGTATTCTTTTGCTACATAAAGAAGAGAACGACGTGTAATGGAAGGAAGAATACTGTCAGACTTCGGTGTTACGACCTTTCCGTCTTTTGTTACAAATAAGAAGTTAGCTCCACCAGTTTCTTCAACTTTTGTTCTTGTCTTCGGGTCTAAATACATATTCTCATCAAAACCTTCTTTATGAGCAGAAACGATAGCATGTAAGCTCATGGCATAGTTCAGACCAGCTTTGATATTTCCTGTTCCGTTTGGTGCTGCACGGTCAAAATCGCTAACACGGATTGTCAATGGTTTTGCGCCACCCTTGAAATAAGGTCCTACTGGTGTTCCAAAAACACGGAACTGATATTCATCTGCAGGTTTTACACCGATAACAGGATTGCTTCCGAACATATATGGACGAAGATAAAGAGTAGCACCTGAACCGTAAGGTGGTACATAAGCTTCATTTGCTGCTACAACTTTATCAATAGCATCTAAAAATTTCTCTTTTGGGAATACAGGCATTTCCAATCTCTTTGCAGAAGATTCCAAACGCTCTGCATTTAAGTCAGGACGGAAAGTTACAATATGACCATCCTCTGTAGTGTATGCTTTTAATCCTTCAAAAACAGTCTGTGCATACTGGAGAACACCAGCACATTCGCTGATAACAACGTTAGCATCTTCCGTCAGCACGCCATCATCCCAAGCTCCATTTTTATAATTAGAAACATAACGTTTTTCTGTTTGTATATAGCCGAAGCCTAAGTTGCTCCAGTCAATATTCTTCTTTTCCATTGTATTTTACTGCTCCTCTCGATGCATTTTTTTCAATTATTATACTTTTGTATTCAAAAGTCAAGGGAAGTATGGGAAAAATTCTGATAAATTGCGATAGGTCTTGGAATAAGGCGGTGGGCGTGCTATACGTTGTCAAAAGACGCGCTTTCGCTCAATTCCAAACGCAGCGGACACATAGGCTTGCATAGAACGCAAGCCAAGTGCCGGCGTTTTCCAATGGTCTCCTGACAACGTATAGCACGCCCAGCTTAGGTTATGGTAAGACCATACAGTTTGTCATGATTATTTATTAATTTTTTCGTACTTTATAAAGTGATAAGTCAAATCGAAATAAATCTGCTCGTCGCTGTCAGCAGTGATCGTCCAATCCGCATCTTCATCAAGGTTCGGAAAGTAAGTGTCAGCTTCGTAAGCATGGTCTATTTTCGTGACATGTGCCGTGTCGCAGTAAGGAAGCATTTGTCTATAGATGCTTTCTCCGCCGATGATATAAACATCTTCACTGTTATATTTTTTTAATTCTTCCAGAAGTTCTTCAACAGAATGCACTACAATCGCATCTTTTACCTTATAATCTTCTGATTTGGATAAAATGATATTCGTTCTGTTTGGAAGGGGCATGCCCTGTGGGAAAGTCTCTAACGTCTTTCTTCCAAGAACAACTACCTTACCAGTCGTCATCTGACGGAACATTTTGTGGTCATTTGGAATTCTTACAAGCAATTCATTTTTATATCCGATTGCCCAGTTTTCGTCTACTGCTACTATTAAATTCATGTTTTCCTCCTAAATTGCGACCGGTATATCTTTCACCTGTGGTCCTGTTATATAATTTTCTACTTTGACATCATCTCGTGTAAATTTATAAAAATCTGTTATTTCGGGATTCAGCCAAAAGGTTGGTGCGTCATAACTTTCTCTTGTGATCAGCTCTTTGACAATTGGTATATGTCTGTCATAAATATGAGCATCTGCAATAACATGCACAAGCTCGCCAACCTGCATACCACACACTTGTGCCATCATATGGACAAGCACTGCATACTGCGCTACATTCCAGTTGTTGGCTGTGAGGATATCCTGAGAACGCTGATTCAAAATGGCGTTCAAAGTCAATGTATCCTCTCCCTTTCTCTGGGTAACATTAAATGTCATACTATATGCACACGGATAGAGATTCATCTCTGCCAGATCCTGATGTACATAAATATTCGTAATAATACGACGACTGAACGGATTATTTTTTAAATCATAAATGACCCTGTCTACCTGATCCATCATGCCTTCTTTATATTGATGCTTTACCCCCATCTGATATCCATATGCTTTTCCGATAGAGCCATTTTCATCTGCCCACTCATCCCATATATGGCTGTGCAGATCATGGATATTATTCGATTTCTGCTGCCATATCCAAAGCATCTCATCTGTTGCACTTTTTAATGCTGTTTTACGCAATGTCAGAAGCGGAAATTCTTTCCGCAGATCATAGCGGTTTACTACACCAAATTTTTTAATGGTGTAAGCCGGAGTTCCATCCGCCCAATGAGGACGTACCTTCTCCCCTTCTGTGCTCGTGCCATTCTCCAAAATGTCTGTACACATATCAATAAATATTTTATCTGCCAAACTCATCTGTCTTACATTCCTTCCTTACTTGCTTTTTCCCTTATTTTAACTCCATTTATCACAGAGTGAATTGATCTGATCAGCAAACTTCGCCAAGTCTTTGTTTGCTCCACCCTCGTTCTTGCGGATAACTTCCATAAGGCGCTGTCCTGCTGCCAAAAGTCTTGAAAAGACATCGGAGACCGCTTTCTTTTTCTTTACAACTGCAATTGGTTCTGCTTCGTATTCCAGCTTATTACTGAGCATATTGAACACCGTACCACTATAAGGCGCATATGCCCTCTGTCCATGCTCAATCTTTAAGCATTCTGCAAAAGAAGTACATACACTATCTTCTCCATGTACTACGAATACTCTCTTCGGTTTCTCTTCAAAGCCTTCCAGCCATTCAATCAATCCTGCCTTATCCGCATGACCGCTCAAACCGGTAAGCTTCTTGATCTGCGCCCGCACCTCTATTGTTTCACCGAACAATTTTACTTCGCTCGCACCTTCTACAATGGCCCTGCCAAGTGTACCATTTGCCTGATACCCTACAAAAAGGATCGTGCATTCTGGACGCCATAGATTATGCTTTAAATGATGGCGAATACGTCCTGCTTCACACATACCGGAAGCAGAGATAATGACTTTTGGTTCTTCTTCAAAGTTGATCGCCTTGGATTCATCACTGGTAATGGAAAGTCTTAGACCCGGCACTGCAATCGGATTGATTCTCTTTTGTATCAGCTCCATTGCCTCTGCATCGAAACATTCCATTTTATTTTTATCAAAAATACCGGTTGCCTCTACGGCAAGTGGACTATCCACATATACGTGAAAGCCATCATGCCCTTTTACCATTCCCTCTTCTTTGATCTTCCTTAGGAAATACAAAATTTCCTGGGTACGTCCTACCGCAAAAGAAGGAATGACTACATTACCGCCTTTATCAAAGGTTTCCTGAATAATAGCCGCAAGTTCTTTTACATAATCCAGCTTTGACACCTCATGCATCCGATCACCATAGGTAGATTCCATTACCACATAATCTGCCTCTGCTGTTTTTGTCGGATCCTTTATCAGTGGTTGGTTTTTATTTCCTATATCTCCCGAAAATACAATTTTCTTTGTAATATTTTCTTCTGTCAGCCATACTTCAATGCTGGAGGAACCAAGCAAATGTCCTACATCCGTAAAACGTATTTCCACCCCTTCGCAAAGCTGTATTTTCCTATTATATTCACAGGCTACCAGATGCTTGATAACGCCATCTGCATCCTCCATCGTATAGACCGGTTCATAAGGTTCTGTTCCAGAATGCCTTTTCGCTTTTCGATTTTTCCATTCTGCTTCCTGCATCTGAATATGAGCACAGTCTCTTAACATAATTCTACACAAGTCTGCTGTCGCATGTGTCATAAAGATCTGACCACGAAAGCCTTTCGCATAAAGTAATGGCAACATTCCCGAATGGTCTACATGTGCATGGGTCAAGAGCACATAATCAATCTGTGCTTCCGGAACTGGTAACTCTGCATTTTCATAATAATCTGTTCCCTGTTCCATTCCAAAATCTACAAGAATATGTTTTCCGCATGCTTCCATATAGTGACAACTTCCTGTCACTTCATGGGCTGCACCGATAAACATTAATTTCATAAGCGAAACCTCCCTGCAAATGAGCAGACAAAAGAAATTACCTGCGTCAAAGTTTATGATATCAATATTATACCATTAAACCTTAACGCAGGTAACCCCTGTTTCATATTTCCATTGTTTATCTTATGCTGAACTTAAAGTCCACTTGAAATGAGGATACATTACTTATGATATGGTCAACTCTTCCATATTGTGCAATTACCGCATTTTCGAACAGTTCTCTGTCCTCTTCACTATTCACGTCACCATGAAAGAAAAAGAGATTCACCCCGTACTTTTTATCAAGCCTTGCTTTCAGCGCTTTACCCGCTGCCTTGTCTGTGTCCATATATGCAACATTCATGCCGCTTTTTACACAATTTTCAACACAACGTTTCCCAAGTTCTCCAGTCCCGCCTGATACTATGCAAACACCACGTCTATACATATAGGGACCTCCTGAAAATGTACCGCCTTTTATACTTTATCCGGATCAAAAGTATAGTAGCGGTTGTCAGACAAAGAGTATTTATATCTGACCCGTGAATCCATTGTATCGAATTACGCGGTCAGTTGCAAGAAAAAAAGGGGCTTACGCGATGAATAACAAGTCGTTCACTGCCGTCCACGCATATCTATCCTTTATTTTATCGCATTTGCAGTCATATAGAACTGATAATAAATCCCTTTCTTTTCTAAAAGCGTTTCGTGATTTCCTTCCTCTTGTATACCTTCATCCGTCAAAACCAAAATACGGTCAGAATTTTTAATACTGGAAAGCCTGTGGGCTATCGTAAGAGTCGTCCTTCCCTCGGATAGCTTGGCAAGAGATTTTGCCACCGCAAATTCACTTTCATTATCTAATGCTGAAGTGGCTTCATCCAAAATTATGATTGCCGGATTTTTCAAAAATACTCTTGCGATACTGATTCTCTGCTTTTGTCCACCGGAAAGCTTTACGCCACGCTCTCCGATGTAAGTATCATACCCGTCTTTGAGTTCCATGATAAAATCGTGTGCGCCCGCTTGTTTCGCCGCCTCTATCACCTCTTCTTTTGAAGCCTTTGGTCTGCCATATACAATATTATCGTATACCGTTCCTGAGAACAGGTAAACATCCTGCTGTACCATCCCAATATTTTTACGAAGGCTCTTTAATGTGAAATTTTTCACATTTTCTCCATCAATGGTAATCTTTCCACTTGTCACATCATAAAAACGGGGAATCAAATTGCACAACGTCGTTTTTCCACCACCGGATGGTCCAACGATCGCCACCTTTTCTCCAGCATGTATTTGTAAATTCAGTTTCTGCAATACTACATTTTTATCATCCGGATATTCAAAGTCCACATTCTCAAATGTAATCTCTCCCTTTGGAATACCCATTTCTTTCGCATCCGGTTCATCAAAGATCTCAATATCCGCATCCACGATCTGCAAAAAACGTTCGATTCCCGTAATACCACGCTGGAACTGCTCTGCAAATTCAATAATTCTTCTTATCGTCGCGATCAAGGTAGATACATAGAGCATATATGCCACCAGATCTCCTGCTGCAATCTGCCCCTTTATCATGAACAAAGCTCCAAATACAAGTACGGCAAGATACATGACACCATCAAACATTTTTACGGTGGTGTGGAACAATGCCATGTATTTGTAGGTTTCCTGTTTGATGTCCAGAAATCTTCCATTATCCTTTTCAAATTTTGCATTTTCCATCTCTTCATTGGTAAATGCTTTTACTACCTTCTGTCCAAGAAGACTATCTTCAATTCTGGCATTCAATTCTCCAATCTGACTACGTTGTTTGCGAAAAGCCCCTCGCATACGGAAATTAAGTGGCATACAGACACCAATCATCACTGGTACACAAATAAAAATGATCACCGTAAGCGGTAAATTTATTCCAGCTAAGATCACAAAAGAAATCACTGTCTTGATCGCTGCAATAAAAAACTCTTCCGGGCAATGATGTGCAAACTCTGTTACATCAAACAGATCATTCGTGATCCGCCCCATGATCTGTCCTACTTTTGTATTGTTGTAATAAGTATTGGATAACTGCTGTAAATGATTATAAGCATCCCGGCGCATATCTGTTTCGATCCTGGCTCCCATTACATGTCCCATGTCCGCCATATAATAGCTGGCTGCTCCGTCCAGGATACGCAGTGCCAAATATAAAAGCCCCAGTTTTCCAACTATAGCAATAGACAGACCGGCAAGATTATATAAGCCTTCATTCGTAATGTATCTCATAATAAGTGGCAGCACCAACTCACAAATAGTCGTTAATGCTGCACAGACCAGATCCAGACACATTGTTCCTTTATATTTTCTCAAATAAGGCCAAAATCTCCGCATCAATTCTTTCGTTCCATACTGTCTCTCTCTATTCGTTTCCTGATTCCGTTCTTTTTTCCCTGTCATTTCATTTTTTCTGTTCATAACTATTCATTCCTTTATCTCTTCAACACTTCCACTCCACTAATATAGTATAAAATGAAAAATGAGACAAGAAAGAAAATGTGATAAAATAGCATGAAGAAACTTATCGGAATGATATTGGCTGTTATGAACGTATGTATCTACGCATTTGATTTTGCTATAAATAATTGCAACTGCTCCAATGCCTTGCCGCTATCGAGTATTTCTTTCGCCTTTTCAATACCCTGCTCTAATGTCAGATCATCGGAAGCAATATGAATAGCGGCACCAGCATTTAATAAAACTGCTTCTCTTTTCGCTCCTTTTGCTCCTTTTAAAATTTCCATGGCAATCTGTGCATTTTCTTTTGGTTCTCCACCTACCAGTTCTTCTTTCTTGCAGCGTGTGAATCCGAACTGCTCCGGCGTGATTTCATAAGTTTTAAATTCATCTCCTTTAAATTCACATACCTTTGTCGGTGCACTTAAAGAAATTTCATCAATGCTGTCCTCTCCATAAACAACCATTGCTTTTTTTACCCCAAGATTACGAAGTACCTTTGCAAGCGGCTCTACTAAGTCTGCACTATATACTCCCAAAAGCTGCATACTTGCACCCGCCGGATTTGCTAAAGGTCCTAATATATTAAACAAAGTACGGACACCCATTTCTTTTCTGACCGGTCCTACAAAACGCATTGCCGTATGGTATTTTTGTGCAAATAAGAAGCATATGTTAATATCCTTCAGAAGCTGTTCACTCTTTGTCGGCTCCAGATCAATTTTTACACCAAGAGCTTCCAGGCAGTCTGCCGTACCACATTTGCTGGAAGCTGCACGATTTCCATGCTTTGCTACAGGAATGCCTGCTGCCGAAGTAACAATCGATGCCAACGTAGAAATATTAAAAGTATTCGATCCATCTCCACCTGTTCCTACAATCTCCAGCACATCCATGTCATTCAAAAATCTCTCACAATGCTTTCTCATGGTTCTTGCTGCAGCAGTAATCTCTTCAATGGTCTCCCCCTTCATGGCAAGTGCCATTAAAAATGCAGATTTCTGTGCATCGGTCGCCTGATTTGTCATAATCTCATCCATAACCTGTTCCATCATCTCTTCTGGTAAATTTTCCTTTTTGCTTAAAATACTGATTGCTTCTTTAATCATTGTTTTTTCCTCCTAAACCTTTTTTATTTTTCCGGCTTAATCTTTAAGGGCAATCCAGAAACTCCAACGGAACTTTATGGGAATAAAAAACGCCCTTGATGAATCACATAAAATATGATTCATCAAGGACGGTAAATTCTATAAACTGATACCGCGGTGCCACCTTGTTTTATGGTTTCCCACACTCTCGCCGGAATACTAACATATTCCCCGCTCTTTACGCAAGCTTACGTCATGGAATACTCAGAAAATACTTTCCTTTGACCATGCCCTCAGTGGTCCATTTAATGAACTGCATTTCTGTCGGTTCTCAGCAATCCCAACTCTCTGTAAGCGCATTTTTCATTTTTATCTCCACTTCATCGGTTTAACTTATTAAATTTATATTTATTATACTCATACCATTTTTAATGTCAATCTATTTTTTTTAATTTTAGCCGATTTTTTCTTTTTTCTTTTTATACTGCACATTCTTTGCGTTATAACGCTCTATACAGTTCTTCTACTGTCATGCCAAGCAAAGGATGACGGACATGCTTTGCCAATTCACACAGCGGTTTCAATACAAATTCCCGATTGTGCATATCCGCATGAGGAATCGTAAGCTCCTGCGTATCCAATACCAGATCATCATAAAAAATAATATCCAGATCAAGTGTTCTTGGTCCCCAGTGAATCTCTCTGACACGCTCTGCTTCCTGTTCTAATTGATGCAGAAAGTCAAGTAATTCTTCCGGTGTATACAAAGTTTCAAACTCTGCTGCTCCATTTAAGAAATCATCCTGATCCTGCACTTCTCCATAAGGAGCTGTCTGTATAATAGAAGAAACGCGCAGATTCCGAATCCGTTCATTTTTCTTTATTTTGCGTATTGCTCCTTCAATATAAGCTCTCTTGTCTCCCATATTAGAGCCAAAAGCCACATATGCTTTATGCCATCCCCTATGAATTTTCACAGATACAGATTCAAAGGGAAGTCCGATCGGTGCATGCGGTTTACGAATCTCCAGATCCATCTCTTTCACGAGTGGGAAGTGCAAAAGCACTTGCTCTGCTGTTTTTTCCGCTAAAGTTTCTATCAACTGAAACGTATGGATTTTAAAGAAATCATTGATAAAATGACAAACTTCACCATAATCTGTAGAAAGTGTCAGGGCATCTTCTCTTCCTGCCCTTCTTGTATCCGTATAAAGGACTGCATTTACATAGAAATCCTGTCCTCTTTCATTTTCTTCTGCATACACTCCGTGGTAAGCATAAACTTTTAAATTTTCAATACGTATCTCATCCATTTTTTGTACCAAATCTTTCCTTTTTCTGAATTTTCTATTCCCTGCCATCCTTCTATCTTGTACTGTTCATGATAGCTTCTGCCATTTTAATGGCACGTACATTTTCTTTGATGTCGTGCACTCTTACGAACGCACAGCCTTTTAATACTCCAAAAACAGTAGTAACTAAAGTTCCTTCCACTCTTTCTGCTGCCGGCAGATCTAAAGTAAGACCGATCACCGATTTTCTGGAAGTTCCCAAAAGCAACGGATATCCTAGTTCCTGTAACGCATCTAAACAATTAATGATCTCTAAATTGTTTTCATAAGTTTTTCCAAATCCAACCCCTGGATCTAAAATGATCTGTTCCTCTGCAATACCGGATTTTCGAGCAATCGCTATAGTTTCCCGCAAATCCTCTTTCACATCTTCTATATAATTAGTATAATCCGTTTCTTTGCGATTGTGCATCAGACAGCATGGAACATTCGCCTTTGCAATGACGTCTGCCATCAGACTCTGACAACTGTCATCTCGTTTTCCATTCCACTCTTTTTCGTAGCGCAGTCCCCAAATATCATTGATCAGATCCGCTCCTGCATCAATTCCTGCCTGTGCTACTTTTGCCTTGTAGGTATCTAGCGAAATAGGCACGTCAAAATGGCTTTTTACCGCTTCTATGATCGGCACGACTCTTTCGATCTCTTCCTCATCCGAAAGCAGTGTATAACCTGGACGTGTGGATTCGCCTCCAATATCCACAATATCCATGCCTTCTGCAAGCATTTCCTCCACATGTTTCAATGCCTTATCCATTCGGTTGAATTTACCACCATCCGAAAAAGAATCCGGTGTTACATTCAGTATTCCCATAACATAGGTTTTATTTACCGTATCAAATTCTTTTGTTCCGATTTTCATATTCTGTCTGCCTCTTTTCATGCCTTATAAAACTGCTGCTTTTCTAATATTTGATTCCTACATTTTTCTTGTCATTTTTCCAATTACATAGTGATTCTACTTCACAGGAAAAACAGGGTCTGCTTGCTTTATCTG
Source organism: Lachnospiraceae bacterium (assembly GCA_021153325.1). Classification (GTDB taxonomy): domain Bacteria; phylum Bacillota; class Clostridia; order Lachnospirales; family Lachnospiraceae; genus RGIG3002. The sequence continues at coordinate 79,243 of JAGKTQ010000001.1, read as the reverse complement.
CCAGATATAGGATTCCATTCAGATTGTCTTCTTCTGCCGCATTTTTATCGCGATGCCTCTTTATAGCTTCTATGATCTGTGCCGTTTCTTCTTCCGTATAGCCACACTCTTTTAAAATTTCCGGTGCCAGTTTTGCACTCGCCTTTTCATGCGGGATTCCATCTGCATATTGTTTATATCTGCCAACATCATGTAAAAGTGCTGCTCCATAAACAACATCTTTTTTGATTCCCAACCCTTTTTCCAGATTTAAGATCCATGCAATCCTTGCTACATCCAAAAAATGTACCATATCATGACGGCAGAAAATACGCTCTTTTTCTGCCTTTTTATTTTTCTTTACATATTTCTGAAATTTTTTATGTTGTAATATCTTGTCAACTCGTTCCATGACAACTACCGCCTTACTGCCTCAAAGAAATGTCTTTGCAGCATTTCATTGTCTACAAAGTTTCCTCTTGTGGCAAGCGTTATCGTCTTACTTCCTGGCTTTTTCACGCCACGCATCGTCATACACATATGCTCTGCTTCCACCATAACCATCACTCCCTTAGGGGCAAGGCTGTCCATGATCGCATCCGCAATCTGCGCGGTCATCTGTTCCTGAATCTGCGGACGGCGTGCATACACTTCTACACATCTTGCCAGTTTGCTCAAACCGACTACTTTACCATCCGGTATATATGCTACATGTGCTTTTCCATAAAAAGGCATCAAATGATGCTCACAGGTGGAATAAAAAACAATATCCTTTTCTATGACCATTTCACTTCCTGTTGAAGAAAAGGTTTTGGACAGATGCGTTTCTGCCACCTCGTCCATTCCTGCAAAAATTTCTTCATACATACGGGCTATCCGGTTCGGTGTTTCTTTGAGTCCTTCTCTGTTCACATCTTCCCCGATGCCTTCCAACAATAATTTTACTGCTTCTTCAATTTTTTTCTTATCTACCATGAGAATCTCTCCTGATTGTATGTCTGTTTTCCACTATCCCGATCAATTCACCGAGATACGACAAAGAACCAAATGCAAGGATAACACTGTCCTTATCCGCCAAAAGATAACTCATTTCCACGGCTTCCTGCAGACTGTCTACTGCTGTCACATGGGGATGATACTCCTTGACTGCTTTTGCCAGCTCATAAGCAGGCAGCGCTCTTTTATTATGAGGCGTCGTTACCGTAATGATCTGTTCTGCATAAGGTGCTGTATTCGCTATGATCTTTTCGTATTCTTTGTCTTTCAATATTCCCATTATATAAATAATCTTTTTATTTGTAAAATAAAAACGAATGGAATCTGCAAGTTTTATTGACGCATCTTCATTATGTGCTCCATCTACGATAAAAAGCGGTTTTTTAGCGATAACAGAAAATCTGCCTGTCCACACAGTATTTTTCAAGCCTTCCCGCAAAGCCTTCTCTGTCACAGGAAAACCATTTTCCTTTAATACATGCAGTACTTCTATTGCCAAAATCGCATTGGCAATCTGACATTTTCCTGCAAGATGGATTTCCAGTCCTTTGTAATTTTTATAATCAAATTTCTGTTTTTCTACACCATAGCGGACTTTTGAAGCATCCTTCCAGGAAGCAACGGTCAAGGCAGCACCTTTTTCTTCTGCCCTGTTCTGAATCACCTGCATAGCTTCCGGCTCCTGTTCCATAGAAATAACCGGCACGCCCTGCTTCATGATTCCAGCCTTATTCTCGGCAATTTCCGCTAACGTATCTCCTAAAAATGCCATATGATCCATGCTGATTGACGCAAGAACAGAAGCAACCGGTGTGGTGATCAGATTGGTAGCATCCAAAGTGCCCCCAAGTCCGGTCTCCAACACAACGATGTCACACTGTTTTTCTTTAAAATAAAGAAAACCCATCGCCGTTTCTATCTCAAATGCCGTAGGATGCGGCTTTCCCTCTGTCTGAAGTTCTGTAATTGCTTCCTGAATCTTTTCCAAGTGACGGCACAAAGCATCTTTTGTGATCATGCGCTCATTTACTTGAATCCGCTCGCGATATTCAAATATGGTTGGCGACACATACCTTCCTACCCGGTAGCCGGCTTCCTTTAAAACAGTTGAAATATAAGCTAATGTAGAACCTTTTCCGTTTGTTCCTGCAATATGTACAAATTTCAAATCATTTTGTGGATTCCCAAGCTTTTCACATAAATTGATGATATTGTCAAGTCCCGGAACACTTCCGTACTTTTCTGTTTCTTCTATATATTCCATTGCCTGCTTATAGTTCATATCACGCCTCCATTTTGTATGAATTTAAGATTTCTATAATATTTTCATTCTTTTTGTCCATACTCATAGTATGAAAACATTAACAAAAAACTTTTTTTTATTTGGCATCATCGGCTGGTGCATGGAAATTATTTTTACTGCCCTTCACTCTATAAAAAGAAGGGATTTTACTTTAACCGGAAATACTTCTCTTTGGATGTTTCCTATTTATGGCTGTGGAACCTTTATCCTGCCACTTTCCAAACTCATAAAAAAATGGCATATTGCTGCCCGCGGGCTTCTTTATGCCATTCTTATTTTTGCTGTCGAATTTTCAACGGGACGCTTTCTTTGGAAGAAAAACTCATGTCCGTGGGATTACAGTCGTTCCAAATGGAACATTTCCCATGTTATCCGACTGGATTATGCTCCTGTTTGGTTCGGAGTGGGACTTCTCTTTGAAAAATTAGGAAACCGTTTTTCCAAAAATACTCCTGTTTTATAAGTCGTCACCATCCAGATCCGCTACACTTCCAATGTCAAGCGTATTTAAAGTACGTCTTTTCATTCTTGCCTTTTCAGAAACTTCCAAAATGTAGTTTTTGATTTCTTTGGAATTTTTAATGTGCTCTAATAGCAGCTTTGGATGCGTCGTATCACCTGTATAGCAGACTACCGTACCTAAACCGAACATTTTTTCAAACAACGTTGCTGTATGCTCTACGTCCTGCACTTTATACATATAGCAATCGTTCTCAATGGATTTTAACAATCCACTGTTTATCGTAATACCATCCTCTTTTACCGTATATTTTGTAAAGGTAAACGGAAGACCAAAAAAGACCCATCTTTTTCTTTCACAAAATCCTGTTGTTCCTTCCATAACTTCTCCTATCTGTGCATTTTTGCACTCGTGTAATATGATTTCCCTGCCATACTTCTTTTTCTTTATGATATAGCAAAAACTATGTATATTATACTTGAAAAAAACACAGAAATAAACACAACAGCCATAATTTTTTATATAAAAATTTTATGTAAAATTTTTATAATATACTTGTATATTTTTTGTTATCTTGTAATTGAAACAAATTGCTCCATGTGGTATGATAATAAAAATTAGCATACATACAAAAGGAGGATAAACATGACTGCCAAAGAATGTATTATGGGACGCCGAAGTATCAGACAATTCACTGACCAACCGATTTCTGAAGATATTTTAACGCAGATCGTAGAAGAAGCGTCTTTCGCTCCAAGCTGGAAGCATACACAGATTACACGTTATATTGCTGTTACTGGTGATGTAAAAGATAAAATTGCATCCGAATGTACAGACAGTTATCCAAACAATGGTAAAATTATTTCTTCCGCTCCAATGTTAATTGCCGTTACTGTTATTAAGAACAGAAGTGGTTATGAAAGAGACGGCTCTTTTACTACTTCAAAAGGAAGCGGCTGGCAGATGTTTGATGCTGGTATTGCATCCCAAACCTTTTGCCTTGCAGCCTACGAAAAAGGAATTGGTTCCGTTATTTTAGGTATTTTTGACGAAGCTAAGGCTTCTGCTATTTTGGAAGTACCCGAAGACAGAGAGCTGATCGCTCTTATTCCAATTGGATATCCTGCAGAAGAACCGGTAGCTCCAAAGAGGAAACCGGTCACTGACCTTTTATCCTATAAGTAATTTTCATAGTCGAAGAGTCGCATCTCTTCGACTATTTTTGGGTATATTATTACACAAACTTGGAGGTAACACTATGAGACATTTAATGAGTCCTTTGGATTTTTCTGTAGAAGAATTATCCGATCTTTTCGACTTAGCCAACGACATTGAAAAAAATATGGACAAGTATGCCCATGCCTGTGCTGGCAAAAAATTAGCGACCTGCTTTTATGAGCCAAGTACAAGAACACGATTAAGTTTTGAATCTGCTATGTTAAACTTAGGCGGAAGCGTGATTGGATTTTCCGATGCTGGTTCCTCTTCTGCTTCCAAAGGAGAAAGCGTATCGGATACCATTCGGGTAATTTCCTGTTTTGCAGATATTTGCGCTATGCGCCATCCAAAAGAGGGCGCTCCTATGGTAGCTGCTGAAAAATCACACATTCCTGTCATTAATGCCGGAGATGGTGGTCATCAACACCCTACGCAGACGCTGACAGACCTGTTAACGATCCGTTCCTTAAAAGGTCGTCTGGACAACTTTACCATCGGACTTTGTGGAGACTTGAAGTTTGGCCGTACTGTGCATTCTTTGATCCATGCACTCGTTCGCTATGACAATATTAAATTTATTTTCATCTCACCGGAAGAACTGCGTATACCGGATTACATTACCGATATGCTGAAGGAAAAGAACATTGCTTATGAAGAAGTCATTCGTTTAGAAGACAAAATGCCGGAGCTTGATCTTCTTTATATGACCCGCGTGCAAAGAGAACGTTTCTTCAACGAAGAAGATTATGTCCGTTTAAAAGATTTCTATATTTTAGATAAAGCAAAAATGGCTCTTGCCAAAAAAGATATGCTGGTACTCCACCCACTCCCAAGAGTAAACGAAATTTCTGTGGAAGTAGACGAAGATGACAGAGCTGCTTATTTCAAACAGGTACAATACGGCGTTTACGTTCGAATGGCACTCATTCTGACTTTGCTGGAAATCAAAGTAGATTAAAAGAAAAGAGGGATATTGTATGTTGAATATAGGAAAAATCGAAGAAGGTTTTGTGTTGGATCATATCGAGGCAGGTCAGAGTCTTTCTATCTATCACCATCTGCAATTAGATAAATTGGACTGTACTGTTGCTATTATAAAAAATGCACGAAGTGGGAAAATGGGCAAAAAAGATATCTTAAAAGTAGAATGTGATATTGATAAACTGAACTTGGATATTTTGGCTTTTATCGACCACAACATTACCGTAAACATTATTAAAGACGGCAACATTGTTGCTAAAAAAGACCTTGTTCTTCCAAAAGAAATACGCGGTGTCATCAAATGCAAGAACCCAAGATGCATTACTTCTATTGAGCAGGAGCTTCCGCACGTCTTCCTGCTTGCTGATGAAAAAGCAGAAGTGTACCGTTGTAAATATTGCGAAGAAAAATTCGATAAAATGTCTTTTTATAAATATTAAAAATGAAAGGGACATTCCAAGTCTTATTTAGACCGGAATGTCCTCTTTTTAATTTCCACACTCTACACTAATACGATTAAAGATACTCATGATCTCCTCTGTCTGTACCTGTTTCTTTTCTTCTCCACTCTTATCCAGAATCGCTTCGCCTTCGTGCATCATGATCAAACGATTTCCATACTCTACTGCATAACGTAAATTATGAGTGACCATAATCGTTGTCACTTTTTTCTCTTTTACGATCTTATCGGTAAGCTGCATGATCGTTTCCGCCGTCTTCGGGTCAAGAGCTGCCGTATGTTCATCCAGGATCAAAAACTCAATCGGTGTCATGGTTGACATAAGTAATGCAAGCGCCTGTCTCTGTCCACCGGAAAGAGAACCAACCTTTGTATGTATTTTATCTTCCAATCCTAAATTCAACTGTCTTAAGCTCTCTTTATACTCTTCTATCTTTGCTTTGTTTACGCCTTTTCCAAGACCATATCGCTTTCCTTTATTGTCTGCAATGGACATGTTTTCCAAAATAGTCATGGATGGGCATGTTCCTTTTGCCGGGTCTTGATATACTCTTCCGATCCTGCGCTGACGAAGATAGTCCTTTTTTCCTGTAATATCAGTTCCATTTACTAAAATAGAACCGCTGTCTACTCCAATACTTCCACATATGATATTCAGCAAAGAGGTCTTTCCCGAACCATTGCTTCCTACCACGGATACAAACTCTCCATCTTCCACTTTCAGATTAAAATCCTGAAAGAGACACATTTCATTTACCGAGCCCGGATTATAATATTTATTGATATTTACTAATTCCAGCATATTTTTCTCCATTCATTAAAAAGGCAGTGTTCTAGGATGCCTTAGAAACTTTTTTTGCGCTTTTTCTATCCATACTTAATACTAAGATCAAAAGGAACAGTATCGCTGTTACCAGCTTTAAGTAATTGGATGGAAGTCCTATTCTGAGCGCCAATGCCACGCATCCCTTATATAAAAGAGAACCAATAACAACACTTGTTGTTACATTCCAAAATGTGATCTTCTTGAATAAACTTGTTCCAATGATTACGCTGGCAAGTCCAATAACAACCGTTCCGGTTCCCATCGATACATCAAAAAATCTCTGCTGCTGTGCATAAACACATCCGCCTAAGGAAACAAGTCCATTTGCCACTGCAAGACCAATAATCTTCACCAATCCCTTATCTACACCTAAGGAGGTTACAATGGTATCATTATCTCCTACTGCTCTTAAAAGGAAACCGGATTTTGTATTCATGTACCAGTCCAAAAGGAGTTTCATAACAATCGTTATTATCATTATAATGATAACCGTACGATATTTGGAAAGTGCCTCTGGAAAGATCGCATTGACAAAATCATTATCAAAGATCGTATTGTAATTATAAATTGGCAGATTTGCTCTTCCAGCAATCTGGAGATTCACTGTATAAAGTGCTGTCATCATAATAATACCTGACAACAGATCTCTTACCTTTAACTTCACATGGATCAATCCAGTAAATACTCCAATGACTGCTCCCAGTCCAAAGGAAATCGGCAGTGTCACAAGAGGGTTTACCCCTCTTGCGATCAAGGCACAAGTAATGGCTGCTCCAAACGGAAAACTGCCATCTACAGTCAGATCTGGGAAATCCAATATTTTATAAGTTATGTACACTCCTAATGCCATAATGGCATAAATCATTCCCTGTTCTAAAACGCTTAATAATAAGGTCATATCTTCCTCACTTCTATTCTACTATAATTTCATCAAATACTTGGTATGCTCCGCTTACAAAATCCTCGGAAAGTGTAAGATTTAATTTTTCTGCGGCTGCTGTATTCACATAAAGGCTTGGATCAGAAATGACTTCAAAATTCATTTCAGAAGCTTCTGCTTCCCCTTTCAAAATCTTGGCTGCCATTTTTCCTGTCTGTTTTCCAAGTTCATAATACTCCAGACCCATAGAAGCCACACAGCCTGCTTTTACCTGTTCTACTTCTGAACCAAAGACAGGGATTCCTGCACCATTTGCTTCATCGATAACTGTCTGTAAGGCTGCGACTACTGTATTATCTGTTAAATTTGTAATACAATCTACTTTGGTTACAAGGTCAGCTGCGGCTAAAGCTACATCTGCCTGGGTATTAATACCACTTTCTACAATTTCAAAACCATACTCTGCTGCATGTGCTTTGTATTCTTCAATCGTACTTACAGAGTTTGCTTCACTTGTTGTATAAATAATACCAATTGTTTTGGCTTCCGGTAATACTTCACGAATCATAGCAAGCTGCTCTGTTACAGCAAGTGCATCAGAAGTTCCAGTAATATTTCCTACGCTCGTTCCATCTTCCTTTGCAAGTCCTGCTGCTTCCGGGTCAGATACTGCTGTATAAATGACTGGAATATCTGTATTCATACAGGAATTATATGCACTCATGGCACTTGGTGTTGCAATCGCACAGATCAAATCTACATTTTGAGATACATAATTGTCTGCAATCGTACTTGCTGTTCCGGTATCTGCCTGTGCATTATCATATATGATTGTCAGGTTTTCACCTTCCTTAATTCCTTCTTCCTCTAAGCCTGCCAAAAAGCCTTCTCTGCAGTTGTCCAAAGAACCATGTTCTGCAAATTGGGAAATACCGATTGTATAGCCTTCTTCATTGCTGTTACTGCTTTCACTGCCCTTACCGCATCCTACCATAGATACTGCTAAAGCTGCTGTCATTAAATAAACCAATACTCTCTTTTTCATATTTTCCTCTCTTTCTGTCGTCAAGCGACTCCCTAATGTCAAATCTTTTCTCCCAGTACCGTTTTTACTACATAAAAAAAGTCCCAGGCAGTAAAAATGCCTGAGACGGTAATAAACTTAATCATTATCGCGGTGCCACTCAGCTTGACAAATGTCCACTCAACCATGTACAACCATACATGCCGGATTGGTAACGGGTCCGTAGTCCCGCCGGTTCCTACTATTTTCAGACCAGCCTCAAAAGTCCATTCATCACAAATTCTTTATTGCAATTCCACCATCTGCAACTCTCTTTGAAAGATATTTTATGACTACTTCTCTTTCTCATCGGTTTATGTATTAAAGTTTCAATAGGTAAAATATAATCTATTATTATGGTAAAGTCAAGAATTTTGTTCCTGTATTTTTGTAAATCAATGTCTATGCAAAAGTATGATTCTTGTAAGTTTTTTGTAAATTAGGACTTTTTTCCTAATAAATCCATTGAAATTTGAAATAATAGTATTATAATGTAGGTGACAATTGAAAACTATTAATTTGCACCGGAATGAAAATTCCGCACAAGATAGGGAGATGGATTGTGAAATTTGATATGCACTGCCACACAAAAGAAGGTTCTATTGACGGTCATAGCACAATTGAAGAAACAATTGAGCTTTTAAAAGAAAAAGGTTATAACGGTATGCTGATTACCGACCACAATTCTTATGGAGCTTACAGATATTGGAAAAAAAATATAAAGGGTATCAAACATACTGATTTTGTAGTTTTAAAAGGTATTGAATATGATACGATCGATTGCGGACATATTTTAGTCATTCTTCCACACGGAGTACACGTTCCTCTCTTGGAAATGCGTGGACTTCCTGTTTCTATTTTAATCGAAATCGTTCATTACTTTGGAGGCATTTTAGGACCTGCTCATCCTTGTGGAGAAAAATATTTAAGTATTGCAAATACAAAACACGGCAAAAAATTCGAAGAAATTATAAGTAAATTTGATTTTGTAGAAGGTTTTAATGCTTGCGAATCTGAACTTTCCAATCATAAGGCAAGAGCACTCGCAGCAAAATATAACAAACCCTGCTTCGGTGGAAGTGATTCCCATCGTGCCGACTGCGTTGGCTTAGGTTACACAGAAATTGATGCAGAAATTAAGGATGAAACAGATTTGATTGCTGCGATCCATGATGAAGTTACTGTAAAAGCAGAAGGTTTCTATTATACAAAAACGACCAAACAGAAAATCGGAAAATTAAACAATGTACTTGTTTACTCTTTCTGGTTTTATAATAAAGGACTTGCCCTTTTAAAGAAACGGAAACGCGACCTGGAATTATTAAGGACCAATTATGGTCAATGGCAAAATAAGCTGTCCTAATGGACAGCTTATTTTTTATTTCTTATTCTTTTTTTCTGAAACAGCCTCTTTTAATTCTTCCAGAGCTTCTTTAAACTTTCTGGATGCCATCATTGGATTTCCTAATAACATATCCCTTTTATAAAAATCTATAAATGACTTTAACTGGTGTGTCATTTCTTTATTAATGTGGTACTTTTCTCTAAGCTCCAACATTTCTTCTTTGATATTTTCCAAACGTCCGCCCTGTCTTTCGGATATAGCCTCCTTTAAGTTTTCAAACCGATCTTCCATATCCATTTTCAAAACGTCCCATTTTTCTCCCTGCTCCTGCTTCCAGTTTTCCATTTCATCATTCGCGATCGCAATCATAACATCCAAGCGTTTTGACATTCGCTCCACTTCTTCTTTTGCCTTCTCCATCTTGATAAGAATATCTCTGATATCCATAGCCGCTTTGAAGGAAAGTGAAAAGTCTGCCACAATTATCAATGTAAGAAGGAATGTGATCGGGGATAAAATTTCCATTGGAATCGACAACACGAACTGTTCTACCGGTTTATGTAAAAATTGAGTCATAAAAACAGTAAGTGCACCCCATGCCAAGGAAGAACCTAGACATATATGTCCTTGAAAGTTAAATGGCTGATTCGAATAATCCCAATATCGCACTTTGAAAAGTGCCTCCATAATAACGCCTGTTATATATTCTAATGCCGTAGCGCCAATGCATCCTGCTATATACACCAAAAGCAAATTGTCTTGAAATGGTGCAGAAACAAGAAGCATCATGATTCCTCCACTTCCATACAGTGGAAGAAAAGGTCCTCTCATGAATCCACGGTTTACAAAACGTCTCTTTTTCATAGAAACATAAGTAGATTCAAATACCCAGCCAAAAAGACAATAAAAATAAAAGAAAAATACCCACTGCACAATCGTATACTGATAAGTTCCTACTCCAATTATATCCATATTCCCTTTTCTCCCTTCTAAAGACCAAACCCACTTTATCTAGCATCGGAAGATTTAAAATACGCATCACCTAAAAATCTGCACTTTAATACGCAGCTTTCCCTTTCTTGTCTCTTGGACGATCCCTTCATATGTGAATTTTCCGTATCCCCTTACCGAAACTGTATCCCCACTCTTTAAATTACAACTGTTATTTTCATTTAATCTGCCATTTACAAAAACTTTTTTCTGCCGGAATAATTCCAAACTCTGCGTTCTTGATATATTATATAATTTCGCTATAATACCGTCAATCCGTTCGGATGCTGTCAGATGTTCTTCTTCTACCGCTTCACCCACTACGATCTTTGGAATTTCCTCTACTACTTTACATTTTACATTTGTATGTTTAATTTTATCTAAATTTTCTAAAATAAAAGGTGCTATTTTATCTGTACAAAATAAATAGCCCGTCTTATGGTTTACATAAATGTCTCCCAATGTATTTCTTTCAATTCCAAGATTCATTAACGCTCCTAAAAAATCACGATGCGTCAAATTATCCGCAAACTTTTCCAAAAGTGGACTGATACAAATACAAACAATAGGAAATTTTTCTTCATAGCCAAACTCTTCCATACTTCCGAAGCGTATCATCTGTCGCTCACAGCCTTCACAGCCGCCCCATAAAGTAAACGGCACATGCTTTATTGCCTGTGCCGCCTGCCAGAATATTTCTTGTTCACTCATTCCCAAAAATCCTGTGAACGTGTAAATATTCTGATTGTAAGATTTTTCTCCGAGTTCTATAAAGCGTTTTTTAAGCTGCTGTATTTCTTTATCGCTCTCTATCGCCATAAATCGCTCCTAAACAAAACTAATAACTTCTTCCTTCGGTGCCTTTGTCGGTTCTACGCTGACTGCATGTAATACAGGTCCTTCTCCATTATAATCTGCCCAGTATTCTTTAGAAACAGTCGCTTTTACTTTCACCCACTGCTTCTGCGTCAACGCGTCTGCACCATCATACTCACAGGCAAAACCTAAAAATGCCATATCATCTGCACAACAGGTCATTGCCATTCTTCCCGGGACAAAATACCCTTTCGGGAATTTTTCCGGTTTTAAGACCATTGCAACAAATTCCACTGTTTTTCCAATATATCTCTCTAAATGATCTAAAGAATCCAAATACCAGATTCCATAACCATAGTCATCTAATGCCAGATTATCCTGTTTTAAGTCATACGGAAGATCATCCTCCATAATCTCATTCACTTCACCGTTAGAATCTTCAAAAATGATCTCTGCTTTCGCATTGATCGCTTTTATATTTCTCTTATAAGTATTTAAGTCTTCTACACCGTCACAACGATTAAAAATGATCATTTCTGATTTTCTTACCATTTCAGCAAGCAAGGACTTCATGTTATTAAAATACATCGGGAAGGTAGATGCATCGATCGTCGTGATCTGCTGCTCTATTTTCCAATGCCATGGCAGCTTCATATTTTTAAAATTCCACATACCATTGTATTCAATAACGATTCTTTCCGGTTTATGCTTTTTCTCCAATTCGATCAAATTAGATGGATTAAAATCTTCTTCATCCTCGATCAATTCTACGACGGAACGGCTTTGTTTTAAAAGCTCTTCCTCATACTCTATTTCGCCTTCTTCACATAAAAGAATCAAGGTCTTTCCTTTGATCTGAAAATATGGCTGTTCCAGTGTATAAGTGATAAACTCTGACTTTCCGCTCTCCAAAAAGCCATTAATAATATATACAGGTTTCATACTATTCCTTTCCGTTAGTCTAAAGCAGTGACTTCGATACCTTCCAGTCCACCTAAAGTAAGACTTAGATAATCCTGAATTTCCTCTGCTGTCTCTAAACTATTCCATTCTTCATTCGCTAAGAACATTGCAGAAGCCGATATTACATTTTCTTCTGCCGGCGCAAAAGAAACCATAACTGCATTGCCCTTATCTTCAAACTGATACAAATAAATAACATCTGTTTTTAACTCACCTACAAAAGCGGTGCTGCTCTGAGCTACACTTGCTGCAGCAAGACTTACTGCGCCCTCCTGCCCATTCAATGTGGAACATAATGCATTGCCAATTCTATCATATAAGTCTTCCTTCAGTGTCTCTGACATATTGGACAAATCTGCTCCCATTCCTTCCAAATATTCATCCTGCGGAAGTTTTATCTCAAATACTCTGCTTGGAGTCGTATAATCCCCTTCCCCAAATTGCATCACTTTTTCTGCAACCTCTCCTCCGCCAGAAAGGATTTCGGCATATGGTTCACTAGAAGCCTTTTCATCCATTAAGGAAATCAATTCCATTCCCTTTGTCTTTAAATCGCTTTGCTTTCCATTGCAACCGCCAAGCGCCAGTATACTTGCGCTTAAAATAACTACTGTTATCAATCTCTTTTTCATATTTTCCCCTTTTAACAACCACTATTATATTTGAAATATATGCTTATTTTTTAAATAATTTCTCTAAGTTTTCTTCCTTTAATCCCGAGCCAATGACACAGAATTTTCCCGTATATTCTGGTTTTCCTTCTCTTACATCGCTTTCCCCCGGCACGTAATCGAAGTATACCCATGTACCATCTCCAGCTGGAACCATTCCTTTCGCACGAAGTACAAAACCGTATTTTTCTTCCTCGCCTAATGCTTCTAATATTGCTGTAATATCTTCCTTTGTATAAGAAGCCGGTGTTTCCATTCCCCAACTTGTAAATACTTCATCTGCATGATGATGTCCTTCATGCCCATGATCATGTCCACAGCCACATTCTCCATCATGGTGATGATGATGTTCGTGTTCACAGCATTCTCCGTCGTGGTGATGATGTTCGTGATCACAGCATTCTCCGTCGTGGTGATGATGATGTTCGTGTTCACAGCATTCTCCGTCGTGATCATGATGATGATGCTCATGCTCGCAGCATTCTCCATCGTGGTGATGGTGGTGCTCATGCTCGTCATCATGGTGGTGATGATGGTGTTCGTGTTCATGATCATGACAGCCACAAGTACAATTTTCATCATGCTCATGGTGTGCATGCTCCATAACTTCTTTCATCAATTCTGCTTCCAGATCTTTTGCCCCTTCAATCGTATCTAAAATGCCTTTTCCATCTAACTGCTCCCATGGGGTTGTAATAATAGCCGCTTTTTCATTGTGTTCACGAATCATTGCTACGCACTGCTCAACTTTTTCTTCGCTAAGTTTATCTGTACGGCTCAAAATGATTGTTCCGGCATGTTCGATCTGATTAATGAAAAATTCACCAAAATTTTTAATATACATTTTGCACTTAGAAGCATCTACAACAGCAACTGCACTATTTAACTGCACTTCTACATCTGTTTTTACATCCTGTACCGCTTTCATAACATCAGAAAGCTTACCTACTCCTGAAGGCTCGATCAGAACTCTTTCTGGCTCATAGGTTGTGAGCACCTCCTGCAGGGAAGTTCCAAAGTCACCTACTAAAGAACAGCAGATACAACCGGAATTCATTTCCTTGATTTCAATACCTGCTTCCTTCAAAAATCCGCCATCTACGCCGATTTCACCAAATTCGTTTTCGATCAGCACGACCTTGGTTCCTGCTAATGCTTCTTTCAAAAGTTTTTTAATAAGTGTTGTTTTTCCAGCTCCCAAAAAACCGGACACAATATCAATCTTTGTCATGTTACTTTTCTTCCTTTCTCAAATCTTTCACCAAATATTTATGTGTATCTTTTCATTTCATTTTTGCCAACCTTTCCCTATTCTACTCCAAAAATGATAGTGAATCAATATCACTCTAAATTATTTCATGGATATTTTAGCACCTTTTCATATTCTTCCAGTATGGTTTCCAGCGGGAGACTCGCGATTTCCCCATTCTCCGTCCCTGCCGTCACCATCCCAATAAAATGACCATATTTATCAAAGGTTCCGCCACCTGACATACCCGGCAGCGCCTCACAATATCCATACAGCATATTCGTTCCAAACTCTGGAAAGTAATAAGCCACATTTCCTATCGTTCCCTCATAATAATCCTGCCCCGTTCCTGTAGAAGAACCGATGACAAAAATTTCATCTCCCGGCAATAGCGATTGATAATTTCCCTCGTCCTTATCTGCAAAACGAAGCAGCAGCCAGTCCTCTCTTGTTAACGAGGAAAGGGGAACTTCCACAAAACCAATATCTAATGTGTCAGAAACTCCCATAACAGTTGCTTCCACCGAAACCCCATTACCAAAAGTAACCAAACCCTTTTCTCCATTTTGTAAAAGATGTGCGTTGGATACAAGGATGATATTTTCATCCTGCAAATCCCATATCACACCACTTCCGTAATACGCACCCATATTAATCTGTACAATAGAAGCACGTGCCTTTTCATAGGCATTTTCTCTTTGCAGGCTCTGCAAAAGTGCCCCGTATTCGGATTGCTCTGTCACGGATGGTTCCAAATTGTTGTCCCATTTTCCTGTATCCAAAAATCCAAGAGCTTCCAACCCCTCGTATTCTTCCACTACATCCGTTGCCTGTATCAACGGATGACGTACACTTGTATAATCTGAAAAATCTGCTTCTGCGTCTGCTTCCAGTGGACACAAAAAGAATCCTACTATAAACAACATTATTTTACAGCAAGATTTTATTCCTTTTTTCACTCGTCCAGTCATACTTATTCCTACCTGCCTATTTAAGCTCTAGTCTCTCTTTTTTAACACATAGGAATTTCCTATGAGTTAAAAAAAGAGGCTTTCACATTAGCACAATGATGTACGAACATTATACTGATATGAAAGCCCCTTTTCAAATACTAAATATTAAGCAGACACGTAAGCCGGGTTATGTCGGATGACGAAATGTCATCGAATGATCATCTATCTAGAACTACTGTTGCCAGCAGCTTCAAGCGGCTCACCTGAAAGCAGGTCGGGCAAACCTATTGCTTTCTTTTTAGCCTTGCTTCGGATGGGGTTTACATGGCTCCCGTTGTTACCAACGGGACGGTAGTCTCTTACACTGCCTTTCCACCCTTACTGGGTAGCAAGCCACCCAGCGGTATATTTCTGTTGCACTAGCCTTGGAGTCACCTCCACCGGACGTTATCCGGCATCCTGCCCTGCGAAGCCCGGACTTTCCTCACCTGTCATAAAGACAGCCGCGATCATTCGTTCTACTTAATATCGTATCTTTTCTATTATTATCAAACCTTGAAACAGGAACCGCCTACAAACTCCCTGCAAATGGAATTGTTCGGCAGATTTTCACTGCTCACACCTATGAAATAACCTAAAAATTTCAAAAGCCTTTTGGCTTCATGATATTCCGGTTCGTCTTTTCCAATGCTAAACAGCAATGGCTCTGCAAACTGTTTTAATACAGCAAGTTCATAGATCAGAACCGAATTGAACATGGCATCTGCACTTTCCTGAAATGGGAAAATGTTTTCTTCTTCACCACGTCTTACAGAAGGCCACATTTCTATTGTTCTCTTTGCGGATGCACCGCGTGTTCTGGCATCTCTTACCATTCTTCTTAAGAGCCTTCCATCCGTTGTCGGAATACGATTGTGCTCATCAATGTTCAAGCTGGTAAGAGCACTGATATAAATTTTGTATTTGCTCTCATTCGGAAGGGCATAGGACATTTTATCATTCAGACCATGGATTCCTTCAATGACAAGAATATCATCCGGTCCAAGTGTCTTATAATTTCCATTATATTCTCTACGTCCATTCATGAAATTAAAGCTCGGAAGCTGTACCGTCTTTCCGGCAAGCAAATCACACATATCCTTATTGAACTGCTCAATGTCAATTGCTTCAAGACACTCAAAATTGTAATCACCGTTTTCATCTCTCGGTGTTTTATCTCGATTCACAAAATAATCATCTATCGCGATCGGATGTGGTGTCAAGCCATAAGTCTTGAGCTGAATAGAAAGTCGATGAGAGAACGTCGTCTTACCGGATGAAGAAGGTCCTGCGATCATAACGAATTTCACTCCGCCACGCTCTGCAATTTCCTTTGCGATTTCACCGATCTTACGCTCCTGTAATGCCTCCTGCACTAGGATCAGATTATTGATATTTCCTTTGCAGATCTGGTCATTCAAATCTCCTACCGTATCAACTCCCAGCTTTTTGCCCCAATCGTCCGCTTCCTTTAACGTATTAAAAAGCTTCTCTCTCGGTTCAAAGAAGGAAATCTTATCCGGCTCATCCTTACCCGGAAGAAGCAGCATAAAACCACCGTCATAAGCAATGACATTAAAGTATTTTATATAAGAAGTATCTGGGAACATATAACCATAGTAATAATCATAGTACCCATCCATGCAGTATACATTAATATACGAACTTCGTCTATACTTAAATAATTTTTCTTTGTCGTGCATGCCCTGTTCATGGAAAAGCGTCATTGCCTCGTCCACATGGTACGGACGCTTTGTGATCGGGATTTTAGCTTCTACAAGATCATTCATTCTGTCGTTGATCTCATCTACAAGCTGACTGTCAATTTTAAAATCACCTTCTGCTGCACAATAATAGCCATGTCCAATCGCAAAATCCACTTTAAGTTTTGTGATTTTTTCTTTTCCAACTACATCTTCAATGGCTTTTAACATGATCATAAGTGCTGTACGCACATAGGTCATATGTCCGATCGTATCTTTCAGTGTAATGAACTTGATCTCACAATCTTTCGTCAACTTTTTCGAAAGCTCTCTGATTTTTCCGTTCTCTACAACTGCCGCGATCATATGCTTATATTTTTCCTGGTAGTCATTTGCAATTACTTCAAAAAGAGTTCCTTTCGGATACTGTTTACTTTCACCATCTATCTTTACTGTAACCATGCCCCTGTTTTCCTCCTTTACAATGTGCAATAAGGATTTTTTTCCTCAGCCATACAGATCTGTACCGAAGGAATTTCTTTCTTTAAAAAGTCCTTCATATATGGAACAAAAATTTTCTCGATCCCATAATGTCCTGCATCAATTACGCAAATCCCCTGCGCTTGTAAATCAATTCCCATATGATGATCCACGTCACCGGTTATTAACACATCCACGCCTGCTGCCACGGCATCTTTTACCACACTTTTTCCTGATCCCGGTGAAATAGCAGCTACCGTAATCGATGTTTCCAAATCTCCATATACATTGACATGTTCCAGTCGGAACACTTCTTTTACATAAGCAGCACATTCCGAAAGTGACAACACCTCTTTCAGTTTTCCATATCTGCCGATCCCTTCTGCTTTTTGTCCGTTTTCATAAGTAACCATTAAGACCTTCGGCTGTAAAAGCCCCATTTCCTCGGAAGCTGCCTCTGCCATGCCCATCACATCAAAATTTGTATGCATCGCATAATAGCTTATATCATTCTGTATAAGTCTTATCAGTCTTCTTCCAATAAAGTCATCCTCGTTCACCCTTGTAAGTGGCTTAAATATCAAAGGATGATGTGTCAGAATCATATCTGCGCCGACTTCTATTGCCTCATCGATCACTGCATCGGTTGCATCAAGGGCAATGAATACGGTCTGTACTTCTTTCTCCCGTCTGCCTGCTAGAAATCCAACATTATCCCATTCTTCGGCATAGCAAACCGGTGCGATTGCTTCCAGCTTTTCCATAATTTCACTACACTTCATATAACCCCTTCCTTTCTAGCCCCAATAAAATATATTTGTATACCTCTCTGTTTTATTCAAAATATTTCATGGCTTCTTTATTCAGCTGCCTGTCCTCTTCCAGCGTACAAAGCCGTTCCTTTGTCTTTTCCGTATCGCTGCCGGACTTTTTAAGTTCTACCCCAATTTGGTCTAAAAGTCCTTCTTCCCACAAAAGATATTCTTTTAAGACCGGATGTTTCTTTAACAACAGTCTTTCACCATATTTATAAAAGACTGTCTGCTTTGCTTCATCAGCTATTTTTTTTGCTTTTGATCCCCCATGGGAAACACATACATGAAGGATCGGATAGAATTTTCCATCCTCCTTCACCATGTCCTCCTCGTCTATCATAAAGCCCTGCTCTTTCAAATATTTCCGTACCAATCCGAGCTCCGACTGTGGCTGCAGAATAAGTTCTTTCATCTTCCGCACTTTTTCCATGCTCTCCGATAAAATCTTTATCACAAGTCTTCCACCCATTCCAGCGCAGATCAGTGTATCTGCCTTTCCTTCCGGCATACCGATGAGTCCATCTGAAAGTATCAGCTCTATGTAATCCTGTAAGCCGGCTTCTTTCACGTGCTCCGCTGCCCGTTCCAACGGTCCTTTATTAACATCCATCGCATAAATCTTTGGACTTTTCTTTGTTTCTACCAAAAATATCGATACATAACCATGGTCACACCCTACATCGCAAACAATATTTCCGGGTGTAACCATAGCAGCAACCGCATATAATCTTTTGGATAATTCCATTTATCTTTTATCCGCCTCTTCTTAAAATCTATCGTTTTTTTATTTCTTCTAATCAAGATAATCTTTCAACTTACGGCTTCTGCTTGGATGGCGTAATTTTCTAAGTGCTTTTGCTTCGATCTGACGGATACGTTCACGCGTTACATTAAATTCTTTTCCTACTTCTTCCAATGTTCTCGCTCTGCCATCGTCTAAACCGAATCTTAATCGGAGCACCTTCTGCTCTCTTTCTGTCAAAGTACCAAGTACTTCCACCAGCTGCTCTTTTAAAAGAGTGAATGTTGCTGCATCGGCTGGAACAGGAACATTATCATCCTGAATAAAATCACCAAGATGACTGTCTTCTTCTTCACCGATCGGTGTTTCCAAAGATACCGGTTCCTGAGAAATCTTTAATATCTCACGAACACGCTCTACTGGCATATTCATTTCCTCTGCGATTTCTTCCGGAGTGGGTTCACGTCCTAATTCCTGCAATAACTGTCTGCTCACACGAATCAGTTTGTTAATTGTTTCTACCATATGCACCGGAATACGAATCGTTCTTGCCTGATCTGCGATTGCTCTTGTGATCGCCTGACGAATCCACCATGTTGCATAGGTAGAGAATTTATATCCTTTACGATAATCAAATTTTTCTACAGCCTTAATAAGACCTAAATTACCTTCCTGAATCAGATCAAGGAAAAGCATTCCACGTCCCACGTAACGTTTTGCAATACTGACTACCAGACGTAAATTTGCTTCTGCCAGTCTCTTCTTTGCCTCTTCGTCACCTAATTCCATTCTTTTTGCCAGCTCAATTTCCTCTTCTGCAGAAAGCAACGGAACTTTACCGATTTCTTTCAAATACATACGAACCGGATCTTCAATGCTGATTCCGTCAGGAACGGATAAATCAATATTTTCTACATCGACTTCGTCTTCTTCCGTCAGGATGATCTCTTCATCATCTACATCATCCTCCTCTGTAATACGGAGAACATCGATGTTACTTGCTTCCAAAGCTTCCAGCACTTTTTCAAATTGCTCCTCTTCTAAAGGCAGGTCTGAAAAGAAATCACTGACTTCCTGATATTCAAGGACATTCTTTTTCTTTTTTGCCAGATTGAGAAGTTCCTTTACTTTCTCTTCAAACTTTGCTTGTGTGTTTTCGTCCATTTTATGGTCCATCCTTCCATTAGTAATAAATATTATTGGCTTTCGTCTATAGAAATATGCGTTTTACCAAGCTCTTCCAATGCTTTTTTTCCTTCAATCACCTTATTTAAGGCTTCTACATCGGTTCCCAGTCTTGTGGAATAGTAATCAAAACTGTTTTTCTTGACCGCATACAAAATATCATGAAATGCCTTTTCCCTGTCCTGCTCTGTTTCTAACGCTTCTAATTTCGTATTGAACAGGGCTGCTGCTTCCCTCTGCTCCTCTTCATCTGCAAAACTGCTGATGATAGAAGCCGGATTATAATTACCTTCTTCTAAACTTGTAAAGAGCTTGTCCGCAACAACTTTATATAAATCCTCGGTAAAATCACCGGCGGAAATATATTTTTTTATTTTGTGGTACAATTTAGGTTCGTCTGTGATCCATGTGATCAGCAGTCTTTGTACCCGTTTGATATTATCTTCCGGTACATTCTTTTTCTGAATGCCGGATTTGGGGCGTTCTACCGGCTTTACTAACCCGGTCTGTGCCGCATAAGAAGCTACCAGTTTTCTTAAATTATCAAAACCGATATGATATTTTTCTGCAATGGCACTAATATAATTTTCTCTCTCTACTTCCTCGGAAAATCCACATAGCTTTTTAGCGATCTCTCTGTGGAATTTCGTTTTGGATTCCGGATCATTCATATTATAATCCCGCTCCAAAATACGGATTTCAAAGAAAAAGCTGTTTTCTGCATGATCAATGCGCTCCTGGAATGCTTCTTTTCCAAGATTTTTTATAAATTCGTCCGGATCTTTATAAGGTTCCAGATTAATGACCTTACCGGACAGATCCACCTCTTTCAAAATAGCGATTGCACGAAGTGCTGCTTTTGTACCTGCTCCATCACTATCATAAGCAAGTAATACCTCTTCTGTATAGCGCCGCAACAGATTTGCCTGTCCCGGTGTAAATGCAGTTCCCAAAGATGCAACTGCCTGATTGAATCCTGCCTGATGCATGGCAATCACATCCATGTAACCTTCGCACAAAATGATGTTATTTTTCCTAGCTGTCCTTGCGAAATTCAAGCCATACAAATTTCGGCTCTTATCAAATACTGGTGTTTCCGGGGAGTTTAAATATTTCGGTTCTCCATCTCCCATAACTCTTCCGCCAAAACCAATGACTCTGTGGTTAATGTCCTGAATCGGGAATATCACTCTGTTCCAAAACTTATCGTGCATTCCAAACCGTTCATCAAAACTGGCAAGTCCAGCTTCCTGAATCAAGTCATCGGTATAGCCTTTTGTCTTTAAATATCTTGTCAGATCATCACTTGTTTTATTGGCAAATCCCAAACCGAACTGCTTGATCGTCTCGTCCGAAAGCTGTCTGTTCGACAAATACCGGTACCCAATAGCACCCTTTTCACTTCTAAGCTGATAGAAAAAATATTTAGCTGCTTCCTTATTTACTTCTAAAAGTCTGGCACGCCGGTTTTCTTTTTTCTTGATTTCATCTGAGTACTCTATTTCCGGCAAGTTCACGCCGGCACGTTCCGCCAGCATCTTGATTGCTTCAGGAAACGTAAAATTTTCATAATTCATCACAAAGGTAAATACATTCCCCCCTGCTCCGCATCCAAAACAGTAATACATCTGTTTGCTCGGCGACACGGAAAAAGAAGGAGACTTTTCGTTGTGGAATGGGCACAGTCCAAAATAGCTGCTACCCTTTTTCTGAATACGCACATACCCGGAAATCACGTCTACAATGTCACTCTTTGCTCTGACTTCTTCTACTAATTCATCTGGATAATACATGATCTCACCTTAGTCTGTTTCTCTATGTCAAATAATTCTATTCTATTTTATACCTACTGCATATTTCTCATCCATGCCAGGATTTTGGTATGTAAATTTCTTCATATTTTGCTATGGCAAAACGGTCTGTCATAGCACCGACGTAATCGCATACGATACGTTCCCTTGGCTCGCCTTTTTCTTCCATAAGACGTAAAAATTCCGGCGGCAGTAAATGAATATTCTCGTAATAATATTTGTACAGTGTCTCCATCAGCATTTCTGCCTTGCCTTCTTCGCTTTTTGCCTCTTTGTTCTGATAAACTCTTTCAAACATGAAACTGCGCAGATCTTTCATGGCTTTCGCTACCGGTTCGGACATAACAATATCGTTCTTATCTTTGCTTGCCGTGACCAGATCGTGAATGAAATGATCTAATCTTTCACCACAGGTTTCACCGATCACACGGCTAATATCTTTCGGAATATCTTTTTCTGTCAAAATGCCGCCACGAATGGCATCATCCATATCATGATGAATATAGGCAATCTTATCAGAAAAACGTACTACCTTTCCCTCTAATGTAAATGGCATGCCTTTTGTCTGATGATTTCGTATGCCGTCACGAACTTCCATCGTAAGATTGAGCCCTTGACCGCCTTTTTCCAATACATCTACTGTTCGCACACTCTGTTCGCTATGCGAAAATCCAAGCGGACATATTCTGTCTAACGCACGTTCTCCCGCATGTCCAAAAGGAGTATGCCCCAGATCGTGTCCTAATGCGATCGCTTCTACCAGATCCTCGTTCAGTCGAAGTGACTTTGCGATCGTTCTTGCATTTTGAGACACCTCCAATGTATGAGTCAATCTTGTGCGATAGTGATCTCCTTCTGGTGTTAAAAAGACCTGTGTTTTATCTTTCAGTCTTCGAAAAGACTTTGAATGCAATATTCTGTCTCTGTCTCTTTGAAAAACAGGACGGATATCACACGGCTCTTCTTCTTTTAATCTACCTTTAGAGTTCATACTCAATGCTGCATATGGGCTTAAATACTCTTTTTCCCACTGTTCCAAATTTTCACGAATTGTCATGGAGAGTCCTTTCCGCATAAAGCACTTCAAATCAAAGTCAAAAACCACCCTACTTTTAATATACTGGGTGGTTTTGAAAATTCCTTTATTTTTTTTCATTTTTTTAAATTTTCAGAAATACATTTCCGTCACGATAGGAACGATAATCACCGTCAATATGCCCGTTACTACAATGGCAAGCGAACTCATAGCACCTTGTATTTCTCCCATTTCCAATGCTTTGGATGTTCCTATTGCATGGGAAGGTGCACCCATTCCAAGTCCCTGTGCCACCGGCTCTGTCACTTTACACCACTTAAATATCGTAGGTCCTACGACAGAACCTAAAATACCTGCTGTGCATACTCCTACAACCGTTACTGCCTGAATACCGCCAATTTCCTCGGAAATTCCAATGGCGATCGGTGTCGTAACACTTTTAGGCAAAATGGATAAAATCAAAATATCCTCTACCCCGAACAACACCGCAATTCCAAGCACGATCAGTACATGTGCGATACAGCCGCATAAAATACTGATCACAATCGCTGCCACATTTTTCTTAAGTACCTCAATCTGCCTATAAAGCGGAACTGCAAGACAGATCGTTGCCGGCGTCAGAAGGAACGTAATATACTGGGCTCCCTGATGGTACGTTTCATAATCTATATCACACAAAAAAAGAACAGCGATCACTATAAGCATGGCGATCAACAATGGGTTAAAAATAGGAAGCTTCCACTTCTCGCGAACTTTTTCTCCGATCCAATATGCTGCGATACTGATTGCCACTCCAAAAAAGACCGAATCACTCACTATCTCATTCATGCTATCTATTTTCCTTTCCTTTTCTGTTTCGGATACGGATAACTGCCTGTGCTGTGATCGATGTTACGATCATTACCCCGATCGTGGACACGACACACATGACGATCAATGGTAAGATCTGCCCTTTGATAGCGTCAAAAGATGTGATCAATCCCACACTCGGTCCTACAAACAGCAATGGCATAATTTTCAAAAGCCAGTCTGCTACATCTTCTATCTGCTCTAATTTGACAATTTTCGCCATTAATAGAAAAAATAATATCAGGAGTCCGTATACACTTGCCGGTACCGGCAGTGGCAAAAACACGTACAAAAGCTCCGCGACAAAGCTGATCGCACTGATAATTCCTATTTGATAAATGTATTTCATTTCTATTTCTTTCCTTCCTATCTGCATATATCATAAATAAATTCTGCATTTTTTTCCATTGCTTCGTATGCTGTCTTAAAAGGTGACATCTGGAACACATGCCACATACCCTCAAAAACATCCATTTTCACAGATACATTTGCCTGAATCATTTTTTCAAAGAGCATCAGGGAATCACTTTGCAGAATTTCATTACTTCCCACCTGAATGTAAGTAGGTGGAAATCCTTCAAAATTTCCAAACAACGGAGAAATATAAGGATTCTCCAACTTCTGCCCTCCAGCATAATTTGCAATCATCTTTTGAATATACTCCTCATTTAAAACCGGGTCAACCCCTACTTTTAATTTATGACTTTCTCCCGACAAAGTGAAATCAGTCCATGGAGACATCAAAACAAGACCTCTTGGCAGAAGCCTTTCCTGCTCTTTTAATTTTAATACAAAAGAAAGCGCAAGGTTTCCACCTGCCGAATCTCCCGAAATGATCACATCTCTTGCTCCATACCCCAAGAGCATTAAATAATTCCACACCTTCATGACATCCTCACAGGCTGCCGGATATGGATGTTCTGGTGCCAATCGATAATCAAAGCTCAATACATCCATGGAAGTAGACGATGCCAGTTTGCTCGTAAGTGTTCTTGCATACTGCGAACTTCCTGTAGAATAGCCACCACCATGGCAATGCAGAATAACATGTTTTTTCATATGAGCACGATTGACCGTGATCCATTCTCCATGAATCCCTTCGATATCTACTTCTTTTATCAAAATATCTTTGCCACCTTTAAAAATAGCGCCCACATGGTCTTGTGACTGTCTATGCTTTTCAATATCATCGTTTTCTACCACGCTATGAACTTTTTTAATGAGCTGCATCAGATTTTGGTTCTTTTTTCCTGTCATCGCCATTCTAATCCTGTGCCTTTCTGTAGTCCTCACTTTTCTTTCATGTGAGTATACCAAACTACGCGATAAATTCCAACTCTATTTTCTTGTTTTTCCGTCTTTAAACGACTATAATAAACGAAAAAGAATTTATTTTAGGAGTACATATGACTTCTCAGAAAAACGATAAAACGGAACGTAAAGAATGGTACAAGCTGGATTTATCTGCCATTGTATATCCTACTCTGCAGCGCAAAGACTTTTCTTCGGTTTACCGGCTTTCTGTCGTATTGAAAGAACCGATTCAACCGGATATTTTGCAGCAGGCTGTTGATATCGCCCTAAAGCGTTTTCCAACTTACAAAGCCGCCATTCATAAAGGTTTATTTTGGCGTTACTTGGAGCCGAATACAAGACCTGGTCCTTTTGTGCAGCCGGATATTAAAAATCCTTGCATGCCTATGCCATTTAAAGCAAATAATCATTATCTGATCCGTATTTATTATCACCGTTGCCGTATTGCCCTGGAAGCTCATCATTCCCTCGGTGATGGTACTGGCGGCATGTGTGTATTGCAGACCATCACAGCGGTCTATTTAAGACTGTTGGGCCACGAAATTTCCTGTGGTGGTTTTGTACTTGATGTAAACGAAAAACCGGATCCTGAAGAACTGGAAGATGCTTACCTGCGTTACGCCAATGCCAAAGTTCGCCCACCTCGTCCGGGAGAAAAGACTTACCGCGTGCGTGGAACGAAAGAACCATTTTACACATTAAATATCATTGACGGTATTCTGTCTGTAAAAGAGGTCGCTGCTGTAGCATCCAAATACAATGCCACGATCACCGAATACTTAAATGCCTGTCTTTTGTATGCTCTTATGCAAAAACAGGAAAACGAATGGCATCGAAAACTCCGTCCGGTAAAAATTGCAATGCCTGTAAACTTACGAAGATTTTTCCCTTCGAAAACACTTCGCAATTTTATTACCATGGTGTATCCGTCCATCGACCCGCGTCTTGGAGAATATACCTTTGAAGAAATTATTACACAAGTACATTATTATATGCGTTATTATATCAATAATAAATTTTTAAGAGGCGACATTACGACGAATGCTGCCACACAACAAAATCCGGTCATTCGTATTGTACCTCTTTTTATCAAGGATTTCGTAGTGCGTTTCTTCTATACAAAGGTGCAGGATAAAAATTCTTCTGCCGGACTTACGAACATGGGTGCCATCAAAGTTCCTGAAAATATGAAACCTTTTATTGAACGTTTTGATATTTATATGGGACAACCTTTTTCTTCGCGTACCAACTGCGCCATTGCAAGTTTTGAAGATATTTTAACGATAAATTTTGCCAGCAGTATTAAGGAGGCAGATATAGAACGACTGTTTTTCTGTAAGCTTATAAAAGATGGCATTCATGTCAAAATCGAAAGCAATCGGGAAACAGAATTCTAATCTGTCGAAATCCCAATAGAACCTTGCAGAAATAATTCTGCGGAAATGAGGAAACTATGTCTTATTGTGTAAACTGCGGAGTGGAACTAGAACCCTCTTTGGTAAGCTGTCCTCTCTGTAATACAGCAGTCATCAATCCAAATGAACTGCCTTTTTTAAAAAAACCTTCTCCTTATCCGGAAGAAAAAGGACAAGTCGAGGTAGTAAACAGAAAAGACTGGGCAATTTTGCTTTCTGTCGTATGCGTAGCTACTGCATTGACCTGTGGACTTTTGAACTTCCTTGTATTTAATGAAAGTGCATGGTCTCTGCTTGTCGTTGGTGTGTGCATCATCGTATGGGTGGCTGCTATTCCTGCCACACTCTGCCCCAAATTACCGATTTATGTCTCACTTCTGGCAGATGGCATTGCGATCAGCCTATATTTGTATCTGATTACGTTTGTTACCCATTCCGACCATTGGTTCTTCGCACTTGCCCTGCCAATTGTAATATTGATTTTCTGTATTGCTGAACTCTTTGCTCTATTGGAGCGGAAAGTAGCACACGCCTTTCTTACTACAGCAATCTACTTATTTGGCAGCATTTCCATTCTTTGCGTGGGCATTGAAATACTGATTGACCGCTTTTTAGGAAATCCGATATCCTTATCCTGGTCAGCAGTAGTATTAACTGTATGTGTCATTATTGAAATCACATTAATTACGATTCTTTCCAGTAGGAGATTCCGAAATGCGATCAGAAGGCGGCTGCATTTTTAAGCCGCCTTTTTGGCATTTAAACATATTTTTCTAGAGTCTTTTTCACCGCGCTTTCTCCCTGTATCATCTCTTGCAAATATTTCTCCACTTTTTCTCCAAGACCAATCGCATACAGATCCACACCAAAGATCTTTTCCATCTCTAAAATAGGCTGCACACTTTCATGGATTTTTTCTGCTTTTCCAAACTGTAACTGACTGATATAAGGGCGTAATGTGATAAACATCGGATCGGTGCTTGGCACAAATGCTTTTCCCTCATCATCGACTGCTAACAGATATCTTATCCATCCTGCAAATACAAGCGGAATCATTTCCAAATTCTCTGCTTTTAAAGTTTTCGATCGTTCATAGGCTTTCAGAGTCTCTCCAAACCGCACGGCAAGTTTTTGAGAAGTATCTGTTGCGATTCTTTGTGGCGTATCCGGCATGAACGGATTTGGAATCCGCACCTGTAACACCGTATCCAAAAATTGTTTCGGATCTAGGATTCCCGGATCTACTACCACTGGCATTCCTTCCTCATAACCGATTCTTTCCACCAGTCTTCGTAAGACCGGATCTTTCATTTCTTCTGCGATCAATTCATATCCAAGCAAACAGCCAAATATGGCAAGCGTCGTATGAAGCGGGTTTAGGCAAGTACATACCTTCATTTTTTCTACCCTCTCCACCGTTTCTCTATCCGTAAAGAAAACACCTGCCTTTTCCAAGGGCGGTCTTCCGTTCGGAAAACAATCTTCTATGACAAGATATTCACATTCCTCTGCATTGACAAAGGGTGCTGTATACGTTCTTTTTTCAGTAATAATCGGTTGCATTCCTCTGATACCATCTTTTTCTAAAATGGTTTCCACCTTTTTGTCTGGACGAGGTGTGATCTTATCGATCATCGTCCATGGAAAGCTTACTTTTTCTTTATTTTTTATATAAGAAAGAAACCCTTTCTTTACTTTTTCTCCCGCCTCCCACTCTTTGGCAAAAGCAGCAATTGCCTCCCTAAGCCTGTCACCATTATGGGAGCAATTATCCATACTCACCAGTGCGATCTTTTTCTCTCCACTCAAAAATCTTTCATACAATAGCGCTGCAATCTTCCCCATATAACTGGAGGCAAGCTCCGGTTTCTTTTGCATGTCCTTTTCGATGACTGGCACATAATTTCCATCCTCTGTCTTTAAATTATATCCCTTTTCCGTGATCGTAAAACTCACCATCTGTAAGGAATCTTTTCGGAAAATTTCAAGTGCCCTTTCCATCTCTTCTTCTCTTCCTCTATCCAGAATAATCGATTCTGCCACACTTCCTACTACTGTTTTTTCTACTTTTCCATCTGCCTTTAAGGTAACGAGAATGCTCCACTCCTCATAAGGACGATTTATTTTCTCTATAATTTCATAATCATAGCCCTCTGCTACAATAATTCCCGTCTCCATGCTGCCTTCATTCAAAAGCTTCTGTACAATATTTGCCTGAAATGCACGGAAAATATTTCCAGCTCCAAAATGAATCCATACCGGATCTTCCTTTGTCCTTTCTATCATCTTATTGCGGTCAAATTCCGGTACAGAAAATCCTGCCCTTTTCCATTCTTCTTTTTGTTCTAATCCTTTATTTGATAATTCCACGCTGCTGCCCTTTCCTATGATGTTTCACTCTTTTTGATTGCTTCCCAAAGACCACTGATATAAGTTGCACCAAGTGCTCTGTCATATAATCCATATCCGGGCATCGCCTCTTCTCCCCAGATCATCCTGCCATGATCCGGCCGGATAGATCCGTCAAATCCGCTTTCATAAAAAGCTTTTACGATCTCATACATATCAAAGCTTCCATCCGAAGATAAATGTGCTGCTTCTTCAAAGTCCTCTACCGAATGGAAACGCAGATTTCGTATGTGTGCAAAATGAATGCGCCCTTTCAACGAACGTATCATGTCCGGCAAATCATTGTTTCTATTCGTTCCAAAGGAACCGGTACAAAAAGTCACCCCATTATGCGGGTTATCTACCATTTTCATCACTTTTAAAATATTTTCTTTGTTAATGATAATTCGTGGGAGTCCAAATACGCTCCAAGCCGGGTCATCTGGATGGATTCCCATATTAATATTGTATCTGTCACAAACAGGCATGATCTTTTCCAAAAAATATTGCAGGTTATCAAATAACGTTTCCTCATCCATTCCTTGATACAAAGCAAACAGCTCTTTTACTTTTTGAAGCCGCTCCGGCTCCCACCCTGGCATTACAAAACCATTCGTGTCTTTTCCTATGGAATCGAACATTTCTTCCGGCTTTAAGGCATCTACCGTTTTTTGATTATATGCAAGTACTGTAGAACCATCTTCTCGTTTCCGCACCAACTCTGTTCTTGTCCAGTCGAATACCGGCATAAAATTATAACAGACAAAATGAATATCCTCTTCTCCGAGATTTTTTAGCGTTTCACAATAATTCTCAATATACTTGTCCCGCTCCGGAAGTCCTGCCTTAATAGCTTCATGCACATTGACACTCTCAATGCCAGACAAGCGCAGTCCCGCTTTCTCCACCTCCTGTTTCATCTTACGAATTTCTTCCCGTTTCCACACTTCACCGGGTTCTGTTCCATAAAGTGTAGTAATGACTCCCGTTACTCCGGGAATCTGCCTGATCTGCTCCAATGTCACTGAATCGAACTTACTGCCATACCATCTGAGAGTCATTTCCATTTTCTGTCCCTGCACAAAATCTTCTTTTTATTTTTGTGCTTTCCTTTCTTTTCCACAATTTTATTTTTCTCTTAAGCCGCATTTCACCTGTATTTTTCGTGGTATTATTTTCTTTTTGTTTTATTATGTATAAATTTTTCAAAAAAATACAAAAAATATATTGACTTTCATTCTTTTTGATGATATTATCTTTCTTGCAGTCGCGAAAACGTTCAAAATGAACTGGTTCGTTACTATGCGGGAGTGCTGGAATTGGCAGACAGGCAAGACTAAGGATCTTGTGGGTGTATTCTCGTGTGGGTTCAAGTCCCATCTCCCGCATTAGATAAAAGAAATCTTGTTAATACCAAGATTTCTTTTTTGTTTTAGATCGCTTTTCCATGCCAGATTAGCAGACACAAATAATATTGATACATAAATAATTTTGAACTGCCACCGGGTAGGAAATGCATAATGCATTCGTGAACATATCGTTAGGTCTTAGAAGATATGTTACGGATGCTTTTTTTGAGATTAGGAGGAAATATGAATATTATAAAATCAATAAACAATTTAAACAATTTCGAAAAAATACTGTGGTTTTGCTCTGTCATCCTACTGCTCATAACCTTTATTTTAGCTCCAAATTGCGATATTCTCACAATGATTGCTTCCTTGATTGGTGTGACAGCTCTTATTTTCGTCGCAAAAGGAGATGCCATCGGGCAGCTTCTGACTCTTATCTTTGCCGCAATTTATGCCATAATCTCCTATCATTTCCGGTATTTTGGCGAGATGATCACTTACATGGGAATGACTGCTCCCATTGCTCTTGCTTCTATGATCACATGGCTCAAAAATCCGTACAGCCAGCTGGAAGTGAAAGTCAATCACCTGACCGGAAAAATCTGGTCCATACTAGTTTTGCTCACGATCCTTGTTACAAGTATCTTTTACTATATTTTAAAAGCATTCGATACCCCGAATCTGCTGTTCAGTACAATTTCTATCTCAACAAGCTTTATGGCGTCTTCCTTAACACTGCTGCGAAGTCCCTACTATGCCATTGCCTATGCATTAAACGACATTGTGCTTATCGTTTTATGGATTCTGGCATCCATGAATGATATAGCATTTTTGCCGATGGTTCTTTGCTTTATTATATTTTTTATCAATGATCTGTATGGATTTTGTAACTGGCAGGCTATGAAGATAAGACAACAGAATTGTTTTAGATAATATTTATATAAAGAAAGGACTATTATGGAACCATTAAATGTAACAAGAGAAAATTTCCCTATGAGTACTGCTTCCGCCGCCGGAATGATACCCATGACTCCCCAATTTGACAATTATGAAATTTATTATAAGGAAGATGTTCCCTATCAGATCCGTGAGGAAAGAACTCTGTATTTACAGATTATTGGACCTATCGGTATGTAGGAAGAAGTGCCCTGTATCGTATACATTCCCGGTTCTGCTTTTCATGAATAGACTAAATTTTCCATTTTTCTCTAATCTTGCTTGTTAATTCCGCCGATAATGATTATAATAAAATTAGGAAAACCTTGTATGGCATGGATGCCACTTATTATACAAAGGAGTGTGATGGTATGAGTATAAGTTTAAAAACAGATTATTCTATGTTATTTTCAAGTTTATCTTCTAGTTCCAGCAAAAATAGTAGTATAACTTTTTCGTCAAATACTTTTTTTGCAGACTACGCGTCCATCAAAAATGGCAGCTACGGCAAGTTATTGAAAGCATATTATGCAAAAAATTCTGATGATACCCTGACTTCATCATCTACGTTGAACGCAAGCACCAGTCTTGATACAACAGAAACTTTGGCAAAAATCCAAAGCACCACAGATTCTTTAAAAGAATCTGCAGACGCTTTATTGGAAAAAGGTTCTAAATCTGTATTTAATAGTGAAGAGGAAGATGCTGTATATGATGCAGTTGCTACCTTTGTAAGCGACTACAATTCTGTATTGAATGCGACTGACAAAGCAAATAGTTCTTCTATCTTACAGAAAACATTATCCATGGTCAATACAACAAAGGCTTATGAGACAATGCTTAGCAAAGTAGGTATCACAATCAATGATGATAATTCTCTCTCCATTGATAAAGATACTTTTAAACAGGCAGATGAATCCACATTAAAAACATTATTTAATGATACCGGTTCTTTTGCTTACAGTGTATCCGCTTCTGCTTCTTTCATTAATTTCAGAGCTGATACAGAAGCAGCTAAAGCAAATACATACACGATCTCCGGAAATTATAGTTCAAATTATACTTCCGGTTCTATCTTTAACTCTTATTTCTAAGCAAAATAGTACAAACACAAAGGCGGATATTCAAAAGAATATCCGCCACTTTTATTTTCTTCCTCTTATTGCTGTTTCCTTTCATCCACTTTGGAAAAATATAAACATGCAAGCAAGATTACAGCAAGAATAGCAAAATTGATCAATCGTCCATACAGACCACCTATAAATTTATCCACGGTAAAGAATGCGATCACGCGATAAAGAATTGCAGATGGTAAAGCATATAAAAAATATTTTTTTGCACTAAATTTTTTCATAAGTCCTCTTTTCTGCGCATTCAGCGCCTAATTCCATTTTCTTTTTACTATACCTTTTCAGCCAAATGTTTGCAACTGTTTTTATCAGTTCAAAATTGTTTCCATGCCTATTTTTTGAGGCTTTAGTCCACATTTTTCATAAAATTTCATAGCGCCTTCATTTAGACTCCATACATTCAACGTCACGTTATAGCAATTATTTTCTTTTGCAAATTCTAAGACCTTTTCATATAAGCTCTTTCCAATATGCTTCCCTCTGATGTTTTCATCCACACACAGATCATCTATGTACAAAGTTTTAATATCTGTCAGTATATTGTTATTTATATGCTGTTTAAAAATACAAAAAGCATATCCAAGCACTTCTTCCTTTTCATCTACCGCAACCAGAATCGGTGTCTTATCGTCATGAATGATTGCTTTCAATTCCTCATCCGTATACTTTTTGGCTCCATATTTAAATAAATCCGGACGCCCCTTATGATGTACCAGACACACCTGTAAAAGCAAGCGGTTAAGTCCGTCCATGTCTCTTTCTTCTGCTCTTCTAATATTCATTTCAGCCTCCTATTCCCACGTTTTTTCTCTCTATTTGAAAAAACTTTACGCCGGTCTTATCTGTTTTTTAGTTTTTCTGCTTCTGCCCTTTGCTGTATCTCTTCCTCGTCTTCCGACTCATCCAGAACAAGATGATGCTCTACTTTTTTTCCGGTCTGCTCGTCCACTGTTACAAAGGTTATCATCCCATCAATTGCTTTTTCTCCATGGAGAGCATCCGATGCACTGACAGCCACTATGAAACTGGTCTTCCCTGTTAAAACTACTCTTGCTGAAAACTTCAAGATCGTTCCCGGCTGTACAGGTCTTTTAAATGACATTTTTTGTAAATTAAGGCATACAATTTCATTTTTTCCATAAGTACAACTGGCTGCTACAAATGCTGCTTCCACAAACCATGCTGCTGCCCTTGCTGCAAATAAAGTACCATGATGATTTAAGTCCTCTCCTGCCACAAGATGCGTTGTTTCATACTGTTTCATACAATTCCTCTTTTCCAGATATATTTTAACATTTTTGTTTTTGCAATTATATTTCTTTATTTTAGCACAGACTCTTTTGTTTCTCTACTTTCTTTCTAAAATACTCAAAATATCAAGCCATTTCTTTCAAAAACTGTTATGATGAAAGCAATCAAAACCAGAAAGGCATGGCGATTTTATGAACAATATGGATCTATTAGCTAACGCACTTACCTATATGGAAAATCATTTAGACATCGCTCTTCGCTATGGCTATAGTACCAATGAATCTTTTACACGTGCATTCAAACAGGTCTGGAACTGTAACCCTTCCGAATTTCGGCACAATACCCGCTTTTCGGAATTGTTTCCCAAAATAGAAAAGCCTTTGGAGAATGGAGATGCTTATATGAAAGAAAGAAGACATGTTGATATTACAGAATTATATGATTTATTTGTGAAAAGAAGCGACTGCTATTTTGTATGCTGTGATGTTAAAAAAATGCTGGATATCAATGATATTTCAATGAAAGCCGGAGATTTAGCAATAATAGAAACTATGCGCCGAATGGAAAATGCTTCTGGAGAAGAGGATGTTATTTTCCGAATCGGTGGTGACGAATTTGCAATTTTGACGAACAGCACCGCTATTTCTTACGCACAGGAACTTACTGCTAAACTTAAACAAGACAATGAACGGACTTTTTCATTTGAAGGAAAGGAAATCCCGCTCAGTTTACATACTGGTATTACACAATTTGACAAGTCACCGCTTCGATACAATGAACTCTTTACCGAGCTTCATCAGACGATTAAAGATTGCAAATAGCTATATTTTACAAATTTTCGCTAACAAAATACAAGAAGAAAAGTTTTCTCTCTGCTATACTGAATATGCTGTATTGATCAAAGCAATATAGCATATTCTTTTAATCTTGAGGAGGAAGCAGAAATGACTTTTCAATACAAACATACTATTCGTGCCTGTTTTACTGGTTACATTGTGCAGGCAATCGTCAACAATTTTGCGCCATTGCTCTTTATCACCTTTCAGGAGCAGTATCATATTCCATTATCACAGATTACAATTCTGATCACTTTTAACTTTATTTTGCAGCTTATCATAGATTTTTTGTCCGCTTTTTTTATTGATAAAATCGGGTATCGCACCGCTGCTGTAATGGCTCATATTTTAGCCGCAGCCGGTCTGATCCTTCTGCCAATCTTGCCAGAAATTTTTGCGGATTCTTTCATTGGATTATTAATTGCAGTCATGATCTATGCTATCGGAGGCGGTCTTTTGGAAGTGATCATCAGTCCAATTGTGGAGGCATGTCCATCGGAAAGTAAAGAAAAAACAATGAGTCTTTTGCATTCCTTTTATTGCTGGGGCGCAGTAGGTGTTGTTTTACTATCCACTTTATTTTTCTTTGTTTTCGGTACACAGAACTGGAAGTTCCTTGCCGTATTTTGGGCAATGATCCCTCTGGCAAATACTTTTCTTTTTTTGAAAGTACCCATTGCACCATTGATTGCAGACGGGGAAAACGGTCTGTCTATAAAAGAACTTTTTAAAACAAAACTCTTTTGGTTATTTATGCTGTTAATTATATGCTCCGGTGCCTGTGAACAGGCAGTCAGTCAATGGGCATCCACGTTTGCAGAACGTGGGCTTGGCGTTTCCAAATCAATTGGAGATCTGGCAGGTCCTGCTCTGTTCTCTATCCTGATGGGAAGTTCCCGTTTGATCTATGGCAAATTTGGTGAGAAGATCAATTTAAATAAAATGATGTTAGGAAGTGGCTGTCTTTGTGTACTTTCCTACCTCATCATTTCCCTTTCTTCCTCTCCGGTACTTGGTTTTATTGGTGTTGCTATGTGCGGATTTTCAGTTGGTATTCTTTGGCCAGGCACATTTAGCAAAGCCTCTGCTTCCATCCGTGGTGGTGGAACCGCTATGTTTGCCCTGCTTGCTTTAGGCGGTGATCTGGGTTGTTCCGGTGGTCCTACCTTTGTCGGCATGATCGCAAGTGCATGTGGCGATGATCTGAAAAAAGGGATTTTGGCTGCGATCATCTTTCCACTACTTCTTATCCTTATACTATTTGCAACAAGGTCAACTAAAAAAGAACTGCCCTAAGGGCAGTTCTTTACTCTTCAATATGTTCTCTTCCTTGTGCAATGATTGTCCGCACATGGTCATCCGCCAGAGAATAAAAGACCGATTTGCCTTCTCTTCTGCTGTTCACCAGTTTATTTTGTTTTAAAATTTTCAACTGGTGGGATATTGCGGACTGGGTCATATTTAACGCTTGTGCCAGATCACATACACAGACTTCCGCTTCAAATAATACAAATAAAATTCGAATTCTGGTAGAATCACCAAATACTTTAAAAAGCTCTGCTAAATCATATAATTCTGTTTCCTCCGGCATAGTATCATTTACGATCTTCAGAAGCTCTTCATGGATTTCTTCCGAATCACAGCACATTCCTTCTTTTTCTGCCATGTTCCTCCTCCTTTACTACAAGTATTATAAGTTTTTCACAAACAATGCACGAATCGCATTCAAAACTGCAATCACCATAACACCTACGTCTGCAAAAATAGCAAGCCACATCTCTGCCATACCAAGCGCACCTAAGATCAGACATATCACTTTAATGCCGATTGCAAAATAAATATTTTCATGTACAATGCGAAGACATTTTTTTGCAATTCGAATCGCTTTCACAATCTTCAGTGGATCATCATCCATCAATACAACATCCGCTGCTTCAATTGCAGCATCGGAACCTAACGCACCCATAGCAATTCCAATATCTGCTCTGGAAAGTACCGGCGCATCATTGATACCATCTCCCACAAATGCCAGTTTTTCCTTCGCTCCTTTTGTAGCTAACAGCTCTTCAACCTTTGCTACTTTATCTGCCGGAAGAAGTTCACTGTACACTTGATCAATACCAAGAGTTCCTGCAACCTGTTTGGCTACACTGTCGGCATCACCAGTTAACATAACAACATTTTTCACACCAGCTTTTTTCAATTTCTGAATGGCTTCTTTTGCATGTGGTTTCAGCACATCTGAAATCAAAATATGTCCTGCATACACTCCTTCTATCGCTACATGTACGATTGTTCCTACTTGATGGCACTCTTTATAAGAAATGCCTAACTGCTTCATCAATTTCGCATTTCCTACCGCAACCTCTTTGCCATCTACTTTTGCTGTCACGCCATTTCCACTGATTTCTTCCACCTCTGTTACTCGGTCTCTGTCGATCGCTTTTCCATATGCTTTCCGTAAACTTTTGCTGATCGGATGAGAGGAAGAACTTTCCGCCAATGCCGCATACTCTAAAAGAGCTTCTTCTTCCATCACATTATGATGTACTCCACTTACTTCAAAAGTTCCTTTTGTCAAAGTGCCTGTTTTATCAAATACTACATACTTTACCTGTGAAAGGGTTTCTAAATAATTGGAGCCTTTTACCAATACACCAACATTGCTGGCACCGCCGATTCCCGCAAAAAAACTAAGTGGAACACTAATAACAAGTGCACATGGACAACTGATA
This sequence comes from Lachnospiraceae bacterium, assembly GCA_021153325.1. Taxonomy (GTDB): domain Bacteria; phylum Bacillota; class Clostridia; order Lachnospirales; family Lachnospiraceae; genus RGIG3002. The sequence continues at coordinate 42,073 of JAGKTQ010000001.1, read as the reverse complement.
ACAAGGAAAGTAAGCGCTCTGTAAATCCAATCGCCCCATTCACTCCATCCCGGCGTAAGACCAAAAAGGATCATTTTAACAAGTGGCGGTAAAATTGCCAGGGCTAAGGCACTGTAGCAGACTGCCGGCGTATAATAGCGGGCAAATTTAGAAATAAAGTTCTCGGATTTTGATTTTTTGGAACTGGAATTTTCCACCAGATCCAAGATCTTTGAGACTGTAGATTCGCCAAATTCTTTCGTCGTCTGAATCTTCAGAACCCCCGTCATATTAATACATCCACTGATTACTGCATCGCCTGCTTGGGCGTCTTTCGGTAAACTTTCCCCTGTCAGTGCACTCGTATTTAAAGTAGTTTTTCCTTCTATGATAATACCATCAATTGGAATTTTCTCACCGGGCTGCACGACAATGATCGTACCGATCTCTACTTCATCCGGGTCTACCTTTTCCAACGTACCATCCTTTTCGATATTGGCATAATCGGGGCGTATATCCATCAATTCACTGATATTTTTCCGGCTCTTACCGACCGCATAGCTCTGGAACAGCTCGCCGATCTGGTAAAACAACATAACTCCAACGCCTTCTGTATATTCTCCAAGTACGATCGCGCCAATGGTAGCTACTGCCATCAAAAAATTTTCATCCATTACCTGTCTGTTTAAAATTCCCTTTACTGCCTTTTTCAAAATATCATATCCAATGATCAGATAGGGGATCATAAACAGAGCCAGACGAACATACCCTTCTATCGGCATAAACACAAGCAATATCATAAGAGCTGCTGCCACAAGGATACGGATTAAAACCTTCTTTTGCTTTTTATTCACACTGCTTCACCTACCTTCAAATTACAAAAAGATTTCGCAGTCATCCTCTACCTTTTTGCAGTTTTTCAAAACTTCCTGCATAACTGCTTTCGGATCCTGTCCTTCTTCAAACTCAACAATCATCTTTAATGTCATAAAATTAACTGTTGCATCCTTTACACCAGCTGTCTTTTTCGCTGCTTCTTCCATCTTATTTGCACAATTTGCACAATCTACATCAATTTTATAAGTTTTTTTCATAGTGGTATCCCTCTCTCATTTTTATTTTTACATATGAGCATTTGTTCATATGTTTGATTTTATTATACACTTATCTTATGCTTTGTCAACCCTTTCTGTGTCTTTTTTTCTTTATTTGCAAAATTAAAACAGCCTTGCTGCACCAATGCATACAAAGCTGTTTTCCTGTTTCTCATTAAGACTTTGCTATTTTATTCTACTACTCCGCCTTCGACTACAAGGCTATCCGGATCTACGTCTTCTCCATAGACCGGCTTTAATGTTTCCTCAAAATTTTGATGAAAAAACTGTTCTTCGGCTAGTACTATAATTTCCTCATTGATCCAGTCTCTTAATTCTGTGTTGCCTTTTTGTACCGCTGGTGCGATCGTCTCCAATTCCCCTAAAGAAGTGATTCCTACTGTATATCCATCATGAATAATTGCCCAGGCTAATACCTCTGTATTATCTGTCGAGAAAGCATCCCCTCTTCCATCTAGCAAGGCGTCGTATGCCTCCTGGTATTCGTCAAACTTTAACAGCTTCACTTCCGGATAATTCTTTTCAAAATATGTTTCTGCCGTAGTTCCTTTTACAACGATCAGTGTCTTATCTTTTAACTGCTCTACATCTGTGATCTGTGCACCGTCTGGAGACACAACACCCAAAGCTACTTTCATATACGGCAAAGCAAAATCAACTTTTTCGCTTCGCTCCTCAGTGACCGTAAAGTTGGCTAAGATCACATCCACTTTCCCTGCCTGCAAATATTCCACACGATTGGCTGCTTCCACATAAACGAACTCTACCGCATCTTCACTGCCAAGTAAGTCCTTTGCCAAACGCTTTGCAAAATATACATCATAGCCCTGCACTTCTCCATTTTCATCTACATATCCAAAAGGATTTTTATCACTAAATACGCCAATTCTAATCTTACCCTCTTCTTTGATCTCTGCAATTGTACGTGCCTGTGCTGTATTTTGTGTAGCGAAAGTCCCCTCTTCCTTGCTGCTTCCTGTTTCCGTCAGACCACAGCCTGTCAGTATACCTGTTAACACACCTGCCACAAGTAACATCGATAATAATTTCTTTTTCATAATCATTCTCCCTTTTTCCTTTTTATTATTCTGTTTCTATATTTCTTTTTTAAATCTCTAATGCTGCATAATGGAATGTATTTAAAAACTGTTTCGCCCTGTCTGTTTTCGGATAAACAAAAAATTCCTGTGGATTTTCTTCTTCCACAATGATTCCTCCATCCATAAAAAGCACTCGGTCAGCAACCGCTTTTGCAAATTTCATCTCGTGCGTAACGATTACCATTGTCATGCCTTCTTTTGCCAATTCCTGCACGACCTGCAACACTTCGCGAACCATCTCCGGATCTAGTGCCGCCGTGATTTCATCTAACAGTAAGACCTCAGGATGCATTAAAAGTGCCCTCACAATGGCTACACGTTGTTTCTGTCCTCCCGAAAGCTCTCTCGGATAAGCCTTCCTTTTTTCCCAAAGTCCAACTCGCAAAAGTAATGTTTCTGCCTCTTTTTGTATCTCTTCTTTTTTGCGTTTTTGCACTTTCCTTGGCGCAAGCAAAAGATTATCCATCACATTCAAATGAGGAAATAATTCGTAGCTCTGAAATACCATGCCGACTTTTTGGCGATACAACGAAATATTTTTCCCTTCTCTCTCTATGGACTTCCCATCCAGATATATTTCACCACGATCCATTGGTTCCAGCATATTTAAACATTTTAAAAAAGTACTTTTTCCACAACCGGATGGTCCCACAATAACAACAACTTCCCCCTGCTTGATCGAAAAATTAATGTCTTTCAAAATTTGGTGACTTCCATCATAAGATTTTTGTAAATGCTTCGTCTGCAATATTGGTTCCATTTTGCCTGCCTCCTTACTCTGCTAATTTTCGTTCTAACACGGCTGCTAACTTGGAAAAGGGAAAGCAGACTGCAAAATACAACAAAAAGATTGCTCCATATACCCAAAGTGCCGCTTTCGGATTTGTGTATCGGGAAGCATCAATGATCTGTTTTCCAACCTTTACCACTTCTACCACACCGATCAAAACGACAAGTGACGTTGTCTTGATCATACGTGTCAACAGACTTACCGCTGACGGAAGAAGTCTGCGAACAGACTGCGGTATCACAATATAAAAATAGGTCTGCCATTTCTTCATGCCAAGTGCAGCACCACTCTCGTACTGGTGGGTTGGAACCGCTATGAGCGCACTCCTGACTAAATCTCCCATCTCCGCCGTTCCCCAAAAAGTGAAAACAAGAATAGAAGCCATCTCTCCCGACAAATTGACCCCCATATGTTTTGCTGCCCCAAAATAAACTAAGAAAAGCAGCACAAGCTGCGGCATAATACGAACAGTTTCCAAATATATTCTACTGATACATTGGATTGCCCTGTTGTGAATCGTCATGAGCATTCCAAATAAAAATCCAAGCAGCACAGACAATGCCATAGCAATCAATGCGATACGAAGTGCTGCCCACATTCCTTCCAAAAGCCTCAGGAAATTATTTCCCCGAAACAGTACTTGTATTCCCAAATCCTGCATATCGCACCTTCCTTTCCAACACAGAACTAAGAATTGAGATAGGCAAGAGTAACAGCAGATATGCTATTACAAGCATCCACAATGCTTCATCTGTTTTATAATAAATTCCTATCAAGTCCTTTGTAACAAACATCAAATCTGCCAATGCGACCGCGCTGAATACCGAAGTTTCTTTTATCAGGAATATGACATTGGCACAAAAGACCGGTACAGATGTGGAAATTGCCTGTGGCAGAACAACATACTGCAGTACCTGTTTTTCTGTCATTCCCAGACTAAGTCCCGTGTCCTTCTGTACTTTTGACACACTTTCCAAGCCACTTCGAAACGCTTCTGCCATATAACTTCCTCCTTGAAAAGCAAGCCCTATAATGGCACATTGTTCAGAACTGAATAAAATTCCAATTTTGGGCAGTCCAAAATATAAAAAATACAACTGTATTAATAATGGCGTATTTCTGGACAGTTCAATATATCCCTGTACCATTCCTTTCAATATCGGCACTTTCAAATAACGTATCATACTGCAAAACAGTCCCACCAAAAATGCACATAAAATTCCGATGAGCGCAATACGAACTGTCAGACCTGCCGCCTCCACATATAGCGGAATATTTTCCTTTATAAAATGAATATCCATATGCCCTCCTTTCATCTTATTGCACCGCTAAATAAAAGGTTCTTGTACAACCGTTCACAAATACAAAAAGCAGGGGCGTTTTCTGCTCCCTGCATGTTCTCAAATCCGCTCTCCCTCTTTTCATACTATGTTGATAGGATTACTGTATTATATTTTGATACTATTGTCAACTACTTTTTTATGGTAATAATTTAATGACCGCGGTATTCGCATATACTAAGGGCTTATCATGTTCAAAAAATACGACTCCATCCACTGGTGCGCGTAATTCCTCTATGATCTCCCCTTCACAGGCATCTAAAATATATGCTAAAAGCTGCCCTTTTATTACTCTCTCCTGCACGGAGACCATACTTTTATAAATACCAGATTTATGCGGTCGTACCGACACCATTTCCCGATCCGAAAATACTTTGGACTCCAAAGGTGTTGTAACTTCTTCCTTTAAGATTCCATTTCCTTCCATAAAACGCAAAATACACCGAATGATCTCCTGTGCACTTTCTTCGTCTAACTGCTCTGTGGAAGTGCCATATAAACTGAACGCATCTGTTTCCCATACTTGCCAGTTATAATTCAAAGTAGTCGTATCATAAGGCTTCGGTACTTTTAACACGATATAAGGAAGTCCGAACTGCCTTGCCTTTTCTACATTTTCATAGCCAGTCTTCATCATACGGACATGAGGGCAAAATTTTCCTGGCATATAAAAAGACGGAAACTGAATTCCATTTTTGTAGGCAGAGATCTTTTCAAATACACCTGCTGCGATACGCTGTGTTGTCTCTCCTAATGTATACCCCGGAAACATTCGATTAATGTCTGTATTGTCCGTAGGCCAAAAACGTTTTTCAATGTTCATGGAACATGGATTTAAAGATGGAATAACAAGTACTTCTTTTTCTTCACAAAGTTTGCCTTCCTGTTCCAATTTTTTCAAAGTCTTCACAAGCTGCGAGCAAGTATATATCTGCTGATATTCATTCCCTCGCATACTTCCGATAATGCAAAGTGTTTTTTCTCCACTGCCAAATCGATACCCATGAATACGAAAATCATCCCGATAGATGGATGGAATTTTATAAATGAGTTCCTTTTCCATTATGCTTCCACCTCTCTCTTTAAAATTCTTGCAAGAAGAGAACCTTCATCTACTACCGGATATTCTCTTATCGTAAATAAAAGCCCTTTGGAAGGTGCGGTGATACTTTCCATAATCTCACCTGTATACGGATTTAAAATAGCACCGATCTCTTCCCCTTTTTCAACTATTACACCATGTTTCTTTTTCTTCAGAAATAATCCTGATACCGGTGCATTCATATAACAGATTTCATCTGGATTTTCCGATATGATCGGCTCTTTCACTTGTATCTCTTCTTTTTCCCAAATATGCAGCCTTTGCATTAAACGAAAGATTCCATCAGTAAGCTGCTTCGCATATTCTGGTGTCAGGCGCATACCAACCCCCATTTCCGCTACAAGTGTAGGAACGCCCAGACTATTCATGCTGTGCGCTAAAGTGGACTCTAAGACCGTATTTGCACCATGCACCCAGACAAAATCTACATTTGCTTCCTTCGCCAAAGGTACTAATGTTTCTTTATGTAATTCATTAATTCTTATTTGTGGCAGCTCCGTTAAATAAATATTGCTGGCATGAATATCCAGACAAAGATCCGAACCGACCAGATCTTTTACAATCCTTGTTGCCAGATACTCCGTCATTGCGCCATCCGGTACTCCAGGAAATATACGATTCATGTCCAGATCAAATCCCGGAATACCACGCGTAATGGAATCAATCCCCAAAGGATTTAATGCTGGATACAGATCGACCGTTCCTAACAGTTTCTGCGGATTCTCCCGTATTTTTCTAGCTACCTCGTAACAGACAAGCTGTCCCTCCAGTTCATCTCCATGTATACCAGTCACAATGCTGATACGTCTCCCGTTTCCACCATCTTCCGGGACAAAACGATTTTTTTTAATTTCCAATGTTTCATCTACTGGAAGAGGTACACTGGCTATTGATGTGATCATGCTTCTCTTTCCCTTCTTTCTTTTCTTCTACTTCCTCCATCACACTGACGGATATACTTTGTGACTGCTTTGCAAGTCCGGTAAAAACACCTTGATTGATCAGACAGTCTTCATAATCCCTTCCATGGGATATTTTGATATGATCTTCCAATACCTCTGTTCCGTTTGTTGGATCTAGTCCATACCACATTCCATCCTCTTCAATTTCCACCCATGCATGGCTTAAACCCTCTCCTATCAGCATCCCTGCTACATAACGACAAGGGATTCCTGCCATTCTGCATAAAGACAGCATGATATGAGAATAGTCCTGACACACGCCTTGTTTCATTTTCCACGCCTGTGCCGCTGTAGTGGAAATATTAGTTACTCCTGACACATACGCAAACTTTTCACGTATTGCTTCCATAATAAACTGACTCTTTTGAAGTCTTGTTCCGGCAGGTATTTTCATTCCATCAAAAAATGCTTTCAACGCTTCATCCGGCTTTGTATAAAATGTCTGCCCTAAAAACATACCAAGCCGATATTCTTCTTCTGCTTTTGTTCCTTTCGCAAGCCCCGTCTGCGCTATTCCTTCTGTCACAACTTCAAACAGATTATGCGGTGCTTCTGTTCTTCCAAAAAAATAAATATTACCGAAGGAATCCCTGTTTTCACTTAGGAATTCCTTCGGCAGAATGTGAATATTTTGTTGTAAGATTGCCTGCCTTTCATCGGATACAGGCAAACAGCGTACCGTGAAGCTGTGCTGTGTTACCGGCATGTCGAACTCAATCCTAAGCGCATACCTGAATTTCAGCTTTTTCACCCTCTTAAACCTCCAGTATTTTCTCGATTTCCCTCACGATTTCTGGATAATTCAAGTCTTCTTCTTCAATAAGTTCGTTGATCCTTGCAAGTGCCTGTTTATTATATCGAAGACCTGATCTGTCAATCCTACCGTTAATACGATGAACTTCCCTTCTCATAGAAGCGCGGTCCACACGAAGTCTTCCATATAAGTCAATCCGCTCCACTCGTTTACCAAGTTTTATAATATTTCGAGTCTCCTCATCTTCAATCTGATCATCTACAATGCCCCAAAAAGCAAGTGTATCATCCAAAATATTCTGAAATTCGATCATTGGTGCATCGCTGATCGCCGCTTTATTCAGCTCATATACAGCCATCTGCACATAAGCCAATGTCTCGCTGCCGATTTCCTCTCGCAGCTCTATGGCATTGTCATATGCCCTCATCAGATTGCTGTAAATAGAATTTGGATCATCCCTTCCAAAAGGGTATTTTTCTCTGAAATCTTCTACAGAAGTGTAAATATTCGGAATTTCCAATGATTGGCAAAATTCCTCATACCCTTCTGCATCTTCTTCGATCATACTGTCAAAACGCTTTCCATAGAGCTTTATTGTTGTATATACCCGCTCAGAGTATCTTCCAAGCCAGTACAGTCTGTCTATATGTTCTACTGATTTAACACCCATGTATCTTTAAATCCTCCTCCCTGTGATGAATTTACGATAAAGGAATCTGGATTTCTTGAAAATCTTGTAAGCCCGCTCTTCCATACAACAGGCTCATCAGAAGATAATACGAAAGCTCGCAAATCCGCTTTTCTTTCAAACTGTTCTCCTTTTTCCTGAATTGGCAGATCACAAAAATCGATTACTTCCTGTGCAATGAAACGGCGGGGTTCTCTCTTTAAAAGAACAAGGAAATCTTCCTTCTGCTTAGAACTCATACTATTTCCAAACACAACTCCGTATCCGCCGGCTTCTGCCACATCCTTTAATACCAGCTTATCAAAATTCTCAAGGACATAAGTCATATCCTCTTCATAATAAGGTAAATAAGTCGGTGCATTATGTAAAATTGGTTCTTCCCCAAGATAATAACGAATCATTTTCGGTACGAAATAATAAATTCCCTTATCATCCGCCACACCATTTCCCGGTGCATTTACAATTGCCACATTACCTTTCCTATAAATATCAAAAATATGAGGAACACCAATGACCGATTCATGATTAAAGTTCATTGGATCTAAATATTCGTCTGAAATACGGCGGTAAACCGCTCCGACCTGTTCCTTCTTTCCGCTATAATCTACAAAATACAACTTATCATTTTCTGTGATCAGATCATGACTTGAAACAAGCGGCACCTTCATCTTTTCTGCAAGATAAGAATGTTCAAAATAAGCGGCATTATATCTGCCCGGTGTCAACACGACCGTTAATCCTCCTGTATTGACATAATCCAATGTTTTCTTTAATAGTTCAGCATAGGAACGGTTATCCGCTACCGAAACACTTTGAAATGTCTTTGGGCTGCTCCTGCGGCAAAGCTCTCTTGCAATCATAGGATAAGATGCTCCGGATGGAACTCTTAAATTATCTTCTAAGATATACCACACTCCATCTTTTCCAAGTACCAGATCAATACCGGAAATATGAGAAAAGACTCCTTTGGATGGTACAATTCCCTCACACTGAGCAAGATAACCACTGGAAGCATAAATAAACTCCTCCGGCACAATTTTATCCTTTAGAATTTTCTTCTCATTATAAATATCCTTCAGGAATAAATTTAATGCCTGTACACGTTGCTTTAAACCCTTTTCCAAATAGGCGAACTCTTCCTTTCCAATTACTCTTGGAATCGGATCAAATGGAAAAAGCTGCTCATGAAAAGTGTTGTTCTTATAAATTCCGAATTTTACCCCATAACGTGCCAAGAGCGAATTCACGATATCCGCACGCTCCAACAAATCAATTCTTTCCCTAACTTCCATTGTTATCACGCTCCTAACTTTTTGCATCCACTTAGCAGTATCCTTGAAATAAAAAAAGGGCGCTCTGCTATAAGCAGAACGCCTTTGTTTCTTATGTCAGAAAGTTTACTCCTCTTTCATAAATCTGTCAACAATTTCTTAACATAAAATTTACAAACACGAATCTTTCTTTTTCTTCCATGGTATTTGTGCCAATAGTATCGCGCAAAAGATCAATACACATCCTACTACTTCTCTTTTGGATAATGCCTGATGCAATATCAGCCAGCCTGCCAGTGCAGAAAACACGGATTCCAAACTCAAGATCAAAGAGGCTATCGTTGGATTAAAGTCCTTCTGCCCTACAATCTGCAGCGTATATGCCACGCCACAAGAGAGTACGCCCGCATACAAGATCGGCATCCATGCAGCAAAAATATCGTGTATAGTAGGGGTTTCTGTGAAAAGCATCATAATGCCAGATAAAATACTACAGACAAAAAACTGAATGCAGGACATTTTCACACCATCTACCTTGGGTGAAAAATAATCTATCACAAGAATATGTATAGAAAAGAGCACTGCGGAGCACAAAAGATAGGTATCTGCCGCTTCCAGTTTAAATCCTTCCTTCACACTCAAAAGATAAAATCCTGCAAGTGCAATCACTACACTGATCCAGATTTGTATCCCACATTTCTTTTTTAAGAAAATACCCATGATCGGCACAATGATAATATAAAGTGCTGTAATAAAGCCTGCTTTTCCTACGGTGGTATATTGAATCCCAATCTGTTGCATATTGGATGCCAGACAAAGAGCAATACCGCAACAAATACCACCAAGAAGAAGTGTCTTTTTATCCTGTTTCTGCTCTACGTTTTCTACCACACCTTCTTTTGCCTTCCATTTGTTCAAAAACCAAATACAGGGAATCAATACGAAACCGCCGATCATGTTTCTTACAAAATTAAAGGTAAACGGTCCGATATACTCCATTCCTACGCTCTGTGCCACAAATGCGACACCCCATATAATAGCCGTAGTAAGCAGCATAAGTGGATTTTTCCAATTTATTTTACTCATTTCTGTTCTCTTTCTGTCTTTTTCTATTTTCCTAAGCATTCAGAACAGACTGCAAAAAAGTTCTTGTCCTTTCATGCTCTGGATTCGAGAATATCTTTTCTGGTGGTGCTACCTCCAGAATTTCTCCCTGATACATAAACACGACTCTGTCTGCCACTTCTTTTGCAAATCCCATTTCATGCGTAACGACTAACATCGTCATACCTTCTTTTGCCAAATCCTTCATGACCTGCAGCACTTCGCCAACAAGCTCTGGATCAAGCGCCGAAGTAGGCTCATCAAACAACATCACTTTCGGCTGCATGGCAAGCGCGCGTGCAATGGCAACTCTCTGTTGTTGTCCACCAGACAATTTGGAAGGAAATACATTTTCTTTAGAAGCGAGCCCTACTTTGGCAATGAGCTCTTTCGCAATTTCCTTTGCTTCCTCCTTCTTCATTCCCTTCACTTCTACCGGGGCGAGCATGACGTTTTCCAAAACGGTAAGATGCGGGAACAGATTAAATCTCTGAAATACCATGCCCATGTCAAGTAAGAGTGCTTCTTTTTCTTTTTTCGGCATCTGCACCTTGTTCACACCATGTTTTCTATCATCTATCAATATATCATTCAACCATATTTTCCCGGAAGTAATTTTTTCCAGTCGGTTTAAGGAGCGTAAAAATGTGGATTTACCAGCGCCGGATGGTCCAATGATACATACCACCTCTCCTTGTGCCACCTCTAAAGAACAGTCTTTTAAAACCTTTAGTTCTCCAAAATCCTTACATAAATTTTCTGTTTTTATGATATTCATACTTCTCTTCCTTTCTACTCATAGATAGAAAATTTCTTTTCCAATACAGTAAAGATTTTTGTAAACACACCGGTAATGATCAAGTAAATTGCCATAGATGGCAGATAAATCCATACATCATTGGTGGAAGTCATAATGGACTGTGTCACCTTGGACAAATCCTGTAGTGCTATGATCGACGTTAAGGAGGCATCCTTTAATACCATAATAAATTCATTCGCGATCGGCGGGATCAGACGTCTATAAGTCTGTGGAATAATAATTTTCCGCATCGTTTTTGCATAACTAAAGCCCAGTGCCTTTGCTGCCTCAAACTGTCCTTTGTCAATAGACTGAATGCCCGCACGAATGATTTCTGCACAATAAGCAGCTGTATTTAAACTAAATGCAATCCATGCTGCTGTAAACCTGTCATTAATAGACAATGCCGGATTGATCAATGGCAATCCATAATAGATAAAGAACAACTGCATAAGAAGCGGAGTTCCCCGGAATAAAAATATGTATCCACTGCTGAATGCCTGTATGATCTTTATTTTTGACATTTTTCCAAGTGCCAGAAAAATACTTAAAAGTACGCCCACCGTCACAGAACAGATTGTTAAAAGAACTGTAATTTCTGCGCCTTTTAAAAGATTAGGAATCCAGGACGTACAGTTTGCAACAAATTTCACCACATTTCCACCGACACTTAAGGATGTGGTTTCATCCATATAGACGCCAAAAGTGTTACCAGCAATTCCAACAACATAAAAGCGGTTTGCCTGATTGCTGGAAATCTGCTGGGTAACGATCAAGGTTGAAAAAATCTTCCAATCCTTATATACATCACTGGATTTTTTCACTTCTTCCTTATAAAAATCTTGTGGAATTTCTGCTCGCAGCTTTTTTTCGGAAGGATTCAGCGCAATAAGCGGAATACATAATACAACAATTACCGCTAACGTAATCCATAATTTTAAATGTTTCTTTACTCTTTTCACATTTTACCTCTCTCCGCCTACTGCTTGATCCTTAAAAGTATTTGCTTAAAATTTCATCCAGTTTTCCATTGTTCTTTAAGGTTTCTAAGGCTCCATTTATTTTCTCTACAAGTTCTGTATCTCCTTTTTGAATACAAACACCAAATTCTTCCGGCTCATCCTCCTGCTGCCATGTGATCTCATAAATACTGCCTTCACCAACATAGCTTGCAGCAACTGTACTGTCACAGATAATAGCATCAATTCTTCCAAGCTCTAATTCATCAAATACCTGAATGACCTTCGCATATTCATAAGTATCAATAGTAGCGCCACTTGCTGTTATGTAGTCTGTCAAATATGTGTCGGAAGTTGTCTCTTCCTGATACCCCACTTTAAGACCTTCCAGTTCTTCTACAGAAGCCGGCTTGATATCACTGTCTTTCAAGGAAACGATACACTGATAATTCTGGATATAAGGGTCTGAAAAATCAAATTCCAAAAGTCTGTCCGGCGTGATCGTTACCGCAGACATAATACAGTCATAGTCGCCTTTTGCAAGTCCTGCAAATATACCATCCCATGCAGTATCTACCAGTTCTACATCCATATCCAGTTCTTCTGCAATGGCATATGCCAATTCTACATCCACACCAACTGGTGTTGTACCATCTGTATCATAATATTCAAATGGCGGATAACCAATTTCCATACCTACTTTTAAGGTCTCCTTCTTACTACCGCAAGCTGTACACAAAGATAATGTCAATACCACTATAAGACAGCATGCAAAAATTCTTTTTACACTCTTCATATTTTTCTCCTCCTGGTCACTGGCATAAAAAACATGCCATTTTTTCTCTAAAACGCACAAAAAGCAATGGTATCTCGCACCATTGCTTTTGTTTGATAATATTTATACCACTGTAAAATCAATATGTCAATTATTATTTTGTTTCCTTAACAAAAAAAGATCAGGAATTGTCTTTTTTACCAAATCATGTTAAAATTTTTATATAGATAAAGATTTTGTTCAACGCATCTTACTTTGCTTATATAAAAGCAGCAAGGAGGATTGGTAAATATGGTTAATTCTATTACAAATATGACAACCGGTTATGATTATTCAAATTATGGTAAGAACCCGGAAGGCTCTACGATCATAAAAAATCCGGGAGAATCCACAGAGAAAGTACCTGGAAGGAAATCTTCTCCGGCAGAATGTGAAACATGTAAGAACCGCAAATATCAGGATGGTTCCGATGAGATGGTCTCTTACAAATCTGCAACACATATTTCCCCAGGAGCATCTGCATCTGCTGTACGCGCCCATGAACAGGAGCATGTTTCCAATGCATACAAAAAGGCTGCACTGAATAACGGCGAAGTAATTTCCGCCAATGTTTCCATTCATACTTCAGTCTGTCCGGAATGCGGACGTTCTTATGTATCCGGTGGGGAGACAAGTACACAAATAAAATATTATAACGAAGAAAATCCCTATCAGCAGGATAAAAAAGCTACTGATGGGATTAAATACATCGGAATGAATATTGATGCTGCCTGCTAAATTCAGGCAGCATTTTTTCTACATCGCAATGACTTCATCTGCAATGCTCATTGTCGATTTTCTATGCGATACTAATAAAATCGTTTTATCTTCTCTTGCCTGTTCCAGACTTTTCAAAATAATCCCTTCATTGAGACTGTCTATGTTACTGGTAGGCTCGTCCAAAAATATGACATCACTGTCATGTAAAAATGCTCTTGCCAGTCCGATTCTTTGTCTCTCTCCACCTGACACTGAATCTCCAAGCTCCGCCAGCTTTGTATCATAGCCTGCAGGCAGCGACACAATAAAATCATGAATAGAAGCTTTCTTCGCTGCACTGATCACTTCCTCTCTACTGGCATCTTCTTTTGCTATTTTTATATTATTCTCAATCGTATCCTGAAAAAGAAAAGTCTCCTGTGTCACATAAGAAATATGTTTCCTTAAACTTTCTGTTTTTATCGTATTAACATTCTCTCCCCCATATGAGATTTTTCCCTTCTCCGTTTCAAAAAAGCGCATGAGAAGCTTTAGGAGCGTTGATTTTCCACAGCCGCTCTTTCCTAAAATTCCATGAATCTTGTGTTCTGCAAACGCAGCATCAAAATTTTCCAAAATTTTCTGTGCATCCGGCTCATAGCCAAACGTCACCCTATCACACGCAATAGTACCGCCGCATACTTCTTTTCCCGTCGTAATATCCAAAGTGACTGGTTCTTCCTCCAACAGATCAAGCACCCTGTTTCCACTTGCTAACGTATGCTGCAAATTGTTCGATAATGCAGACAACGCTGCTGTAGGACCGAAAGAACTCATCATGGCGATCACAACGGTTACTGCCTCAAAAAACGCTATCTTTCCCTGACTCATCAACACTCCGGCAACTACCGCCGTCACAATCCCTGCAGCCAAGATCACACTATCTGTCAGAACCTTCTGCCTGTTTTCTTCCCGTTTTAACTGTCGGTTTGTCTCTTCCAGCATTTTCGTCTGTTCCTGCATTTTTTCCAGTCTTTTATCTGCCTGTTGATATTGCAATATTTCTTCTAATCCATAAAGGTTATCCAATACCGTAGTATTTAATTTTCCAAATAAATTTCGATAGTCCTGTCCTCTGCCACTTCCTCTTTTTCCATTGAAAAGCGGGATAACTGCGATACATATTGGTGATATGGTATGTGCATAAAATACTTCCAAAAGCTCAATATCACTTGTAATGATCGATATCAGATTGCCTTTTTCCGCACCCTCTAACTTTGCCGGAGTAAGCTTCCGAAGTGCTGCGAACACTTTATGGCGGATTCTTGCCAGAAGCTTAAAAGCAATGTAATGGTTGCATGCCTGCTCCGCATAGCGCAGCACACCACGCAAAACTGCAAATAGAATAATGCAAGTCAAGATTACTTGGATGGACATTTCCTGATCTATTCCGAGCATATGGAGCAGACCAAAGCCGCCAAATACGGTAATAAAGGTTGCCATCAGATTTCCAATACATCCCATCAAAATGGCAATGCACATAATTCCCATAAGAGGCTTTACCATTCCTATAAGTCCAAGCATGACCTGAAATCCATTTCTTTTAGACTGCTTCATGATGACACCTCCTATCTTCCTGTCCAAACGTCCCTTTTTCTCCATCACATTTCCCATAGTTTTCCAATTCCTGCTGTGCCTGATACAAACTACAATAATGACCATGTGCAGATAGCAGCTCTTCGTGTGTTCCCTGCTCGATAATATGACTCTTTTCCATCACCAAAATCCGATCTGCATCCACTACATTCGCAAGACGATGAGAGATCACGATGACCGTTTTCGTTTTAGCTAACTGCCGTACTACTTCCATAATACGGTTCTCACTTTCCACATCCACATTCGAAGTCGCTTCATCAAAAATATAAATCTCACTGTCGTGCAAAATAGCTCTTGCCAGCGCAATTCTCTGTTTCTGACCACCGGATAAATTTGCTCCCTTTTCTTCTATCCACATGGATAAGCCACCTTTTTCCAACGTGGTTTCGTACAGATCCACTTGCTTTAGCACAGCTTCCAGTTCCACTTCCTTCGCCTGTTCTTTTCCCATCCGCAAGTTTTCTTCCAGCGTTCCTTTAAATAAATAACTGTCATGTGTGATACGCGTCATTTTCCGATACAGCGTTTCTTCCTCTATATCCGAAAGTGCCTTTCCACCGATCAAAATTTCTCCGCTATAATCGGTAAGCTCCTTCATAAGGAGGGAAACAATGGTACTCTTTCCACAACCGGAAGCCCCTACAAATGCCGTAAATTTATGTGCTGGAATCTGCAGGGAAACATCATTTAACACATTCCTTTGTGCATCCGGATAGGCAAAGCTCACATGCTTTAATTCTATTTTCTCCCCTGTTATATCTCTCCTGCTTCCTTTCTCCTTCTCTGGTGTATCTAGCAGCGCAAAAATCTTATTTGCTGCTGCATTACCATTCATGGCAATATGGAAAAAAGAACCGAGCAGTCGAAGAGGTAAAAAGAATTCTGCCGAGATCAGAATAATAAATAAACATTCTGCAAAAGTGATCGCTCCGGCACGAAATTCAAAAATACTTAAAATAATACCAAGAGCCGCACCCCCATAAGCGACCAGATCCATGACACTGATAGAATTGAGCTGCATAACAAGCACCCGCATTGTAATTTTACGAAATTCTTCTGCCTCCTCGTCCATCTTTTGGGCATACCGCTCGTCCGCCTCATAAATTTTTAGTGTAGTCAAAGCCTGCAGACTTTCCAAAAAAGAATCTCCAAGCTCCGTATAAGTCCCCCAATATTTGTTCAACATTTTTTTTGCGAACTTCTGCACCGCCACAATGGACACCGGAATAAGCGGCACACAAAGAAGCAAGACCGCTGCCACTTTTAAACTCATACTTCCTACAATAAAAAATAAAGTAACCGGCGCCAGCATACTGTAAAAGAACTGCGGCACATATTTTGCAAAATAGATCTCTAACTGCTCCACGCCTTCCGTACTGATCTGTACTGCTTCCGAGGTTGCGATCGTGTTACGATACCCGCTGCCAAGCTGCATGAGCTTTTGATAAATCCTCTCCCGCAAACGTACCTTCACATTCGTAGCCGCCTGAAAGGAAAGCTTACTGTTTATAGTAGTTGAAATCCCCCGCACCAAAAGAACGATACAAAGAGTAATCAGAAGCCATATACTGCTTTGCATGTCCACCTTTTGAGCTGACAGCTTCTCTAAAAAGGTAACTGTTTCAAACATTAAAACTACATTTGCAAGTAAAGAGATCCATTGCGTTACCACCATACCGATGACATATTTTTGATTATCCTTAAATTCTTTTAATAATCTTTTATGAAACATCCTTTACAACACCTTTTCCTTTCGCCTTATGCTGCATGGCATGAATGAGGATTCCGATCACAAAAACGATTCCACAAAGAGCATGCAGCACTTTCATCACGATAACACCATGCCAGATATGTGCCAGTACCCCTGTCACGAATAAGGCTATAATACTAATCAAAAGTACCCAGTCTACTACTTTTATTCTTTTTGGCATATACTGTAGTTTGAGCATATTTTTGCAAACGTGTTTTACTACAACACTTAATAACATACAGCCTGCCACCATATGAACCGCTAATCCGGTCAGCTTTACACAGAACAGAACTACACACAACGCTAACGTAATAACAAATAAAAATATATTTTTCTTTTTTTTCATAATAACCTCCTCTTTAACCTCTATAGTTAACTACTTCCTAGCTTGTGACTTTCACCGTTTTTATCTTGAATAGGAAATAATAAAAATGTCCGAGCGCCACAACTACGATCAACAGCTTTGCATGCCATATAGGTGAAAAATAAAATCCTATTGCAAATAAAATTCCAAGTGTACACATCATTTTGGCTTTGGCACTTCCTGTCATTTCTTTTTTATGTACCGCCTGCACTATATATTTTTTATAAAGGCTGGTTCCAACGAACCACTCATGAAATCTTTCAGATCCTTTAGCAAACAAACAGGCTGCTGTCAAAAGGAAGGGGGTTTAGCATATGCTAACCATTATTTATTTGTCAAGTTCCATTTTTTACATAACAAAAAAGACCATCGTTTCCGATGGTCTTTTCGTACATTATATCATTCTATTTATTAATACTGAATGCTGTTCATTTCATCAATATCAAAGAATACTGTTTCAAGATTTGTAAGATCAGCTTCGCTTGGTGTCCAAACGTTGTCGATCAGTTCGATTCTAACTGTTGCTGTTGCTGTTTCCCCATATGTTGCATTTGCAAGAGCATCTACAAGACAATCTTTTAATGCCATGATAACTTCGTTGTACATTTCATCTTCAGATGGTACTTCTTCACCAGCTGTTGCTGCTTCTGTCCAAGCTGTCATCATGTCAGTAACTTCTGTCATATAAGCTTCCATTGCTGGAACGAATACGTTCATTTTTTCGTATTCAACTGTTACTACATAAGAACCATCATCCTGTTTCTCAGCTTCACCTACAGTATATTTAGCACCTGCAAGAATATCAGCGATTACCTGACGGAATTCAGTTGCCTGTTCTTCTGTGATATCACCAGAACTGATCATAGCATCCATTTCTGCGTCAAGACCCTGCTCATAAATCTCAGCTGCTTCTTCTGCTGTAGCGATTTCCATTTCAACCATTAAGGATGAATCGTTTTTGTAAGAGTTGTCTAACAATGCCTGTGTGTATTTTGCTGCATCAAATTTGTTACCACAACCTCCAAGTAAACCAATTGCCATAACAGCTACGAGCAAAACTACTAACTTTTTCATTTCTTTTGTTCCTCCCTTGTTATATATGGATAAGTCATCCAAAGAAGGATTTTATCAGTCATGTCACAATTTGTCAATGGTAGAAAATACCTATTTTATATTTATTTTATAATTTGCTCTCTGCATCCTCCACGGAAAGATATCCGTACAGCTTTGCTGTATTAGCCATGATCTCATATGCCAGATTCTTGTTTTCCTGCATAAGCATTGCAACAAATCTGCCGTACAAAAGAAACGTATTTTCTGAATAAGTGCTTATCTCGCCTCGAAGATAAGTTTCATAGGAAGTATTATATGCCGTATCTTCACTACTTCTGATACTTCGTGCATTGCCTGCCATCTTTGGATATTTAGCGGCAAATTCTTCCATCCAAGCAACCTGAATCTTAATGATCTCCTCCTGAATGGCAATTCTTTCCTCACTGATCTGTGGCAAATCTTTTTCAAATTCTGCATATCTTTCAGGACAGGTACTTTCCATCATTCTGGCATACTTTTCCATGATCAGGTTCCAGCCCTTCTCTTGTGCAGCAAGCAAGTCATTATAAAAGCTTTCTAACAAATCTTCCGTCCATGCCAGATATTGGCTTTTTCGCATAATAGAAAAAGTTCCCCAATTATCCTGACAATCTGCTCTTCCACCTTCATTTTTTACCTTATCAAACTGTTTCCATTCTAATGCTACAATCTTTTCAACGATATCCATATTTTTCCCTCTCAAGATCTGACCAATATAGGACTCTAAAAAAACATCCTCACCCTTTACCAGATTTTGTCTTTTCAATTCTTCTAATAAAAGTCCTGCCACTTCTTCAAATAAACAAATACAGGAATCCTTTGTATGAACAACTTCTGAACTGTATTTTGTATTTTCCCATGCTGCTGTTTGATTCGGCAATGCTGCGATTTTTTCCAGTAAAGTGAGTACTTTTACAGAAAAGGAATCCTTTTCCAATCCCTTTTTCTTCCATTTGTAGTACGGAGCAAACTTTCGCTGCAGCAAATACAATAGATCCATTGTCACTTCCACAGCTTTCATTTTGCATAAATTCGCAGTCAATATATCTTTCCTTGCCATCATTCTTGCATAATTGCTTTGTGCATACTGTGAAAACTCATGCATGCCCTGTGCAAGCTTCTTTCTCCATAATTCCTCCGGATAATACTGTAATAATGTCTCCCGCACTTTTGAAAAAAGTCCATAATCATCACGAAATACTTTTCCATTCGTAGCGGCTGCCAGACAAAATTCCGGAATGTCTTCGTAAGAAAAAGAACCGCCACCTTCAAAATCATACTTCGTTCCCAGCAGTCCATTATAAAAAGCATTCACTGAAAAAACGCCTCGACGCTGCCTTAAAAAGAGCCTTTTACCCTGCTGCCTCGAAAAAGCAGACAGTATTTTATCATATTCCTCTGTCAGTGACTTACCAATTTTTTTATAATCTTCTTCTGTAAGCCACATACAAAATCCGACCTCATAATCATGATCCTTAGAGATTTCATCATCAAATCCATAGCAATCCGAGCCTTCACCAACTAAACCTATGGCAATTCGCTCTTCGTACTCCGGAAAATGAGCATGGATCATTTCTTTTCCATACTTCTCATAAAATGCCATGCATTGTTCCAGATTGGATGTCTCATTCTCTTTTTCATGAAGCATGCTCTTTACATAATCATACTTTTCTAAAACTCTCGCATAATTATCTGTTTTCCCTACATGCTTTTCTATTTCTTTTAAACCTGCTTCGTAGTTTTTGGCAGCATTCGCATAATCTTTCGCATAACGACAGGCATCTCCCATTGTCACTAATGCAGCTCCATAATGGAAATCCCGTCCCCCATCCTCTTCAAATACTTGTAAAGCCTCGCCAAGATAGGAAACTGCTTCTTGATAAGCTTCCTTTGTTCCAATTTGCAATAATGTTGCTGCCAGATTTACTTTTGTGGTCGCCTGTTCCATAACCGCCTCTTCATAAGTTTCCACAATACGAAGTGCCCGCAAGAGCATTTCCCTTGCATTTACGAAGTCTTCCATCTCCTGATACAAAAGACTCCAATTATTATAAAGGCTCGCGAACCGAAAGTCATTTGCCGGAAGCTTTTCCTGATAGATTTTCACTACTTCATGATAGGCAGCAAGAGACTGTTCAAATAAACCAAATGCTCTGTATGCATTCGTAATATTCAGTAAAGAAGTGGCATACTCAATACTGCCTTCCATATGCAGTGCACTTAGAACCTTTTTCAGTTCCTCACAATATTTCAATGCCTTCTCTTTTTGTGTTGTATCCCGACAAAATCCGATCATTTCATTCAGTAAGGTAATCACATTTCCAAGCTCAGCCTGTTCTGCTGCCTGATGGATCTGACCAACCAAATATTGCTCAATTTCATCAAGGCTGTTCTTTCCAAACATGGCATCATATTCTGCAAGTATTTGTTCAATGTCCACTTTCTTTGCCTCTTTCTATTTTTATTTTGGTACTCCAAAAAGCAGAAAATATATGATCATGCTGATGATATCTACTACCACAACTACACCAGCTATGATTCCTGCTATTTTCAATCCTTTTCCGACTTTCTCTTTATTGTCAGCAGTCAGTACCTTTTCTTCTATCACATTTAAAATTTCTGAAGTATTGGAAGTGCTTCCTTCCGAAGAAGCTGGCTCTTTTCCTAAAACTAACTCGTCCAATGATACTTCAAACAATTCACTGATCGCAGACAGTTTCTCCATATCCGGTGTAGAATCTCCAATTTCCCATTTGGAGACTGTCTGTCTGGAAACATTCAGCCTATTTGCTAATTCTTCCTGCGACAATCCTTTTTGTTTTCTCAAATTATATAATCTATTATGAAATTCCATTTTCCAAACCTTCCTTAAATCCCCGAATTTGTATTTTTTACATTTCTTTCGTTTTTCTATTTCCACTATACCATTTATAAAGTAAAGCAGCTGCTATCGCTAACACAATCGTTGTAATGATACTGGATTCAATGCCATATATACCACCATTCAAAATCGTAGATGTCTCCACTTTGAAAGAAAGTATTCCTGCTGCATTTGTTTCATTTCCACTTAAGTTCAATCCGAACACACCATACAGTAAAAAGTTCCATACACCGTGCAATCCACATGCTACCCATATGTTAGAACGACAAAGGATCAATAATGAAAAAATAACGGAAATAAGATATAAATTCAATACCCCAACAATTCTAAACTGCATTTCCATCTCGAAAAGAGAAGAAAAATGTGGAAAAGCAAATGCAGTGGAGCTAATAAATACTGCAATCGGCATGGATACTTTCTTCAAAAGTGTTGGCATCAAAAAACCACGGCACAAAACTTCCTCACCCATACTCTGAATGATAAATCCTCCAAACAGAATAACCAAATATCCATAATTCGCATTTTTGCTAATTCCTTCATAAGAGATACATCCTGTTATGCAACACATCCCCATGATCACTGCCAATATAATAACCGCAATGCCAGCTCCAACTATGTAATCCCAAACGGACTTGCTAAAACCCATGGAACGAAGGTTTCTTTTTTCAATCAGTTTACAATAAAGAACGGTACATAAAATAAAAATACTATATCCATAATAAGGAAAAAGCTCACTGCCTGCTGGCATCTCTCCGTGCAGAGGATCATACCCCATTGCGGATACCCCGCCTATAATAATGGCTTCTCCTATGACGGCAGCACAATAATAAAGGATTATAAATGCCAGTATTTTTTTCATTACATAAACTGCATTAGGTATTTCCTGTGTGTCATTGAATGGATTAATCATTCTTAAATATTGTTTCGCTTGTTTCATTTGTTATTCCTCCTTGGTAACTTGTTTTGATGGTCTTATTGTACAGAACCACCATAAAAAATGGCTACCAAGCAAGGTTTACAATCTGTCAACAAAAGAAAACAATTGCGTTAATTCCCGTTGCAAAGGCTTGATTTTACTTATTTTTTCATTTTTTTAGTTTTTCAAGCAACTCCTTGTTATTCTGGAAACATTTTGGAATCTTAACCTTTTCTATCTGCGTTTGCTTTCCATGTACTGACGATGGTCTATGTTGTCTTGGACCACCACCCTTTATTATCGTTCCATAAATCACAAAAGAATGCATATGTTCTTCTATTTTTGTAATGGTTCTGATCTGATAATAAATTGCATATATTCTGTTTGTTTTCTTTCCATTTCTATGGGCTTTACGCACGGGAAGATTATAACCATACATATAATTTCCCGGTTCGGTTGAGAAATAAATGGTGCATGTTTCGCCCCATTTAAAAAGGATATTCATAAACAACAGCACTTCCAAAATGCCCCATACTAAAAACACCAATGGATATTCCTTTATGATTCCATGATCTCGACATAACAAAATAGCCCATACAAGAACTACTTCCGCAATCAACTGATATAAAAATACATGAATAAAATATGCCATAAGTGAAAATCTATAATAATCCTTCATTTTTGGCTGTTTGGAAAAAGTACCGTATGCAGTTCCTACCATGCTGGCAATAAATGCCACGATACAGATCATTACTGGTGTACGACTCTCAAATGCCAAATGTGTCTTTACGATCAGCACAGCAAACACAACGAATAAAATAGGGAACAAAATACGCGCATTTTTTTTCGATTTGTATACCTTAATATTGTATGCTTCCCTTTCCTCTCTTACTTCTTTCGGCTCATCTTCATTCAGCAGACTTGCCACCTGTTCCTTTGACCGAATATTATTATCTTCATAAATCTCATCCGCAATAAAATCCGCTATCTCCTTTGCCTCCTGCATGGATATACCAAACTGCTTCATACCGCTTTTTATTGCAGCAGCTTTATTATTTGTTTTCAAATATTCTGCTTTTATGTACTGATACTTTTCCATATCAAATGGATTTTCTCTTTTCTTTAATGGATGATTACAATAAACACATTTCTCATCATCAAAAGTATCTTTTCCACAATTAGGGCAAGTTACCATTCCCATAATCTTCTCCTCCGTCATTTGTAAAGATTTTTTCTCATTTTAGCATATAGAAACTTATTTATAAATACAAAATGTTTAGAATAGATAAATGATACATCCTTTTGGCTTACACAATTCCCCATAAATTAAAAAAGCGTATCAGCAAAACTGATACGCTTTAAGTCACTTTATTTAAAAAACATTTATGAAACGCTGCCCTTCTTACGATCACGTTTATTCGAATACATTTTTTCATCTGCCTGTTTTAGCAGACTTTCATAATCTGTCTCTCCCTTTGTCATACTGACACCAAAGGAAAATTTAAGAGGAATCTTTAATTCGCTAGTCAAATGAGCGGAACTATTATTCTGAATGTATTCCAGCGTTTTAATAGTATCAACCAACTCTTCCTCACTGTCATACTGATACAGAAATAATACAAATTCATCTCCACCATATCTAGCAGTGATACATTCCTTCAGACCAAATTCACGCACTAACTCAGAAATTTTCTTCAGGTAAATATCGCCTTTTTCATGTCCATACTTATCATTAATCCCTTTTAATCCATCGGCATCCAGCATAATAAGCGCGCCATACCCTAGAGCTTCAGGGTTTTCAAACAATACAGACAATTTATTTTCAAGACCTCTCCTATTGTATAAACCTGTCAGCAAATCGACATCTCTTTCCGCCTCGATTTGTCTGCGCTTGACAATTTCCTCCGTCACATCCATTACAATACCAAGAATATCATTGTTCTGCAAAATTTCCTCAAGTTTTACATAAATTTCTCTATCCCCATCCAGACAAAATACACCTTTCTCCTCAGAAACAGGATTTTCACGTAATCGATTCATATATTCTCTAAAAAGTTTATAATCTGCTGAAAACTGTCTGGTCGTCTCCTTATCAAGAGCCAGTATCTCTGGAATATGTTCCGTAAATCGGACATTCGTCATCTTCTCATTGTATTCATATACGCCAATATGCATATTTGTCTGATTTAATACATAGGAAATTTTATCCGTACTGGATAAAAGGCTTTTTATCAGCGCATTAATATGGCTGCTGAGTTCAGAAAATTCAAGGCTGTTCCTAATGTCTACATTTTCTTCCAGATTTCCTTCTGTAATCGCACGCAATTTTTCATTTACATCATAAATACCATGAATAACATATTTATTCATATACTTTGTTACAGCAAATACCAAGATCATTGCGATCAAAATAAGACATACAGTAAGTCCTGCAGTATTAGCCGGAACATCCCGATAAAGCACGTCATCAGAAACAACTCGTCCAATAAGATTGGTTCCTGACTCCTTAAAAACGCAATAAGAATTTACCCCATTAATGGCAGCCTGAAATCCACTCATATTCTTTTGAATCTTTTCTAAATCAAAACCAACTTCCGTCAGGTCTTTTCCTACACTATCCAGAATAGTAGAACCTACAATTTCTCCACTTTCCATGTCAATCGCATAAAAATCAACGCCAACATACACTCTCAGCATAGAAAAAATATAAGATAACTCATTTTTCTCTGTTACCTTCATGACATTGACAGGTTCCATACCTACCTGCACAATAAACTCTTCATTCTCACTCCAGACTGCAGAATATTGCATCAATTTAGCCTCCGCAGTATTTGGTGTAATATCCTGACAAAGACATAGAGAGGTATCTTCCAGCATAGGTTTAAAAAAGCTTATCTGTTCCCCGGAATCAACGGTGAGATTGTAATACTCAGGATGTGTTCCCGTAAAAATACGACCAGTTTTATCAAAAATATGTATTTCATCCACTTCCAAAAGCTCTGCTATTTTTTTAAGCTCTTCCACGCTCTCCAATACATCCGGATGATACTGAATAATATAGGCGATTGCCTTTGCACTGTTTAGACATGTCTCCTCATATTCTCCCTTAAGTTCCGGCAGATCTCTTTGATTATCCTCTAATATTTGTTCAATCTGATAAAACATTGCATTAGAATTTTCCTGTGCTTGACGTTGTTCCCCTTTTATTTGAACCTGAAGAGCAACTACAAGTGTTACTACAATCATTATCAGCGTAATTATCTGCATATATCTGCTGATCATCTTCTTTAGTTTCGGCATAAGAATCCCTCATTATACTTTCATATACTGTATACTCAAGTATGAATATTCCCCAAAATTTCCACTCATACTTAATATATATTTTACATCAATGAAGGCATTTTTACAAATTCTTTTTTCATCTCATCTCTTATCGAATGCCATTTTACATTTTTTTCATAGCTTCAAACATGTCTGCACTCACATAGCATCCTGCCTGCAAATATTCTGTTACATTGATCGCACAATCAAAGACACCTATCATTCCTTCAATAGGCTGCACTAAGCCGCCCCACTCTGTACCATATGCCATCCGCAAACGTTTCCAATCCGTATACATGCGTACAGCTGGCTTATCATATTTTCCATCTATGGTCGGGAACTTCATATTGACACCTTTTTTCAGAACTGTTTTTCCATTTTCATCCGCTTCTGGAATCTCGCCATCGTTCTGCACCGGAATCAACAATTTTGCCTTTACCATCTCCTTGGACATTAAGCGATAGTACAATTTATAAATGAGTTCTGCATCATCTCCCTCTGGTTTTCCCAATTGTCCTAATAGCAGCATCCAACGAACCAGATCTGGATTCGTAACCGGTATATTCTGCGGTCTTACATTACTGTAATCAGGTGCTGGAACAAGCATACTTGCATTGATAGCAACCTGTTCTGACAAAACACTCACTCCGCATGCACCATTCAGATAAAATGTACTTCCAAGGAAATTATAAATGCCATCCTTTGACTCTCCATTTTCAATTTTTCTTAACTCAAATCTGTCATTCGAGAAATTAGCAGATGCAACTGTTTTATATGCATTCGTAAAGATCATAATATCTGGTGGAGTACACATATAGTTTCCATCTTTTTGATCGATCGTTCTTGAAAACAAGAAAGGCTCTCCGGTTTCTTTGCTATACACACAATAAATCTCATCGGCTGCCAATATCTTTTTACAGAGTGCAGCTCCAAGCACATTTATTTTTCTTTTATTCTCCTGCTTTACTTCCTCACTATCTGTCTTTGCTGTTTTGGAATGAAACCAGGAAAACAACCGCCAAACTTCTGCACAGTCAGTAATACTTAATTCTTCTATATCTTTTTCCGATAATTCCATTTTCTTCATGATTACATAGGCATCACCTAAAGCACCAATATAGGCATTGTGTACGTCTGCTGCGGAAGCATCTCTGGAATAAAGGACTGTTCCCTTTTTTATCTTATGTAATTTTCCCTTTTCCACACGCAGTCCAACCCTACAGTCAGAAGCTTCCTGTGCCGCTACGCCTGGAGCAGTCTCAATTCCCACGATCGTTGTCAAAAAAATACTATCCTCATCCTCGCCTGGATTGGACACATACACTGCATCTCCTACATGAATCGTTCCCTTTACGCTTCCTGTTACTACTAAATCATCCAAATTCACCAATGGAAAAGTATCTAATACCCCAAGCACAAAACCTGTTGCTCTGTCTGTTGTTTTTTCCTGTGTTTTCTCCTCTTCTTTACGAGAAAATAAATTTTTTAATCCCATGTCCCTCCTCCTAACATTCAGCCATAAGTTTTGTTAATACCTTGTCCAACTCCTCAAAATATTCTGCAAATGTCTTTTTACAGCAGGATGGATTTAGGATGCATACTCCCTCCGTCCTGAGTCCTGTAAGTGCAAATGACATTGCCACTCTGTGATCATCATAAGTTTCTACTTCACCGGACCTTGGCATACCCGGATATATTGTTACTTCATCTGTTTTTTCATCTACTCTTATACCAAGTTCTGTTAGATTTTTTGCAATTGCATTGATTCTATCACACTCCTGTAAACGAATATGCCCTATACCGGTTATCGTTATTGGTGCATCTGCAAATGGTGCTATTGCTGCTAAGGTAAGTGCCTGATCAGAAAAAGCAGACATATCGATCGTAAATCCGCCTTTCAGTTTTCCATCCTCTGTGCCGAATACAGCTATATCTCCATTTTTTAACTTTTGTATCTCGCATCCCATTTTTTCCAGCACATGAAGAAATTCCACATCCCCCTGCAGCATATTGGCTTTTACCCCTTTTACAGCTACTTTTGTGCCCAATACTGCTGCCAGCGCATAAAAATAAGCAGCCGCCGACATATCAGGCTCTACATCATATTCCATTGCTCTGTAACTGCCATCTCCTGAAAAAATATATTTTATCTGCCCATTCACAGCCTTTTTTTCCACAGTGATCCCGAAACTTTTCATCATTTCCGCAGTCAGATCTACATAACTAAGACCATGAGCTCCTACTACATGAATCTCTGCTTGTTTCCCAAGTGTTCCTACTGCAATGAGCAGTGCACTTAAAAACTGTGAGCTTTTATCTATATTGACAGTAAAACTGTCCGGTATCGCTTTCTTATCCTTTGCTCCAATAATATGTAATGGGAAACGCCCCTCTTCTTCCAAGCACTCTACGATAGCTCCTGCATTTTTCAGAGAATCTATTAAAGGCTGCATGGGACGTTTTTTCATCTGTTCTGAAGAATTAACTATGTACTCGCCATCAGAAAATGCCAGCATCGCCACTAAAAATCTGGCTGCTGTTCCCGCACTCCCCACATAAATTTCTGCTTTTTTGATGGGAATGGCTCCGCCATAACCGGTTATAGTCACATTACTGCCAAGCCCCATATCCGATGTCTCTTCGACTGGAAAACCAAGCGTTTTCAAACATTCTAAAAAGTGCCGTGCGTCCTCACTTGTAAGGCATCCTTTGATCGTACTTGTGCCTTCTGCCATTGCTGCAAGAAGTAAGGCTCTGTTCGTAATAGATTTTGAGCCTGGCACTGCCGTTTCCACCATCACAGTTCTATTTATTTTTTTCGGACATTTCACTTCGTAAATATCTTGATTCATATTCATCCTCCTAGCAGGTTCTGTATCGCTCTCTTTAAGTATCCAATCATTTCTCCTGCTATTATCGCATCTACTACAGGAAAAAACAAGGAAATAACGCACTGTTACTTTATATACGGATTACTAAATTGCTCCTTTATTCTGGCCTCTTCTCATTCCAAGCTGAAATAAAATGATAAATGTCCAAAATGTTTTCTCCTAAAAAAACACTTTGATACTTTTTAAATGTTTCCTTACTTGTCGTTCCTGTCAATACTCCTGCAAAATTTACACTCGCATTTTCAGCGGTTCTGGCATCCACATGGCTATCCCCTACATAAAGAATCTCATCCTTTGCTATGCCCAAATGTTCTACTGCCCAAAGCAAGCCTTCTGGATCTGGTTTCGCTATTTTTACGTCCTCGGCACCAACAATAAGATCGATCCACTCCGACATACCGAATTTATTTAATATCTGTTCGATTCTATAATGAAATTTCGTTGTAACAATACCAATTTTACACCCCTTTGCCTTCAGTTTCTTTAAAACTACCTCTACCCCATCATACAACTGTGTATTAGCAACCATGACCTCATCTGCTTTCTCCTTAAATAATGCAGCAAATTGTTCCGCTTCTGCCAAATTATCTTTTAAAGTCAGTGCCTTATATGTATCCTTTAAAGACAAACCGATTGTCTTTTTTATATCTACAATATTTTGTGCAGAATACCCCAACTTTTCCAAGGCATAATTGATACTGAGTGCAATACCATTTGTGGAATCTCCCAGTGTATAATCAAAATCAAAAATAATTGCCCTTATCATCTTATTTTCTCCATTCTATTTATAATAAAAGGACGTTTCGAGCTTTCAACAGTTCAACCGTCCTTCAAATATATTCTCTATATATCTAAACTACTTTTTATCTAAAGCTTTCATAAATAATTCTGCCATATACTCATACTCTAAATTAAAAGTTTGCAAACTTGCTTCCAACATTTCTTCATTTGATATCTTGGAAAAATCCAAATGATATCCATTATGCTCCGCTAGTAACTCAATAAACATCCTTTGTGTCCTTCCATTCCCTTCACGAAATGGATGTATTGCATTAATCTCTCCTATATAATAGGATAATCTCTGAGCCAATTTTTCCTTTTTCAACCCAGCTAAATACTCTTCTTTCTTTAATTTTTGCATTACATTATTCATCTGGTCTTCAATAAATTCACATCTGCAAAATTGATTTCCT
Source organism: Lachnospiraceae bacterium (assembly GCA_021153325.1). Lineage (GTDB taxonomy): Bacteria > Bacillota > Clostridia > Lachnospirales > Lachnospiraceae > RGIG3002. The sequence continues at coordinate 12,533 of JAGKTQ010000001.1, read as the reverse complement.
TTAGAAATATTTACATTCCTTGTTTGTCCCGCCCATTCATATATATCACCAAAAAGAAATAAATGTATTCTTTTTAAAAAATCAAAGTCAAAAATCCCTTCCATTGGATTCTGCATTAACTGTGCTGTTCTAAGTGCTGTTATTTCTCGTTCCGCTTTCTTTAATTCTTCCTCATCAGTAATACCTAATTTGTTTTTTAAAACATACGTGTGCGGATAACAATAAAAACTATCTTGCTCATATTCATAGTAATATTCATTCATCATTAAAACACCTGCTTATGTGTATACTTATTCACTAGTGCTTCTACTGCCTCTTGAAAAGATATTCTGCCCTCCAAACATTCAAGAATTCTTCCTCTATCTTCGTTCTCTAATGGCATATTTTCCATGGCCATTGTTGCATTTACATTTTCAATAATTCTTTCATTTTGACTCATAAAAAATACCTTCCTTCAAACTTAGTAGACTTCTCAAAATAATTTATATGAACCTTATTTATATTATACTCACTAATTTTTCTACTTACAACTTGCGATTTATAAATACTTTCAAAATTTACATTTCCCGAAAATATGCACCTACTTCCCAAAAGGTAACATCATGTCGTACAACTAATCATTATTGGAGCAATTAGCCGCATCAATTGCAATGACAAGCATCATACCCATGAGTTCATCCTGTGGATCTGCTATATTGATCACATAAGTATCTCCCCATGCAAAAACACGCTGTTTAATTAATAATTTCATAATAAATTCCCTCCGTCGAATTCCTTTAGCCAATTATATTATACTTGTGATACCATTTCAACTTTTCCCACTCTCTGCACAGCTTTTGTTCCGCGCGCGAAGCTGCGCATCGTTTGCACGAAGTGATTTTAACTCAGAGGAATTTCCTATGAGTTAAAAAAAGTAGCGCCAATAAGGCACTACTTCTTTTGTTTTACGTATCCAATAAATTTATTCTGATACAATATCTGAAAATATTTTACCAGTCTGTCAAGAACAGGTTCTGCTTCTGCTCCAAATTTTTCTTTTACAAGCTTGGATATTTCAAAAATGTTTCTCTTACCATCCATCTGTTTCCAGACGAAACTACCATACTCGTCCAACTTTATATGGCTTATACGTGGTTTTTTAAACAATTTCTGTGCAAGCCAGTTATAAAATCCTTTGTTTACAACATGGACTGTCACAATACCCTTTTCATCCGCATCCCATGCATAAATCGGATTGCAGCATGGAACATAATCCATAAAGTTTTCCTTTTTTTTCACCAGCGGCTCCTTTATGCTTTTTTGCTCTTACGAACACAGAATTGCCATAAGGAAAGTGTCAGTAAAGCAAATGCAATAATACCAATGATATTACCAACATTTACATTTTGTAAAGCTGGGATGAGATTTGGTAAAAACTCACTGATAGCATCTCCTAAAGATTTTCCGCTCGGAAGCTGAATAATAGCAAATACAGCAAGCAGAATACCTACAATTCCTTCACCTGCAATAAGACCTGAACTGTAAAGGACACCATTTTCTACTGCCTGTTTCTGTTCATCGCCTTTTTTCTTCTTTTCAACAAGCCATCTTACGCCACCACCAATCATCATTGGTACGCTTAAGTGAACTGGTAAATATAATCCGATTGCAAATGGAAGTACCGGAATACCTAAAATTTCAACGATAATTGCAATAAATGCACCGATACCAACTAAAGTCCAAGGTAAGTTACCACCCATAACACCTTCTACGATCATCTTCATCAAAGTTGCCTGTGGTGCTGGAAGTTCTGCTGAACCATATCCCCATGCAGCGTCCAACAAATATAATACACCACCGATTGCTATGGAAGAAGCAAGAACACCAATTAACTCACCGATCTGCTGTTTCTTTGGTGTTGCACCTAAAATATAACCTGTCTTTAAATCCTGAGAGGTATCGCCAGCGATTGCTGCAACAATACAAATAACTCCACCGATTGCGATCGCTGCGGTCATTCCTGCCTGTCCAATCGTTCCTGTTGCTTTTAAAGCAAGAGCTGCAACTAAAAGTGTTGCAATCGTCATTCCGGATACCGGGTTATTACTGCTTCCTACAAGTCCAACCATTCTGGAAGATACTGTTGCAAAGAAGAAACCAAATACAACAACTAAAAATGCACCGAAAAGATTAATCGGAATTACTGGTACAAGCCAGATTGCAAGAATTAAAAGTACAACTCCAATAAGGATAAAACGGATATCCAGATCCTGATTTGTACGTTCTTCTGACTTAGCTCCTTTGCCGAAGCCTTTTAAAGCATCTTTAAAGGTTTTAACAATGAGTGGTAAGGACTTGATCAAGCTTAAAATACCACCACAAGCTACTGCACCGGCACCGATATATTTTACATAATTAGACCAGATAGCAAAAGAACCGCCCTCTGCGTATAATTCTGCTACTGTAACATCTGCCGGGAATAACGTAATATTTGCACCAAAAAGAACGATCAATGGCATGATCACAAACCATCCTAAAACACCACCTGCTAACAGGTAGGATGAAATTTTCGGTCCACAAATATAACCAACACCAAGTAATGCCGGAAGTACATCTGCTCCAAAACCGGAACCTTTGTATGCCGGAATTTCATAATGTACTTCACTTGGGAAAGCTTTTAATCCGTCAGCAATAAATTTGTATGCGGCTGCAATTCCAAGTCCGGCAAATACAGTAGAAGCCTTTGCTCCACCTTCCTCACCTGCAACAAGAACTTCTGCACAAGCTTGTCCTTCCGGATATGGAAGTGTACCATGTTCTTGCACGATTAACGCTTTTCTAAGCGGGATCATAAATAAAACACCAAGTGCTCCACCAATAAATGCAATAATAGCAATTTCCACTAAAGAAGGTGCTTCTGTTCCCCATTCCTTTGCCCATAAAAAAAGTGCTGGCAAAGTAAAGATCGCACCAGCTGCTACGGATTCACCCGCAGAACCGATGGTCTGTACCATATTGTTTTCCAATATGGATTCCTTTTTCAAAATCATTCGGATAATTCCCATAGAAATAACTGCAGCTGGAATTGACGCTGATACAGTCATACCTACTCTTAATCCTAAATATGCATTCGCAGCACCGAATACAACTGCTAAGATAATGCCCAATATAATGGACGTTGCTGTGAACTCCGGCATCGTTTTTTCTGCCGGAACAAAAGGTTTAAATTCGTTTTCTTGACTCATTTTTCCCATTCCTTCTATTTTTTTAGTTACCCAACTATTATATATGAAAATACAACAAACGGCAATGGAAATCCTTACAATACTTAAATTTACCTTTTTGACTTTGATTTATCGTTTCTTTTTCACTTTCCTAATAATTTGTACATCAGACCTTCTTCTATTTTGTTAGAATCTGCATGGAAAATCTCAATTTTATCTTTGTTTGCGCTCCTATCCAAAAAAGCTGGATACAAAAATCCAAAAACAGGTTCTGCCGGTTCGTATTGTTCACGCATAGGACTTACTGTACAAATAATAAAATCATACACTTCCTCTGATTCCCATAAACTTTCCTTGTCTTTTGCTTTTAAAGGCACATCGTATACTCCATGGAATACATATATTGCAAACTCATGATCAACCGGATATCCGTCTGCTATCTGTTCATATAACACTTCCATCAATGCATCATTTTTCAAGCCACATTGCTGAATTGCCTGAAGCAATTGCCACATGCTATCTTTGCCTTTTACTGCATCAGGGAAATCATATTCTTTTAACTGTATATTGGTTTTAGAAAAAGGAACTGCCTTTGCCAATTCTAAATTTCTTGCTTTTTCAGAACTGGAAAGTTTTCCAAAGTGAATATTAAAACTCTCATCCACTTCTCCCATGTCATTGATATAAGCTCCTGCAATTCTGTCGAAACAGCTTCTTGCTGGTGTCATACGCCTTGTCAGCTCCAACATATCTTCTCTGTTAATCATCGTAATTCACTCCAAACTGCATCTTTCTTTTGTTCTCACTTTATACCTTTTTATCAAATAGTGAGGTATTCTCATTGTTTACCATATTCATAAAGGTGTTTTTATCGTTATGAGGAAATAACAGTTCCATATACAAATTTCCTAACAGACTCTTTACTTCATCCGCATTAACATTTGCAACAGGGAAATCATTAATTTCCAACCGCTTTAAATTTTCCAGAACCGTTTCTATATTTTGCTTTTCAGAAGGCTCCGGCTCTTTATCGATCTCCAAGGATTTTGAGGTATCTGGTTCCATAATCGGCTTTGCCTCAGGAATATTATATACAACATTTTTGCACGTTTTCTCAAAACACTCCGGAGCATACTTTGCCAGATATTCCAAATCATCCATCGTTATTGGGCGTTTATTGTGTATTTTAAGATATATATTGACAAGATGTGTATCCTTTTCCATAGCCTCTCTCCTACTTAATTCCTCTTCATTCCATTTTCTGTGCCTTAACATAATGCTGCTAAATTTTCTTTATTTTTTTATAAATCACATTATAATTATATTGTGGCTTATAAAAATTGTAAACATGGAGACCTTTAAAATAATGGAATATACATATCATTATGACTCACCACTTGGTGGAATTACGCTTGCAAGTGACGGAGAAGCCTTGACAGGATTGTGGTTTGATGGGCAGAAATATTTCGGTGACACCCTCTCTAAAGATCATGAAGCAAAAGAACTTCCAATTTTTGAACAGACTGTTACATGGCTGGATATTTATTTTAATGGAAAAGAACCGGATTTTACTCCGCCATTGTCAATGAAGACCACGCCTTTTCGTAAGGCTGTATGGGAAATTATGTTAACTATCCCATTTGGACAGACAATGACTTATGGAGAGATTGCAGATAAAATTGCAAAACAGAAAGGGATTTCAAGAATGTCTGCACAAGCAGTCGGTGGTGCTGTCGGTCATAATTCTATATCTCTGATCATTCCCTGCCATCGTGTTGTTGGCACAAATGGAAGCCTGACAGGCTATGCCGGCGGAATTGATAAAAAGATGCAGCTTCTTACGATGGAGCGATCAGCACCCCCGAAAATATAAAAGAGAAAACTTAATTTTGTTCTTTTTTAGCAAAGTAGAAAACAAGCATGCATATTGCAACGATAATAAATGGAATTGCTCCCACAATACCGGTTGGCGCAGGTCCAATAAATGGATTCCCACCATCCGCTGTAAAATATGTTCCGATCGCGCCAATACTGTTTATTGCGCCATGACCTAAAACTGCCGGAATACAACTCTTTGTTTTCATCGAAACATAGGACAGGAAAATTCCCATTACAATGCAGAATCCGCACATTGCTGCAATTCCCGTAAACGGAAAGCCCCAATAGCCTACGCCATAGTTATGCCCGATTACCGTTAGCGGAGCATGCCATAATCCCCAGATCACACCATTTACGAGAAGCATTGGAATCGCAGGAAGCTTCTCCGCCATTTTCGGCAACAAATAACCTCTCCATCCCCACTCTTCGCCAAAACAGGTCACAAAATTCATGAGTGGTCCTAATAACAATGCCTGCACCGTCTGCACGATCAACAGCACAGATAATGGCATTGGATATATATCTGCACTGACACCTGATGCTTCTAATACCATCTGCATATATCCACAATTTGGATCGAACTTACTTGGAAAAATCAAAAAATATACTACTGCTCCAAGAAGAGTTAGTACTCCAGGTCCAAAATATGCCACCAAATAAGTCTTGATATTTCCTTTGAAATGCGGATGAAGCCATGCATTTTTAAATCCTTCTTTTGTAAGAAGTCTTGTTAAAAGTACACCAATTGCAGGAAAAAACATTGCCACCGCTATTATAATCTGATTTCCTACTGCTGTTGTAGCACTCAGATTATTCATGAACGCGTATATAACACCCACACTGTATCCAATTGTGAGAGCAAACGTCAATATCAAATAAATAATAATTCTTTGGGTTTCTAATTTTTTGTTCGTAGTATCCATACAAATCCTCCATTCTAATAAATCCACACTACCTATTCATTCCACTGTTTCATCAGCTCATCATAAATTTTTTGCGTACTTTGCTCATCTTTTCCATTTATAACGAGAATTTTCTTATCTACCGTAAGAACGATACAGGAATCACATGCGGTATAGGAATATCTCGTGTAATCTCCAAATTCATCATTTTCAAACTCGCCCATCAGAAGACTAAAACTGCCATAACCAAACGTTCGCTCTCCCGGATCGTCCAACTCCCGATATTCCACATGATCAATGTCCGAATACTTTACAGTTGCATCCTCCCAATAGGCTGCTTCTATTGTAAATGAAGTTTCACCAAACTGTACTGCAAACTCTCCTGTAAAAAGGAAAATACCGGCACAAATAAGAATAAGCATCCCAATTACCAGCGAAACGATAGTCATTTTTTTCTCTGAAGGAGTCGCTATTGCATCTTCTTTTGTTGCTGTTCCGGCTTTTAACTGCTTTCTATAATAAGCATAAGAGTAAATCGCTGGTACAAATGCAAGGATTAATATAATTACCAGAAAAGCAAATACAAAATTTTCTAGTGGAATGATCATGGTTGCCAATAAAAGCACTCCACCAAGCACCCAAACTTTTCCGGCAAACCGATGTGTTTTATTCCAGTTTTCTTCGTTTCTAAGTGCCCATGTAACCTTCACTCCAATCGTATGATTCTGCTTGCATTTCGGCATATAATTTCCCATTACCACAAACATAAGTCCAAGGAGAATGCGTACTACAACCTCAACACTGACTTCCTTGCCTAAAGCAATCATATAGACCATACCACAAACCAAAAGGGAAATGATCGGCATGATCCATAACACCATTCCAAAAACTTTATTGCTTTGTTCCTTATTCTTAGGGTCTTTCACCGTAGCAAAAATAGCGATCCAATGAAGTATCAGTATAATGACCGGCAACCCAAAGATGGTAAAGGTTCTGCCACTCCATCCATCTGCTGTCCCATTTGCATCCCAATGAGTAGCGATTCTATCCGGCAAATAATTCCACAGAAAAAGTCCTACAATAACCGGTAGTAAAATAATGATGGAAGATAGAATAAGTTGTTTTTTATTTTTCTTGATCATCGTTTAAATCCCCTTTCAAATCTGTGATCCAGAGCATGATTTCTTCTAAAACAGATGTATTCAGTTCATAAAAAATAAATTTGCCATCGCGGGTATCTCTGATCAGATCCGCCTCCTTTAGTACGGACAGATGCCTGGAAATACTTGCACCCGTAACTGGAAACTTTTCTGCGATCTCTCCTGCAGACAGCTTACCGTCTTTTAAAAGATTTAGTATCTCTCGTCTTATGGGATCGGCAAGCGCTTTTAATGTATTTTGTAAGCCCAATGTTCAGCCTCCTTATTTAACATTTAACCTAATTGTTAAATGTATTGTAATAAAAGTCCTCTTTTTTGTCAATACTTATCATCTCTTTTTATTCAAAAAAATTATAGTTCCGGCTTCATTTACCTCTCATTTTTTAACACTTTTATTTCACATGCGGTCTATGTAGAAAAATTTCTATTCCAGATACCATCCAGATACCCAAAACATAGAAAAGTGGAATTTAACAAATGGATTTTTTGATATAGACCCTGCAAAGTCAGTTTCCCTTCTTTACAGGAACATAGTATCAAACAACCATGTTCCTGTTTTTGTCTTGAAAACTCGATTTCTTAGATTTTCTATTGTCTGATTCTGGGATAAATATAATTCGTCCTCATATGCATTTACCAAAAAATCTGCTTCAATCAAGATTTGATGATCGATTCCGTCTATCGGAGCATAGGTGTGATGATGCCCAATTAAAAAGCATACCCTGTCAATAAATTCGCTAGTATAACAATTTAGTTCATTAAGCAATGTACTGGCATATGCAGGACCTTCTTCCTCCTGATGCCTGCCACTACAATCACCATATTTTTCTTCACTGGGATGGATTCCTATGTCATGAAGAATTGCGGCAACCTCCACAATATCCTGTGTATTTTCATCGAGATTTTCCCCCTCAGCTATTAAGTGTGCAAATTCATATACTTTCATAAAATGCTGTATTCTCTTAGGGTCTCCTTTATCAAACTCCATCATCTGAAGCATAACACGTTCTTTATTTGTCATTTCTGCCACCTCATATCTCTATCTCATTTACATCATTCAAATGACGCTGTGTATAGAGGAAAACATGATCCCCTTCTTTTAAGTACATATTACCGTTAGGAATCAATGCTTTATTTTTACGTTTTACCAGAACAATAATAGAGTGCCTGGAAATATCCAGATCACAAATTCGCTCATTTGTCCAAGGGTTTTGCTTTTGGAGAACAATTTCCTTAAGCTTAATACTTTCATGATCATCAAATGGTTCCGCGCCTAAAACAACGCAATCATCCTCCATAAGAACAAAGTCTCCACGAGGGATAAGAATATCCTCTTTTCGCTTGACCACTGCCACGATCACACCGGCAGGCAGCTTTAACTCTGCAATACTCTTACCCTCCCAGCGATCATTTTCTTTGATCTGAATTTTAATGAAACGCATATCTGCTTCATATCCATACTCACTTCTTTTCTTGAGACTGGAGTACTGGTCCACAAATCCTGCGGAAATAATACCTGTCGGAATCGCTACCATGCCAACTCCTAGAAAGGCAATAAAAATACCAAAAAATTTCCCCATAGTAGTAACGGGATAAATATCTCCATACCCTACCGTAAGCAGCGTGGATGCTGCCCACCAAATTCCGGAAAAGGCATTCGTAAATACCTCCGGCTGTGCCTCATGTTCCAGACTGTACATACACAAACTGGATGCAAGCATTAAAACTAAAATAATAAAAACAGACGATATTAACTGTTGGCGTTTGCTTTTCAGAACATCTGTGATCACACTCAAAGAATCGTAGTAAGCATTGATTCGGAAAAGTCGAAAAATCCTGACGATTCTGATCATTCGGAATGCAACCGTTCCTGAAGGAAAGAAAACAGGTAAAAAATATGGTGAAAAGGACATCAGATCTATAATTCCCGTAAAAGAGAACATATATTTTCGAATTGCATGATGCTCCTTTAACTCAGGATATAAAAATCTTGCTGTCCATATTCTCAAAATGTAGTCCACAGCAAAAAAAACAACCGTAATTTCTTCCACCAAAAGAAGCCAGTTGCCATACCGCGTTCTTACATCAGAAAATGTATACATAATGCTGGCGATCAAGTTGATAATGATAGCTGTAGCATTTATGTAATCGTATATACGACTTGAAATATCCAAATCGCTTCCAACCTCTAAAATCTCAAATACTCTTTTGCGCCGTTTAAGCCACCTTTTGCTCATAATAAGACCTCTTTAAATCAAAATTTGCCTACTTCGCTTTGCAAGACATCTTTTCAACATTTAATCTAAAAACTGCAACAGCCTTTACCATTTCATCGCTATATTTACATTCTGTTTTATGTGTTGTTTGTTTCATAATGGTATTAAGACCTCTTATTTTTTCATCATCATCTTCTACCAAACAAAGTCGCCCTGTACCTATTACACTTTGAAATGTAGCTGAAAAATTACATGCGCTCTCACTTTCTAATAGTTTATAGTTCCCATCTATTTCAAATCCTACTGTTGGTATGCTTTTAGCCAATTCATATTTTCTTCCTGCTTTTGCACCATGAAAATAAAACGAATAATTTCCATCAGCATAGACATAGCCATAATTTACGGGCACAATATAAATGTCTCCCTGATCATAAAATGCTACTCTCATGATTTGTTCCGTTGCAATAAATTTCTCTATTATATTTGAATCCGTAATCTCTCTATCATTTCTTCTCATAAATCTTTGTCTCCAAAAATCAAGTTTATATTGCTCATTATATAATGCCCCTTGTATTTTCACAACGCCGATTTTTTGCACTTCCTCTTTCTAAGTATTTAAACATATTTCGTTTTCTTTTGCTTCGTTTCTTCTAAAAATTACTCTAAAGATCAGACGTGCAACCGGACCAGCAATAAACAACTGCACTGGAAGCGCCATGATAAAATTTTTACAATATGTAGTCAGATAATCAGGAATAAACTGACTTGTAAATCCATATCCATGGTATACACCCAAAATACTTGCTAACGCCACCTGTGACACTACAGTAAAAATCTGAATTGCAAAAATAATTGCAATTGGTCTATCACCCGGCTGTACAACACGAAATGCAAAATATTTTGCAACATGGCTTGATATAAAATACGCACACAGGAAAATAATAATAAATTCAATCCACATTCCTTTTAATGCAATTAAGAACTTTCTATTTTTCATGTTACTACTTGCTTATTTCTTTTACAGAATATCCCGCCCTTTCAATTCTGCTCTTTATCAGTTCATCATCAACGTCTTCCTCATAAGATACCGTAAGTTCGCCTTTCTTAAGGTTCACTTTTCCAGCAACTCCTTTTATATCATTGACAATTTCTTCTACTCTCACTTTGCAGTGATTACAATGCATACCTTCCACTTTAAAGGTTTTCTTATAAATCACTTTAGAAAGTTTCTTCTTTTTCGGTTTGTAGTTTCCTCCGCCACAACATCCTCCCTGTCCTGTAAAATGCTTTACACTTGAGCGGATACCAATAAATACAACAATTACTAACACTCCAATAATGATACCGTCACCCATATTTTTCCTCCTAACTACACTTAAACTATCCTATGAAAAACTGCAAGACGACTTTGTTCGGAAAGCTCGGCTAATTTTGAAAGAAGGGATGCGAACTGTACAAGGTACGCATCCCTTTCTTTATCTTTTATTTTTGATTATCTTTTTTACTATTATCACAGCCACCGCTGCAGTTTCCACCGCATTGTTTTGAATAAGGACAACCAATGCAAGTTTCTCCTCTTTTTTTAGCCCTGTATAAATAACATACAATACTTCCGATAATACACACGACAATTACAATAACAATAATATTTTCCATATCTTATTTGCTCAATGCATACTCTGCTTTCATTTTCTTGTCTGTGTTGCGGATAAGTGCAATTACAATAACAACCATGACTGCTACAGCTATCAATCCTGCAATTGCAGCACCAACATCCAATAACTCAGGCGCAGTAAGCAGTGTACCGATTGTGTATACCAGATAACCGATGGTATATCCAACACCTAACTGAAGTCCAATTCCACCCCAGAGCCACTTTCCACTCTTCATTTCAGAGTTCATCGCACCAATAGCAGCAAAACAAGGAGGTGTATAAAGGTTAAACATCAGATAAGCCAAAGCAGCAACCTTTGTAATAGCGATAACACCAGCAACCTCAGCACCAGCACCTTCCATCATAGCAAGTTCTTCTGTGTCAATCAGATTTTCAAGACCAACAAAACAAACAGCTAAAGTTCCAACTACATTCTCTTTTGCAATAAAACCTGTAACAGCAGCTGCTGCCAACTGCCAACTCAAAACACCAACAATAGGTACCAGCAAGTAAGCGAATGGACCTGCAATAGAAGCAAGAATGGATTCATCAGCAGTTTCCGCAACTTGGAAATTCCAGCTAAATGTCTGCATAATCTGTACCGCTGTATTACACAGTAAAATAATTGTAGCAGCTTTTACAATGTATGCCCAACCACGGTCGCACATAGACTTAAATGCTCCCCATAAGCTAGGAACTTTATATTCAGGAAGTTCAATAATAAAGAATGATTTTCTTGCTTTATAACCAGCAATTTTGTTTACTAACAAAGCACAAAGGAAAATAAGTACAATACCAGTTAAATACATCAGCGTACTAACCCATCCTGCATTATCAAAGAATGCTCCAGCAAATAAAGCAATTACAGGAATTTTAGCACCACATGGCATAAATGGTGTCAGCATTGCAGTTGCTCTACGCTCACGCTCGTTACGGATGGTACGGCTTGCCATAACACCAGGAACTGCACAACCAACGCCAATAACAAACGGAATTACGGATTTTCCAGAAAGACCTACCTTCTTAAAGATTGGATCAAGCACTACAGCAACACGAGCCATGTAACCACAATCTTCCAAAATTGCAATCAAGAAATACATTACCATAACTAAAGGAAGGAATCCGATAACGGCAATCACACCACCGATCATACCATCAACTACTAGCGCATACAGTAACGGAGATACATTTTCCATCAGACCTCCGACCCATTCCTGGAATGTTTCAATCCATCCCACCAGCCAGTCTGCAATCCAGGTTCCTATCGTAGACTGGGAAATGTAAAACACCAGAAACATCACCACCGCAAAAACAGGAATTCCCAACCAGGGATTTGTGATAATTGCATCGATTTTATCCTGGCTGTTTTTCTCTTTTGTCATAACCTTTCGCTTTTCAACAGCGGAAACAATTCCTTTCACGAAATCAAACCGCTTTCTGTCCTCTGACTCTGCTTCCGCCCTATTATACAGGTCGATTTTCTTCTGCACATACGGTGCTTTCTGTACACTGCCCTTTAA
>JAGKTQ010000067.1 GCA_021153325.1 Lachnospiraceae bacterium | reverse complement strand
GTGTGATGGTCCGGCAGCGATGGAAAGCATAACCATGAAATATGGTAGCCTGGAAGAACAGCTAGAAGATCCTCTTTCCATTTATAATTATTTTAAACAGGCAATCCGTTTAAAGAATATGTATCCGGAAATCGCACGCGGCAGTGTGGATTTTATTGATGAAATTTCAACGGAAGATATCTGTGTATTTAACAAACAGTGGGAAGAAGAAAATATTTGGATTATCTACAACATTTCACAGAATGAAAATGTAGTAGATGTATCTTCTTTAAGTGATTCTAAGTTAAAAATCTGTGGCTCTCTCCTTACACAGGAAGGAGAACTTGCTTTAGAAGATGGTAAGATCACTATGTCGCCATATTCAATAGTGTTACTGAAATAAACAAAGGAAGGTGTCCTCTATGATTAACAGTATAAGATATTTTGAAGAAAATAGCATCAAAAGATTTGAAGAATTAGAAAATAACTTCATGAAAAATCCAACGAAGATGGCGGAATACATTGTAGGTATTGCAGAAGAGGGGAATCGATTTCTGCTTAAGATGATACAGGAAACACTGGAGTCTATGAACCAGATGATTATAGGAAGTCCACTCAGAAAAAGGCACTGGGATATCGAGTGTCACAGCAGTAAGCAGCTGACCACATCCATAGGAGATGTGACATTTACCAAAACCCTGTTCGTGAATAAAGAAACCGGAAAAAGTGAGTATCTTCTTGACCGGATACTGGAACTGGAAAAGCATGAACGTATGACAGAGGATGCAGTAACAAGGATGCTGCTGGAAACGGTACAGACGTCCTACCGCCGCGGAGGGGAAGAATGCAGCGAACTGTCCGGAGTCAGCAAGCAGACGGTAAAAAACAAGCTTCATCAGCTGCAGTTTCCTCAAATGGAGAAATGTAAAGCTGAAAAGAAAAGCGTGGACTACCTGTACATTGAAGCAGATGAGGATCATGTATCCTTACAGTTCAGGGAGAAAAAGGGAGACCTGAAAGAAAATGAAAACCATCAGAAAAACAACTGTCTGATTACGAAACTGGTGTATGTGCATGAAGGGATAGAGAACGAAAGCCCCAAGAGTAAACGCCATAAGCTGGTTAATCCGTATTACTTCTGTCGTGTATGCAGTGGAAAAGAAAATGAGAAGTTCTGGGATGAAGTGTATGAATACATAGCAGATTACTATGACCTTTCGACAGTAAAGAAGATATATGTAAGCGGTGATGGCGGAGCGTGGATCAAGGCAGGCATGAAACGGATAGCGGGGATAACGTATGTACTGGATGAATTCCATCTGGAGAAATATCTTACAAAACTGACCAGCCATATGCTGGACAGCAGAGATGATGCAAAAGAGGAACTGAGAAAGATTATCCGCTTTAAGAAAAAGGATGATTTCAGTAAGAAAGCAGATGAATTAAAAGGATATTTGAAAGATGATACTGGTCTGAAAAGAATGAATGAAGCAGAAGAATATATACTGTCCAACTGGATGGCAGCAAGAGCGCGTCTGCTTCATAAAGACGGAGTAAAAGGATGCAGTGCAGAGGGACATGTAAGCCATATCTTATCAGCGAGAATGAGTTCGCGACCAATGGGCTGGAGTATAAAAGGAGCATCCGTAATGGCACAGCTGCGTGCGTATTATCTGAATGGTGGAAATGTACTGGAGCTGGTAAGGTATCAGAAAAAAGAACTGCCTAAGGCCTCAGGTTCGGAATACGAAGTACTAAGTGGTGCAGATATCATGGTCTCAGAAACAAAACGGCATGGAGAACTGGGAAAATATCTGGAAACCATCAGCCATCATATATCAAAAGAAAACAAGAAACAAATATTCTTTCAGGCACATCTGTGGAATTTATAAAAACGCAGGAACTGCGATAAAAAGGCTTAGTCCTCTTGATTACAGAACAGCTGGATAGAAAGTATCTGTCAAGGACAAAGCCACAAGTGGTGCAAAGCATCCTTGACAGATACTTCCATCCAGCTCATATGGCAGACAAGAGGACTAAGCCGGATTGTGCCCATATGGGCCATTTGTATTGCAAAAGAGTAGGAATTGATATAGATTAAAGGAAACAAGTCATAGCCTGATACTTTATCAGAGCGTCCAAGGGTGAACTCTATCCTGTTAATTCCGAAGGTAAATTTACGCTATCTCGTTGGAGAAAATTCTTTGACATATGAGATACATAGTGTTAATATAATAGTAGAAAAAGTGCTACCGATAGACGGTCAGCCCAAGTAAATTAGTATGACAAAAATGCCGCTAAGTTTACCAGACAGGGCGGCTATTTTTGTGTCTTAGTGCATCCTATTGAGTAACCAAGTCCAAAAGCTGTAATGCATAAGCTTATAACAGCAATTAGCTCTTCGAGAGTCAACATTTGCATCCCCTCCTTTAGTTAGATTTCTAGCCATGAGCAAAACTCCACACACACAGTATTTATGCAGGTTTGCGAGGCATGGCAACCTCTTTTATCACTCCAAATTTATAGTAACAATCAGCCCCAAATGGTATAATTAAGTTGTTAAAATCAATTCACCGAAAGGAGCTGATTGTTATCTACCGTCAAGAAATCTTGAAAGACATCCGTCTTTTTACTTCACAACCAGTTGCAAAGTTTTACGATTCACTTTTTCTGAATCTTGATTTATCCTTTATCCCGGAATTCCCTAAAACCGGACGGAAAGGCTTTTCAAATCACGCTATGATTTGTGCATTTATCGTTATGAAATGCGAAGGCTTTTCTATGATTACAGACCTTGTTGATTATCTTAACAACAACCTTCTTATCGCCCATTACTGTGGCTTTGATATTTCTGTTCCGTTACCTTCTTACTGGACTTTCGACCGTTTTCTAAAACAGTTTGATAACGATACGCTTTCATCTGTTATGAAATCTCAAGTACTTTATCTCTCAAAACAACGCATTATTGATACCTCTTTTATTGGCTTGGACTCGACTCCGATTGCTGCAAATACTTCACAGAATAATCCGAAATCTTTTTTATCCAACAAATTTAAGCCTGATAACCAGCCTAAAGCAGATACCGATTGTAAACTTGGTGTACATACTGCTTCTAACCAAACAGATGAGAAAAAGTATGAATTCTACTGGGGTTACAAAAATCATGTTCTTGTTGACTGTATTTCAGGTCTTCCTATTTATGAGCTGACTACTACAGCCAATGTCTATGATTCTACTGTTGCTCTAGACATTCTTGCTGACACACATGCCTTTCTGCCTATAACTGAATGTACTTTCCTTGCTGATAAAGGTTATGATGTTAAAAATATCTATAATCAGGTACATGAACTCTACGAAGGTGAGTGTATTATTCCTTTAAATAAACGAAATACCAAAGATCCAAAACTTCTT
>JAGKTQ010000066.1 GCA_021153325.1 Lachnospiraceae bacterium | reverse complement strand
TTTCTAATCGGTGCGAATACAACCGCATAGTAAAAAAGCTGAATGAACTGAAAGGTAAATGGTTTCTTACGGTGAAGGAATTACAGAAAACCATTATTGAGAGAGGAAGGATTTTATATGAACGAATTACAGGATACTTTAGAGGAAATCATGGAGATTTTCAAATGTCAGGAAGACATGCTGGATATTCTAGAGAACCAGCAGTATCAGCTGGAGCAGTTGAAACTGGCGAATCAGGAACAGCAGGAATTGCTGGAGAAATTAAATGCCGAGAACAGGAGGCTCTCAGTCGAAAATCGGAATCTGATCGTACAGAATCAGAAATTAGCAGCACAGAACAGGCAATTGCAGGAATTATGCAGAGAGTAAAAGAGAAAGCGAGGGAACGTGATGAACGAATCAGAAAACTTATGGAACGCAGACAGTCTTTTGAAGCTGTCGGAGGACTTACAGGTGGAGAACGAGCAGTACCGCTTACAGTTGGCACAAAAGGAGAATCAGATACAGACGCATTTATCCGATGTGCAAAAGCTGAAATCGCAGATACTCTCCATGCAATCGACGATAGCAGAGCAAGGGCAAGAGATTCAGAAGTTGAACGCTCATATCGCCAGATTAGCCGAGAGCGACTTGGTATTGTTGGAGAACAAGAAGCTGGCAGAAGCGAATCAGAAGCTACTGGTAGAGAACCAGAAGGCTCAGAATACCTTCAAAGAAGCCAAGACAAAGACAGAGGACGCTAAGAAAATCCTTGCAGACGCCAAAGCATTAAATGGTACTTTTGATAAGCGTGTTAACGAAAAGGTAAGTCGTGTAAAGCGGAATATGGAAGCTGATATGAAGGGCAGGTTGCAGACCGCACTTCAGAAGCAGACCATAGCATTAAGTATCTGGACATGGGCATTCTGTTTTATCTGTATGATACAAACAGGGTATATCATTTTTATGAATCAGGATATTACAAGAACGATTCCCCGGTGGTTTATAAACCGTTGGGAGAATGGTTGTGATATAGCTGTAATGATTGCCCGATTGTATCAATGGTGCTATGGGTATCTTACAAATTATATGCATTCTTATGTTGCGATTGGTGTTGTGGCTCTTGTGACTATTGGAATTGTAGCAGTCGGATTTGTATTGCTTAGAAATGTGTTTGACTGGCTTGGCGAGAAGTGGCATGACCGCTGGCAGTATTATGAGGTTTACGGCGAGATACGTTTGAGAAAGGTGGTGTCAGTTGCTTTATGTATTGTCAGTGTAACTTTTGCATTGATTGCCGGGAAGTATATTCCGCTAGATATCAATGTAGTGAGCTGGTGGCTTGGCTTTTCGATCGGACTGAATCTTTTGTATCATGATTGTGTTATAAAATGAATCATTAAGCTACCCCAAAACTACTCCCACGGGCAGATAAAATATGCTCGTGGGAGGGTAATATACAAAGGCTCAAACTGAAATTTTCACCTTACTGTGGAAAACCATACAAACTAACATAAACAATCATAGAAATAACATCAATCAAAAAAATCACTCCAAAAATAATTGCCGCAATCTTCAATCCTTTTTTTGCCTTCTTCTTGTTTTCATCAGTTAATACTTTTTCCTTTAGTTTGCTTGCAATTTCTGACTTAAAGGAATTTTCCCCTATTTGAGTTGGTACTTTATCCATTACTAGCTCATCCAAAGAAATTTCGAACATATCACTAATAGCAATCAGTTTTTCCATATCAGGTGTCGAGTCCCCCACTTCCCATTTTGAAATGGTTTGCCGAGAAACATTCAAACGATTAGCAATTTCTTCTTGTGATAAGCCTTTTTGTTTTCGAAGATTATATAATTTATTATGAAATTCCATCTTTACCAATCCTACCTTTCCATCCTTTTACCATAACAAATAACAGCATTCCTAACACTACTGTCGTAATAACACTTGCTTCTATTCCGTATTCTGCACCATTGAGGATACTAGCATCTTTTACACTAAAAAGAACTACTCCTTTTGAAACACTTTCACTTCCACTTAAGGACAAACCCATAATCACATATAATATAAAATTCCATGCACTATGTAACCCACAAGCAATCCATATATTAGAACGCCACAAAACAAGTATTGAAAAGATAATCGAAACCAAATACAAGTTTATAATTCCAACCACAGCATACACAAAATCCGCTTCAAACAAGCTAGACAAATGTGGAAAAACAAATGCAGTTGAACTAATTAGAATTGCCAATGGTATAGATATTCTATTTTTCAACGAATTAAGCAAAAAACCTCTACACATGATTTCTTCTGTAGCACCTTGAATACCAAATGCCAATATCCATAACAAAATACTTTTAATATTAACATTTGTGCTGAATCCACAGAAGCTAATGGATCCACAGAGGCAACCTATACCTAATATTATAAACAAAAGAATTGTGGCAACTAATGCTCCTGCCAAATACTCTATCGGATTTCCTGAAAAACCTGCGACTTCAATATTTTTCTTCTCAACAAATCTGCAATATAACAGGGTTACTAAGGAAAATACCAGGAAGCCATAGTAGAGTAACAACTCACTAATTTCTCCAGCTGGCATTATGCCGTGCAAAGGGTCATAGCCCATGCCATATAAAATCCCGATTATTACTCCTTCTCCCAAAACTGCCGAAATAACATATATCAGGATGAATGCCAATAATTTCTTTATTACGTATTCAGTGGATGACATATTTGTTTCGTTGTTGAACGGATTTAGATTATAAATAATACCTTTCTTCATCAATGTTTCCTCCTTGTATCACTTGATGAAAGTATCGTATTACTTTTGTTCTAAAAACACTACCAACCATATCAATCAATCTGTCAACGCGCTTTAACAATCCTGTTAAGTCCAGTTGCACCGCCTATTTTACGGGCAAAAGCAATGTAAACTTCAAATTGAACAAAATCGCTGCGCGATGGCCTGCCAAGGCTGTGGCGTAGTTTTCTACTTTTTCTAAAAAAGGCAGTTGATTCCTCTTTAAAA
>JAGKTQ010000042.1 GCA_021153325.1 Lachnospiraceae bacterium | reverse complement strand
TGGATGTTTTGTCAGCTCTAATTTTTGAATTTCCTGAATAATTTTATTCATTTTATATACAGCGTTAACACCTTTTTCTGGATTTGAAGAATGGCATGGGTACTAACTTGTTCGCATCATTCCAAGCATTATATTTATATAAGGAAAACTAAAATATATCCCAACGCTATATGACTTTCTTCATCTCTTTCCTCATTTTGTCAACAAATTCTTTTTCACACTCTGCAACAGCACAAATATCTTCATCAGACATATTTCTTTTTATCATATTAATGACAATGCTTTTATTTTTTTGTTCTATGCCTTGTTCTATGCCTTGTTCTATTCCTTGCTCTATTCCCTGTTCTATTCCCTGCTCTATACCTTGTTTTATCCCTAACTGGATTCCTTCTTCCTTTATCTCTACCAACGCCTTACACATATTCACCTTGCCTCCTTCTGTAAACTGCTGTTTATCTATTAACTTTTCTGATTTTGTAAAACTGATTGCCACATCATAAGCGTCCTCGTCCATCTGCTTATAAGTACTGTCGTTCTCTACCAGTTCCCAAAGCTTTTCCTTGTCCTCAGAAAAGCGTATAAAATCAAAGACCTGTTTCAGATCTGTCTTATATACCGAAGTATCTTGCAGTTTCTTGATATCTACCAGATTGATGTGGTAGTCTCCTACCATCCTCCGCAAGGGTTCTGGAATGTCCTTAAAATCTAAAAGACTATGCAGCGTCCGCCCTCCATCCCAGTTATTCCCGTAGTATAAGACAAGGGTAATGCAGGGATACAGTTTGCATTCCTTTCCAAAGCCAGATAAGAACTCTGCCCGGCTTATGCCCTTTTTCCTTCGGATCTTTTTGCGAAACTGTGCTGCCTGATTTTCATACTCTCCTGCATCATACACCATGGCTCGCAGGGGCATGAGATAGTGGACTTCTTCCTGATTTTCGAATCCGACCACCGCAAAATTTACCCCGAATGCTGCTTTTCGGATCAAATCTCTGTATTTCAGTCGTTTCCATCCATAGCGTCTGCGTGGGAATGGCATCCATAACCCTGTTTGCGTATCCCTTTCTGTCAGATGTTCAGGCGAAACGATCTGTTTGCCCTGAAAAATAAACCCATTGATCAGGTCTGCGTATCTTGCATTATCTGCAAAATAACGTTTTTTGCTTGTGTCCTTTTCCATATCCTTCCTCCTATCCGCAGGAGGTCCTCTATATCCTTCGTCAAATCACCTCTCTGCTTTTTTGTAATCATGAATTGGGGTTTTTGAAAGCATTGATGTTCTTTGATTTCAAGATAGAAATAAGACGGCTAACGCCAAAGAATAATAGAATATAAATGCTTTGCAGACATCATAGCACAAAACTATAATGTCCGCAACCACATCGAACACAAGATAAATCATTTTTCTACTGCTCAAACAGCCGTCCCCAGCCTTTTACAATGGAAGTGTCCACTCCTACCATTCGTAAGGCATCCCACACAACAGTATTAATAGTATCGTATACAGTCAGTCCATATTTTTCTTCCATCACCGGTACGCTCCACATAGCCGGAAGGTTCGTACATACCACACTGATTGCATCTGCCTTATTCATACAAACTTTTGCGAACATTTCCTGAATTCTTTCCTGTGTTACCAGAGCAAAGGAACGATTCACTGACTGCTCCAAACACACATCATTTATAACATGAATTCCATTTTTTTCATATTCCTGTCTGATGCGTTCATTGATCGGTTTTAAATAAGGTGTAACTAAATGAATATTATCCACACCGTATTTTTTAAATGCGGTCAACTGTGCCAACATACTGGTAGTTGCCGGGATTCCTGTTTCTTTTTCAATTTCCTCGCACAGTCTTTTATCTACATCGAATCCAAGCCAGCCGCCGGATGTTCCATTCCACGCGATCACATCTACGTCTGCATCCGCCAACAGTTTGGACGCTTCCATCATAGGTGCCGTATCGAACTGGCTCAAAGCATCTTCTTCCAAAGAAATTTTTGTAACACTGAATCTTCCATAATGCATGGTAACCGTTTTTTCCAACCCACAGACCATATTGGAACATATTGGCTCCAATGTGGTATTCGAGGACGGTGTCAGCATTCCAATTTTTTTCTGTTCTGTTTTATCATCTATTACTTTCATAGTTATACATCCTTCCCATACCTTTTTGGCATTTTATTTTGTTTTCCCCTTTTCTGCTCTTATTTTAGCTGCAACAAAATGCCTTGTAAATTATGCGTTTATACTATCTTTCCATTGCCCATTTTACGCCAGATTACCGTAATCTTCTTCACTTTATCTCCTTTTTTATATGGCTTTTTAAAGCATTTTATTGTACAATAGTACAATTTACAGGGTAAGGTATTTATGACAGTATAAGGATAACTTTAAAATATACTTACTATGTAAAGGAGAATTGATCATGGCTACGAAAAATATTTTAATTACCGGTTATGAACCTTTTGGTGGTGATACTTTTAATCCATCTTTAGCACTTGCACAGTCCTTAAGCGGCACAACCTACAAAGGTTATACATTTCAGTATGCCAAAATTCCTGTAAACCGCTTTGACTGTATTCCTACTATGGAAAAAGCTATGGAATGTTATGAGCCGGAAATTGTTATCTGTACCGGACTTGCCTATGCTCGGGCTGGAATTTCCATTGAACGTGTTGCTATTAATACGGCAGATTTTCCTTGGCCAGATAATGCAGGCTATCTTGCTTTAAACGAAACGATTGACGAAAATGGTCCTGCTGCCTATTTTTCTACGCTTCCGATTCGTTCTATTATGAAAAACATCCGTGCTGCCGGCATTCCTGCCTATGTATCAAACAGCGCCGGAACTTACTGCTGCAACTTGCTGATGTACGGAACTTTAAACTATATATCCAAACATGGTTTATCTGTCAAAGCAGGTATGATGCACGTCCCTTATACCCCCGACATGGTAACAGACAAAGACTTTACTATGCCTTCCATGTCACTCTCAAATATGATTCAGGCAATCAAACTTGCTGCCTTGACCGCAGTGGATACAGAGGAAGATGCCTCTGTTATCTGTGGTTTTGCACAATAAGGTTATAAAAATACAATAAGGATGAAAACGGAGGGAATGCTATTATGAAACTCAGTCCAGAATTAGCACAATCTATCGTAGACCGGACAAAAACCATTGTAAATTATGTGATCAACATTATGGATTCTGATGCTGTCATTATTGCTTCCAGCAATCCTGAAAGAATTGGAGAATTTCATCATGGTGCCAAAAGAGTATTGGAAACCGGAGACTTTTATATTATTGGGGAGACCGAAGCAGCACAATATCCCACGGTCGTTCCCGGCATATCCCTTCCCATCCGTTTTCAAAACGAAATCATCGGTGTGATTGGTATTGGCAATGGAAGCGAATCTGCTATTAAATACGGCTCTCTTTTACAATTTACCGCAGAGCTTCTGTTAGAACAGGCATTTTTGAAAGATGAATCCATTGCTCAGGAACATGCATATGACGAATTTATGCAGCGTCTGTTAAAAGAAAACTTTACCGGAAACGAAGATTATTTTCTCCATCAGGCTAAACTGCACCATTTGCATGTGGAAAGTCCTTATTTTATCGCTGTTACACATTTGGAGAAAAACCTGTTTCCACTTTCCGAGGGCAGTGCATATAACTCTGATATATTACGCTATGAACGTTCTATCGAAACGCTGCAGGAGACCTTTTCCTACCGCTTGACCATTTCCGGCCTTCACACTGTCTTCATGCCTTCCCATTTAATTTTTATGGTCCCTCTCACAGAAAAGGAAGTGGACGATGCACCAGCATTTATTTCAAAATTTTTAAACAATCTTGATTTTGTACTTTCACAGACACTTTCCATGTCCTATTGTATCGGTTATGACTGTATAGCCACAACTATGAGAGAGATTCACACTGTCTATAACCATTCCCTTTCTGCTATTCATATTTCCCAGTTTCTTGGCAGATCCGAGCACAGGATTACGTTTTCCGATGTTTATAATGAATATCTGCTTTTAGAAATCCCCTCTACAAAGCGCAAAGTTTACTACGAGAACATTATTTGCAATCTGTTAAATGAAAAAGAAGGCAGTCGGGAGCAATGGCTTACTACACTGGAAGTATTTTTTGCTAACAACAAAAGCCTTGTAAAGACTTCCGAGCAGCTTTTTATTCACCGCAATTCTCTTCTGTTCCGTTTGAACCGGATTCATGCGCTTACAGGTTTTCATCCACAAAATTTTAAAGATGCCATGAAACTGTACAACGCCTTAATATTATGGAAATTGGATATGCTTTCACCTACAGAACTGGAACTTCTTTTTAGTCCTAATTAAAAAAACGGCAGGGATTACATATCCTGTGCCGCTTTTATTGCCATTTCTATCCCTTCCATAACAGGAATGCCTAAATCATTTTCCAGCTGTTTTTTCCAATCCGTAAATACTGCTCCACCAAGGCAGAGTACATCCATGCGATGCGTCTTTTTATATTCTTTTATCTTTTCCAAATATAATGGATAGAGCTCTTCTTTTTTCAAGAATGTTTCCTCATAACCTACATCTACTGCAAAGACACCACTGCAGCGATCCCATAAGCCATACCCTTTTACTTGTTCTTCCATAACCGGACACATTTTTTCTTCTCCTGTTACAACTGCATACTTTGCTCCTCTCATACTGGCATAAAACAGGCAGCTTTCCGCCATACCCAGCACTGGCTTTTTGCAAGCTTCTCTTACTTTCTCTAACCCCGGATCACTAAAGCAAGCAATAATAAACGCGTCATATTTCTCTTCATTTGCAAGAATAACGTCATAAGTCGCATCTGCTGCTTTACTAATATCTTCTGGACTTTTCACGACTGGAATGCCACTGTTGGCATTAATCCCATCAACTTCTGTGGAAAAAAATGCAACTTTTCTTGCAGTTTCCAACATCCTTTTTGTTATGTCTTTGTTCTCATTTGAGTTTACTAACAATATTTTCATCCCCGCTTATGCCTCCTTGCTCTTTCCTTCTATAAAGTAAGGGCATGGATCTTTCTCCATGCCCCTATGTTTACCAGGCTTCTTATCGCTCTCCATTTTAGTATGTAGTTGCTGTATAACGCTCCGGTAATCTTTCTTTTAATACGGTAAAGTCAATATAATCTGCTGTTTCTATTTTATTTGAAGTAAAACCTTCGTCATACAAATACTGTTCCAAATACTGTGTACTGGAAATAAAAGTGTCATCGACTTCCATATTGTAAGAATTTCGGTTCATAATATCATTTAATACATCCTCTTCCAAATTGAACTGTACAGCAAGTGCAGCCACTGCTTCCTCACGATTATTATTGATGTAGTCAGTTGCCTTTGCTAAAGCATTCAGAACCTTTTCAATCGTAACCGGGTTTTCTGCAAGGAACTGATCATTTACTGCAAGGCTGTTATAAAGATCGAACCAGTCTACTTCTCCCTGTTTTTCCGGGAAATTTGCTTCTGTACCACTTAATAAGAATGTACCGCCTGCATGAATTGTCTGTGTGATCCAAGGCTCCCATGCGGAAATAACCTGAATGTCACCACTTTCCATTGCAGAGAACTGATCAGCCGGCTGCAAATTAACAAAATGCAAACTATCGTAATCCACACCTAATTCTGCACACATATTTTTAAAACAGATCGTTACTGGTGAGCCTGCCTGCAAACCGATCGTAAGATTTTCCAAATCTTTAGCAGAAGTAATTTCTACTCCGGGAGCTAAGGCCGCTGCCTGCGTACCTGCCATATTACAAAGGGGTGCTACTACTTTGATCTCTGCTCCATTGTCTACCCAAAGAATCGGCTCATAGTTGTTGGTCGTTGCGATCATAGCCTCTCCACTGGAAAGTGCTGCAGAAATCTGCGGATCATTTACACCATAAATAGTAATATCTGTTGTCTCTGCTTCTTCATCCACTTCTGCCTGCACTGTTTCTGTACTGTTTGCTGCTTCTGTACTTTCTGATACCGTAGCACTCTCTACACTTTCTGCTGTCTCACTGCTGCCACAGCCTACGAGTAAAGAAGCCGCTGTTACTGCAACTGCCATTGTCAAAGATACTAATTTTTTCTTCATAATGCTCTCCTTCCATTTTAAAGCTATATTTGGAATATCCTGTGTATGCATCCACATGATACAATTCCCTTATTTTCTCGACTTTCCGTCTATTCAACAGCTCCTTCAAAGCCTGTATTTTGCCATTTTAGAACACGCTTCTTGATCAGACCTAAAATGGACTTCATAATAATATACAAAATGCCGATAACAGTCATTGCCATGAACATATCTGCTACCTTAAACCAGTTTCTTGAGAACACAATAATATATCCTAGTCCTGAATCTGCTCCCATCATTTCTGCAACAATAAGTGCGGAAAAGGTAAGACCTAAGGTCACTTCCATTCCAGTCAAAATATGTGGCATAGCACTTTTTACAATGACAAATTTGAATATCTGCCATTCATTTGCTCCTAAACTCATCGCCGAACGAATCAAGATGGGATCAACGCTCTTGATTCCCTGCACGATATAAGATAAAAGTGGCAATGCTGTGGAATATACGATTAAAATGATCTTTGCCTTTTCTCCAATTCCAAACCAAATAATGAACAGCGGCATAAAGGCGTACGCCGGAATGGAACCAATTACCGAAAAGATCGGATCAATGATATTTTCAATGATCGGATGCTTCGCCATAATATACCCAAGTACAATCGCTATGACACATCCTATTGAGAATCCCTTTAAAACACGAACCAAACTATTTGTCACACTTGGAATAAATTCTCCTCTTTTCATATAATCTATCGCTGTCAGTAATACCTCATAGGGACTTGGCATATAAGTAGATTTTATAAATTCCATATCTTGATTGATCGTAGCAAAGATCTGCCATGCGATCACAAAACCAATGACTGATACCGTTCTTAAAACTGAATAATTCTTTTTCATTTAAGCTGGCTCCTTTCTGTCATTTACTTCTTTTTCTTCCTCTGGAATCTTTTCCCCATGGATAAGTCGCTGAAACTCCTTTGCATATGCAATAAATTGTGGTGACTGCTTATCTCTTGGTCTTTCCATCTCGATATTGACTTCTTTCAGCACATGTCCGCCACCTAAAACAACAACTTTATCCGCAAGCTTAATCGCCTCATTGACACTATGCGTAATGAATATTACGGTTTTCTTTTCCAGTTTCCATAAATTTAATAATTCATTTTGCATCATCTCTCTTGTATCCGGGTCCAATGCAGAGAAAGGTTCATCCATCAGAAGGATTTCCGGTGAATTGGCAAATGCTCTTGCAATGCCCACTCTCTGCTTCATACCACCGGAAAGCTGATTCGGATAATAATTTTCATAAGCCTTCAAACCTATCATATTCAAATATTTATCTGTAATCTCTTTGTAATTTTCTTCTTTTCTGATCCTTTTCGGTCCTAGTTCAATATTTTCTCTTACGGTATACCATGGGAACAATGCATGCTCCTGAAATACAACGCCACGGGACACAGAAGGACCATTGATTTCTTTATCATTCACCCAGATTCTTCCATTGTCTGCCTTTATATATCCAGCCAAAAGATTGAGCAAGGTACTCTTACCGCAACCACTTTTTCCAAGAAGACATACGAACTGGTTATCTTCAATACGGATTGTGACATCATCCAGAACTCCCAGTTTTGCCTTTTCCTGCTTTTCAAAAAATCTTTTTCTTTCTCCGCTTTTCTTTTCAAAACTTTTTGAAACATGTTGTATTCTGACCATAAGCCTTCCTTTCTGTGCCTTTTTTAACTTTTGCACTATCAAAAAAGAAAAGAGACTGCCCGTAATCGTTCAGCCTCTTTACTGTAATTTCATTATTTTTTCCTTTAACTTGTACCAAGTGTAGCAGATAGCATTTTTCGTTTCAATTGTATAATCGCACAAAAGAATATGGATATTTTAACAAAAAAACTGCCGCACATAGTGCGGCAGCTTCCTTAAGCTCCGTTAGTTAGAGCCTTTCATCTGCTCTTCCTGACGCTGGATCATTCTACGAACCATCTCTCCACCGATAGAACCGGCTTCCTTAGATGTTAAATCTCCATTATAGCCTTCCTTTAAGTTTACACCTAACTCAGATGCAACCTCAGTTTTAAAACGGTCCATAGCTGCTTTTGCCTCAGGTACTTCTACTCTATTTGCTCTGCTTCCACTTGCCATTTTAATTCACCTCCATAAGTTTTTTGCTTTTTATCTATATCCAAGATAAGTGGGAGACTCTCACTTATCCTGGTTTCGTAACTGTCATGCAGTAACTTCGCCTGTTTCAGTGTTTTGTCATCACTTATCTTGATTTTAGTATTAGCCATATGAAAAGAATTATAATGGTAAGTTTTGCATTTTAAAAATCAAAGTACAAAAAGAATTTTAATTTCCGTTCCTTTACCGGCTTCACTTTCCAACTGTATTGTAGCACCATGTTTTGCAACAATATGCTTCACAATAGCAAGTCCGAGCCCGGTTCCTCCTGTAGACTTGGAACGACTCTTGTCTACTCTGTAAAACCGTTCAAAAATACGTTCCTGATGCTCCTTCGGAATACCAATTCCAGTATCCTTTACTTTGAGCATCGGTTTTCCGTTTTCTTCCTTCACTTCCACCCATACAGTTCCATTTGGTACATTATAACGTATCGCATTATCACACAAATTATACAATAATTCTTCTATCATATCTTTATTTGCTGTGATCGTACAAGGTACACCGGAAAAAAACAAGTTCACATCATGCTGTTCTGCATTCACTTGCAGCATATTGACACAAGTCTCTGCCAGATCATAAAGATTTACCTGTTCAAAATAAATAGAATTTTCAATTGCATCCAGTTCTGATAATTTGATGATATCATTGATCAGAGTCAGAAGCCTTTTGGCGCTCTTATGTATTTCCTTCGCAAAACGCTCTACATCCGCTTCACTTGCCATTCCATTCTCGATCAATTCTGCATAGCCCGAAATAGAAGTTAACGGTGTTTTCAATTCATGAGAAACGTTTGCTGTAAAATCCTGGCGCATATTGGCATTTCGCACAATGTCCTCATGCTGCCTGTTAATAGTCGTTATGAACGGCTGTAACTCTTCATAAGTTTCTACAGACTTCATATGATCCATATCTTTTGCCATCTGCTCTATAGGCTGTACGATGCTTTTTGTCAAAAAATGAGAAAGCAGCAAACAGAGAATAAAAAGCACCACAACGATCTGTACTATGATCGGTGCAACATTCGCAAAAATACTAATAATATTGTCTGCGTCCTTCGCTACTCTGAGGATATTTCCGTCCTTCATTACAATTGCATAATAAAATGTACTCTTTTGGAAGGTCTGTGATTTTCTTATCGCCCCACCTTCCCCATTTTCAATTGCTTCCTGTACCTCCGGGCGCTCCAGATGGTTATCCATCGTTTCCACATTTGCACTACTGTCGTAAAGAACTGCACCATCCTGTGTAATCATGGTAATACGCAGATTTTCAGCACTACAATAATAGTTATTTTCTTCTGCATTCTCAAGCGTTGCTGTATTTTCCAAAATATGAGTGTATACTTCCAGGTCATCAAATATCTGCTTTTTAAAAAGCTCATAAAAAGTTCCTATGACCAACACTAATGTAAGCACGATTGCAAGAGACGCAATGATCATAAATTGAACATTAATTTTCTTTTTCACATTTTTGCTTCCTATTCTAACAAATAGCCTACATTTCTGACTGTTTTAATTCTGCTTCCTGCTGCACCCAGCTTTTGACGCAATGTTTTTATGTGCATATCAAGCGTTCTTGACTCGCCTTCGTAGTCGGTTCCCCACACTCGTTCCAAAATGGTGTCTCTTTTTGTGACCATACCAGCGTTCATCAAAAGAAGTTTTAGAAGCTCATATTCCTTATAAGTTAAATCGCAATGTTCTCCCTCTACCAAAACAGCATGTTTTTCTACATCCAGCACGATCGGTCCGATCTGAAGCACTTTTTCAGCTTCTGCCGGCTCGGTTCGTCTTAAAAGTGCTTTTACTCTGGAGATCAGCTCCATTACTCCAAAAGGCTTTGTCAGGTAATCATCCGCTCCCATATCCAGCCCTTTTACTTTATCGATCTCCGCAGTTTTAGCTGTGATCATAATGATCGGCAGTTTGGAAGTTTCTTTATCCTTTCTGAGTTTAGACAAAATTGTCAGACCATCCTCATCAGGAAGCATAATGTCCAAAAGCACCAGATCTGGTTTTCTTTCTGCCAGCCTTACGCGAAAACTTGCTGCATCCGGGAATGCTTCAATATCATATCCACTGTTCTTCAATGCAAAACATTCAATTTCACTAATATTTTTGTCATCTTCCACCACATAAATCAGTGCCATTTTTTTGTCCCTTCATTCTCTTAAGGCAATTCGTATCTTGTTTTTACCTGCTCGTATTCTATGCTAAAAGCTTTGTTGTCCTTATCTTTCAGCGTATTCAAGTACTCATGTGTCTCAAAGCTTTCATCCTTTATCTGCAATACACTGACCGCTATATTAGAGCAATGATCGGAAATACGTTCAAAACTTGTTGTAATATCAGAAAGGATAAAGCCAAGCTCGATCGTACATTTTCCTTTTCTGAGTCGTTTAATATGACGTTTCTTCACTTCTGCATTCAAGCTGTCGATCACTTCTTCCAACGGCTCAATATGCACTGCTTTTTCACTGTCATTATTTACAAAGGATTCTACGGAAGCTTCCATAATATCCCTTACTGCTCTTTGGAAAACAGCCAATTCTTCTTCTGCTTTGCTTGAAAATTCCAGATTTTTTTCATGCATTTCTTTGCATGCCTGCATAATATTTAATGCATGATCAGAAATTCTTTCAAAATCACCTATATTGTGCAAAAGCAGTGACAATGTCTGACTGTCTTTTTCAGAAAGGCTCTTGCTGCTTAATTTTACCATATAGGTTCCAAGCTCGTCCTCGTATTCATCCACATCGTTTTCAAGCTTTGCCACCTCTGCTGCTTTTTCTTCCTCATAATTTTCCAATAAATCAAGGGCATAGAAAAGAGCTTTCTTTGCTGTATATGCCATTTCTGCTGTAACTTCCATACACTGACTTGTTGCAAGACCTGGTGTATCAAGGAAACGCACATCCAATTTGCTGACTGCTGTATTTTCTTCTGTCTGTACCGCTTCGGTATCTCGTATTGTAAGATAAGCAAGCTTCTCCAGTCCTTTTGAGAATGGCAGTAATACCAAGGTTGCAGATATATTAAATACACTGTGAATAATAGCAATATCCGCAGGAGTTGCTGCCTCATTCCAAAACGACAAATGGAAAATACCATTAATAGCATATACAACAATCATAAATACAATCGTTCCAATAATATTAAAATACAAATGCACGATTGCCGCACGTTTCGCATTTTTGTTCGCACCAATGGATGAGATCAATGCAGTCACACAAGTACCTACATTTTGTCCCATAATAATAGGAAGTGCAGAAGAGAATGTAACAGAGCCGGTTACACAAAGTGCCTGTAAAATACCGACTGATGCAGAAGAACTCTGAATCACTGCTGTCAAAAGAGTTCCTGCAAGCATTCCTAAGATTGGATTGGAAAACATAGTTAAAAACTGTGTAAATTCTGGTACTTCTGCTAACGGTTTTACTGCACTGCTCATCGTATCCATACCAAAAATCAGCACAGCAAATCCGGTCATGATCATTCCCACATCTTTTTTCTTTTCGTTCTTGCAGAACATGATCAGGAAAACACCAATGATCGCAAGTATCGGAGAAAATGAAGTAGGTTTTAAAAACTGCATAAATATGTTGCTGCTTTCAATTCCGGTCAGACTTAACAACCATGAGGTTACTGTCGTACCGATATTCGCACCCATAATGATTCCGATTGCCTGTGAAAGCTTCATAATTCCAGAGTTTACAAAACCAACTACCATTACTGTTGTTGCCGAAGAAGACTGAATCACTGCTGTTACTGCTGCTCCGAGCAATACTGCCTTTATTGGGTTGGAAGTCAGTGTTTCCAAAATCCTTTCCATTCTTCCACTGGACGCTTTTGATAAGCCCTCACCCATGACATGCATTCCGTATAAGAATAATGCCAATCCACCAATCATTGTCAAAATACTAAATATATCCATAGCTTGTTCTCTCCATTAAAATTGTATTTTACACTCTGCCTTTTCTTTTACGTTATTTAACATTTTACAATATGTATGTAAAATTTATTGGCATTCTATGTAAAATCTATGTAAAATTTTATGTTTTATCTGTTCTTACCCTGCTCATCAGGTATAGTATAATATCTCGTCTTGTAATAATACCTATAAAATGGTTCATTCCATCAATCACCGGCACAAAATTCTGATTCATGACTTTATTCAATAAATCTTCCATGTCTGCTTCCGCACTTACCGGAAGATTATCCCGGTTTCTGCTTACCATAGTAATCGGAATCTCTTCTGCATTTTTTACCGATAAATCATATTTGTTCTTTATGCACCAAAGCAGATCACCTTCCGTAACTGTTCCGATATATTCACCTGTCTGCTTTGAAATAAGCGGTATGGCACTGTAACGATGATGCTCCATTTTTTCTAATGCCTGTCGCACCGTTTCCGTGTCATACAAATATGCCACTTTGCTTTTCGGTGTTAAAAAAAACAATATGTTCATGCTTTCTGCACCTCGCTTTATCTAACCTCTGCCTGTTACTATCTTCTATTATAAACAATGCTTTCTGCTACTTTATCTGCTGCCTCTTTTCCTTTCAGCTGCTCTACGATAGCCAGTCCAAAGTCAACCGCACAGCCCATTCCTCTTGCTGTAATAATATGATCTGAAACCTCACATGGATTTTTCGTGACCTCTGCTCCCTCTAAATGACTCTCAAAAGAAGGATAACAGCATGCATTTCTTCCTTTCAACATACCTCTGTGTCCGAAAATGCTCGGTGCTGCACAAATAGCTGCCAGCCATTTTTCCTGCTCATAAAATTTTTCTACCTGCTCCATCAGTGGTGCACAGGCCTCCAGATTTGTTGTTCCCGGCATTCCTCCCGGCAACACGATCATACTTACCTTATCAAAATCTACGTCCTCTAACCGACAATCCATCTCTATTGTAACCTTGTGTGAACTTGTCACATATTTTTCTCCCGTTATGGAAACCATATCAACTTCTATTCCGGCTCTGCGCATGATGTCAATCGCTGCCAGCGCTTCTACTTCTTCATATCCGGTTCCAAAAAACATACAAACTTCGCTCATCTTAATAGACCTGCCTTTCTCTCAGCCGTTTTTTACCAATTCCTTTATAGTATACCATTCTTTTCTCTCAGATACACGAACATTCTGTAAACAATTGCAAATTATTTTACCACGATTGTTGGCAATGCCATCTCACTGTACTGTGTAGAAATGATCTCACTTTTGGAAATTCTGGAATAAATCCCCTGAAATCTTCCGTTGTACACGAACATTCCCGTCAAATTACTGTAATTTCTATACGCTGCTTCCTTTTGCTGCATCAGATCCAGATTTTTTGTTTCATATGGAAGGCAAAATTCCTGCAAAAGATAATCTTTTCCAATCGCTTCGTCGACTTTTTCTTTCCACTCTGCCTCTTCACATTCCACTCCTGCGAATACTCTTTGCGAACCGTAAGAATCTTCCGGCTTAATGATCCAATTATTTTTATGGTTCAAAACATCCTCATAATCAAACTTTCCGTGCTCCAGCTTGACCGTGAGCGGCACATGTTTTCGCACATATTCCTGTTCTTTTTCACTCAACAACGCCTTTGTTTTCTCATCATGTAAAATTTTAAATAAAATTTTGTTATGCGCGATCTGTGTCCGAAATTCTCCGATCAGACAGACTGCTGTCTCCTTCACCGCTTGCAAAAAATCCGTCACTTCTTCATAATGCTTCATAATATCACTTGTCACAGCACGCCGATAAATAGCATCAACTACCATTCCATCCTTCGTATAAAGCTTACCCTCTTTATACTGCATATCCCGGATTTCACAAAGCACGGCATGAATGCCTCTTTCTTCAAAGCGCTCCTGAAAAATCTTGAATTCCTGCTCGGTGGCATTTTCCATAAAATCCACAATGGCAACCTGCGGTCTGCCTCCCTCTCCTGCACCGATATGTCCGGTATTTTTAGAGAAATCCTCGTAGATCTTTAGGAACTGCTCTACCCACGTATCAAATAATTCAAAAGTATACACTTCATGTTCTTTGGAAAACTCCTGAAATGCCTTTGTCAGACGAATCGCATGATTTAACTCTCTGTCTTCATTCATTGCACTTGTGCCATCCGTATTAAATTCGCAAAATTTAAAATCTCCCGTTTCTTCATTATAAAAAATATCAATTCTTGCAATGGGAATGTTGCTCTCATACTTCTTTTCCCGTAAAATGAGCTCTTCCAGCTTTTCATCAAATCCAAACAGCTTGCGATACTCTGCATCTTCATAATATGCCTTCATGACTTTATCAAAAATTCCATACAACTCCGTAACAGCACTTTCAAATACTTTTATGTCTGCTTCTCTGAAAATCTTAGGAATGTATAACGTTCTGACACATCTGCCATGATATTTAGCCGTAGAATTTTGTATATACTGAAATGCTTCCTGTGCTGATGCATAATCTGCTTCCCGTTCTTCCTTTATCAGACTCTGATATTCCTCATTTATTTCTGCCAAGCTTTTTACTACGTTATTTCCCATTTTCTGCCTCATTTCTTCCTGCTTTCGTTGTTTTTTCAAACAACGTGCTACCGATTACATACTGTTTTGTTTCCATATCTCCGTATTTTTCTAAAAGTTCTACTAATTTCCCTAAAACCTCTCTGACAGACTTCCCATATACCTGACCATCATATCCGTTTTCCATAAGAGACAACTTTGCTTGATCAATTTCTTTTTCTGTAACAGCTCCCAAATAAGCATTTAGCTGCTTTCGTATGCTGCTTTGATAAAAACAAGCCTTGATCAGAGCAGTATAGGCTAAGACAGAAGCTATTTCCATACTATCTGCCATACGTATTTCAATATAATTTTTAAGTCTCACATCCGGGAAGAACATAGAAATAGCATGTTCTATCTCTTTTTTGGTCAT
Organism: Lachnospiraceae bacterium; assembly: GCA_021153325.1. Lineage (GTDB taxonomy): Bacteria > Bacillota > Clostridia > Lachnospirales > Lachnospiraceae > RGIG3002. The sequence continues at coordinate 1,037 of JAGKTQ010000042.1, read as the reverse complement.
CGCTCTTTTTCCGTAAATCTCTTCTAATTTCTTTTGCCCTGTGTAAACAGCTTCCCCTTTTTCGTTCATGATCAAAATGGGGGGATTTTCATATAAATACTGTGCATACTTCTCATAACCAAAATCCTCTGAAAAAGTACCCGGAAAGATTCCACATCGAACCGAATCGGTATCCAGCCATATGGCAGTCCGCATCATATGCTTTTTGACCTTTTCCCCTTCAAATACAAGAGTATTGTCCGTAAGCAGGGCAAGCACGGGCGACAAAATACAGGCAAGCCGATACTTTTCTACAAAATCCTGCTCACTTTCATAATCAATGGACACCTGTGTGGAAGCCGTAGCACGCATCATATTTTTTCCTAATTTTCCAGACTGCTCAAAATAGCAGTTCATATATTCATATCGTTTCTTCGGGATCAGCTCTAATTCCGTCGCTTTTTTGTATGGATGATACCCTTCATTTACAAGAAAGAAGCCTTCCTCGCTCAAAATTTTGTCCGCTTCCCTCCGAAAGCTTTGATACACTTGCTCAATCTCTTCTATTTTCTCTTTCGGCGCAATACTTATTTCCAGCTGCGATGCCGGTTCCAATGTAATGGAATAGTCTTCATTATAAAAACCAAGTAAATGTCCATCCTCAAAATAAGCTTTATCGGTCTGTTTTTTTATTTTTTCCATAAATGCTGCCATTTGTCCGTAGCTCATGGAATTTCCATCTTTGCCTACTACAAAGTGCTCAATCTCCACGCCGGTCGCAACGCATTTTCGTTTTTCTCCCGCTTTGAAATAATCTGCAATTCTCTCTACATTGTTGTCCATATAAATCTCCATGCCTTTTGCGCTTCACATCTTTACCCTTGTATAGTATATCATATCCTATTCAAATGGTAGGTATTTATTTCCGTACAAAATACGGCATGAAGAAAAAAATCCTACACTTCCATCTTTCACTTTCTCTTCTTACATGTCATATTTTCGCAGTACATATCCTTTATCTTCCTATTCTTAATACCAATATTTGTTAATTTTTAAGA
>JAGKTQ010000012.1 GCA_021153325.1 Lachnospiraceae bacterium | reverse complement strand
AATTATTGGTGATGAAGATGATGAAAATTATATGGGTTTAAAACAAATGTGCCAATATGCTTTATTACCACAAGAAGTTACAGAGGATATGTTATACAAAAAGATATCAAAGTGGAAGAGTACGTTTGATGCATCTTTTATTAATGTGCATATGGCACTTTTGATTAAAGATTTTGTAGAGATATTGCAACTGTCGAAAGCTGAAGAGTATATAATTACGGAACGAGAAAGACGTTTTTTAAAGAAATTGGCAGAAGAAGCTCAAATAGAAGATTTCGATAAGTTTATGGATATGGTCAGACTTCCGTATTGTTTAATATCTGAGAATGGTAGTCAATATTTTGATATTTTAAAGATTGTGGAAACTGAAGCGTATACATATGAGCAAATGCACATACCGTTTCAGATATTAGATAATGAAAAGAATGGGTTATGGAGTACGGTGCATAAATTAAGTACTGAATTTAGTAGGCGGGAAAGAGAAAAAAATAAATTTGGAGCAAAGTTTAAAAGCTGCATGAATAGAGATTATTTAATCAATAATGATTATTTGATTAAACCTAAAGATATGGTAGAAACATTATTAGAGCAGGCAATGTGGGTAGCATATAGTGATTTTTGTGTAGGCATGAGTTTGTTTATAATGAAAATTTCATCCCATGATGAAGAAATTATTACAACGGAGCATATTGGCAATTTTTTGGCGAATTGCGGATTGTCAGATTGCTTTTTAGAAGTTGTTGTGGACAATGTGTATGATTGTTTGGATGATGAGGAGTGGAATAATGTATTAGATAAATATAATGGAGGCGATAAAAGAACCCTTGGAAATGAGATGGTAGACACTTTCTTTAGGAAAAAGCAATAGATTGAAGTATAATAGTAAGCCTGCTAAAAAAGTTGTAATTTCAATTTCTTTTGTGTTCCAGCTACGTTAAAATATTTTTTGCCTTTCTGTAGAATAATAATTGTACGCCTGCGTACAGTTCTACAGAAAGAGGTAATTTTAATGAAGCAAAGAAAGATAAAAAAGACTATTACGCTGGTTATGTTGATTGTGTCTCTGTTGGTAGTGCAAACTTTGGAGTTGACAGTATTAGCATCTACAGAACCAACACCAGATTTGACGAATCCGTCTACCATAGTTAGCACGCTTGCTGATTTGCAGGAGGCTATAAATAATTCTACGGATGGAGCAGTCATTGGTATCGACTCACTTATCGTAATCGATTCAGCAAATATAACTTTAGGAAGTGAGGATGGAAGTAAACATATTTATCTTGTGCCTATGAATCCAGATGCTTATTTCTGGGTTGCTCAAATAGCAAATCTTACGCTTTGTAATATTACTTTGGATGGAAATGGTTCTCAGGTTGCTGGAATGAATCCTTTAATATATGTCGATGGTATCTTGAACCTTAATAATTCAGTTGTTCAAAATAATGTAGGGCAATCTTCCGGTGCAGTTTATGTTACCGATTGCGGAGTGTTTAATGCAACAGCAACAGTTTTTGAAAATAATAGCGCTGTTAAGGGTAGTCATATTGAAAACTATGGAACAACCTATTTGAATGGATGTAGTTTTATAAATGGTTCTGCTCAAGAGATGGGTGGAGCTGTTTATAACGGAAAGAGCCTAACGATTGAAAATTGTAAAATAACCGGAAATCAAGCTGGGATGCTTGGTGGAGCAATATACAACAGGGATTATTTAAATATTAGTCAAAGTGTGATTTATAATAATACAGCTTCTTATGGTAATGATTTTGCTAATGATGTAAATTATACATGGTTTGCAAATGATGATTTGACATCGGTTATGTCTTTGTATGAAGCTGAAGGTGTTGTGCCGGTAGAATGGAGATATGATGGTCCTGCAACTATGGAAGAAGCAGAACAGGCAGGAATATTCACTATCAATGTATTTGATTCACAATCCTTGCTTCGCCTGGTTCTTGGGGAAGAAGAAACTGGTGGGGAAGAAGACGGTTCAGGTGATACCGGAAATACTGAAGATGGTACAGAAGATGGCGATAATACCGGAGATGATACTGGTGTTGATGATGGAACAGGAGATACAGAAGAATCGGGAGATACAGAAGAACCAGGAAGCACAGAAGAACCAGGGGATACAGAAGAACCAGGAGATACAGAAGAGCCGGGAAATACAGAAGAACCAAGTGATACCGAAGATGAAGGTCCAACAGGAGGAGATGATAATACGGGTGAGTCGGAGGATACTGGAAATACAGAGGGCGATGATACAGGAGAGCCGGACGATACAGAAACAGAGAATAGCGGTGATACAGAAGATGGTATAACCAATGAAGGTACTGAAGATTCGGGTAATACAGGTGCTACTGAGGATGGAAGTAGTACAAATGACAACACCGAAGGTAATGAAAATACAGAAGGTGACAATAATGTAGGAGATGATACAGGAACAAATGAAGGTTCCGATGGTAGTTCCGATTCAGGACAACAGGATAGCACTACTGATGATACATCTGATACTGTCTCAGGTGGAAATGTGACGAATAATTATGACCAGAGTACTACTACAATTACAGAGAATAATTCCAGCGTATCTAATACAGATACTTATGAGGATAAATCTTCTGCAACAACCACCACAACGACAACGAATAATTATTATACGTATAATACACCACAGGGTTCTAATGTGACAGGGAATGGTAGCGGAGCCAAAACTGAAAATACAGCAGCAACTACGTCACAAAAGACAGAAAGTGCCAGTGAGAGTAGCTCAACTGAATCGAATAATATAAAATTGCCGGATAATCTTACTTTGGATTTACATGGAGTAGATGTGTCATATGAAATTGTGGACGGTGAACCCTAAATTATAATTAGTAATGAAAAGGTAACAGAGCAAGTAACGATAGAGCAAACGTCAGCAGAAACAGCACAGGCAAGGGTACAAGAGCCTTTAGCTGACAATGTGATTAGTACTGCTTCTGTATCAACAGATTCCGAAAATGTAGATGAACCTATTAACTGGTACGAGATTGTGAAAATGATTCTGCTTGCCGCAATCTTGCTAGTGCTTATTTATAAGCCATCTGCCAAAAAAGGTGTTGCCACGACATCAGAATAGAAATAAAAAATTACATATTGGAAGTGCAGAATAATACAGAGGAATGTCTCGAAAAGGGTATTCCTCTTCTTTTTTTGTCCAGAGTCATTATGTTCTGTATAGGTGAATTTGTGTTTTATTTTACTAACATTCTTGTAATTAGAAACAAGGAGGCGAACATTATAGTGAAAGTAAATAGTAAAACATTAGCCTGTACAGTCAAGGATAGTTTGAATCAGCAGATTGTAGAAGTGGCAGAGAAAAAGAATTTGAAGAAATCTCAGATTATGCGGCTTGCCCTTCAGGAATATTTAGAGGAAGGCTCTAATCGTCCGGCAGAAGCTGCCTTATTGGTGCAAATGTGTAATCAGCTAGAAGCAATAAAAGAATCTGTGGAACAAGACCAGTACAGACAAATTACAAAAACTTTAGACAGTATTATAAAGCTGAAAGGATAGGAGGAACGGTAAAATATGGCAGTAATTAGAGTAATTCGTAATAAGCGACAGAGAAAAGGTTATATGAAAGACTTGATTAACAGCGTATGGAACAGACCTGATACGATTTGCAGATGGGGTGGCTATCTGGATGATGCCGGAGCAATCATATCAGCTTTTGAAATGGTTCAAAGAGCATATGGAAGTCTTGCGATACCCGTACATTGTTTTCAATTAGTGTTAGAACCGGGAACAAATATACAGATGGCTCAGGAATTTGTAAGTACAGTGGTACAGTTCCTAACCAGCGAATATCAGACGGTCGCGGCGTTGGACTACAACAATGAAGGACTGCTGGAAGCTACATTTGTACTTAATGCAGTTTCATATAAAAATGGTAGCGTATTCCATGACAATAATCATACTTATTTTCAGTTACAGAAAACCCTTGAGAATTTATCCGGTCAGAAGTGGATATTTGAGGCAGGAGAATCTGTTTTCTTTATGAATCAGGATGATAATGAACGCTATCAGAATTTGAATGAATATATTTAGGGGAGGCTCTTATGAAGTATAATTTTAATAAGCTGTGGAAGAAACTGATTGATTTGAATATGACCAAAAGTGACCTTGTTGAGAAATCCGGAGTGTCACGTTCATCGTTATCGCGTATGAAACGAGGCTATCCGATAGCGTTAGATTGTCTTATGCGTATCTGTAATGCTCTTAACTGTGAATTGGGAGATATTATGGAAATAGAAGCACAATAGAAATATACCAAAAAGAACGTAGGCATTGGCAGTAGGGCGAAAAGCTCTACTGCCTTATTTCTGTAAATGTAAAAGTCGGTAATTTGGATTATATATTATAACTGTAGAGATATAAGAATGCTTTGTTACAGGACATAAATATGAATTTTGGAAGGAGGCGGGTCTTATGGGAATAAGAAATTATCTAAGATACGTTCTGATGAAAAATTGAAAACAGCGAGGAGGAAAGTTACCCAGTGGATAAGAGAACGGAAAAATTATTGGACAGCATTCTGAGTGTCTTGGTCGCTATTGTAAGCGAGATATTAAAAAATCAGAAAACAGAAAATGATGAAAATGAAGATTGAAAAGGAGACTATTAAAATGGCAGCAAATGTAGAAACAATGTTTAGTGTAAGAGAGAAACCTTGGCATGGGTTAGGAACGATTGTAGCAGAGGCACCGGATTCTAAATCAGCTTTGGAGCTTGCAGGTTTGGATTGGAATGTAATTCAGAAGAATATTGTAACGGCAGACGGTACAGCTATCGAAGGCTTTAAGGCTAATGTTCGTGATAGTGATGATGGCGTACTTGGTATTGTTACAGACCGTTACAAAGTAGTACAGAATAGTGAAGCTTTTGCTTTCACAGATGCTCTGTTAGGCGAGGGTGTCAGATATGAAACTGCCGGTTCCTTGCAGGGTGGCAGGAGAACTTGGATGCTGGCGAGACTTCCACACCAGTATATTATCAGCGGTGATGAAATTACACCTTACCTCGTATTTATGAACTCCCACGATGGAACCGGTTCTATTAAGGTTGCTATGACACCAATCAGGGTTGTGTGTCAGAATACGCTGAACATGGCACTTGCCAATGCAAAACGTAGCTGGTCTTGTAATCATACCGGAGATATTGATGATAAGCTGGCAGAAGCAAGAGATACCTTGTTATATGCAAATAAGTATATGTCAGAATTGGGTAAGGAAATTGATAAAATGCAGCAAATCAAAATTTCTGATAAGAAGGTGTATGAGTTCCTTGATGAGCTGTTCCCCATTAACGAAGGTGCTACATATCAGCAGAAGAAAAATATCCTGAAAATGAGAGAGGATGCGAAAGCAAGATATTTTGATGCTCCTGATTTACAGCATGTAGGTCATAATGCGTACAGATTTGTTAATGCTATTTCAGATTTTGCTACCCATGCAAAACCTCTTCGTGAGCGTGCTAATTATAAGGAGAGCCTGTTTGCAAGAACAGTAGATGGCAATCCGCTTATTGACAAGGCTTATCAGATGGCTATGGTGGCTTAGTTAGTGTTGATGTAACTGAATAGGAATAATTGAGGTATGGGCAGGTGTCATGTAAAGGCACCTGTCTTATTTTTGTGTGCCGAGCATGGCACTAATCTTACTGGTGCAAGTCCAGTCACGGGTAGTTACCGCCAAGTGTAGTGAACCACAAGTCGGTATCAGTAATGGTATGGATGGAGGAAGTGGTGTAGCAAAATCCTTGAGCCTACGTACAGAAACTTGATAAGGCGATTAGGTGGGTAAGGTTGCAAAACAAACCGAAGCCCAAAAGGTAAACGTAAAACCGAAGTTGTAAATCAAGAGGTTGTGGGAGGAAAGATTAGTGTCTTACCTCGGGAGACCCTACTCACATACCAAAGAGATAAATCTCTTAAAGGTATGGTCGAAAAAGGTTTGGAGAGGGAGTCAGATGATGTCATAGTAGGTGTAAAAGCTGAAGGACTGAAACGATTTATAGTACGAATCGTTATGTTTAAAATAATACATGAGCCAGAAATCAGATGGACAGGAAAAGTAGGAACGTAACCAAGGAATACTGTTTATATCTAGAGGGGTGTTATGTATGAATCTTAGGATAAGTCAGAGGAGTAACAACAATGGAATTAATCGAAGTGATTTTATCAAAAGAAAATCTGAACAGAGCCTACAAAAAGGTAGTAGCCAACAAAGGAGCAAGTGGAGTTGACGGAGTTACTGTTGAGGAGCTGGGAGATTATATAAGGGAAAATAAGGATGCGATTGTCACATCCATTAGGAATAGAACTTATATGCCGAAGCCAGTACGGAGAGTATACATTCCGAAAGACAATGGAAAACAACGTCCGTTGGGAATCCCTACAGCATTGGATAGAACTATCCAACAGGCAATCGCACAGCCAATCTCTGATATATACGAAGAAATATTCAGTGATTATAGCTATGGATTCAGACCGGGGAGAAGCTGTCATGATGCAATCAGACAGGCACTCTGCTATCTGAATGATGGCTATGAATGGGTAGTAGACATTGATATTGAACAGTTTTTTGACAGAGTAAATCACGATAAATTAATCCAGATACTAAGGGAACAAGTAAACGACAGTACCACATTAAATCTGATTCGGAAATATCTGAAAGCAGGAGTAATGAAAAAGGACTGGAAAAAGCAACCATCACGGGTGTGCCACAGGGCGGACCACTTTCAGTCGTATGTTCTAATGTCTACCTTGATAAGTTAGATAAAGAACTGGAGCAAAGAGGACTTCGTTTCACAAGGTACGCCGATGATGTGCTGATATTCACCAAAAGTGAGATGGCAGCCAATCGAGTGATGAAATCCATTTGTAGCTGGTTAGAAAGAAAGCTATTCTTGAAAGTAAATGCTACGAAAACGAAAGTGGTAAGACCGACAAGGAGTAAATATCTCGGATTCACATTCCTAAAGAATGGCTCTGAATGGAAAGTCAGACCGACCAATGAAAAGAAGAAGAAACTGAAAAAGAAGCTAAGCGAATATCTGAAAAGAGGAAAAGCTGTAGCAAGACCACTTGCGGTCACAATCAAAAGAGTAAATGAGATTGTGTGGGGATGGATAAATTATTTCAGAATCGGAATGATGAAGCTGTTTATGGAAGAACTTGGGGAATGGCTGAGACACAAAATACGAGTGATTGTAATGAAACAATGGAAAAGGCCAAAAACCATCTATAGAAATTTAAGTTATCTAAACTGGAAGAATAAGACTGGATGTAATCAGGAAGAAATTTTTAAAGTTGCGAACTCAAGACTTGGGTGGTACAGAAGATGTGGAATGAGTGTAGTAAATTTCATTATCAGTAAAGATTTACTTGAAAATAGGATAAAAGACGGAGCTAATCTGCTCAATCCCTTATCCTATTACTTAGTTAAAGTTGGAATATAAGTTGTAGAGCCGTATACGAGACCCGTACGTACGGTTCAATGGGAGGGGCGAAAATATTTATTTTCCCTCTACCCTATTATTGGAGGTACAGATTTATGCAGGTAGTTGTAAAAACAAATAATCTTACAAGAGAAGAATGGTTGAAGTACAGAACGGGTGGCATTGGTGGCTCTGATGTATCTATCATTGCTGGTATCAATCCCTTTAAATCAGTTCATCAACTCTGGCTGGAAAAAACAGGTCAGGTTGAGCCGGAGCAGACAGAAAGCGAATATGCACATTTTGGAACACTTTTAGAGCCGATTGTACGAAAGGAATTTACAGAACGTACAGGTATCAAGGTCAGACAGAAACATATGCTTTTACAGAGTTCTGAATATCCGTTTATGTATGCTGATTTGGACGGTGTTATCAATGAAAATGGTGAGCTTGCAATCTTTGAAGCAAAGACTGCCTCGCAGTACAAGATGGATACGTGGGAGGAGGAAGTTCCAGCCGGGTATATTTTGCAGGTGCAACATTACATGGCAGTCACAGGAGCGAAGAAAACTTATATTGCAGCTTTGGTTGGTGGTAATCATTTTGTATATCATGTTGTGGAGCGAGATGAAGTGATGATTGCTAAGATTATTGCTATGGAAAAATATTTCTGGGAGACACATGTGCTTGGTGGTGTAGAACCGGTTCCGGATGGCTCAGAAGCTACAACAAATTATTTCAACAGTAAATTCAGTAATTCCAATGGTGAAACCATTGAATTGCCGGAGGAAGCACTTGCCATCTGTGAAGAGTATGAGAGACTTTCGGAGCAGTTAAAAGAGCTGGAGACTGCAAAGAGTGCAGCTGCTAACCAGTTAAAAAGCTATCTGAAGGAGGCAGAAGCCGGTACAGTAGGTGACCGTAAGATTGTCTGGAAACAGATTTTTAAAAATTCCTTAGACCAGAAGCGTCTAAAAGAGGAAAAGCCGGATATTTATAATGGCTACGTTACTCAGAGCAGTTATAGAAGATTATCCGTTGCGTAGGAGGGCGATATGAACAAGATTATTTTAATGGGAAGGCTGACACGAGATCCGGAGGTTAGGTACACACAGAAGGACAATACACCTGTTGCAAGATACAGTCTTGCAGTAGATAAAAAGTACAAAAGAGATGATGGTGTCACAGCAGACTTCTTTAATATGGTTGCTTTTGGTAAGCTGGCAGAATTTGCAGAGAAATATCTGCGTAAGGGTACAAAGATGTTGATTGCAGGTCGGGTACAGACCGGTACTTATGAAAAGGATGGAGTAAAGATTCCGTTCTTTGAAGTGGTGGTAGAAGAACAGGAATTTGCGGAGAGTAAAAATGCAATTTCATCAGATGTCGGTACCAATAGCAATAATGGAATAACTACAGATGAGCATGGTTTTATGCATATCTCGGATGATTTTCAGGAGGAATTACCATTTAACTAATTCGGATGATTACAGATGGAGAACAGGAGGCTATATGAACAATACAAGAAGAAAAGCGATATCAGAAGTGTCAAAGAAGGTTGGAGATATTAAAGGTGAACTGGAATCTCTGATGCAGGAGATTGAAGAGATTAAAGGCGAGGAAGAAGATTATAAGGATAATATTCCGGAAAATTTACAGGGTAGCGAAAAATACGAAGTAGCTGAATCTGCCATTGAAAATTTGGAGGAAGCTTATAACAGCCTTGATGATATTGTAGGTAGTCTGGAGGAAGTAGAAAGCTATTTGGATGAAGCATCAAACTGATGGGAGGTTGCTATGAAAGAAGCGTTTTGGAACAAGCTTACAGCGGAATATAAGAGCTATCAGGTATCTGTACTATCACTGACCAATTCGGAGATATATGGGAGGTGTTATGAGATTGATTGCATGGTTAATTTCTATGAGATACTGATGGAAAAGGCAGAGTCTATGCCGGAGGAAACATTGTCAGCTCTTTTACAGCAGGAAAATATATTATGGAGCTTTTATGATGACTGGCTGGCAAAGGATGATAGCAATTATAGTGAGATGGAAACACATATTGCTGAAGAAGTAGAGGTTGTTGTAGCAAGAAGTATTGCAGATAAAGCAGCATAGAAACGGAGGAATATAGTTGGAAAACAGTAAAACGATTCGTCTGCTTACGGCAGATGAAATTGAATGCAGGGTAGGCACAATCAGCGAGAAAGGTTTATCGTTATTGCTCTATAAAGATGCCAGAGCAGATATGAAAATTCTGGACGAGGTTTTTGGTCCTAATAATTGGCAGAGAACGCATGAAGTCATTGGTGGGAATCTTTATTGTAACGTGCAGATATATGACGAGCAAAAGAAACAATGGATTTCAAAAATGGACGTTGGTACAGAAAGCTATACCGAAAAAGAAAAAGGTCAGGCTTCGGATAGCTTCAAGAGAGCCTGTGTCTCGGTAGGTATCGGACGTGAACTCTATACTGCCCCTTTTATTTGGGTATCAGCAGGGAAGTGTAATATTCAGCCCAAGGATAATCGTTATATTACTTATGATAAATTCCGGGTAAAGGATATTGAATATAACGAAAATCGTGAGATTATCGGACTGACAATTTTAAATCAGGATGGTAAGGTTGTATATTCGTTGAAAGCATCAAAAGAAAAAACTGCTACTACGGAAGCAGAAAGTGTATCATCTGCGGCGAAAAAGCAACCATCGCCTATAACGGACAGGGTAACACAGATGAACAAGGAGCTGGAGCGTACAGGTGTAGCATTAGATACCGTATTATCACGCTACCAGATAAGTAGTGTAGAAGAAATGACGGATTCAATGTTTACCAATGCCATGAACAGTCTAAAGAAAACAAAGAAGAAAGCAGCATAAGGAGGCGTGGAATTATGAATTATCAGGAATTTGTAGATAGCATTTTGGCAGGATTAAAAGAATATTATCGGGATGAAGCAGTAATTTCGGTAAATAGTGTTTTATGTAATAATAATGGCTATAGAGATGCCTTACATATCAGATACACTTGGGAGGACAGTAAAATCTGTCCTTCTATTTATTTGGACTCATTGTATGAGGAATTTGGGGAAGGGGGACACGATATTGATTATTATGTTGATACGGTTGTTCAAATGAGAAAAGATTATGAGCCGGACAACATCATAAAGGACAGTGTAAGAATGCTTATGGATTGGAACCGCATTAAAGATAAGGTATATCCGATTCTTGTTTCGCAGGAGGCTAATGACCAGTTTTTAGAGCATCATGTGTATACACCATTTCTTGATTTGGCAGTTGTTTATGAGGTGCGTGTTAGAGAAGATGAAAATGGTATTGCCAGTAGTAAGGTTACCTACAGTATGTTGAATATCTACGGAATCAGCAAGGCAGAGTTGCATCAGCAGGCGTTGAAGAATATGAAACAGGATGGATATTCCATGGGAGATTTGATGTATCAGATGCTTGGTTTTTTCGCAGATGGTGCCGATGAGGAGGAAGAGGATATTGAGCTGGAAGCAGGCAAGATGTATATTCTTAGTAATAAAAATAAACGTCATGGAGCTGCTTGTCTGTTATATGAAGATTTCCTGAAAGAGAAATTGGGTAACAGAACAGCTTTTATTATCCCTTCATCTATTCATGAAACTTTGTTTATTCCTGTGATAGATGGAATGTCCGCAGAAGATTTGAATGAGATGATCTGTCAGGTAAATGAGGCAGAATTAAAAGCATGTGAGCGATTATCTAATCATTGTTACCTATGGGATGGTAAGGAACAGAAAGTGAAAATGGCAGCGTAGATTATTGCAAGAGGAAAGGAAAAATTTATATGTTAAAAATTCTATTAACCGTGTTGCTTGGTGTTTTGGTTGTGGTTTTGGAATATGTCTGTACCGGTTCAGTAGAGGCAACGATACATAAGATGGCATAAAAACAGATTGAATAGTGTCAAAACAAACGACCGTCAGATTTAGCATTATTGAAATTGCCCTGTGGAGCTGTTCTGCAGGGCAGTTTTGATACTATTTTGAAAGAGGTCAGATTTGATACGGAAGGGAGATGGCTGTTATGTTTAGTCCTACACACTGGGTACACGGTGAAAATATAACCGTAAAGCAGTTCTGTGATTATTTGCAACAGCACATACCGGAGGACGCAATCTTCTGCGTATGTGGTGACAGTCAGGTATATATGCATCTGGAAACAGATGGTAGCGTGTTTTCAGTAGATGATTGTTCATTATCTGATTTGGACGAATATGAAGATTATGAGGTAAAAGAACTGGAGGCGTTACAGAATGAATGTTGAGATAGAAAAAATAGCAAATTCTCTCAAGGGGGTTGCAAGTGTATTATCTACAATGAGTGAAGTGCCGGAGGGCAGTATGATATGGAATGAGTGGGCACTGCATCTACTCTATAAAGAACTGGATGAGAATATTAAAAAGTTGGAAGAAATAGCTAATGGGAACAATGCAGAAAATGAGGACGAGGAAAATGAAGAGGAGTAGTGACTTGGAGGGCTAATTCTCTTTTCCTGTGAAAGATGAGGTGAAGAATGGCTAAAATATATGGTTATGCTCGTATCTCTACCAATAAACAAAATATAGAGCGTCAGGTGCGAAATATAAAAGCGGCATATCCGACCGCAATTATTATAAAAGAGGTTTATACCGGTACAAAGTTTCAGGGACGTAATGAGTTAAATAAATTACTTCGATTAGTTGAAAGCGGTGATTATATAGTGTTTGATTCGGTATCTCGTATGAGCAGAGATGCGGAGGAAGGATTTTTGCTATACGAGGAGCTATTTTATAAGGATATTGAATTGGTGTTTCTCAAGGAGCCGCACATTAATACGACGGTCTATCGAAAGGCAATACGAAACCAAATTCAACTTACCGGAACAAAGGCAGATATTATTCTTGAAGCTGTGAATAAATATCTGATGGAGCTTGCAAAAGCGCAGATTAAGATAGCTTTTGAGCAGGCAGAAAAAGAAGTGCAGGACCTCAGGCAGAGAACAAAAGAGGGGATTGAAACAGCCAGAATCAATGGTAAGCAGATAGGACAGACCAGCGGAAGCAAACTTACAACGAAAAAGAGTGTTCAGGCAAAAGAAATGATTCGGAAGTATTCTAAGGATTTTGGTGGTAGCCTGAATGATGTGGAATGTATCAGGATGATAGGGATTTCCAGAGGTAGCTATTATAAGTACAAGCGTGAGCTGCTACCCGAATATGAAAAAAGCAGTACATAGGGTTGCTTCGGCTCAATTAAATTTTTTTTGCTTCTTTGCTACACTTAAGCTAATTATATAAATATTCAGGAGGGTTGTATCGTGAATTATTTGTATATGACCTGTAAAAATTGTGGCAGAGAAGCAATTAAAGAGCAGATTTTTAAGAATTATGGTGTTCAGATTGATTCAGATAGTTTATACAAAGATGACTTTGCAAAAAAAGTAAAGGCAATTTTTGAAAAGGAATTAAAAGAAGCAAAAAAGAAATGTAAACCAGCTTCTGTAATTAAAGAGGCTTACGATAGATTACGTTCTGATGAAAAGAGTACAGAACCGGGGCAGGTGCATCTTGAAACGGCGATAAAAGAAGTAGAGACGATTATTAGTGATTATGTAAACTTTTCAGATGATTTGTCTGCTGATGTCCTTATGGGGTTATTATGGGCTGATGAAAATTATAATATTGATTTTGACAAGTATGTTGATATTGCTGTAGGAGAAAGAACAAGGAAAGAAAAATTACGTTGGGTATGGTCGCAGAATGATAAAGGTGCAGGTGGTTCAAGGGAGAATTATCCGTATGCAGATATAGTAGATTATATCAAAGAGCCAGTGCCGGGTGGCTGTGTAGAATATCATCAGCTAATGATGACATCTGATTATGTTACGATTTATGATGTGCCGGACAATCTGGCTAAGAATCAGAATATGTATATGTATACATACCAAAAGGCGGACGATATATATCAAAAATTAATAGATGCACCTATAGAAAATATCCTGTTGCTAGAAAGAAGTTTGGGTATTCAAACAACGAATCTATGGTATATCTGCAATAAGAATGTAGAAGATATGACTGCTCTGAAAAAGATTGATGAAATTATTTGGCAGTGCAACAGAATTGAACCGATATTTTTAAGATACAGAATTATCCCGATTGTAAGCAGGTATTTTTCTGTTGCAGAAAATGGAGTTTTGAATGCATATGAAATAGCAAAAGAATTGGCTCATACGGTGGCAGATTTTATTATACCAATATATGAAAAGGTCTTTAAATATGTATGGAGCATATACTATCTGGCATATGAGGTCGCTGACGAAAAAGAAAAGCACAGATTATTGAATAACTTGAGAATGAATGTGTCTGGTTGTTGGGATGCTTACTATAAAGCCACAGATGCAGAATTATATTCTGTTTTTGTAAAAGAGTACGAACAATACGATTGGCGTGCGGAGAAAACGGTGGAAGCATATTTTGAAAAAATGGATATTTGTATAGAAACCAAAGGTACAGACTATGAAGTAGACAATCAGAAGATAAGCTGGAATACTACGGTGTTCGATAAAACAGAAATGGTAAATATTATCTGTGCAGATGGTTCGTTAATAAGTTTTTTGGCTGAAAAACCGTTGCCGGGGTTGGGCGAAAAAATACGCCAAGTAGCTATAAAAGAGTGTAGTTATGAATGGGTTAGCATTGCGGAAAACATGGACTTGGACGAACGAAATAAATATTATAGAATGCTGTTGCATAAAAAAGAAAAAGATTTATTCGGTGTGATGATAAAGCAAAAAAAGAAGAAATTTAAAGATAAAGGCTGTAGATACAATGAAAGGAAAGGGACCCCTAATAATGTATATGCGTATATACATTGGCAAGTGATAAAAAATCATTTGTTTTAGCGGAGAAATGAGTGGGTATATGTGATGAAAGCTACCAAAAAAGCGATAAAGATTTTACAAAAAATATTTGATGAGTTCGGTCCTTATGGATGCCATATTGAATTTACGGAGAATAAGGAATTATTTTCGTTTTTGTTTCAAGTTAGTGATTCGGGTGAGCAGACCAAAGAATTGATAACAGGATTCTTTTCGGAATTAAACGGTGATACACTGTATGATCCTGTGATAGAATTGAACGCAATTGTTGTGGATGGAAAAATTGAGAGTGTTGATATATTGACTTGGCGTAGTAATATCTCGATTTTGGGATATGTTGAAATTGAGAATAATAAAGTTTTCAGAGAAGGCAAAGATACCGGTGAAAAGGTGAACATGAATAAGTTATTGCTGGATTTTTTGATACAGGCAGAGCAGCGTTGTTTTAAGATGAATCTTCCTAAAAAGATAGAAAACTATGCAGAAGATGATATGTGATGAGGCATGAAAAATCGCTGAGATTTCAGACGGGGAGAAATAATAAAAAGGATATGGTAGGGTGTAATCAGGGCAAAATGAAATGCTCAGATTACACTTTTTTTATGAAAAAATTTTTGAAGATAGCATGGTTATAAATACGGAAGGGAAGGAGAAGGCAACATTAAAGGTGTTGCAATTTAGAGATTATTTGTTTATCAAGATTATTTTCTTATCAGGGCAGTTCGACTTGAAGTGTCCGCCAAAAACGAGATTGTCCGTCAAATAAGGCGATTTTATGATTGAATAAAAGGTAATTTGTCGGACGCAACAAAACTTATGGACAAGGAGCGACGATTGAAATGGAAAAAGGACAGTATATAGTTCCTATTGACCTTCCCAATGGAGAATATGCAGGAGTGAAGAAAGAAGAGAATTGGTCGAAAAATATTTGTGAAGATAATGAGGTTATGACATTGACAGATCCGGACTATATACCGACTGAAGAAGAGGAAGAGTCGCCTGTGCAGGTAAAACCTAATGAGCCAACCAGATATTTTGATATGAGAGAGATAATGGGTGATGTGGAGAAATCACCTAACACTAGACAGACAACCACAATGCTTGGAAATAATCATATGGTGTCTATGGATGATAATATGGAAGTACAATCTGCCTATAATATTCAAAAAGGAAAAAATCAGGCAAATTCAAAAGAAGAATTAGAGAGAGCAAAAAGAAATGAAGCTACAAGTTTGACTCATGGACTTTGCGAATATGGGTTTGTTCGTGCAAAAGGCTTTAGTGATGGTACTGGGACCTATACTATTATTGCTAATGGTCGTATTGAAGAAGTCCGTCGTTGGCAGATTGATGAAACAGAGTATGTAAGACTTCTAGTTTCGGTGGCAAAGGGCAATTATATCTCAGAAGAAGCAGAGTGGACGGATATATTCAAAGTATCAGAGCTTGATAACGAGAAATTTGTTGAAGGGCTTTTATCACGTTATTTTAAGCCTGTGAATGTCAGAGTGTATATGTCGAGTGCTTTGAAAGATTTTCGTTCTCGTATTCAGGAAGAGATTCGCAACGCACCTCTTGAAGTGGTGCGTTTAGAAGCTGGCTGGTTTAAGGTTGGTAACAAACGAATTTACTATGATGGAACCAATTTCCCTCAAAAAGAACATTCGCTTAGTAAGCTGAGGAGAAGCAGTTCCAAAGCCAATATTAGTATTGAAGAGATTATTGGTGGCATCAGTGAGGAATTGGCGGTATATGATTTTGGTAAACGTATTTCTTTTCTTATCGGATACGGAATGATTACATGGTTTTCAGATGCGTGTTCTATGAATTGGAATAAACATCCGGGCATAATGCTGTTAGGTAAAGAGGACGTATGTAGACGTTACGCTGATACTTGTTTGAAGATGTATTCAAGGATAAATGGTTCAGATATTGTTGAGCTGATGGATACAGATAAAAGAAAGCTGACAGAATATGTTGATGTGCTGAAAGATGATGCTTTTGTCGTTAATGTTAATGACCTTTCTGTAGGTGTCTTGAAGCTTGCAAAGGCGATTATCTCTGGAAGAAGCATAGCCAATCATAGAATTGATGTACCGATTGTAGTATTACAGAATGTCCCCAATAGCGAGATTGCCTATGGTGAATATGTAACAGTTGACCTGAACGGTTTTAAAGTTTCAGAAAAACTCTGTTTTTATATGCAGGAGCTGAAAGCAATGTTACTGTCAATTTTTGAAGCAGAGTCGGTTGTAGATAATGTCGCTAACAATTATAAGATGGTGTCATATGAAGAAGCAATAAGATTTGTGCTGCCTGCAATAAAGAAGAACCTTTTCGATGCTGGAGCCTCTGTGACAGTTTTGGATAGATTCTTTGCCGGTTTAGAACAAGGAACAAAGTTGTATTACCAGTTTTGCGGTGACGAAAGGGATACATTGGTTTACATGCTGAAGCAGAGATTTGAGCAGATTATAGCAATCGGAGCAGTAGCAGTTACAGGAGATATTGTCAAAGGTATTTCTCGTGATCCGAAGTATTCTTTGATTGTAAAAGATAATGCTGTGTATATTCCGGCAAAATACTTGGAAATCGGAATTTTCCCGAAGCTTGGTATAGATAGAGGAGATTTTCGTAGGGTAAGAGATGCACTGATTGCAAATGGATTACTGGATATATATGGTGACAATAAAGGATATACAAGAAAGATTACCATTGGTGATACAAGGGTTCATGCATATAAATTTGATAGGTCGTTGTTTAGTAGTTTGGAAAACATGGCTTATTAGGTTGGAAGGAGAAGATGGATTATGAATGTAAATATTAGCAGAGATACAACAGTAGACCAGCAGGTCTATTTAGCAGCGGATATTCAGAAAATTTTAGGTATAGGCAAATCCAAATCCTATACCTTTTTGGAAGAAATTTATGAACAGAAAGACCCGCCGTTTAAGGTTATAAAAATAGGTAAGCTTTTCCGTGTACCGAAGCGGAGCTTTGATGAATGGCTCAACGGATGTGCTTAATTTTGGAGGTGTTACATAATGTCACAGAAAAAGAACAAGGGGGTTGCCTTTTATGAGGGCAACTCCTGGTTTCACAGAGTTAAGCTGTTGCAGCCGGATGGAAGTGTAAAATATAGCAAGCGTGGAGGTTTTCAATCGGAGGCAGAAGCAGAAGCCAGCTATTATAAACATGAGGAAGAGTTTAAAAAAGAAAGCAGAAAGTTGCAGGTAGCAACTAAAGTCAATAAAGAGATAGGTCTGAAAGATTACTTGCTTTATTGGTTTGAAGAAGTATTTTCTGAACGTGTTGAGAACAGCACACGCATGATTTGTGCCTATACTCTCTACGATTTGATTCTTCCTAATTTACAGCAGGACATAAAATTACGATTTGCCAATGTGGAATTTTTTGATTCATTGTTGGATGTGGTATCGAAGTCCTGTGAATCTGCTGGTAATAAGTCTAGAGAATTTCTCTATATGGCTCTGAAAGAAGCAGTTGTAGATGGATATATCAAAACGAATCCGATACAGGCAACAAAGCCATATCCGAGGAAGAAACCGAAAATCACGATATTAAACAAGGCGAATATTAAGAGGTTGTTGAGTGCTGCCTATGATAGTGGCTGGTATTTGGAGATTATGTTGGCATTGTTTTCCGGTCTTAGAAAGGGAGAGATTGCTGGTTTGAAGTTTAGTGATTTTAATCCTGAAAACAGTACCATTTATATTCAAAGGCAGATTACATCAAACCCCATTATTCCAAAAGGAAGTAGCAAGATTGAGGAATATAAGGTTGTAGAAAAAGAACCTAAAACAGACAACAGTTATAGAATGCTTAAAATACCTTTGGCTATTGCAGAAGAAATCGAGAAAAGAAAAAAACTGATTGAAGCTAATAAACAGAAGTATGGAGAGGATTATTATGACCACGATTATATTTCGTGTCAGGAAAATGGTGTACCCCATTCTACGGCTTCTATGAATACAGCTTTAACAAAGTTATGTTCCAGAAATGGGTTGCCACACATTACTGTGCATGGACTCCGACATATGTATGCTACGATTTTGATTGAGAAGGGAGTCCCTTTAATTAAAATATCAGCATTGTTAGGTCATGCATCTGTTACGACTACGTTTGAATACTATTGTGACGTAATGGACGAGAACGAGCAAATTATAAGCTTTATGAACAATACTTTTGTTCCGGAAGGGAGTGCAGCAGTATGTTAGACTTGAAATTACAGAATTATGTCGGATGGCGTGTCGCACAGGTTGTTCCTGTGCGAGATGGCTTCGGCTACAGAATATTTCTGAAATATGCAGATGGTAGTGAGAAGCCACAGCAGAAGTCGGGATTTAAAACAGAGAAAGAAGCTAATAAGGCGAGAGAAAAAACGATTGCAGAGTTATATAATGGTACATTCATTGTGTATGCATATGTTAAGGTGGCTGACTATATGAACTTCTGGCTGGAGAACGATATTAAGAAACGTACAGACAGTCATGAAACCTACTATAGCTATTGTGGTATCGTGAAAAATCATATTATTCCTGTACTGGGTAAAAAGAAAATGGCAGACGTAAATCGTGGAGACATTCAGAAATTGTTTAATACTAAAGCAGACTATTCAAGGTCAGTAGCGGAACAGGTTAAGACAATTATGAATGTCTCTTTTGATTATGCCGTAACTAAGAAAGTAATTTCCAACAATCCGGTGAAAGGAGTGAATTTGCCAAAAGCAGGAAACTCACAAAGAAAAGCTGGCTTTAGAACCAGAAATATTGATACTACCAAAACTTTGACATTGGAACAGATTCAGATTCTATTAGAAAAAAGCAAAAATACACCGATACATATGCAGGTAATGTTTAATGTGCTTATGGGGCTTCGCAGGTCTGAAATTAATGGTCTGAAATATTCTGATGTCGATTATATCAATCGTACTTTAAAAGTGGAACGTCAGCTTGGCAGAGTGCATAATGCAGATAAGGAAGAATTTGCTCCCAAGACACTTACGAAGCAGGAAATTGGATTAAAGACGGAGTCAAGTTATAGAGAGCTGCCGATACCTGATATTGTGTTCGAGGCGATTTTGGAAGAACGACAGAAATATGAGATGAACCGAAAAAGACGAATCAATGATAAATCAAATCCGTTCTTTGATGGGAATTATATTTGTTGCTCCACTTATGGCAGACCAAGAAGCAAAGGGTTTCATTTTCAGCATTATAAAAAGCTTCTTGCTGATAATGGATTGCCTGATATACGATGGCACGATCTGCGCACCACCTATTGTACACTTTTGCTGAAAGAGTCTTTTAACCCCAAAGCGGTATCTAAGCTGATGGGGCATGCCAAAGAGATAATAACGATGGATACTTATGGGGATAATAGAAATATTATAGCTGATGGTGTACCGGAGATGGAAGCTTATATGAAAGGGGTGCTGCCTGATTTGGAAGCAGAGGAGCGTTTCAGACAGGAGCTGTTGGAGATTGTACTGGATGTTTCAGAGTACTTGCCGGAGCCTGCATAAAAATAACAGAACTAATGTTCGTTATACTATGTACTTTTTGAAGGCTTTGTGGTATACTATATTTTCAGTGGTTATAATGTTTGGTCTGATTAATTCCATATAGTCCATGTAAATGAAGCTCGGTTTACTGAGTTGCAAAAATGAGAAATTGTGAACGAAATTCGTCGTGGAGCCATTTTAACCTGATTGAGCAAAAAGTCACGACGAAAAAATCAATTTCCACGACGAATTTTTGGTTAATAGACGACTTTTTTACTACGAGAATCGGAGGTGGTTTTTGTGCAAGATGAACAAAAAATCTTTAAACTTCATTCTGAATATAAGCCTACAGGAGACCAGCCACAAGCGATAAAAGAATTGGTGGAAGGCTTCAAAGAAGGCAATCAATTCCAGACTTTACTGGGGGTTACAGGTTCCGGTAAAACTTTTACAATGGCAAATGTGATTGCCGAATTAAATAAACCGACTTTGATAATAGCGCACAATAAAACCTTAGCAGGTCAGTTGTACTCCGAGTTTAAAGAATATTTTCCGGAAAATGCAGTAGAGTATTTTGTGTCCTATTATGATTACTATCAACCGGAGGCTTATGTGCCTTCTTCGGATACTTATATTGCAAAGGATTCTGCAATTAATGATGAAATTGATAAACTGCGCCTTTCTGCGACTGCCTCTTTGACGGAGCGGAAGGACGTTATTGTAGTTGCCAGTGTTTCTTGTATTTATGGATTGGGAAGTCCGGATGATTATCAGGAAATGATCGTATCCCTGCGACCGGGTATGACGAAGGATAGGGATGAGGTCATACGGGAACTTATTGATATACAATATAACCGTAATGAATTGGATATTGAGCGAGGAAGCTTTCGTGTGCGCGGAGATGTGTTAGAGATCTATCCTGCACAGGGCGGTGACTATTTAATAAGAGTAGAATTTTTTGGAGATGAGATAGACCGTATTACAGAGACAGATCCTTTGACGGGGCAGGTGCATTCCAGTCTGGAACATATTGCAATTTTCCCTGCTTCCCACTATGTAGTTTCTCAGGACAAAATAAAGGCAGCCTGTGAAAATATAGAAAAAGAAATGGAAGAGCGAGTTCGATTTTTTAAAGGAGAGGACAAGCTGATCGAGGCACAACGTATTGCGGAAAGAACTAACTTTGATATTGAGATGCTTCGGGAAACTGGTTTTTGTTCCGGTATTGAAAACTATTCCAGACATTTAAATGGAATGGAAGAGGGTGCAATGCCTCATACATTAATGGATTATTTTGGAGATGACTATCTGATCATAGTGGATGAGTCGCACATTACAGTACCACAGATACGAGGTATGTTCGCGGGTGACCGTTCCCGTAAAAATACACTTGTAGATTATGGTTTTCGTTTACCATCAGCCTTAGATAATCGTCCTTTGAATTTTGATGAGTTCGAGCAGCATATAGACCAGCTTTTGTTTGTGTCAGCAACCCCTTCGGATTATGAGGCAGAGCATGAACTTTTGCGTACGGAGCAGGTAATCCGTCCGACCGGATTGTTAGATCCGGAAATTGATGTGCGCCCAGTGGAAGGGCAGATTGATGATCTGATTTCTGAGATTAAAAAAGAGATTGAGAAGAAGAATAAAGTTCTTGTTACTACATTAACAAAACGGATGGCGGAAGATTTGACGGATTACATGCGAGAAGTGGGTATTCGTGTCAAATATCTTCACTCTGATATTGATACGCTGGAGCGTGCACAGATTATCCGTGATATGCGTCTGGATATTTTTGATGTTCTGGTGGGAATCAACCTATTGCGTGAAGGACTGGATATTCCCGAGATTTCCCTTGTGGCAATTTTGGATGCGGACAAGGAAGGTTTCCTTCGATCTGAGACCTCGCTGATACAGACTGTTGGACGTGCTGCGAGAAATGCAGAAGGTCATGTTATCATGTATGCGGATAATATGACAGATTCTATGAGTCGAGCGATTGAAGAGACTAAGCGTCGTAGACAGATTCAGCAAAAATATAATGAAGAGCATGGTATTACACCACAGACGATCAAGAAAGCAGTCCGTGATCTGATCAGTATTTCTAAACAGATCGCACAGGAAGAAGTACGATTCGAAAAAGATCCGGAATCTATGACGAAGAAAGAGCTGGAGAAGCTGATAGCGGATGTTCAGAAAAAGATGCAGAAGGCAGCAGCAGAATTGAATTTCGAAGCGGCAGCAGAGCTGCGTGATAAGATGATTGAGCTGAAAAAACAGCTTCAGGAAATAGAAGATGCAGGCAAGTAGTACGAAATAAAAACGCAGATAAGAGAAAGGCATGAAAGGGAACAAAATGGAAGAAAATAAGAAAATGCTTCCTAAAAAAGAAGTGATCAAAATACGGGGAGCTAATGAACATAATTTAAAGAACATCAGTGTAGACATTCCAAGAAATGAGTTCGTAGTATTGACAGGATTGTCCGGTTCAGGAAAATCCTCTCTTGCATTTGATACGATTTACGCGGAAGGACAACGCCGTTATATGGAATCTTTGTCTTCTTATGCAAGAATGTTTCTGGGGCAGATGGAAAAACCGAATGTAGAAAAAATTGAAGGACTCTCTCCGGCAATTTCCATTGACCAGAAATCGACAAATCGTAATCCGCGTTCTACGGTAGGAACAGTGACAGAAATTTATGATTATTTCCGTCTGCTTTATGCAAGAATTGGTATCCCCCATTGTCCGAATTGTGGAAAAGAAATTAAAAAACAAACCGTAGATCAGATGGTAGATCAGATCATGTCAATGCCTGTTGGCACGAAAATACAGCTTTTGGCATCCATTGTTCGTGGACGTAAAGGAGAACATGCAAAAGTTTTAGAACGTGCGAAACGAAGCGGTTATGTGCGTGTACGGGTAGATGGCAATTTGTATGAGTTGACTGAAGAAATACCACTGGAAAAAAATATCAAACACAATATCGAAATCGTTGTAGACCGTCTTGTCGTAAAAGAGGGAATTGAAGCACGTCTCACAGATTCTATTGAAAATGTGTTGAACTTGGCAGAAGGTCTTCTGATGGTCGATGTGATCGAGGGAGAGATGCTGCAGTTTAGCCAGAGTTTCGCCTGCCCGGATTGCGGAATCAGCATTAGCGAAGTAGAACCAAGAAGCTTCTCTTTTAACAATCCTTTTGGTGCCTGCCCGGATTGTTATGGTCTTGGTTATAAGATGGAATTTGATCCAGAACTGATCATACCGGACAGAAGCCTTAGCATCAATCAAGGAGCTATTACGGTTATGGGTTGGCAGTCCTGCACAGATTCATCCAGCTTTACAAATGCAATTTTGCAGGCACTCAGTAAAGAATTTAAATTCAGTTTGGATACACCATTTGAACAACTTGATCCGGAAATTCAGGATATGCTCATTTATGGAATTGGCGCGAGAGAAGTAAAGGTTTACTATAAAGGGCAGCGTGGGGAAGGAGTATATCCAGTCACTTTTGAAGGTTTGATCAAAAATACAGAGCGTCGTTACCGGGAAACATCTTCGGATACGATCAAACAGGAATTTGAAACTTTTATGCGAATCACGCCATGTAAATTATGTGGCGGAATGCGTTTGAAAAGAGAAGCTTTGGCAGTTACAGTATGTGATAAAAATATCCATGAAATTACTTCTATGTCCATTGGAAAGCTGCATCAGTTTTTGCAGGAAATGCAGCTTACAAAACAGCAGGAGCTTATCGGGAAACAAGTATTAAAAGAGATACGTGCAAGAGTGGGATTTCTGATCGATGTCGGATTGGACTATCTATCTTTGGCAAGAGCAACAGGTACTCTTTCTGGTGGAGAAGCGCAAAGAATCCGTCTTGCTACACAGATCGGTTCAGGTCTGGTGGGCGTTTGCTATATTCTAGATGAGCCAAGTATCGGATTGCATCAGAGGGATAATGATAAACTCTTAAATACTCTGCGTAATTTGAAAGATATGGGCAATACACTCCTTGTAGTAGAGCATGATGAAGATACTATGTTTGCAGCAGATTATATTGTAGATATCGGACCGGGCGCAGGCTCCCATGGCGGAGAGGTTGTGGCAACGGGAACCGCGGAAGAAATCATGCAGAATGAGCGGTCTGTAACAGGACAGTACTTGAGCGGTAAAATGCAGATACCCGTTCCGAAAATGAGAAGAAAACCTACTGGTAAATTAGTAGTGCGCGGTGCTGCAGAGAATAATTTGAAAAATATCGACGTAGAAATTCCGTTGGGTGTTATGACTTGTGTGACAGGTGTGTCAGGTTCGGGGAAAAGTTCACTTGTAAATGAAATTTTATATAAACGACTTGCGAAGGAATTAAATCGAGCTCGTACAATTCCGGGAAAGCATAAAGCGATAGAGGGAATCGAGCAATTGGATAAGGTTATTGATATTGACCAGTCTCCGATTGGAAGAACACCTCGTTCCAATCCGGCAACGTATACTGGCGTGTTTGACCAGATTAGAGACTTATTTGCAGCTACTTCAGATGCGAAAGCCAAAGGATATAAAAAAGGACGTTTCAGCTTTAATGTAAAGGGTGGAAGATGCGAGGCTTGTAGTGGAGATGGAATTATCAAAATAGAGATGCACTTTTTACCGGATGTATATGTTCCATGTGAGGTGTGCGGCGGCAAACGTTATAACCGAGAGACCTTGGAAGTGAAATACAAAGGAAAAAGCATTTATGATGTTCTGGATATGACGGTAGAAGAGGCAGTTCCATTTTTTGAAAATGTACCATCCATCAAACGCAAAATAGAAACATTAAATGATGTAGGACTTTCTTATATTAAATTGGGTCAACCCTCCACACAGCTTTCTGGAGGTGAAGCACAGCGTATCAAGCTGGCAACAGAACTTAGTAAGAGAAGTACCGGAAAGACAATTTATATTTTAGATGAACCAACTACCGGATTGCATTTTGCAGATGTACACAAACTGACAGAAATTTTGCAGAAGCTTGCAGATGGTGGAAATACAGTCGTTGTGATCGAACATAATCTGGATGTGATCAAGACAGCAGATTATATTATCGATATCGGACCGGAAGGTGGAGACAAAGGTGGTACTGTGATCGCAAAAGGTACACCGGAGCAGGTCGCTAAAAATGAAAACTCATATACAGGAGTATATATTCAAAAAATGCTGGACAAGGCAAAACAGCATGAATAATGGGGTTATTTTTACTCAAGAATGTCGGAAACTGTTATTTTTTTAGAATTTTTTAAAATTTTGTTAAACCCCTTTGAAAATCTATATTTTTGGGTTATAATGACCTTGTATGTTTAACCTATAGACATTTTAAAAATTTTGAAATATAGATACCACTAGAAAGGGGATCACGTTTTTATGCAGTATACAGACATCGGCATTGATTTGGGCACTGCCAGCATTCTGGTTTATATCAGGGGGAAAGGCGTCGTTTTAAAAGAGCCTTCGGTAGTTGCTTTTGATCGCGATACAAATAAGATAAAAGCCATCGGCGAAGATGCAAGACTTATGTTAGGAAGAACACCGGGAAATATCGTTGCGGTAAGACCGCTTAGACAGGGTGTTATTTCAGATTACACTGTTACCGAAAAAATGATGAAATATTTTATTCAGAAGGCACTTGGAAAGAAAACTTTCCGTAAACCAAGAATTGCGGTATGTGTACCGAGCGGTGTAACAGAAGTAGAGAAAAAGGCAGTAGAAGATGCAACTTATCAGGCAGGAGCAAGAGAGGTTTCTATTATTG
Organism: Lachnospiraceae bacterium; assembly: GCA_021153325.1. Lineage (GTDB taxonomy): Bacteria > Bacillota > Clostridia > Lachnospirales > Lachnospiraceae > RGIG3002. Next base: position 35,893 of record JAGKTQ010000012.1, on the reverse strand, counting down.
AAGAACCGATTGCAGCAGCAATTGGAGCAGGCATTGATATTTCCAAACCATGTGGAAATATGATCGTAGATATCGGAGGCGGTACATCAGATATTGCAGTTATTTCTCTTGGTGGAACAGTAGTCAGTGCCTCTATTAAAATAGCAGGTGATGATTTCGATGAAGCGCTTGTTCGTTACATGCGTAAGAAACATAACCTTTTGATCGGTGAAAGAACAGCAGAAGATATTAAGATTAAGATAGGATCTGCTTATAAACGTTCTGAAGTGGACTACATGGATGTAAGAGGACGTAACCTTGTTACAGGTCTTCCAAAAACGGTAAAAGTATCTTCAGAAGAAACAGAAGAAGCGCTTCATGAGACAACAGCGCAGATTGTGGAAACGATTCACAGTGTATTGGAAAAAACACCACCAGAACTGGCTGCAGATATTGCAGACAGAGGTATCGTATTAACAGGTGGAGGAAGTCTGCTTCGTGGATTAGAAGATTTAATTTCAGCGAAAACAGGAATTAATACAATGACAGCGGAAGATCCGATGACAGCAGTAGCGATCGGAACTGGAAAATATGTAGAGTTCCTTGCGGGATATAGAGAAGATTAGTAACAGACTAGAGATAAAGAGCTAGAAGGGAGTGTATTGATATGCTGAAGGGGTTATATACTGCTCATACCGGGTTAGTGAATGAGCAGAACAGAATGGACGTGCTTACCAATAATCTTGCCAACGCATCTACGGTTGGATATAAGAAAGAAGGCGCGACGAGTCAGGCATTTGATGACATATTATCCTATAAGATCAAAGATACTTCGGAATCACCGAACACAGCAAAAAGATTGGGAACCCTTAATATGGGGGTTAAAATAGGAGAGAATTATACAGATTATAGTCAGGGTTCTTTCCGTGTGACAGGAAATACTTATGACCTGGCACTTGCGGGAGATGGATTCTTCACCGTTCAGTTCACAAATAAAGATGGAGAAACTTCTACCAAATATACAAGAGATGGTTCTTTTACATTAGATAAAAATGGATACCTTGTAACAGCCGATGGCGATTATGTTATGGGAAAAAATGGTAGAATAAAATTAGATACGTTAAAAGAAGCAACGATCAGCAATGATGGTGTGATTACACAGGACGGTGTTCAGGTAGCTACTTTGCGTATTACTGATTTTGAAGATTATGATTATCTTGAAAAATACGGAGAAAATTATTATCAGCCAGTGGACGGTGCAAAAGTAAAAGATGCAGATGTACAGGTGAAATCCGGTTATTTGGAAATGTCAAATGTACAGGTTGTATCAGAAATGGTAAATTTGATTTCTATTACAAGAGCGTATGAAAGTAATCAGAAGATCGTGCAGACCTATGATGATACAATGGATATTGCAGTGAACCGAATCGGAAAGGTATAGGAGGTAGACTGATATGGTAAGAAGTTTATGGACAGCAGCTACTGGAATGACAGCACAGCAGACAAACGTAGATACAATTGCGAACAACCTTGCTAACGTAAATACAACAGGATATAAAACACAGGTGAATGAATTTAAATCTTTGTTGTATCAAAATATACAGACAAAAACAACAAGCTCAGATGGAACAGCAAAACCTACCAGTGCACAGGTTGGTCTGGGTGTAAGAAATGCAGCACTGGATTCCATCTTTACACAGGGAAATATTACAGCTTCAGAGAGTGATACAGCATTCGCGATCAGCGGGGATGGCTTCTTTGCAGTAAAAAGTGAGGATGGTACGACAAAGTATACAAGAAATGGTAATTTTATTTGGGCAATAGGAAACAACAACAGAATTACTCTTACAAATTCTGATGGACTTCCAGTATTGGATTCAAAGGGACAGGCTATCAGCCTTCCGAATACATATATGACAAGTAAAATTACAGTAACAGCAGATGGTACAATCTGTTATCCGGACGAAAATAATAACCCACAGTCTTTGGGAATTACAATTGGTTTATATCAGTTCAATAATCCTGGTGGATTAAATCATGATGGAGACAGCCTTTATTCAGTAACAGATGCAAGTGGTCAGGCAATTAATGAAGCTACTAATGCAAATGTAAAGAAGAGTAATGTATATCAGGGATATTTGGAAGCATCTAACGTACAGGTAGTAGATGAAATGGTAAACCTGATCGTTGCACAGAGAGCATACGAAATGAATTCAAAGGCAATTACAGCGTCAGATGAAATGCTTCAGCAGGCTAATAACTTAAGACGTTAATAGTATTTAAGTTTTTGATGCGGAATGCAGAAAGGCAAGGTACGAAATGGATATTAGCAGTTTAAATATGTATACAAGTTATATTACTGATTCAGCCTCTACAAGTAAAACAGAATCATCCTTAAATCTTGATAAAGATTATTCACAATCAACAGACGACGAGTTAATGGATGTTTGTAAGCAGTTTGAAGCATACTTTCTTGAACAAGTATTTAAGCAAATGATGAAAACGATTCCAGAGTCAGAGGAAAGCAGTGGAGCTAATAGCACATTGGTTGATTATTTTAAGGACAATATGATTCAGGAGTTAGCAAGCCAGTCTACAGAGACAAATAGCTTGGGTCTTGCACAGATGCTTTATGATCAAATGAAAGTTACATATAGCGTGTAATAAAAGAAATAGTATTTTGTTTTAATAGCATATGGAAGGGCTGCTTTGTAAGCAGCCCTTTTGCGCGCTTTTATGGAAATTGATAAAGGAAGGCTAAATATTATGGAAAGTCAGAAAGGATATGTTGACCATATTATATATAGGAATGCGGAAAATGGTTATACGGTCTTAGTGCTTATCTGTGAAGGAGAAGAACTTACGTGTGTAGGAATCTTTAAAGATATAGAGCAAGGTGAAACATTGGAAGTAACGGGAGAATATGTGGATCATCCTGTTTACGGAACTCAGCTTAAAGTAAAAGAATACAGAAGCATACCACCGGAAGATGCTGCAAGCATGGAACGTTATCTTGGCTCAGGTGCGATGAAAGGAATTGGTCCGGCACTGGCTGCAAGAATCGTAAAAAAATTCGGTGGCGATACGTTTCGTATTATCGAAGAAGAGCCGGAGCGCTTGGTAGAAATAAAAGGAATCAGCGAAAAAAAGGCAAGAGAGATAGCGACTCAGGCAGAAGAAAAAAAGGACATGCGAGAAGCCATGGTATTTTTGCAACAGTATGGAATCTCCAATACGCTTGCAGTGAAAATTTATAATACGTATGGCATGAATGTCTATGGAATCATGCGAGAAAATCCGTACAAACTTGCAGAAGATATTAGTGGTATCGGTTTTCGAATTGCTGATGAGATCGCTTCTAAGATCGGCATTCATACGGATTCGGATTACAGGATACGAAGCGGCATCTTATATACGCTGCTTCAGGCAACGCAGGAAGGACACTGTTATCTACCGAAAGAAGAACTGCTTGTAAGAAGCGCGCAGCTGTTAGGAGTAGACAAAGAAATGATGGAACCGCAGCTCGCAAATATGATGATGGAAAAGAAAATCGTCATAAAAAATAACTGCATTTATGCCATGACTTACTATTATGCGGAATTGAACTGTGCTAAAATGCTGCACGATTTAAATATCAGTATGGAGGGAGAAGATAAACTGCTTCCATCTGAAGAAGCGCATATGGAAAAGAAGATAAGAAGGATTGAAGCAGAACTGGAGATTGAACTGGACGAATTGCAGAGAAAAGCTGTTATGGAAAGTGTGAAGAACGGTATTTTCATTTTATCCGGTGGTCCTGGAACGGGAAAAACGACAACGATCAACACCATGATACGTTATTTTGAAAAGGAAGGCATGGACATTCTACTTGCAGCACCTACCGGACGCGCGGCAAAAAGAATGACAGAGGCGACAGGCTATGAAGCAAGAACGATACACCGAATGTTAGAATTGAATGGTGCGTTAAATGAGGAAAGAAAGAGCGTAAATTTTGAAAGAAATGAAGAAAATCCATTGGAGGCAGACGTTATCATTATTGATGAGATGTCTATGGTAGACTTGCATTTATTTCAGTCACTGTTGCGGGCGATATGTGTTGGTACAAGATTGATCATGGTAGGAGATGTGGATCAGCTTCCGTCAGTCGGACCGGGTCAGGTGCTAAAGGATTTGATCGCGAGTAAGCAATTCCCGGTTGTTATCTTACAAAAGATATTCCGTCAGGCAGGTGAAAGTGACATTGTAGTAAATGCACATAGGATCAACCATGGAGAATCCATTAAGCTGGACAATAAAAGTAAAGATTTTTTCTTTTTGGAAAGAAATGACGTAAATGTAATCTATAAGCATATGGTTCAGCTTGTTAGTGACAAAATTCCGCGATATGTAGAAGCAGCACCTTATGAAGTGCAGGTGCTCACACCCATGCGAAAAGGAAATCTGGGTGTGGAAGTACTTAACAAGATACTACAGCAGTACTTAAATCCGCCCGATGCGTCTAAAACTGAGCATCCTTATGGTGAAGGGGTATTCCGTGTCGGCGATAAGGTAATGCAGGTAAAAAACAATTATCAGATGGAGTGGGAAGTGGTAAGTCGCTATGGCATACCGATAGATAAAGGGCTTGGTATTTTCAATGGAGACACTGGAATTATAAAAGAAATCAATGATTATTCGCAGACAATGGTCGTAGAATATGATGAGAAAAGACGAGTAACATATGCTTATGCACAGTTGGACGAAGTGGAACTTGCCTATGCAATTACGATACATAAAGCGCAGGGAAGTGAGTATCCGGCGGTGATCATGCCGCTATTGTCCGGTCCGAAAATGCTGTTCAATAGAAATCTTTTGTATACAGGGGTTACCAGAGCAAAAAAATGCGTTACTGTCCTGGGAAGTAGTAAAACATTAGAAGAGATGATCGAAAACCAAAGTGAAAAGGGAAGGTATACTGGACTTCGAGAAAGAATCCGGGAATTGGGAATAGAAAAAAATGGGAAAGAAAACAATAGTATGGTGGATGAGGGAATTGCTTTTTCCGAGAAGATGTCCGGTCTGTGATAATGCTGTGAGACCGGCTGGAAAACTTATCTGCGACTCATGTAGAGAAAAATTGCACTATGTGTCACAGGTGCATTGTATGAAATGCGGAAAGCCACTTTTGGAAGAAGAGGAAGAATACTGCATAGATTGTAAAAAGAAAAAGCACAGCTATGTGCAAGGAAAGAGTTTGTATGAATACCGCAGTATTGCCGATTCTATTTATCGATTTAAATATGGGAAAAGAAGAGAATACGCGGAGTTCTTCGGGGAGGAGCTGGCAAAACATTTTGCACCTGTGATAAAGCGATGGAAGGTGGAAGCTATCATTCCCGTGCCTGTACACACATCACGGAAACGAGAACGGGGATATAATCAGGCAGAGCTTCTTGCTGATGAATTAGGAAAGCATTTAGGAATACCAGTAGAGAAGAATTTGATTGTCCGCTGTAAAAAGACAATACCACAAAAGGAGCTAAAAGGAGCGGAGAGGCAAAATAATTTGAAAAAGGCTTTTAAAATAGTCGGAAATGATGTAAAATTAAGTACGATTATAATTGTTGATGACATTTACACAACGGGAAGTACTGTAGATGAAATGGCAGAAGTGCTAAAAGGGACGGGGATAGATAAAGTGTATGTCCTTACGTTAGCAATAGGAAGTGGAATCTAGTAGGGAAGGGGTGCATAGTGTATGAATGTTAGAAATTGTAAAAAGTGTGGAAGATTATTCAATTATATAGCAGGGCCTCCAACGTGCCCGGCATGTAGAGAAGAGTTGGAAGTAAAGTTCAGAGAGGTAAAAGAATATATCCGTGAGCATAAGATAACGGGTGTAAATGAAGTTGCAGAAGCGTGTGATATAGATGTACGCCAGATACATCAGTGGGTAAGAGAAGAAAGATTGGAATTTTCAGAGGATTCTGCTGTTGGAATTGACTGCGAGTCTTGTGGCACTATGATCAGATCTGGAAGATTTTGTGAAAAATGCAAAGCAGGAATGGCAAAGGAATTTGGTGAATCCATTAAAAAGCCGGAAGTCAAGAAACCGGAACATAAAAAGGATCCGCATGATAATCCGAAAATGCGCTTCTTGAGTGAATAAACGGATAACAGGAGTTTTTGATGTTAAATGAAGAACGTATCATATTGATGACTAAAATGGCATCATATGAGGAACATGAAGGTAAAAAAAATGTAGCCATCGGAAATTATTTCCGAAGCGATTATATAGGCTTTCAACTACTAAAATCTGTCATAAGTGCTACGGTTGCATTTTTGATAGTTTTTGGTATGTTTGTTTTTTATGATTTTGAAATGTTTATGCAGGATATTTATAAAATGGACCTGCTTTCATTTGCAAAGAATGTTTTGATAGCATATGCTGTAACCGTAGGCGGCTATACAGTGATCACTTATATTGTGTGTGTGAAACGATATAATAGAGCAAAACAGAGCTTGAAGTGCTACTATAATAATTTGAAAAAGCTGTCCGGCATTTATGAAAAATAACTGGAATTAAGGCTAAGAGGTGAATTGTGACAAAGTTATTAGTTATAAGAGAGTATCTAAAAAATTTTTATAGTAAATATGAAATATATTTGCGACCAACATGGAAACTGCTATTGGCATTTATTACTTTGATGATGATAAATGGTAAGCTTGGTTATATGAGCCAGATTGATAATGTGGTGGTTGTTTTAATGGCATCACTTATGTGCTCCTTTTTACCAACAGGATGTATTGCAGTTATCGCAGCGCTGTTTATTACGTTGCACTTGTATGCGCTATCTATGGAGTGTGCACTTGTGGCATTGTTGCTCATGGTGTTAATGTTCCTTTTATATTTCAGATTCAGTTCAAAGGACAGTATCGTACTGCTTCTTACACCGGTATCTTTTGTATGTAAAATACCTTATGTAATGCCGCTTGCAATGGGATTGGTAGGCACACCGGTTTCTATTGTTTCAGTAAGCTGTGGAACGATTATTTATTATTTCCTTTCCTTTATCAGCGATAATGCTACGACTATCAATGTTATGGAAGATGATATGACAACGAGATTCCGTTTCCTGATCGATGGATTGGTGAATAATAAGGCGATGATAGTTACAGTAGTAGCTTTTGCGGCTGCTTTAATTGTTGTCTATATAATAAGAAGATTGTCCATTGATCATAGTTGGACGATCGCCATGGTTGCAGGAACATTGATCAACATTGTTATGTTGCTTGTAGGTGATCTTGTGTATGATACAAATGTGTCAATTCTGGGCGTTTTGCTTGGAGGAATTGTTTCTGTACTATTGGCAAAAGCATTGCAGTTCTTTGTATTTAGTGTAGATTACAGCAGAACAGAGCGTGTGCAGTTTGAGGATGATGAATATTATTATTATGTGAAGGCTGTGCCAAAGCTCAGCGTGGCAACACCGACTAAAACAGTGAAAAAAATAAATACACAAAAAAATTATAATGAATCAAACCAAACGACGTCTAGAACAGTCAATACTATGAACAGTGCTGCGAGAAATAGTGCAGGAACTGCTCGTGCGGCGGGAGCGTCAAGAACAGTTGGAACGGCAAAGGCTTCAGAAAGAACAACAACTGAAGGAAAAGCGATTCATAATGTTAGGACGGTAAATACAGTAAACTCTGCTGCAAATAGATCAACTTCCCAAGGCAGTGGGAGAAGTTCTACAAAAAAATAAAAATAACTGCCAAATTTATAGAACTGGAATGAAGTAGTATGCAGCAAATTTCAACTTTTATGCAGAAATATCTTGAAACATTGCATATGCCGTCTGTGGAATGGACAGACATAGCGGAGATAGCGATTATCTCCTTTTTGGTGTACCATATTATGGTATGGATTAAAAACACAAAAGCCTGGGCATTATTGAAAGGTGTCAGTGTTATTTTAATCTTTTTATTAGTTGCTGCACTGCTGGATATGAGTACTATTTTGTGGATTGCTGAAAATGTATTGAGTCTTGCGGTCATAGCAGTTGTTGTAGTACTACAGCCGGAATTGCGAAAAGCATTGGAAGAGTTGGGAAGAAAAAACCTGATTTCTTCTTTTTTTCCTTTTGACGCAAATAAAGAGACAGAGGGACGTTTTTCAGATAAAACAATTTCGGAAATCGTAAAAGCATGTATGGAAATGAGCAAAGTCAAGACCGGTGCACTGATCGTTGTGGAGCAGGAGCATAAACTGGGTGACTATGAAAGAACCGGTATTATGGTGGATGGTTTGGTAACAAGCCAGTTATTGATCAATATTTTTGAACACAATACACCATTGCATGATGGTGCTGTTATTGTACGTGGTGACAGAATTACTTCTGCGACCTGTTATCTTCCACTTTCTGACAATATGCAGCTGAGCAAAGAGCTTGGTACGAGACATAGAGCAGGAGTTGGTATTTCAGAGGTGACTGATTCTCTGACTATTATTGTATCAGAAGAAACAGGCAAGATCAGTACAGCATACAATGGAGCTTTGACTCGTAATGTGGATGCAGATGAACTGAAAGCGCAGTTAGTAAAGGTACAGAATAAGACAATGGAAGAAAAGAAGATTCTGAAATGGAAAGGTAGGTCAAAGAATGAAAAAAAGACTGACTAACAATTGGGGTCTGAAGCTGTTTTCTATTATTTTTGCTATTCTGTTATGGCTTGTAGTTGTAAATGTAGATAATCCTGTAAAGACAAATACCTTTGACAACATTCCTGTAAAATTGCAGAATACCAATCTTGTTACAGATGAAGGACTTGTATATGAGGTATTAGATTCCACGGATACAGTTACGGTATCTGTAAGTGCACCAAGATCCTATTTGGAGCTTTTAAGCAAAGACGATATTGTTGCGGTTGCAGATTTTAATAATATTACAGCTGCAAATACAGTGAACATTACTTATTACTCTAAACGATATAATGATAAAATAACAAACTTTAAAGGAAGCGTTGAAAGCGTAAAGCTGAATATCGAAGCGGAGAAAAGCTTGAAGCTTGTATTGAAGACAAAAATGGTAGGAGAAGTGGAGGAAGGATATGTAGTCGGAGATGTGACTACAGATCAAAATCAGGTACGGATCTCTGGACCGGAGTCTGTTATCTCTCAGATCAAGAGTGCAGTTGTAACGGTGGATATTTCAGGGACAACATCAGATATTGCAACATATGCGGATGTGAAATTTTATGATGCAAATGATAATGAGATCGTTTCCACCAGTATAAAGAAAAATGTAAGTTCAGTAAAAATTGGAGTCGAAATTCTTGCAACGAAGACAGTTCCGATCAAATATACTCCGGAAGGAACGTTGGCACAAGGCTATCGTTTGACAGGGGAAATAACCAGTGTGCCATCAGAAATCATGATTGCGGGAACTGCAGATGCGTTGAAAAATGTATCTTATATTGAGATTTCCGGCGAGTCGTTGGATGTTACTGGTAAAACAGGAGACTTTGTAACATCTGTGAATATCAAAAATTATTTACCAGAGGGTATCAGTCTTGCAGATAGCAGCTACAGTGGAAAGGCATCTGTAACTGTCCATATTGAAAAAGAACAGGAAAAGAAACTGAATCTTGGGGCAAATAATGTTGTTATTGCAAATGTGCCGGAAGGATATACAGCGACGGTAGATAAGGACAGTGAGATCCTATTGAGCATGGTAGGACTGCAAGCAGATATATCAGAACTTATGGCTGATGATATTACAGCCGAAGTAGATTTGACAGCCTATATGGAAGAAAATGAACTGACTCATTTAGAACCAGGAACATACACAATAGAAGCGAAGATTGATTTAGGTGAAAATATAACATTATTAGAGCCAATAAAAGTAAAAGTGATAATTGAAGAAGCGGAGGAATAAACAAAATGGCTAGATTGTTTGGTACAGACGGAGTAAGAGGAGTAGCAAATGATGAACTTACACCAACATTAGCGATGCAGCTCGGTCAGGCAGGAGCATATGTGCTTTCAAAGGAAAATGAGCATAAACCAACAATTATGGTAGGATGTGATACGCGTATTTCAGGAGATATGCTTGCCAATGCACTTATGGCTGGGGCATGTTCCGTAGGAGCAAATGTAGTTTATGTTGGCGTAGTTCCAACACCGGCAGTTGCTTATCTTACACGCAAATATAAAGTAGATGCAGGTGTTGTAATTTCTGCATCCCACAATCCGGTAGAGTTTAATGGAATTAAATTTTTTGATGGAAACGGTTATAAACTTCCGGATTCTTTAGAAGATGAAATTGAAGCATTGATCAAATCCGGAATGCGAGATATTAAATTCCCGGTTGGTTCCAGTGTTGGAAAGATCAAATACAGAACTGATGCAAGAGAAGAATATATTAACCATGCTATCCGTGCAGTAAATGTGGATTTGAGTGGTATGAAGATTGTTGTGGACTGTGCAGAAGGAGCTTCTCATTATACTTCTGTAGAAGCATTAAAAGAGCTTGGTGCAGAAGTAGTAGCCATTCATAATAATCCGGATGGAACAAATATTAATGCAAACTGTGGCTCTACACATATGGAAGAGCTGATGGCAAGAGTAGTATTTGAAAAAGCAAAGGTAGGTCTTGCTTTTGATGGTGACGCTGACAGACTTCTTGCTGTTGATGAAAATGGTGAGGTCGTAGATGGTGATCAGATCATGGCGATCGTTGGAAATCACATGAAGCAGCAGGGTAAATTAAAGAATGATACAATTGTTGCTACCGTCATGAGTAATTTAGGATTTTTCCTCATGGCAGAGAAAAATCAGATTCATATGGAACAGACAAAAGTTGGCGATCGATATGTATTGGAAAGAATGCGTGAGATCGGAGCGAGTCTAGGTGGAGAACAGTCAGGACACGTTATTTTCTTAGATGAAAATACGACTGGAGATGGACTTTTAAGCGCATTGCATTTGTTACAGGTTATGGTAGAAACTAAGAAACCTTTATCAGAGTTAAAAGAGGTTATGGAGGTGCTCCCACAGGCACTTGTTAATGCAAAAGTTCCGAATCATAAAAAAGAAAATTATATGGATTATCCAGAAATTGCAGAAGCAATCGCATCTTTGGAAAAACAGTTTGCAGGAGAAGGAAGAGTTCTTATCAGACCATCAGGTACAGAGCCTTTGGTACGTGTAATGATTGAGGGAAAAGATCAGAAGCTGATTGAAACGGAAGCAAAAAAACTTGCAGAGTTGATACAGAATTGTATGCTGTAACCATTTCTTCGTCTTGTAGAAAATGTGAAAAAATGATATACTGAATTCAAGAGTTAGAAGGTAAATTGGGCGGATAGCGAGATACAATTACGAGAATATATAAATTTGGAGGAAGCGTTATGGTAAGCCAGAAGGTAGTTATTAAGAACCCTACAGGACTACACCTAAGACCTGCAGGTATCCTATGCAAAGAGGCAATGAAATTTAAATCATTAATAACATTTACATTTAGAGATAATACAGCGAATGCGAAAAGTGTGCTAAGCGTACTTGGCGCGTGCGTAAAATGCGGCGACGAAGTCGAATTTGTTTGCGAAGGCGAGGACGAGGAGGAAGCATTGAAAACCCTCGTAGATGCGATTGAAAGCGGTCTTGGCGAATAATTATCATGTGCAATCGAACCCATGTGTATTACATGGGTTTTTTTTATAATAAAAGTGCTGGGTGAGCAGCAGAGATTTGGAGGAAAAATTATGTTGAATTATAGCAGATACAAACGTAATCCGATAGTAGATTACCCGGAAAGAGAATGGCCGAACAAAGAAATTGAAAAGGCTCCGATTTGGTGTAGTGTTGACTTAAGAGATGGAAATCAGGCATTGATCGATCCTATGGTTGTAGAAGAAAAGATTGAAATGTTCCAGTTTTTGATCCAGCTTGGATTTAAGGAAATCGAAATTGGATTTCCGGCTGCAAGTCAGATCGAATTTGATTTTCTGCGTCAGCTTGTAGACAGAAAAATGATTCCGGATGATGTAAGGGTACAGGTTTTAACACAGTGTAGAGAAGAATTGATCGATCGTACATTTGAGGCAATTGAAGGTTGTAAACAGGCAATCGTACATATTTATAATTCTACTTCCACTTTACAGCGTGATGTTGTTTTTGGAATGGAAAAAGAACAGATTACGGAAATTGCAGTAAAAGGAACACAGATGGTAAAAGAACGTGCTGCAAAATTCCCGGGAAAGATCATTTTGGAATATTCACCGGAAAGCTTTACCGGAACAGAGTTAGATTATGCATTAGAAATTTGTACGGCAGTACAGGAAACATGGGGTGCTACAAAAGAAGAGCCGATTATCATTAATCTTCCTTCTACAGTAGAAATGACAACTCCAAATGTTTATGCAGACCAGATTGAATGGATGAACAAACATTTTAAAAACAGAGAATCTATTATTTTAAGTGTGCATCCTCACAATGACCGTGGAACCGGCGTTGCCAGTGCGGAATTGGCTATGCTTGCCGGCGCAGACAGAGTGGAAGGTACATTGTTTGGTAATGGAGAACGTACCGGTAATGTGGATGTACTCAATATTGCCTACAATATGTTCTCTCAGGGAATCAATCCGGAATTAAATATTGAACATGTAAATGATATCATTGAAATTTACGAAAGATGCTGTAAGATTCCAATCCATCCAAGACATCCATATGCAGGAAAACTGGTATTCACTGCTTTTTCAGGCTCTCATCAGGATGCTATTAATAAAGGTGTCAAGGCAATGAAAGAGCGTAACAGCGAAATCTGGCAGGTACCTTATCTTCCAATTGATCCGTCGGATATTGGAAGAGAATATGAACCGATCGTTCGTATTAATTCCCAGTCTGGTAAGGGTGGAGTTGCCTTTGTTATGGATACTTACTTTGGATTCAAACTGCCAAAGGCAATGCACAAAGAGTTTGCCAATGTTATTCAGAGTATATCAGAAAAACAGGGTGAAGTTTCACCGGATCAGATCATGGAAAGCTTCAGACAGGAATACTTGGATAAGAAAGAGCCAATTCATTTCAGAAGACTGAAAGTAGATGACTTGAGTGGAGAAACAAAATCTGAATTTGATACAAAAGTGACAGTTGTTTATACAAACAATGGTGTGGAAAAGAGCTTCGAAGCTATTGGTAATGGACCGATTGACGCAGTAAAACGTGGTCTTGCAGAAGAATTAAATGTAGATATCAAGATTCTGGATTATGAAGAGCATGCATTGCAGAGTGGTTCTAATTCTCAGGCGGCTGCATACATTCATTTGTTAGATGTAAATACAGGAAGTGTAACCTATGGTGTTGGCGTAAGCTCCAATATCACAAGAGCTTCTGTAAGAGCGATTTTCTCAGCAATCAACCGTTTAGGATTAGGGCAGTAAGGATATAAGAGAGGGGAAAAACATGTTTATTATTTGGGGAACACGTATGATGAATAAAACGCTTGGTTATTTTAATCAAGCGTTTCAATGTGGTCGATGCAACAACGTATCAAATTACAAACTGATAAGACAACGTCAGTGGTTTACTTTATTTTGGATTCCGATTTTTCCAATTGGAACGAAATACTTTTTGGGATGTCCGGTATGCAACTATGGCCAGTACATAAATAAAAAAGAAGCAAAACGTATGTTGGAAGAAAACCAGTTGCTGCCACAAAATCAAAATGGGACAGCGCAATAAGGACAATTACCTACCACTTCTTACGATATTCGAGTGGTGTCATATTTTCGGCTTTGCGGAATACTTTTGTGAAATAGCCGGCGTTTTGGAAACCACAGCTGGCAGCAATCTGCTCTACGGAATCAGAGGTGAATCTTAATAAGGATTTTGCATGAGAGATTCGTTTTGCTGTCAGATCATTTCCTAATGTAATACCGAAAGTTTTTTTGTATTCCCGGGAAAGATGGTATTTGCTTATATAAAAAGTATCGGCAAGGTCATCTAAATTGATTTTTTCCATACAATGCTCTTCGATATAGTTTCGTACAAGCTGCAATTTTTCATGAATCGTGGCAGCGGTTTCGTTTTTTCGGCTGCTTTCTGTGAAACAAAGAAGAATAATATCTGTCAGACATTTATGAGAAATCAGTTCGGATAAAGGATTTTTCGTTTCATGCGCCTGATAAAGGGTATGAAGTGCCTCTGTAAAAGGTACAATAGAAGGAGGCATAAAAAGGAAAGGATTGTCCTGTTCCATATAAGTGTTGTAAAAGGCGGAAGCAGAATTGCCATAAAAATGCACCCACATTAAAGTCCATGGGTCGTCGGCACTGCTTTCATGGGAATAGGAATGGCTGCAATCTATCCAAATACAGTTTCCGGCATCAACAGGAAAACATTGTCCATCCAGTGTGACTGTTCCACTGCCACTTATTACTACGATAAACAAAAAAGAATTTAAATTCTGACGTTTACTGATATGTGGTTCTACGCTGTGCAAAGTACCTACCTCCTGCACATAAAGATAATTTTTACGCGCGTTGGATGAGGGGGTTGCAAGAATTCGATTGGATGAAGATTTTGTTGTTGCCATAAAGCCTCCTGATGATAGCAATATTTTACCATAAACGGGCAAGATTTTTGATTGTTAACAGTATTATACAATAGTATACTACCATTTGTCATAGCAAAAAAAGAGAAAAATAATTTTATAATAAAAGGAGAAAAGAATGAGAAACGTAGCATTAATTACAGGTATAACAGGACAGGATGGATCTTACTTGGCAGAGTTTTTATTGGAAAAAGGATATGAAGTACATGGATTAAACAGACGTCATAGTGTATCTAATACATCCCGTATTGATCATATTCTCAATTCTTCTTATAATAACGTAAAATTCTTTATGCATTATGCAGATACAACAGACTCCAGCAATCTGATGCGTTTGATCGCAGAGATTAAACCGACAGAGGTTTATAACCTTGCTGCACAGTCACATGTTGGAATTTCTTTTGATGTACCGGAGTATACAGCAGATGCAACCGGTATCAGTACATTAAAATTGTTGGAAGCAATCCGTGTTAATGGTGGACCATGCCGTTTCTATCAGGCATCTACTTCTGAATTATTTGGTGGACTTCCTGAAACTGCTCCACAGAGCGAAAAAACACCATTTTATCCAAAGAGCCCATATGGTGTTGCAAAATTATATTCTTACTGGATTACAGTAAACTACCGTGAATCTTATAATATGTTCGCATGTAATGGTATTTTGTTCAACCATGAGTCACCAAGAAGAGGTGAAAACTTCGTAACAAGAAAAATAACACTTGCTATTGCAAACATTATGGCAGGAAAACAGGAAAAACTTTCACTTGGAAATATGAATGCAAAGAGAGACTGGGGATTTGCTGGTGACTATGTAAAAGGTATGTGGTTAATGCTTCAGCAGGAAAAACCAGACGATTACGTTCTTGCTACGAATGAGACACATACAGTTCGTGAATTTGTAGAAGCTGCTTTTAAAGAAGTTGGTGTTCAGATTCGTTGGGAAGGAACAGGAGTGAACGAAAAAGGATATGATTCCAAGACAGGCAAACTTCTTGTTGACGTAAATCCGGAGTTCTATCGTCCGGCAGAAGTAGAATTCCTTTGGGGTAACTGTGAAAAGGCAGAAAAAGAATTAGGATGGAAACGTGAAAACGGATTCAAAGAATTAGTTGCCATGATGATGGATGCTGATATGAAAGAAATCGTAGGCGTAGGCAGTGAAGAATTCCGCAAGAAAAATGCTTAATGCGGTTGGAGGTAAAAATGAACAAGACAGATAAAATATATGTTGCCGGTCATAGAGGGCTGGTAGGCAGCGCAATCGTAAGAAATCTGCAGTCTAAAGGCTATACCAATATTATCGGAAGAACACACAGGGAATTAGATCTGACAAATCAGGCGGCAGTCAGAGAATTTTTCGAGACAGAAAAGCCGGATGTTGTAGTTCTTGCAGCAGCAAAAGTAGGTGGTATCAATGCTAACAATACAACTCCAGCAGAATTTGCATACGAAAATATGCAGATTCAGTGTAATGTGATCAAATGCTGCCATGATTTTAAAGTAAAAAAATTGTTATTCCTCGGTAGTACATGTATTTATCCAAAGATGGCTCCACAGCCGATACCGGAGGATGCACTTTTAACAGGACCTTTGGAAGTGACCAATGAGGCATATGCCATTGCCAAAATTGCAGGTCTGGAAATGTGTAAATTTTACAAACGCCAGTATGGTGATGATTTTATCAGTTGTATGCCTACTAACCTTTATGGACCACATGATAATTACGATCTGTCAGGTTCTCATGTTATGCCTGCAATGATTCGTAAATTCCATGAAGCTAAGGTAAACAATGCAGAGAGCGTTGAGCTTTGGGGTACAGGAACACCACTTCGTGAGTTTTTATATGTGGATGATATGGCAGATGCATGTGTATTTTTATTGGAAAATTACAGTGGAGAGCAGCATGTCAATATTGGAACGGGTAAAGAAGTAACAATAAAGGAACTTGCAGAAACAGTACAAAGTGTAGTAGGATATACAGGTAAGATTATTTGGAATACAGAAATGCCAGATGGTACGCCGAGAAAGCTGACTGATGTATCCAAACTGCACGGTCTTGGCTGGCAGCATAAAGTAGATTTAGAAGAAGGTGTGCGCCTTGCATATGACTGGTTCAAAGAAAATGTAGACAGTGCAAGAATGTAATGATCGTACAATAGTAATAGAAATGAACGGCGGATTGAATGAAAAGGAAATCTGCCGTTTTTTATTCAACAAGACGACGCGCAAAGTGTGTCGACATTTGGTTGGTATGGAGGTTTATATATGCAATTACTGAGTGTTATTGTGCCTTGCTACAATGAGGAAGAATCAGTAGCTGATTTTTATGACGAATTAATGAAAAACAACGAGTTTTTTAAAGAAAGAAACTTAGATGTAGAAATTCTCTATATTGATGATGGTTCTAAAGACAGAACCGTGGAGGAAGTAAAGAAGCTGCATGAAAAGGATGAGAGAGTCCGTTTGATCTCTTTTTCCAGAAATTTTGGGAAAGAAGCTGGTATCTATGCAGGATTACAAAACTCTAAAGGCGATTATCTGGTAGTTATGGATGTGGATTTACAGGACCCACCATCCCTTTTGCCGGAAATGTTTTCTTATATGGATCAGGGCTATGATTCCGTTGCGACGAGAAGAGTAACAAGAAAAGGAGAACCGGTAATCCGTTCTTTCTTTGCAAGAATGTTTTACAAATTGATGCGTAAGATTTCCAGTACCGAGATCGTGGATGGTGCAAGAGATTACCGCCTTATGACGAGACAGGTAGCAGAGGCGATTTTATCTATGAAAGAGTACAATCGTTTTACAAAAGGAATTTACGGATGGGTCGGATTTAAAACAAAATGGCTTGAATTTGAGAATGTAGAACGTAAAAAAGGCGAGACAAAATGGTCTTTCTGGAAGCTGTTAAAATATTCTCTTGAAGGAATTTTGGCTTTTTCAACAGTTCCAGCAACCCTTGCATCGGTCATTGGTATTTTGTTCTGTATTCTTGCATTTTTGCTTGTTTTAGTCATTATTGTGCGTACAGCTCTATTTGGCGATCCGGTAGCAGGATGGCCGTCCTTGGTATGTATTATTGCCATGGTCAGTGGTGTGCAGCTGTTCTGCCTGGGCATGGTGGGACAGTATGTGGCAAAGACTTACCTGGAAGTAAAGAACCGTCCTATCTATATTGTGAAGGAAGAAATATAAGGAAAAATGCGTAAACAAACTGTTAAAATGTAGGAAAAACGCCATTTTGCGATGCCTAAATTGTTCACAAATTCCTAGCTGCGTGATATGATTTCGTTGTACCGCAGTAAAACCAAATCCTCGACAAGGTAAGTGAGGATGCGTAGAAATTTGGAAAGGGGAAATGAGAATGGACATTGCAACAATGCCAGACGTTGAACTGGAAAGGTACATAACCAAGATTATGTTGGAAATTGGAGTACCGGCTCACTTAAAGGGGTATCATTATCTTAGGGAAGCGATAATGATTTCGGGAAAAGATATGGAAACTGTAAGCAGCGTAACGAAGCTTTTGTATCCGGAAATCGCTAAGCGTTATAAAACGACAGAGCAGAAAGTAGAAAGAGCAATTCGTAATGCAATTGAGGTCTCATGGGGAAGAGGCAACATGGAAACATTTGAAGAGCTGTTTGGATATTCTGCAGATTCCGGAAAGAATCGTCCAACGAACAGTGAATACATTGCAAGGATCGCTGACAAGGTAAGACTTGACTTGCGTTAAAGAATCCAGTAAATTAAAAGTAAATGAGGGTGAAGGTAGGTAAATAGTTACCTGCCTTCTCTTTAGTTACGAAAGGGGCAGCTATGGAAGGATTAGTCAGTATCGTAGTGCCGGTGTATAATGCCGGAAAATATATAGAAAAGACAATACAGATGGTGCAGGAACAGACTTATACGAATTGGGAACTTATTTTAGTAGATGACTGTTCCAAAGACGATAGCGTGGATAAAATAGAGCCTTTTTTGTCGGAAAAGATCCGTTTGATCAAAAAGGAACAAAATGCAGGAGCTGCCGAAGCACGGAATACTGGACTGGAACAAATGCGTGGTAGATATTTGGCTTTTCTGGATGCAGATGATGTATGGAAAAAAGAAAAACTGGAAAAAGAGCTTGCCTTTATGAAAGAAAAAAATGCTGCTTTTTGCTTTACAGCGTATGAATTTGGCGATGAAAAAGCAAAGGGAACTGGTAAAATTGTGCAAGTGCCGGAAACACTTACCTTTAAGCAGGCACTTTCCAGAACGATCATTTTTACTACGACTGTGCTTTTGGATACAGAAAAGATAGATAAAAATCTGCTTAGAATGCCTAATGTAGCAAGTGAAGATACGGCAACATGGTGGCAGATCCTGAAGGCTGGCCATGCCGCTTATGGGTTAAATGAAAATCTTGCTATATACAGGAGACCGGGAAAATCCCTTTCTTCTAATAAGCTTGTTGCCATAAAGAGAATTTGGTCTTTATATAGGAAACAGGCAGGGTTAAACGTGATACAGAGTGCCTATTATTTTGTCAATTGGGCATTTCGCGCGGTTTGGCGCAGAATATAAGGATATTGGCATTTTCTATATAAAATGGTATACTATCATTACATTGTTCGTTTAGCGGACAGAGAGGTACGGTCATAGATATGAGACGTTTTGAGTCACTTAAGAGGATTATTGTATTGGAGCTTTCCTTAGTTGGGCTTCTTTTTATGACAATTGGATATAGTTTTGTATGGTATAACAGTTATTTTGAAGTGGTAAGCTGGAGACTTAATTTTTATCAAAAAGGGCATTGGCTTATTATTGCACTTTATTTTATGCTGTTAGTCTTTTTCTCTTATACTTATGGTGGTACGAAAATCGGCTATTTGAAGTCTATGGATGTATTTTTCTCACAAGTATTTTCGGTAGCTATCGTAAATGTGATCACGTATCTCCAAATCTCATTGATGTCACTAAAGTTGGTGGATGTAACACCAATGTTAATTTTGTTTGCATGTCAGATCGCAATTTCCGGTGGGTGGACATGGGTGTGCCAAAAGGTCTATCAAAAAGTATTTCCACCAAGAGAAATGCTTTTGATCTACGGAGAACGTCCGATCAGAGATATTTTGGACAAGTTTGATACAAGACCGGACAAATATAACATTGTAAAATGTATGAATATAAGCGAAGGTATGGATAAGATCACTGAAGAATGTCAAAATGGCTATGGTGCTGTTGTTCTGTGGGATATTCCGGCGAAGGTACGAAATGATCTTATGAAATTCTGCTATGGTCGTTCGATTCGTGTTTATATGATGCCTAAGATTACAGATGTTCTTGTGAAAGGTGCAGACCCGATACACTTATTTGATACTCCGATCTTTTTGACAAGGGAGTATGCATTGACGGTAGAACAGCGTATGGCGAAGCGTTTGATCGATCTGGTATGTGCATTGCTCTTGTGTGTGCTCGCTTCTCCGTTTATGTTGATCACGGCAATCTGCATTAAATTATATGATGGCGGACCAGTACTTTACAAACAGACTCGTTGTACAAGAGGTGGTAAGGAATTTCAGATCTTGAAATTCCGAAGCATGCGTGTAGATGCAGAAAAGGATGGAGTAGCAAGACTTGCCTCTAAAAATGACAGTCGTATCACACCGATTGGAAAGTTTATCCGTGCCTGCCGTATTGATGAGCTTCCTCAGCTTTTTAATATTATTAAAGGGGAAATGTCGTTTGTCGGTCCAAGACCGGAGCGTCCTGAAATTATAGAACAGTATATGGAGGAAATGCCGGAATTTGCTTTCCGCATGAAAGTAAAAGCAGGGCTTGCCGGATATGCACAGGTCTACGGAAAATATAATACAACTCCGTATGATAAATTGAAATTGGATCTGTTTTATATTGAAAATTACAGTGTGTGGCTGGATCTGAAGTTGATGCTTCTTACGTTAAAGATCGTGTTGAAACCGGAAAGCACAGAGGGCGTAGATCAGAAACAGACAACCGCATTAAAAAGAGACAAACAGTATGAAGAGGACGAAGAAACGGAAATGAGGCAGTAAATGGAACTGGAAAAAGAAATTTTGGCAGAGGAAGGAATGGATTTGCGCTTCTTTCTTTTGCGTTTGTTCAATCGTATATGGATCATTTTTGTAGCAGCACTGGCGGGTGCTGCTATTTGTGCAGGTGGGTATCAGCTTTATAAGCTGCTAAATCCAGCGGCAAGAGAATATCAGGCAGAGACAAAATATTATATTGATTTTGCAGAAGACAGCACGGGGATAGGATATGGTTACTACAATGACTATACTTGGAATGATTTAATGAAGTCCGACGCGATCTTAAACTATACGATGTCTCTTTTACCGGAAGGGATCAGTAAGGAAACCGTGGAAAATGCAGTTGTGGCTGATATTATTTCCGATGTGCGTGTTCTTACGATCACGGTAACTACTTCGGATGTGGAAACAACAGAGCTGATCGCAGAAGCGACCGCCAAGTCTTTGGCACATTTTCCGGAAGATATTAAGGAAATTGATGGAATCCGGGTCATTCGAAGTGAAGAAGCTAAGGAAATTGTTGTAGGAGATGCAACGAAGAACTGGACAATTTTCGGTCTGGTCTGTGGAGCTGTGGTATCACTTTTTGTATGGCTCATTGTATGTTGCATGGATTCTTCTGTATATTTACCAAAGGATATTGAGAAGCGCTTTTCTGTTCCAGTGCTTGGCGTATTTTATAAAAAAAGCGGTAAAAAAGAAGGAAACGAGGATAATCGGGAAGAATTTTTGGCAAATGCAGCCTACTTACTGAAGGAGAAAAAACAGATTGCGCTTGTAGGCTTTGAACAGGATGCGAAATTGCAGGAAACGCAGGATGAGATAAAGGAAATCATAAAAGCTGCTGTTGGAGCAGAGGTCGTTGAAGTGTCGTTTGCAAAAGGAACAGTACCGGATTATGAAATGCTGCGACAGGCAGATGCGGTTATTGGCTGCTTCTGCTATGGTGGTGCGGACGGAAAAAGAGCAGAACGATATTTTTCTGATCTAGAAAAACAAAACTGCAAAATAACACATGCTATTTTATGCAATGCTGATAAAAAAATGTATCGTGCATATTACTGGAAGAAAAGATAAATGTGCATTTTTAGATTAGGATAAGAGAAAGGGTGGGTTGTGAATATGAAATTGCAGCTTTTGGTGTCTGCTGTCGGGGAAGAACCGAGACATCTTGCAGATAAAATGAATCTTTCTACGGAAGCCATCATCATAAATCAGACCGACTATTTTGACTATGAAGAGTTTGAGAGAAAGGGAAGACTGATCAAAGCCTATTCCTTCAAGGAAAGAGGTGTGGGATTAAGCCGTAATAATGCGCTTTTGCGTGCGGATAGTGACATCTGTCTTTTTTCGGATGAAGATATTGTATATAGCGCGGATTATGAAAAAAAGGTACTTGCGGAGTTTGAAAAAAATCCGGATGCAGATATGATTTTGTTCAATGTAGATGTAGCCGAGGAACGCAGAACCTACCACATTGAAGAATACGGAAGAGTAAAGTGGTATAACAGTGGCAGATATCCGACGTACAGCTTTGCTTTTCGTTTGGAAAAAATAAGAAAGAAAAATATTACCTTTTCCCTGTTATTTGGTGGTGGAGCAAAATACAGCAATGGTGAAGACAGCCTCTTTTTAAAAGAATGCATACAAAAGGGATTGAAAGTTTATTGTGCACCAGTGACGATTGGAAAAGAAACGGTTCGGGAATCCACATGGTTTCATGGATATAATGAGAAATTTTTCTTTGATAGAGGTGTTTTGTATTATCATTTGTACGGAAGCTTGAAAAAGGTAATTGCGCTGCGGTTTCTTTTGAAACATAAGGATGTAATGTGCAAGGACATTTCGTGGATGAAAGCATATAAGCTGATGAAGAACGGAATGAAAGAGGCAGCAGAATAGTTTAAAAAATGGCAAAATGAAAGATGTAAATGGATGATGTGGGTATATATTAGTCTGACTATAATAACAGTTGTTATGGCATACTTTGTACAAAAAGATGTTACAACCAGAAACAATTCCATATCCATGCTCACAAGGCAGAAGCTGCGTAACCGCATACTGTTGTGCGGTATTTTTCTGTTACTCTTTGCTGTGTCCGCGTGTCGTGTAGAGGTAGGAAATGACTACACAAGGTACGAAGAATTTTTCCGGTTAATGATGATAGAAGGCAGTGATGGAGTTCCTACAGAAATTGGCTTTAATTTTCTTGTAAAGGGCATTCAGTATATTTTCGGTACGAACGTAAATCTTCTGATCTTTGCGGTATTTGCGGCAATTACAATAGCGCTGTTCTTAAAAGGCATTTATGATTTAAGTGTGGATTTTGCTTTTTCCTTTCTGTTGTTCATGACTTTTGGCTATTATTTTAACAGCATGAATACAGTCCGCTATTATATGGCACTTGCTTTAGCTGTAGTTTCTATGAAATATGTGCTGAAAAAGGAATACGGAAAGTTTGTTTTAGTCGTACTCTTTGCAGCTTCTTTTCATAAGTCCATACTCATTGTGATTCCCATTTATTTTATTGCCGGATTTGCATGGAAGCGGTGGCAGATGGTTCTTTTGGCGGTGGCTGGTATAGCAGGTTTTGCTATGCAGGATATTATTTTGAAGATTATTATTAAAATTTATCCAAACTATGCCAACACAATTTATCTGGAAGGCGGCACCTCGCCAGTCAACATTTTGCGGTGTGCAGGAATTTTTGCAGCGGGGTTACTATTGTACAGGAAGACGATTCAGGACAGACCGATGAATCGATTCTTTTTCCAACTGAATTATTTGTCACTTTTGTTGTATTTATGTGGTTCTTTTATACCGGAGGTATCCAGAATTGGTTATTATATGAATGTAGGACAGCTTTTTTTGTTACCGGGCATGGTAGCAGCACTGCCAAACGAGAAAGAAAGAAAGCTGTGGAAAGGGTTATTTGTGGCAGCCGCCATCGTATATTTTGCGGCGTTTCTTTACAAGGCATATGATCCGTTGATCAAGCTTTTGCCGTATCAGACATGGATATTTCGCGTGAATTAATAGAAAGGTCAACTGGCAATAGAGGAAATAGAAAGAGGAAGACAATACAAAGATGGTTTTATTTAGTATTATCGTAGTATGTTTAAATCCGGGCGAGAAATTGAAACAGACTGTGGACAGCATACTGGAACAGACAGAAAAAAATGTGGAAATTATAATAAAGGACGGCAATTCTACGGATGGGGCAGTGGATGCGCTGGAAAAAAGAGAGAATATCCACGTGATCAAACAGGCGGATAAAGGAATTTATGATGCCATGAATCAGGCAGCGGTACAGGCAAGGGGAGAGATTTTGTTCTTTTTAAACTGTGGAGATTGTTTCCATGATAAAACCGTATTGGAGAATGTATGGAAATCCGCGCAGGGAAGCCATGCAAAAATCTTTTATGGAAATATCTTTTCCATGCTTACGAATAGTGTAGTGCCGTCCAATCCACATATGGATGCCTTTGGATGTTATCGTAATGTGCCTTGCCATCAAGCTTGTTTTTATCGAAAAGAACTTTTTGAGGAGCGTGGGTATCTATTACAATATAAGGTGCGTGCAGATTATGAACATTTTCTTTGGTGCTTTTTTGAAAAAGAGGCAGCTCCGCTTTATATACCGATCCTGGTAGCAGATTATGAGGGCGGCGGTTTTTCTGAAACGAGAGAAAATAAAAAAATATCTGCGAAAGAGCATAAAGAAATTACCTCCAAATATATGAGTCGGAGTCAGCTGTTCAAATATAAATTGATATTGGCGGTAACACTTGCACCGCTTCGTAGTAAAATGGCGGAAAGTGAACATTTTTCTAAAATATACAACAGTTTGAAAAAGATGCTTTATCACAATAAATAACATAACAAACGCTATTGAAAGGCAGAAGTATGAAAGTTTTATGGTTATGTAACATTATGCTGCCAAGGATTGCAGAAGAGTTGGGCATGCCGAAAAGTAATAAAGAAGGTTGGCTGACTGGTATTTCAGAAACAATTCTTGCAAATAAAGAAAATAAAATAACACTTGGTATTTGTTTCCCGGTAGAACAGGATAAAGATGGAATCTGTGGAGAAGCAGATGGTCTTTCTTATTATGGATTTTATGAGGATACGCTTCATCCGGAAATCTACGATACTGGTCTGGAAGAACGTCTTGCGAAAATCTTAAGTCAGTTTCAACCGGATGTGGTACATGTTTTTGGTACGGAATTTCCGCATACACTTGCCATGGCAAAGGTATTCCCTAAAAAAGATAAGTTGCTTATTTCTATGCAAGGTATTTGTACAGAATGTGCGAAAAACTATACGATTGGAGTTCCAAGCCGTGTCTGTAAAAAGGAAACTTTCCGTGACTGGTTGAAAAAAGACAATATTTTGAAACAGCAGGAAAAGTTCGTGGCGCGTGGCAAGAATGAACGGGAAGCCCTAAGTCTGGCTGGAAATGTTGCAGGAAGAACTGCTTGGGACAAGCGTGTTTTGGAAAAATTAGCAAAAGAAGCAACGTATTTTAAGTGGAACGAGACTCTGCGCAGTAACTTTTATGGAAAGACGTGGAGTTTACAGAACTGTGAGAAACATTCGATCTTTGTCAGTCAGGGAAATTATACAATCAAAGGCTTGCATTTTGTTTTACAGGCAATGCCGGAAATCATAAAAAAATTCCCGGATACCAAATTATATGTAGCAGGAGACAAAATTACTGCATACAGCAGTTTGAAGGATAAGATCAAGATTGGAACATACGGGCAGTATTTGTTACAGCTCATTTCGGATCATCATTTGCAGGAGCATGTTGTGTTTCTGGGGAAGCAGGATGCAGAAGAAATGTGTGGACAGTTTTTAAAAAGTCACGTATTTCTTTCAGCTTCCTTAATAGAAAATTCACCGAACTCTGTAGGGGAGGCAATGCTTTTGGGTGTGCCAGTCGTAAGCAGTGAGGTTGGTGGCGTACCGAGCCTTTTTGAAGGAGAAAAAGAAGGACTTTTTTATCCGGTAGAGGATACGAAAAAAATGGCAGAGCAGATTCTCCGCATTTTTGGGGATGACATGCTGGCAGAAAGATTGTCTGCATCAGCCAGACAAAGAGCAGCTATTACCCATGATTCTAAGACGAATTACGAAAGACTTTTGGAGATTTATCATGAAATTAACGTTTGTGTCTAATTATATTAATCATCATCAGATGCCTCTGGCAGGTCGCTTGTACGAAAAGCTGAAAGACGATTATTGCTTTATTCAGACTATGCCTATGGAAAAGGAACGCTCCGATATGGGCTGGGCAGCAGATGTTTCTAAGATTCCTTATGTTAAGTGTTTTTATGAGGAGAAGGAAAAGTGCCGCAAGATCATTATGGACAGTGATGTGGTGATATTTGGCGGTGTGGAGGATGAAAGCTATATTGAAGAACGTTTGCAGGCAGGAAAGCCGGTAATCCGTTATTCGGAACGTATTTACAGAGAAGGACAGTGGAAAGCCATTTCCCCACGAGGACTTTGTAAAAAATACCATGACCATATAAGGTATCGAAAAGCTCCGGTCTATCTTTTGTGTGCCGGTGCTTATGTAGCATCGGATTTTGCCTTGATAAAGGCTTACCCGGATAAAAAGTATTGTTTTGGCTATTTTCCAGCATTTCAAGAGCAGGATATCGAACAATTGATGGAAAAAAAGAGAAGACGCAGAGAAGAAAGTGGTAAAATTCGTCTCCTGTTTGCAGCCAGATTCCTTGCTTTGAAGCATCCGGAGTATCCGGTACATCTTGCGAAGGCGCTGAAAGAAGAAGGAATTTCGTTTGAACTTTACATGATCGGGGATGGAGAAGAAAAAACAAGTGTTATTTCAGAAATAGAAAAATGGGACTTGCAGGATGAAGTAAAATTGCTTGGCTTTTTAAGTCCACAGGAAGTACGTGCCCAGATGGAAGAAGCAGATATTTTTCTCTTTACCAGTGATTATAGAGAAGGATGGGGCGCTGTTGTCAATGAGTCCATGAACAGTGGATGTGCTTTGATTGCCGGACACGGTATCGGAGCTGTACCCTATTTATTAAAAGAGGGAGAAAATGGCTATGTTTACCGGACAGGCGATGAAAAAGAGTTTATCAGGGAAGGACTTCGTCTGGCAAAAGATAAGGAAAAGATAGAAAAATTCGGGCGCGAATCTTATAAAAGGATTGCACAGGAATGGAATGATACAGTAGCAGCGGAGAGATTATATGAACTTTGTGAAGGGATTATGGAAGGAAAGGTTGTGCCACCGGTTTCGGGACCATGTAGCATAGCACCTGTTATCAAACCGCAAAAAGGCTACCAATATATGAAAGTCAAAAGTAGTTCATAAGGCTTTCCATAGAAAGGGTATTGAATTATGGCAAATCTGATCATGAATGCGTTTGCATTTAAGGAAAATTACAAAACGTCTATGCAGCTGCAGGGAAAAATGGATGATAAGAAGCTTGCACTTTATATGGAAAATATTTTTGTTTCTTTAAAGTCGGCTGCATTAAAAAATCCGCAGGATGATGTTATGCTCGTGGTTAATGCGGAAATTCCACTGCAATATAAGACTTTGTTTGAAAAAGAAAATATAAAAGTCAAGGAAATTCCGTTTGACAGATTTGTGATGCCGGACAATTTTGTATGGGCGCTTGCCTTTTTTAAGCTTTGTGCGCTTTCCTATGTAGTAGAAGAGGAAAACTATGACAAGTATTTGCTGTTGGATACGGATACGATCACACAGAAATGTTACGAAGAGATGTGGGAAGAATGCGAAACAGGTGTTATTTTATATCCGTTAGGACATTCCTATCATCACCATGACAGAGAGCGAATCCGCGAAGATTACTTCCGTCTGTATGAGAAACCGATGAACTTGGTGCATTACGGTGGAGAATATGTGTGTGGTAATCGCACGGATCTTTGCACATTCATGACAGAGTGTCAGGAAGTATATGATAGGATGAAAGAAAAGAATTTTCAGGTGGATGACCATACTGGAGATGAAACAATTCTTTCCATTGCAGCTGCAAAAGGAAAAACAACAGAAATCGTTGCAGCGGTTCCGTATATTTACCGCTACTGGACGAATGATTTTTATTTGATCAGTACGAATACGGTATATAATCCGGTATGTATCTGGCATCTCCCAGATGAAAAAGAGCATGCTATGCGATATTTTTATCGTTATTATAGAAAAAATAATTGCTTTCCTGATAAGCGTAAATGTATGCGGATCGCAGGGATAAAACTTGCGAAAAGACCTTTTAACCGCTATACTCTGCAATATAAGCTGGAAGGAAAGCTGAAGAAATGGAGCAGATAAAATGCTTGATAGAATTTATGTATGCCATACATTTTACAATGTATATGTAACTTTATTGAAGGAATGTAACCTCCCGAAGGAAGAATGGGGGAAGGCAGATATTGCTTTGAGCACCATGTCTACGGATTTCGGTTCTCTTAAGGAGCAGCTGGAAGCGTCAGGGATGTTTCGGAAAGTGCATATTCTGGAAGAAAAAAAGGATGCAGACTTCCCAGAGCTTGCAAAATATAAAAAGTCTCACAACAACGTGCTCTGGCATATGTGGAACCGTATTATTTTGACAAAAAAGCTGCCAAAGAAGATGGAACCCTTTATTACGATAGATTTTAAGCAGTATAAGGATATTTATGTGTACTGTGACTGGGATCCGATTGGATGGTATTTAAGCTATAAGCATATTTATTATCATGCCATGGAGGATGGGCTTGACTGTCTGAAATATCTGGATGGTGCCCGCTATGAAAACCGGGGGCATTTTGAGTTAAAGGCATTTTTGGCAAAGAAAAATATTATTTTCATGCAGAATGGATATGGAAAATATTGTCTGGACATGGAAATTAATGATCGCTCTGTTTTGAAATATGATTTTGAAAAATATAAGGAAGTACCAAGAAAGCCATTGGAACTTGCACTTAGTGCTCAGCAGAAAAGAATGATCTTAAAAGTGTTCATGCCGGATGCGGAAGCATTTATGAAAGAACTTGGAGATAAGGCGAAAGATGGTAATTGCATGTTATTTTTATCGCAGCCTCATCCAAAACTATTAGAAACAAGAGTACAGATATGTAAGGACATCATACGGGATTATGCAAATGGTTGCCATGTTGTCATTAAGCCCCATCCGCGTGATGTAGTGGATTATGAGAATTTGTTCCCGGAATGTACGGTGATCAAGGGCAAGTTTCCGATCGAAGTGTTAAATTTTATAGAGGGCGTACATTTTAAGCTGGCAATTTCCATTGTGACAACAGCATTGGATACGATAGATTTTGCGGATGAAAAGATCAATTTGGGACAATCCTTCTGGGATGCTTATGAGGATCCGGAATTGCACAATTATAATGCAGCTATTTAAAAGAAAGCTGTGTGAAGGCATATTGCAGCAGACCTGCATGGAAAGGAAAAACATGAAGATATACAAAAAACTAATGAAGTTAATGAACAAGACCCAAAAAAAGCAGATGGTGAAACTGCTTGTATTGATGTTAATCGGCGCTATATTGGAGGCGGTAAGCATTGGACTGGTCATTCCGGTAGTTACGATGATCCTGACTCCTGGTTCTATGGAAAAATACGGAGAAAAGTATCCGATCATACAGAAGTTTTACGATACATTCCATATTACAACAGCTACACAGCTGACAGTCATTGTTATGGTGGCGCTTATTTTTGCATTTGTTTGTAAAAACCTGTTCTTGTTCTACCAACAGAAAAAAATGTATCATTTTGTGTATACAAACCAGTTTTATACAGCGCAGAGACTGTTAAAGAGTTATATTAAAAAAGAGTATGAGTATTTCCTGAATGCGGATACAGCAACGATTCAGAGAAGCATTGCAGGGGATGTAAATAATATGTACGGTTTGATACTGGCACTGTTACAGGTCATTTCCGAAGGAATCGTATTTGCAGTATTGGCAGCAGTACTGTTCATTATGGACCCCATGATGACGATCGTTATTGCCACACTTTTACTTGTTACTTTAATCGTTATTAAAAAAATCATCAAACCGATCATGAACCGTACCGGAAAGGAAAATCAGGATTACGGAGCTTCCATGTACCAGTGGATCTCACAGGCAGTATGCGGTATTAAGGAAGTGAAGGTGGCAGGAAAAGAGCAGTATTTTGTGAATGAATATATGAAGCAGGGACGTGGATTTGTGAATGCAATGGAGCGTCTGAATCTGTTCAGCAGTGCACCGAAGCTTTTGATCGAAACAGTCTGTATTGCAGGAATGGTAGCTTATATGCTGATTCTTGTTTTGAATGGTGTGGAAATGACAAGTATGCTTAGTATGATAGCAGCTTTTGCTACAGCGGCAGTGCGTCTGATGCCATCTGCAAGCCGTATTAACAATCAGATGACGCAGATTGCGTATTGTGAACCATTCTTCATGAATGTAAGTGACAATCTGGTAGAGGATATTAGTGAAGAAAATGTTGATATGTCCTATGCGAAAGAGGCAGAAGACAAGCTGCCTGTTACGAAGGAAATCGCATTGAATGATATTACGTATTCCTATCCAAATTCAGAAAAATTAATTTTTGACCATGCAAATCTGAAGATTAAGGTCGGTACTTCTATCGGTATTGTTGGTGGTTCTGGTGCCGGAAAGACAACGGTAGTGGATATCCTGTTAGGACTTTTGAAATTAAAAGGCGGTACGATCACAGCAGATGGTGTGAATGTACTGGAGCACTACAGAGAGTGGCTGAAAAATATCGGTTATATTCCGCAGATGATCACGCTGTTAAATGCGGACATTAGACAAAATGTAGCATTTGGTGTGCCGGAAGAAGAAATTGATGAAGAAAAGCTGTGGCATGCTTTAAAGGAAGCGCAGTTGGATGAATTTGTAAAGAGCCTTCCGGATGGTGTATATACCGGAGTAGGTGAACGAGGAATCCGTATTTCTGGTGGACAAAGACAGAGAATAGGTATCGCGAGAGCTTTGTATAATGATCCAGAGCTTTTGATTTTGGATGAGGCTACATCGGCATTGGACAATGAGACAGAAGCTGCTATCATGGATGCAATCAATCGTTTACATGGTAGAAAAACACTTGTTATTATTGCACATCGTTTACAGACGATTGAAAAGTGCGATATGGTGTATCGCGTGCAAGATGGAAAGATAGAGCAGGAACGCTGATAATACGATATTCCTGTCATGAGAGGCGAAGTAATGTGTATGAAACTGAGTATTATTGTGCCGGTGTATAACATGGCGGCGGATGGAAAATTGGAGTATTGTCTGGATTCGCTGTTAAGGCAGAAGGTATCGGAATATGCGATCATTTGTGTAGATGATTGTTCTACGGATGAATCTATGCAGATTTTGAAAAAATATGAAGAGAATTTCCCGGAGAAGATAAAAGTTTATCAGACGCCGGAAAACAGGAAGCAGGGCGGTGCAAGAAATTTTGGAATGCAATATGCTGCAGCAGAGTGGATCGGCTTTTTCGACAGTGATGATTTTGCGGCGGAGGATATGTACGAAAAGCTCTTGAAAAGGGCAGAAGAAACCGGAGCGGATGTAGTAGGCTGTCAGTATCAGATCACAGATAAACAGTCCAAAGCACCCGGCCGGGTCGTGATCAATAACACCATGGAACAGACAGGTGTTTTGGGAGCGGAGCAGTATAGATCATTGATGCGAAAGCCTGGAAGTATGGTGATCAAGATTTACAAAAAAGAAGTCATAGACAAGTATCAGCTAAAATTCCCGGAGCACGTATTTTACGAGGATAATTGCGCTGCCCCTGTGTGGATGTTGCATTTCAAACATTTCGAACTGGTAGATGAACCACTTTATTATTACTATCAGCATGAAGCTTCTACCGTACACCACTTAAGCCGTGCAAAGTGCGAAGATAGAATGACCACCGGGAAAATGCTTGTAGCATGGTGTAAAAAAGCCGGTTTTTATGAACCCTATAAATTAGAACTGGAATACCGCTTTACCGAACTTTATTATGTGAATACTTTGTTTTCCTATGTTGTTTCAGGTGAGCGGGTTCAAATATCTTTTCTTAGGAAAATGGCAAAAGGCATAAAAGAAGAGTTCCCGGATTTTCAGCAAAATCCTTATTTTGTACAGGCCTACGATACAGAACAAAAACGCCTGATAAAATACCACATGCAATCCAGCCTGTTTTTCCTCTTATACTACCGAGCGCTAAATGCCTATCGTTTGCTAAGAAAGAAAATCAGGGCAAACTAGTTGTTCTGTAGGGGGAGAAGCGGCTAGGGCAATTACTTTTTCATGAGGACCGTTGGAGGACGTCGGCACTTAGCTTGTGTCCTTTACAAGCTTACGTGCCGTTACGTCTGGAATCGAGCGCAAGCGTGTCCGAACGGAAAAGTAATTGCCCTAGCCGGCAAACCTTACATTCTACAACATCTTGCCCTTCGAGATTTAATATGATAAAATAAATTGTTTAGAGCAATCTGCCGCACAATAAAGCAATCATGCTTTTAAGATGAGTGGGCAGGGAAGGAGTCCAAATTGTTAAATAATAAAACTATTTTAATTACAGGTGGAACAGGTTCTTTTGGAAGATGCTTTACAAAATATGTGTTAGAGCATTACGAACCAAAGAAAATTATTATATATTCCCGTGATGAATTTAAACAGTTCATCATGGCAAATGACTTTAAAGAATACAAGGACAAGCTGCGTTTCTTTATTGGAGATGTACGTGATAAAGAACGTTTGCAGAGAGCTTTTGAAGGAGTAGATTATGTCATTCATGCAGCTGCTATGAAACAGGTTCCGGCATGTGAATACAATCCAAATGAAGCGATCAAAACAAATATCCATGGTGCACAAAATATTATTGATGCTGCACTGGACAGCAATGTAAAGAAAGTAGTAGCACTTTCCACAGATAAAGCCGTTAACCCGGTAAACTTATATGGCGGTACAAAATTAGTTTCTGATAAGTTGTTTATTGCAGCAAATGCATATGCAGGAAGCAAAGACATCAGCTTTTCTATTGTTCGTTATGGAAATGTTGCAGGAAGCCGTGGCTCTGTTATTCCATTCTTCCAAAATATCATCAATAATGGCGGAACGGAACTGCCGATCACAGATTATCGTATGACACGTTTCTGGATCAGCTTGACACAGGGCGTAGAGCTTGTGATCAAAGCATTAGAAGAAGCAAAGGGTGGAGAAACTTTCATCAGTAAGATTCCTTCCTTTAAGATTACAGATCTTGCTGAAGCTATGCTTCCGGGTTGTAAAATGCCGGAGGTTGGAATCCGTGAGGGTGAAAAACTTCATGAAATCATGGTAACGGTTGAAGATTCTATGACGACCTATGAATATGACAAGCATTTCATTGTATATCCACAGATGGTATGGAGTGACAGCAAACGCCCGGTTCCGACAGGAAAGAAAGTACCGGATGGATTTTCTTATAGTTCAGGCAACAATACAGAGTGGCTGAGCGTGGAAGAAATTCGCGAATTATTAAAAACAGTAGATGCACATTAGGAAAAGTGTGTGAAAATGTGAGGGACGGTGTAAGCTGTCCCTTATCGTGTAAGTTGAGGAGAGATATATAAAACGTCCGCAGAAGCGGCAGATAGGAGAAATCATGGAACAATTAGCAATAAACGGTGGAAAGCCGGTTAGAGAATCGAAATTATTTTACGGTCATCAATATATTGACGAGGCAGACGTAGAGGCGGTTTCTAAGGTACTCGTCAGTGATTATCTGACCTGCGGACCGAAAATTACAGAATTGGAGCAAAAACTCTGTGAGATTACCGGAGCAAAATATGCCGTAGCAGTCAGCAACGGAACGGCTGCATTACATGTAGCGTGTATGGCTGCTGGAATCGGAGCAGGAGATGAGGTCATCACCACGCCAATCACGTTTGCTGCCAGTGCGAACTGTGCATTGTATTGCGGTGCAAAACCGGTATTTGCTGACATCAATCCGAAAACCTATAATATCGACCCTACTAAGGTGAAAGAAAACATTACCGATGCTACAAAAGCGGTAGTAGCAGTTGATTTTACAGGACAGGCAGTAGAATTGGACGAACTTCTGTCTATCTGTCATGAGAGAGGAATCCTTTTGATTGAAGATGGTGCACATTCCATCGGAACAAAATATAAAGGCAAAGGCGTAGGCTCTATCGCTGACATGACAACCTTCAGTTTTCATCCGGTAAAAACAGTGACCGGTGGAGAAGGCGGAGCTATTTTGACAAACAGCGAAGAATTATATGAAAAGCTGTTGCTTTATAGAGCGCATGGTATTACGAGAAAAGAATCTCTTATGGAACATGAGAGTGACGGCCCGTGGTATTATGAAATGTTAGACTTAGGCTACAATTACAGAATAACAGACATTCAGGCAGCATTGTTGTTAAGCCAGCTCGATAAGCTGCCAATGTTCAGCGAACGAAGAAAAGAAATTGTGAAAAAGTATGATGAGGCATTCCGTCAGATGCCGGAGCTCTTTGTACAGGAAGAGATACCAGAGTCTGATACGACGCGCCACTTATATATTTTGCGTATCCGTCCTGAAAAGCTGAATATTGATCGTGCCGGATTTTTTGCAGCAATGAACGCAGAGAATATTTGCTGTAATGTACATTATATTCCGGTGTACTATATGCCTCATTATGAGCATTTGGGCTACAAGCGTGGGTTGTGTCCAGAGGCGGAAAAACTCTACAGTGAAGAAATGAGTCTGCCATTGTATTATTCTTTGACAGAGGAAGATGTGGATGATGTAATCCATGCAGTGAAAAAGATTGTAGATGCTTATAGAAAATAGGAAGAATGAGAGAAAATGGAAAAGACAAAAAGTACTCTTGCTATTATTACGGCGAGAGGTGGAAGCAAGCGCATTCCGCGTAAGAACATCGCAGTAGTTCCTTTTTTTAGAAGCGAGAAAACTTCGGATGATTTTGCAACGACTGCCGATGTGCTGGAGGAAGTACTTCAAGAATATGAGAAACGAGGTAAGAGCTTTACTCATATTTGCTGTATTTATCCAACAGCTCCGTTTGTGACTGCACAAAATATAAAACAGGCAATGGAACTTTTAGTAGAAAATCAGGCAGACAGTGTGATGCCGGTCGTGAAATTTTCCTTCCCTCCTCAGCGTGCAGTAGTAGTAGATGAAAAAGGTACTTTGACACCGAAGTGGGAAGAATACATGAACTGTCGCTCGCAGGATCTAGAGCCTTTTTATCATGATTGTGGACAGTTCTATTGTTTGAATGTACAGCGTTTCTTGGAGGAAAAGAAAGTGGTAATGGACAAGACTATGCCGCTTTTTATGGAGGAAATGCAAGTGCAGGACATTGATACAGAAGAAGATTGGAAAATTGCAGAGGTAAAATATCGTATTTTGCATGAACAATAGAAACATTCATGTAAATTTTGCAATTTATAAAATTGCGTGGTAGGAAAATGGTATGGAACAAAAAAGAACGGCTTATTTGGACTTGCTAAGGATCATGGCATGCATCATGGTCGTAGGCGTGCATGTCTCGGCACTCTGTTTGGAAGAATTGGATGTAACGAGCGCAAATTTTAAAGTCATGAACGGATTTGACTGTTTTTCCATTTTGGGAGTTCCCTTGTTCGTTATGATAAGTGGCAGTCTCCTTTTAGCGGAAGAACACACCGACAGCATAAAAGAATTTTATTTGAAAAAAGCGTTAAGACTGGCGCTTTTATACCTTTTTTATTTTCTTTTTTATAATACAGTAAACTTTGTACAGAGTGGTAATGCATGGACTTTTGAAAATATAAAACAGGACATTGTACTGGATAGTCTGTTGGGCAAAGGGATTTATCATCTTTGGTTTTTGCCGATGATGATTTCTCTTTATCTGATCACACCGTTTATCAAGCCTTTTATGAAAGATAAAGTAAAATGTGTGGTATTTCTTGGAGTCTATTTTGTCCTTGCGATTCTTTTACCTACGATGCTGAAATTTGAATTTCCGTACAAGACCATTGTAGGAAGTTTATACGAACGTTTTCCGAATGTGATGTTTATCGGCTATATTGGATATTATATTTTAGGACATGTACTGCAGGAATTTCTGCCCAAATTAAAGGCAGGAGCACTGGCTGTAACAGTTGTTTGCGGTGTGGTATTTTTCGGGATTGAGGTTTATGCCTGCAATTGGTATTCCGCAAAGACAGGAGAACTGTCTATTATAT
>JAGKTQ010000041.1 GCA_021153325.1 Lachnospiraceae bacterium | reverse complement strand
TAATAAGATAATTCAAAGAGAACTTGATGAAAAAACAGCAGAAATAATTAAGCAAATTCTCATTCCTCCAAAACCTATAGATATAAGAATAAAAAAATATTATCTAAAACATAGAAGAAGTGCACAAAATTGTAGAAGTATGTTATAATAAATTAACACTTTTGTATAAAATACGATAGGAGGAAGCTTGTGATGACAGAAAAGCAAGGATTGGTGTATACAAATGAAAATTGCATTGGATGCAATAAATGTATTTCAGTTTGTCCGGTAATGACCGCAAATAAAGCAAGCGAGAGAGATGGAAAATCTGTAATTGAGGTTGATCCGGAAAAATGTATTGGCTGTGGATCGTGTTTTGATGCATGTGAGCATGGTGCAAGAAGCTTCAATGATGATACGGAACAGTTCTTTGAAGATTTAAAGAAAGGGGAAAAGATTTCTCTTTTACTTGCTCCGGCGTTTGCAGCCAATTATCCTAGGGAGTATAAGAGTATTTTAGGAGGTCTTAAAAAGCTAGGAGTAAATCGTATCATTAGTGTAAGCTTTGGTGCAGATATTACAACATGGGCATATGTGAAATATATTACAGAAAATAATTTTACAGGTGGGATTTCACAGCCTTGTCCGGCAGTAGTAAATTATATTGAAAGTTATATTCCGGAATTGATTCCGAGATTGATGCCGGTACACAGCCCGATGATGTGTTCCGCAATTTATGCAAAAAAATATATGCATATTACGGACAAGTTAGCGTTTATCAGTCCATGTATTGCAAAAAAATCTGAGATTAGTGATCCGAACAATCAGGGGTATATTACATATAATGTTACGTTTGAGCATCTGATGGAATACGTTCGTAAAAATAATATTAAAGGGGAACCGGTATCCGATGAGATCGAATATGGTCTTGGTTCCATCTATCCGATGCCAGGTGGCTTAAAAGAAAATGTATACTGGTTCTGTGGCGAAGATTTATTTGTCCGTCAGATCGAAGGGGAGAAGCATGTATATCATTTCTTAGAGGATTACAAAGAGAGAGTATTAGGAAAGAAAGAACTGCCGTTTATGGTAGATGCGCTTAATTGTTCTCAAGGATGTATTTACGGAACAGGAATTGAAGAAAGCAAAACAAAAACAGAAGATACGCTTTATGAAATCCAAAAAATCAAAGCTGCAAGTAAAAAGAACAAACCAGGAAGCGCATGGCAGACACACAGCAGTCCGAAAAAACGTCTTGCTGCATTGAATCGTCAGTTCAAAGCATTGGATCTGAACGATTTCATCCGTAAATATACGGATAAGTCTGCAGGCAAAGAAATTTTGCAGCCAAGTCAGAAAGAATTGGATGCTATCTTTAACTCCATGTATAAAGAGACAAAACAATCCAGAACGATCAACTGTAGTGCATGCGGTTATGCCGCTTGTGAAAATATGGCAACTGCAATCCATAATGGATGTAATATTCCGGAGAACTGTATCCATTATGTAAAAGATACGATGGAAAAAGAAAAAGCGGAAATCAAAGAAATCTCTACAGAAATGGAAGAAAAGAATAAAGAAATCGTAGAGAGCCAAAAGAAGATCAGAACGATGGTCGAAGAGGCGAATGAAGATTTTTCAACTTTGAATGTTTCTATTTCTGAAATGGTCAATGGTAATAACAACAATGCAGAAGAAAGCAGCAATATCAGCAGTGCTATGGCAGATGTTGTAAACTTCTGTGAGAATATGAAAGCTTCCTTTGAGACGATCAATAATCTTTTAGGACAGTTGGAAAGCAACAATAACAGTATTACACAGGTGGCAAGCCAGACGAATCTCTTATCTTTGAATGCATCTATCGAGGCAGCAAGAGCGGGCACAGCAGGAAAAGGATTTGCTGTAGTTGCAGATGAGATCAAGAATTTGAGTGAATCCAGTAGAAATACTGCTTTAGACAGCAATAAGAACAAAGATGAGATCGTTGCTGCAATGAATCTTTTGGCAGGTGAGGCAGACCGGTTGATGGAAGTTGTTGATAATGTAAATGAAAGAATCAGCAATCTGGCAGCAAGTACAGAGGAAATTGCCGCTTCTGCAACGATGATCGGCGAAGTAGCTGACGAACTGAAAGATAAATTTAATGAACTTAACAGAATGTAAATGAGGTAGAAAATGGTCACATTCAGCTTATGCATGATAGTAAAAAATGAGGAACGTGTTTTGGAACGCTGTTTGAACAGTGTGGCAGATCTGATGGATGAAATCATCATTGTAGATACGGGTTCCGAAGACAGAACGAAAGAGATTGCCCAAAAATATACCGATAAAATTTATGATTTTGTATGGACAGGCAGTTTCTCGGATGCAAGAAATTATGCATTTTCAAAAGCAGGATGTGACTATATTTATTCTGCGGATGCGGATGAGATTTTGGATGAAGAGAACAGGCAGCGGTTTCGACAGTTGAAAGCTGCCATACTTCCGGAAATTGACATTGTGCAGATGAAATATGCCAATCAATTGGAATTTGGTACTATTTATAATTTTGATGAGGAACTGCGGCCCAAGTTGTTTAAAAGAGTCCGCACTTTTCAGTGGAATGAGCCGATCCATGAGACGATCATTTTAGAGCCGGTCATTTATGACAGTGATGTCGTTATTATCCACAAACCGGAACAAAGCCATACTTCCAGAGATATTGCAGCATTTGAACGTATTATTAAAGAAGGAAAAACATTATCCAAAAGGCTTCACAATCTGTATGCCAAGGAATTATTCGTATCAGGCAGCGATGAAGATTGTATGCGAGCCGTATCTTTCTTTGAACGTTCCGCAATGGATGGTACTCGTAGTCTTGATGAGATGAAAGAGGCATGTTGCGTAGCAGCAAGAGGAAATCGACTGTTAGGTAATATTCCAACATTTTTCAAATATGCTTTAAAAAATGTTGCTGCTGATGGATGTGCAGAAATCTGTTATGAGCTTGGCAGTTATTATAGGAGCATAGAAGATTATGAAGAAGCTATTCTTTGGTTTTATAATGCGGCCTATGAGACAGAATGTATTTTAAATATCAAATACGGAAGAGAACTGCCGTTAAGGGCATTGGCAGAGTGCTATGAAATATGCGGAAATGCAGAACTTGCAGACTGTTATAGAAAAGAGCTGGAAGGATAAGAAAATTTGTGTTATACTGATTTCATCCCGATAAATAAATTGCATAGGTGAAGAGATGAATTATGAGTCTGTCATGGATAGTTTCTATCCATGGCAGTTTTTTGTTGAAGGAGGTATTATGTACGAAATGATCAAAGAATTTTTCAACATGGTCTTTTCAAAAACGGGGGAAGAAATATGTCAGGCAGGGAGAGGAATGGAAGTGATGCTTCTTTGCATGGTGGCATTTTTCTGTATTATATTGGGTCTGTGCTTGGACAGTCGTTGTGTCGTTGTTTATTATGTTATGCCCAAGGGGCAAAAGAAGCTCTTGGGGAATTTGTATATAAGGGAAGAAAAAGGGAAATTTCTTGTGAAAATGCCAAAGCATTTCTTGGAACAGTCGGAGTCTATTTATTATGTTCTGCGGATACCCCGTTATTTTGCGAAAGATCATTATATGGAAGAGATGGTTCTTGAACTGCCTTCCGGAAAAAAACGGTATGCTATCAAAAAAACAATTCAATTTAAAACAGGATTACAATAAAAATAGGAAATAAGTTGTTTTTTCTAAGTCATAGCTTCATGATATAATAACGGCGGATATTATGTGTCAATGTACGAACTTATGAGGAGGAAAACAACAAATGTACAAAAGGAAGAAAAGTAATATTATCGGAGGTATTATAGGCGCAGTTCTTGGATCATTAATCGGTGTAGCCGTGTGGGTACTGATCAGTCAGGCAGGATATATAAGCGCATTGGCAGGACTTCTTATGGTAGTCTGTGCTATGCAAGGATACAAATTATTCGGAAGAGCATTGGATACAAAGGGAATTATCATTTCTTGTCTTGTTTCTATTGCTATGGTCTTAGTGGCAGAGCATCTGAGTCTGGCAGTCGAGATCTATAAAACATATGATACAGTCTTTACACATATGACATTCATGGAAGCTGTACAGTCTGTGCCAGAATTTATGGAATATGACGAAATCAAGGATGCAGTTGTTTATGATTTGATAATGGGTTATTTGCTGATGGTTGTTGGCGCTGCCAGTACAGTATTTGAAGCTTTCAAAAAGAGCAGAAGCACTGTGGAAACAAACGAATTACAAAATGGCAATGAGTATGGCAATTCACAGCAGTGGATGCAATAGTGTAAGATTACCGTGACGGACAAAAAACGTCAACACTTGCATATCCAGAAT
The DNA here is from genome assembly GCA_021153325.1 of Lachnospiraceae bacterium. Classification (GTDB taxonomy): domain Bacteria; phylum Bacillota; class Clostridia; order Lachnospirales; family Lachnospiraceae; genus RGIG3002. Next base: position 12,318 of record JAGKTQ010000041.1, on the reverse strand, counting down.
TTTCATAATATAATAAGGGAGCAATTTTATAAATCAGTCACTTAAGGGTTCTTAAGTGGCTGAAATTTTGATAAAGAAAAGAGAAAACAGGATGAAATGGGAAGAGAATGTCAGAAAAGTAGTTCCATATGTACCTGGTGAGCAGCCGAATCGTCCGGACATGGTCAAGTTAAATACAAATGAGTGTCCTTATCCTCCGGCGCCCGGTGTGGAAAAGGTAATGAGGGAATTTGATTATAGCAAATTAAGATTGTATCCTGATACACAGGCTACTGCTTTGGCAGAAGCACTGGCAGAATATTATGGAGTAAAAAAGGAACAGGTTTTTGTCGGAGTTGGTTCTGATGATGTATTGGCAATGTCGTTCTTGACGTTTTTTAATAGCGACAGACCAATTCTATTCCCTGATATTACCTATTCCTTTTATGATGTGTGGGCAGAGCTTTTTAAGATTCCGTATAAAACGATTCCTTTAAGTGAGGATTTCCGTATTGTGCCTGAGGATTACAAAGTAGAGAACGGTGGGGTCATTTTCCCGAATCCAAATGCACCAACGGGAATATTGGAATCTTTAGATCATATAGAAGAAATTATAAAAGCAAATCAGGATGTTGTTGTTATTGTTGATGAAGCGTACATAGATTTTGGCGGAGAAAGCGCACTTCCACTGCTCGAAAAATATGAGAATGTGCTTGTGGTACAAACTTTTTCAAAATCAAGAGCAATGGCAGGCAGCCGTATTGGTTTCGCGATCGGAAATGAGAAGCTGATTTCTTATTTGAATGATGCCAAATTTTCTTTTAATTCTTATACGATGGACAGCCTTACCATACAGCTTGGTGCAGCAGCTGTAAAGGATGATGAGTATTTTAAAGAAATTACGGGCAAAGTAGTAAAGACAAGAGAATGGACAAAAGAGGAATTGAAAAAGCTAGGATTTTCTTTCGAAGATTCCAAGAGCAATTTTATTTTTGCTACACATAAGGAAAGAAAAGCAGAAGATATTTTTAATTACTTAAAGTCAAAGGATATTTTTGTTCGTTATTTTAAGAAACCAAGAATTGATAATTATTTGCGTATTTCCATAGGAACAGACAAAGAAATGGAAATACTGATTAGAGAGCTTACGGCTTATTTGAAAGGAGCAGAAAATGATTAAAAATATTTTAAAGGGAGTCGTAGTTGGTATTGCCAATATTGTTCCGGGTGTAAGTGGCGGAACTATGATGGTTTCGATGGGAATTTACGATGCATTGATTCACTCTATCACACATTTATTCAAGGAATTTAAAAAGAGCCTTTCTGTTTTACTTCCTATTTTGATCGGCGCAGCACTTGGTATTGTGGGCTTATCCTTTGTCATTGAAAAAATGTTTGACGTGATTCCAGCGCAGACAAATCTTTTATTTATTGGATTGATCTTAGGTGGTCTTCCAGCAATGACAAATAAGGTAAAAGGTGAGAAAGTAAAACCGGGCTATATTATTGCTTTTCTGATTTTCTTTGCCGTTGTAGTCGGCAGTGCGGCAATTGGTTCTGCAGAAGGAAAGGCAGCAGATTTATCGATGAGTGTTATGGCTATTATCAAATTATTTGGTGTAGGTGTTATTGCATCTGCAACGATGGTAATTCCGGGTGTAAGTGGTTCTATGATGCTGATGCTGCTTGGCTATTATAATCCGATCATTGAGACGATCAATAGCTTTATGAAAGCATTGGTTGCATTAGATTTTGCAGGAATCTGGTCAGGCTTTTGCATATTATGTCCATTTGGAATTGGTGTAGTACTCGGAATTTTTGCTATCGCAAAAGTGGTTGAGATAGTATTTGAGAAATTCCCATTATATGCATACTGGGCAATTATCGGATTGATCGCAGCTTCCCCATTTGCTATTTTATTGATGAGTAATTTTGGAACGATTACAGTCGTTACTGTATTAACAAGTGTGGTTACTTTTGTGATTGGATTTTTTATTGCGAGAAAATTAGGTGATTAATATGGACGCATATACAGATTTTGCAAGAGTATATGATACGTTTATGGACGAAACGCCTTATCAGGAATGGAGTGCGTTTCTAATAAATATTTTAAAGGATTTTGGTATTGAGAGGGAGCTTGTGCTGGAGTTAGGCTGTGGCACGGGCTCCCTTACCGAGCTTTTAGCGGATGCAGGATTTGACATGATCGGAGTGGATAATTCTGCAGAGATGTTGAACATTGCCATGGAAAAAAGGGAAGGGTCTAACAGAGAAAAAGATATTTTATATTTGTGTCAGGATATGCGGGAATTTGAACTGTATGGTACAGTAAAAGCAGTTGTCAGCGTGTGCGACTCCTTAAATTATCTGCTTTCGGAGAAAGACCTTTTACAGACCTTCCAATTGGTAAATAATTATTTGGATCCCGGTGGAATTTTTATTTTTGATTTTAATACCGTTTATAAATATGAGGAAATTATCGGTGATACAACCATCGCAGAAAACAGAGAAGAATGCAGTTTTATCTGGGATAATTTTTATCATGAAGAAGAGCAGATCAATGAGTATGATCTGACGATTTTTGTAAAAGAAGAGCAGGATATGTTCCGCCGATTTACAGAGACACATTATCAGAGAGGTTATACGCTTGCACAGATGAAAGAACTGGTAGAGGCAGCAGGCATGAAATTTGTTCGGGCACTGGATGCAGATACGCGGGAAGAAGTCACCGAAGTAAGTGAACGCATCTATGTGATCGCAAAGGAAATAAATAAGCAGAAGGATTAAGTATTCTTCGTTTGTTATCATGAAGAAAATGGAGAGAAAATATGGCAGATTATATCGTAAGAGCAACCGCAGCGAATGCACAAATACGCGCGTTTGCATGTGTGACAAGAGAGACAGTAGAAACAGCAAGAACCGCACATAATACAAGTCCGGTCGTGACAGCAGCACTTGGCAGACTTTTAACGGGTGCAGCCATGATGGGAACAATGTTAAAAGGCGACAATGACCTTTTAACATTGCAGGTGCGTGGAGATGGACCGGTAAACGGCATTACTGTGACAGCGGATTCCAAAGGAAACGTGAAAGGTTATGCGAATGAGCCACAGGTCATGCTGCCACCAAATGCAAAGGGAAAGCTGGATGTAGGAGGCGCTGTAGGAAAAGGCTTTTTGAATGTGATCAAGGATATGGGATTAAAAGAGCCTTACGCAGGGCAGACTGTATTGCAGAGTGGCGAGATCGGAGATGATCTGGCGTATTATTTTGCGACTTCGGAACAGGTTCCTTCTTCTGTTGGACTTGGTGTTCTGATGAACAAAGACAATACAGTGAAGCAGGCAGGCGGCTTTATCATTCAGTTGATGCCTTTTGCGGATGAAGAAATAATTAGCAAATTGGAAGAAAATTTGGCAAAGGTAAGTTCAGTTACCGCACTTCTGGATGCCGGAAACAGTCCGGAACAGCTTCTGGAAATTGTATTGGAAGGAATGGATGTAGAATTTACAGATAAAATGCCATGTGCTTTTCAATGTAATTGTGATAAAGATAGAGTAGCCAAGGCGTTAATTATCGTAGGAAAAGAAGAATTACAGAGTATGATCGATGAAGGAAATCCGATTGAAGTCAATTGTCATTTCTGCAATACTTTTTATCAGTTCAGTATGGAAGAATTAAAGGAGTTAAAGAAGAGAGCAGGAAAGGGTTGAAATCTATGAAACATGGATTTATAAAAGCAGCGGCAGTGATGCCCCAAATAAAGGTGGCAGACCCAAAATACAATGCATGTGAAATTTGTAAAAAAATAGATGAAGCAATCGAAGCAGGAGCGAAACTTATCGTTTTTCCTGAGCTTTGTATCACGGGCTATACTTGTGGAGATTTATTTTTGCAGGAACTTTTGTTAGAGCAGGCAAAAGAAGAACTTCTGAATATTGCAGCACATACACAGAATAAGGACGCCTTGATCTTTGTCGGCTTGCCAATCGAAAAAGAAAACAAGCTCTACAATGTAGCAGCCGTTTTAAAAGATGGTGAGGTTTTAGCTTTTATTCCTAAAAGAAATATTCCGAATTATGCAGAATTTTATGAGGCAAGACATTTCACACCGGGAAATGAGGTCGTAGAGGACTTTTATTTTGATGGAGAAATGGTTCCTTTTGGTACGAATATTTTATTGGAATGTGATGCCGTAAAAGGATTGGTAGTAGCCTGCGAAATTTGTGAGGATATATGGGTTCCGAATACGCCAAGTACGAGACATGCGCTTGCCGGTGCCAATGTGATCGTGAATTTATCGGCATCTAATGCAACGGTATCCAAAGATGTTTACCGCAATGGATTAGTGACTTCTGCAAGTGCAAGATTGATAGCAGCTTATGTTTATGCCAGTGCAGGGGAAGGGGAATCTACGCAGGATCTGGTATTTGACGGACATAGTATGATCGCAGAGAACGGCGCACTGTTATGCGAAGCAAAGCGTTTTGAAGGGAAAACGATTTATGCGGATATAGATATTCATAAACTGCGTATGGAAAGAAGAAGAATGAATACTTTCCATGCAGAAGAAAATATGCCGTATCTTGTGATTCCGTTCGAGCTTCAACAAGAGGAAACTGTTCTCACAAGAACGTTTGGAATGACTCCTTTCGTACCTTCTGACAGAGAAGCAAGAGATAAGCGTTGTGATGATATTTTGTCGATTCAGTCCTATGGTCTGAAAAAGCGATATGAGCATACGGGATGTAAGAGTGCCGTGATCGGTATTTCAGGTGGCCTGGATTCTACACTTGCATTACTTGTAACAGTGCGGACCTTTGACATGCTTGGATTAGACAGAAAAAATATTGTTTCGGTTACGATGCCTTGCTTTGGTACTACAGACAGAACTTATGAAAATGCATGCAAGCTTGCCAAAACACTTGGAACGCAATTGCGAGAAGTAGATATCAAAAAGGCAGTATTGCAGCATTTTGAAGATATCGGACAGGATATGGAAAAACAGGATGTGACTTATGAGAACGGGCAGGCAAGAGAAAGAACGCAGGTATTGATGGATATTGCCAATCAGACAGGTGGACTTGTTATTGGAACAGGGGATATGTCGGAGCTGGCACTTGGCTGGGCAACGTATAATGGTGATCATATGTCTATGTATGGAGTGAATGTTGGAGTACCGAAAACATTGGTGCGCCATTTAGTACAGTATTATGCGGATACCTGTAATAATGTGGAGCTTAAAGAAGTACTTTTAGACGTATTAGATACTCCGGTAAGCCCGGAACTTTTACCACCAGTTGATGGCGTGATCTCTCAAAAAACGGAAGATTTAGTAGGTCCTTATGAATTACATGACTTTTTCCTTTATTACATGTTAAGGCAGAATTGCGAACCGGAAAAGGTTTATCGGCTTGCTTGTCTTGCTTTTCAGGGAATTTATGATAAAGAAACGATTTTAAAATGGCTGAAGACTTTTTACAGACGCTTTTTTGCACAGCAGTTTAAACGATCCTGTCTGCCAGATGGACCGAAAGTGGGAAGTGTGTCCGTATCTCCAAGAGGAGATCTTCGTATGCCTTCTGATGCCAGTGCAGCTTTGTGGTTAAGTCAAATAGAAACACTTTAAAAGAAACACACCAATAGGATTTCCATTGGTGTGTTCTTTTAAAGTGTTTGAAGTGGAAGCTTACTCGGTGGCAGTTTCCGGGCTTTGTGCCTGGCTTAAGGCGGTTTCAATAGCCTCTATCAGTACCATATAGGTGTAACGGTTTTCGTCAGCGTATGCAATTTCATCTAAGTTTTGAGTTTCCAGCAGTTGTTCCTTGATATCTTGAAAGGATGGTTCGACCAAAGGATACATTGTAGTGATAGCTTCCTCCAGATTTACAAGACGCAGATCGGTGATGCCACTTTCTGCAACATCTACTTCTATAGAAACATTACTGCCATTTAAGGATAGACTGGTAGAATAAGTGCCCGGTTCATACGTAACAGCTGTTGAGGAAGGCTCTTCCCCTTTGTTCGATTGTTTGTCTTTTGGAAAAAACATAATGATCAGCAGTATAATGAAAAGAATTCCGAGCACAGCAAATATTCCGGTATAAATCAACTCTTTTAAATGCAGTACGACAATTTTTGTTTTGGCACTCATAGAATATCCTCACATATCATTTTCTTTTATATAACATATTAAAAAGCAAAATAAACTATGACAATTCTGAAGAAGTTTTTGAGCTAGAAGAAGTTTTTCGGAAAAAAGATAGATTTTCAATAGATTTGCGGTAGTTAAGAAATAAAAAATCTGCTATAATCATATACGTTATTGGTTAGGTAATTCGGCTGCAGCCGCAGGAGATTGACTTGAAAGGAATGGTGCACATGAAAAATTATACGAAAGAAGATATTCTAAGACTGGTAGAAGAGGAAGATGTTGAGTTTATCCGTCTTCAGTTTACCGATATTTTTGGAAATTTAAAAAATGTTGCAATTACAGCAAGCCAGCTTGAAAAAGCACTGGATAATAAGTGTATGTTTGATGGTTCTTCTATCGAAGGATTTTTGAGAATTGAAGAGTCAGATATGTATTTATATCCTGACTTTAATACATTAGAAATTTTTCCATGGCGTCCACAGCAGGGCAAGGTAGCACGTCTTATATGTGATGTATACCGTCCAAATGGAGAACCTTTTGAAGGGGATCCAAGATATGTTTTGAAAAGAGCAATAAAAGATGCGGAAGAAATGGGATATACATTTGATGTAGGACCGGAATGCGAGTTTTTCTTATTCCATACAGATGAAAATGCACTTCCTACTACAATTACACATGAGCAGGCAGGATATTTTGACTTGGGTCCTATTGATTTTGGCGAAAATGCAAGAAGAGATATGGTACTCACGTTAGAAGAGATGGGATTTGAAATTGAAGCTTCTCACCATGAAGGTGCACCAGCACAGCATGAAATTGATTTCCGATATGATGAAGCACTTAGAACAGCAGACAATATTATGACGTTCAAATTGGCTGTTAAAACGATCGCGAAGCGTCATGGTCTGCATGCTACTTTTATGCCAAAACCGAAATACGGTGTAAATGGTTCGGGAATGCACATCAATATGTCTTTATCAAAAGATGGAAAAAATATTTTCAGTGATGAAAATGATAATAATGGATTAAGTAAAGAGGCATACTATTTTATAGGCGGAATCATGAAGCATATAAAGGGTATGACAGCAATTACAAATCCGCTTGTAAATTCTTACAAGAGACTTGTTCCGGGATATGAGGCACCGGTACATATTGCATGGAGTGCAACAAACCGTAGTCCGTTAATCCGTGTTCCGGCAGCAAGAGGAGAAAACACAAGAGTGGAATTAAGAAGTCCCGATCCATCTGCTAATCCATACCTTTCACTTGCAATTTGTTTAAAGGCAGGTCTGGATGGCATTAAAAATAAAATTGAGCCACCAAAGAGCATTGACCGCAACATTTTTGAAATGAGTGAGGAAGAGCGGAAGGCAGAAGGAATTGAAGCGATACCGGGAACTTTGATAGAAGCAGTAAATGAACTGGAAAAGGATGAATTCGTTAAGGGAGCATTGGGAGAGCATGTTGCAAAAACATATATCAATGCAAAGAAAAAAGAGTGGGATGATTACCGGTCTCAGGTAACTGACTGGGAAATCAATCAATACTTGTACAAATTTTAGGCATGAACTTTTTTAGTAGAAGTATACTGAAAGAGGAGGTGCGGACATGACAAATATCATAGTGGTTTTTCCGAAGATAGAGGAAGCAAAGGGGATAAAGAATCTTTTGGTTAGAAATGGTTTTTCCGTAATAGCAGTCTGCACCACCGGTTCACAAGCATTAGGTTATATTGATGATATGAATGATGGTATCGTGATATGTGGCTATAAAATGCTGGATATGATGTACGCAGAATTGTATGAATGTATGCCAAAAGGGTTTGAAATGCTTTTGATGGCATCGGCGCATGTGATCAATGATGGAGTACGGGGAAATTTAGTTACATTAACGATGCCATTAAAGGTCCATGATTTGATAAATACTGTCGATATGATGGTACAATCCATGGAACGAAGCCGAAAAAAGAGACGCTTAAAGCCGAAAGCACGAAGTGATGAAGAGGCAACATTGATACTGGAGGCAAAACGCGTTTTGATGAGTCGAAATAATATGTCTGAGGAAGAGGCTCATCGCTATATTCAAAAATGCAGTATGGACAGCAGTACCAATATGGTGGAAACAGCTCAGATGGTACTTTCCATGATGAAATAGAGAGCATTTTTTGCAATGATGATAGCAATAAATAGAATTTACACATGCAATAAATGCCACTAAACTTATCCTAAGAAACAGATAAGGCTTAAAGGCTCGAAGGTATAGTGCCCAAGGTACTGTAGAAGGCAAAGATGGCTGATAGGAAGGGAGAAGGTTTATGAAATTTACAAAAATGCATGGTTGTGGCAATGATTATATTTATGTGAATGGCTTTGAAGAAAAGCTGGAGGCGGACAAGAAGCCGGAGATCGTAAAACGTCTAAGTGACAGACATTTTGGAATTGGCGGAGATGGTGTTATTTTTATTAATCCATCTTCGGAAGCCGATTTTGAAATGGAGATGTACAATGCGGATGGTTCACGTGCGGAGATGTGTGGAAATGGTATTCGATGTGTGGGCAAATATGTTTATGACAAAGGGCTTACAGACAAAACTGACATTACTGTCATAAGTTTTGGAAAGGTGAAATACTTAACACTTCATGTTGAAAATGGTAAAGTATCTACTGTTCGCGTAAATATGGGAGCACCTGTATTGGAGGCAGTAGACATTCCTGTCATAACAAGTAGTAAGCAGGTTATAAATGAAGACATTGAAGTAAAAGGACAAAATTATAAAATGACATGCGTGTCAATGGGAAATCCACATGCTGTCGTTTTTATAGATGATGTGAAAAATCTTGCGATAGAGCAGATTGGTCCTTTTTTTGAAAATCACGAGCGTTTTCCAAAAAGAACGAATACAGAATTTGTACAGTTCGTGGACAGACAGCATGTAAAGATGCGAGTTTGGGAAAGAGGAACAGGAGAGACCCTTGCTTGTGGAACGGGATGCTGTGCAACAGCGGTTGCCTGCGTTTTAAATGGATTGACGGACAATGACGTAACGGTGGAGCTTCTTGGCGGAGAGATTTCTATTGAATGGAATCGGGAAGAAAATGTTATTTTTATGACCGGTCCTGCGGAAACTGTTTTTGAAGGAGAAGTAGAAATCTAACAGGAAGATTTGACTAAAGACAGGAAAGAGAAAAGGTAAGAAAGAGGGATATTGTGGAGGAAGCACAGTTTGTAATAGCTGTGGAAAAGATGAAAATGGGAGATAAAGAGGGCCTGAGAGAAATCTATCAGGCCTATATTGGTTACATCTATTCCATTGTGTATCAAATTATACAAAATAAGGAAAATGCAGAAGACATTACCAGTGATTTTTTTCTGCGACTTTGGGAGAAAGCAGGACAATATAAAAGTGAAAATGGTGGACATAGAGGGTATTTGGCAACCATTGCCCGTAATATGTCCATTGATTTTTTGCGGAAAACTGGCAGAGAGCAGCTTGTAGAGGAACAGGAAGAAAAGGAAAGCGAGGAAAATGAAGACACAAGGCAGAATGTAGAACTGGAAGTAATTGAAGGATTGTCCATGCAGGAAGCTTTACAGAAACTAGAAGTCCGAGAGCGGGAAATCGTTCATCTGAAAGTAATGGGAGAGCTGACCTTTCAGGAAATTGCAGATATTCTTTCTATGCCGTTAGGTACGGTAACTTGGAAATACAGAAATGCCTTAGACAAATTAAGGAGGTGTGGATATCATGAGTAAAAGTTTGGAAAATGAATACAAAAAATATATTCAGATGGAAACACCGGATTTGTGGGATAGGATTGAGAAGGATCTTGTAAAGAGTAAAAAAAGAGCGGTGAGAAGGTGGACAGCCTTCGGAAGTCTTGCGGCAGCAGCTCTTTTGGTAGTAGTAGTGTTACCGTTAATAAGTGGTGGTTCAAAATCAGCAGAAACTTCTGTGGAAATGTGTGCTGTGGATCAGTCAGCAGGGACAATGCGGGAGGAAACAGCGGAAGGGGAGCTGCTCATAACGATAGAAGTGACTATTACAGAAATGAATGTGGCAGAAGGTGGAGTGAACTGGTATACAGGCATTACGAGAGAAGGAGAAGGTTATACGTTTACGATACCGGAAGATTGCATGATAATGGATGAATCAGGACAAAGTACTTTTATACAGGAAGGCGGTTGTTATAGTATCGACTTGCAGGAAGAAGCGGGTAAATATCGGGCGGTCTCCATTTCTGAAATAAAAGATTAAAAAAAATTCATAATTTTACCATAAAAAGAAAAGCTTTCATTCGTATCTTATATAGAAGAGCGAAAAAGAAAGCTTTTTATTTTTACAAAATGCAGAGCCTGTTAGGGAGGAAAGCAGATTTGCATATTAGAAAAGGGAGGATTTATTATGAAGAAGAAAGGGATAGCAATTGTTTTGACGATTGCCACATTGACGTCAACTTTGTTAGGAGGGTGCGGGGTTGTAAAAGAGAGTACTAGTACGTCGGATATGAGTGTTGTAGATTATGACAGCGGAAGTACGATGTATGATAATGCAGTGGCAACTTCGGAAGAAGAAATGACACCGGACTTTAATACAGAAGAATATAATGCGGAGAAGGAAACTGGCTTTGCACAAACTTCGGTGACACCACTGTCAACATTTTCAGCAGATGTAGATACGGCTTCTTACAGCAACCTGCGTAGAATGATCGAGGACGGCTACAGCTTAGAAGAAATACCGGAGGGTGCTGTCAGAATAGAAGAAATCTTGAATTATTTTGATTATGATTATAATCTTCCAGAAGGGGAGGAGCCTTTCGGAGTGACTACGGAAATGTCAGAATGCCCTTGGAATTCCGAGCATATGCTTTTATCTATTGGATTAAAGACAGAAGAAATTGATTTTTCAGAAAGTGCAAGCTCCAATTTAGTTTTTTTACTGGATGTATCGGGGTCTATGAACGATAGTGATAAGTTGCCACTCTTACAAAGATCTCTTGGTGTTTTGGCTGAGAATCTGACAGAAAAAGACCGCATATCTATTGTAACCTATGCGGGTGATGATCGCATCTTATTGGAAGGGGTAAGCGGGGACGAAACAGAGGTCATCCGTGAGGTCCTGAACGATCTGGAGGCAGGCGGGAGCACCAATGGAAGCAAAGGCATTGAAACTGCTTATGCGCTTGCAGAAGAGTATTTTATTGAAGGTGGAAACAACCGGGTTATTCTGGCAACAGATGGGGATCTGAATGTGGGGATTACTTCGGAAAGTGAATTGACAGAATTGATTGAAGAAAAACGTGATAGCGGAATTTATCTGACGGTACTTGGATTTGGTACTGGCAATATAAAAGATAATAAAATGGAAACACTTGCGGACAATGGCAATGGTAATTATGCGTACATAGATTCTGTGGGAGAAGCAAAGAAAGTATTAGTAGAAGAAATGGGAGCTACTTTTGTAACCGTTACAAAAGACGTGAAAATTCAGGTTGAGTTTAATCCGGAAAAGGTAAGCGAATACCGACTTATTGGTTATGAAAACAGAAGACTTGATGCACAGGATTTTGAAGATGATACAAAAGACGCAGGGGAAATTGGTGCAGGGCATACCGTAACGGCGATTTATGAAATTGTTCCAGTAAACGAAGGAGAAAAAGTAGAATCAAATCTGAAATACAGTGATGTAGTGACAAACGGAAGTGATGAATGGCTTACGATCAGCATTCGTTACAAAGAGCCAGATGCAGACGAAAGTGTGTTACTGGAATATCCAGTAGATGAATCCTGCTATACAGAAAGTCCTTCTGAGGACTGGCAGTTTGCTGTAGCAGCGGCAGAATTTGGATTGGTCGTAGCGGACAGCGATTACAAAGGAAATGCATCTTTGGAACATGTGCAGGAGACTTTGAAAGCACTGGATATTGAAGAGGATGATTATAAAGAAGAATTTTATTATTTGGTAAAAAAATTAATAAAGAACAGCTAAAGTAGAGTCTTATGACAGGAAATAAAAAGGAAAAGGGCTTGTAATCAGAAAAGCTTTGTGATACAGTAAATGTCACAAAGCTTTTCTTAATATCTAAGTTATATCTGATTTATTCAAGCCGGATCCGGCACAGGATTTCATTTATTTTTATTTTACTTAAGGAGGACTATGCTTATGGCAGACACATTAAAAAACTATTTTC
>JAGKTQ010000040.1 GCA_021153325.1 Lachnospiraceae bacterium | reverse complement strand
CTTATGTATATGTTGTAAAATAATTTAATTCAGAGCAATAAAAAAGTGGTGTACATTCAATGTACACCACTTTTTTATTGGACTATTTCACAACAAAGTCCAAACTTTTCAAATCTTTTTCAAGCGATGAACTACCATACATGATTTGGTAACGACCGCTACGGGTAGACAACTCGTCGATGGATGGATCATAGTATTCAAAAGCTTCGCCATCCAGGGTAATGACTGCCTTTCCTTTTTCGCCCGGTTTGAGGCTCAATTTGGCAAATCCCTTGAGTGATTTGATAGGTGCTTCCGGATAATCCAAAGCCTTTACATATACTTGCACGATTTCTTCTCCCGCACGATTGCCCGTATTGGTTACCGGTATAGTAATGGTTACTTTACCATCGGCCTTCATAGACGATTTGGATAGTTTTCCTTTTCCATATTCAAAAATGTATCAAATGCCATCAGAACCATTTTATTCTGATTATGCTTCATCGCATAATTGTCTCTGTCAAGCTGCGCCTTAAAATGATCCATCTGCCACACCATAATATCCACAACCGAATAGCCCTGTATTTTATATTCACACAAAAAATTCTGATGATAAGCAAAATAAAAAAGCTCCTTATAAATTTCCGGTGCATTTTGCAATTTTACCATAAAATCCTGAAAAAAGCTCTCCTCCGCTCCTGCTGCCCTGCAGACCTGCTTGATCCATTCTTCCACTTCTTTTTCTATCATCATTGTTTCCTCTTTCCTTTTGTCCTTCTCTCATTTTCTCCACTAAGCCCTTGTCTGTCAATCTTTTTTTACTCTGATATAGACAGCAAAAAAAGGATTGGCTTCACAATCCTTTTTGCTGATTTTGCCACATTTAAATCATAGCTGCATTATAATCACTCTCTGCGAGCTCTGTCTGCGCTAACGCTTTTTTATAGGTTGTTTCTGCTTCCAGCTTTTCTAATTCATAGGTCGTTTCCGCTTCCGTCAGATCTGCACGCAAAGATTCTATCTGTGCATTCAATTTTTTCAATTGAGTTGCCGCCTTCTCTGTCGCTTCTTCGTACTCATTCCATGCTTTTGCATAAGCTGATTCACTGGTCTGCACGGCTTTTTTTAACTGCTGTAATATTTTAATCTTCTGTTCTCTGTCTTTATTACTTTCCGTAACATTTTGCTGCCCGTTCGCTTCGTTCTGCTTTTCTTCCTCCTGCTTGCTCTGTTCTGTCGTACTATTTGTAGTCGATCCCGAACTTCCGGTTTCTGTCGTTCCAGAGCTTCCGGTTTCTGTTGTGCCCCCTGATGTGCCTGTTTCCTTGGAACCTTCTGCTGTACTATTATCCGTTGTGTCTCCCGGTGTACCTGTTTCATTCGAATCTGCTGTCGTACCGGTTTCCGATGTACCGGCATCACCAGATTCTTCCTGCGACGTGCCCGTTCCAGCTGCCTCATCACCTGCTGTATCAGCTGTTGGCGCAGAAAGCAACATAAATGCCGATTCATTTACCCCCACGGTCACGGACAGTTCACTTTCCTTAATCCCCCACTCAGAAAGCAGCTGTTGATATAAATTACAGTTCGTTTCATATCGCTTCTGATATGCATCCAGATCATACTCATAATAATAGCCGCCATTTTCAATCGCATTCGTATATTCTTCAATCAATTCCTCTGCCTCTGTCACGGCATCCTGTGCTTCCTTTAATTTTTTCTCTGCATCCGCTAAAGCACTATTATAAACAGCCTCCGCCTGCTGTCCTTCTAATATCGCAACATCATAATCATACTTTGCACTTATTTTGCTCTGCTCATAAGTAATGACTCCCGCACGATAATCTAAATCTGTTTCCTTTACTTTTTCTTCTAGCTCTTCTCTGGCTTCCTGTATACTTTCTTCACTTACTTTAAAGACCGGAGTTCCTTCCTCCACTTCATCTCCTGATGCCAAATATACCTCTTCTATGTACAAGTCTGTCTCTATGTAATCCGGTTCAAATTCATCCATTGTATATCCTAATGTAGTCGTTCCGCTGGCAGAAACATATTCCGTTTCCTTTGCATTTCCACCATCCCCAAACATGGAAAAACCATTCTTTCCTTCTGTCCCTGATTTCGAAATCACAAAAAAGATTACTATACCAATAACAACTACAAGTAAAATTCCGGCGATTGCTAAAGCAATTGCTTTCTTTTCCTTTACCATACTTAGGAAGGCTTTTATTCTTTCTTCCATCTCTCATCCTCCGTTTACGCGCCTCTAACCGTATATTTTTGTTTTATACGCCAATGTCATGTTTAGATTATCCTTAAATTGTTAAAAAAAAGTGTCCTTTTTGCCTATTTTTTGCAGTTCACTTTTTTTCAGAGTTTTTACACACTTTGAACACAAATGCAGTCCGATTTTCATTTTGGACTGTTCTTGACTACATGAAATGAAAAGCTTATACTAATCCGTGGAATAAAAAGAAGTAATTTTATTTACTGAAAGATATGAATTTACGGAGGAACTATAGATGAAAAAAGAAAATGCCATCTGTTTCAAGAAAGGCATGCAACATGGCATTCCCATATCCCTTGGTTACCTTGCCGTTTCTTTTACCTTAGGAATTGCTGCAAAAAATGCAGGAATGACCGCTTTTCAGGCAACGCTTACGAGTATGCTTGTCAATGCTTCTGCCGGACAATTTGCAGGCTTTAACTTAGTTGCTGCACAAGCAAGCTATTTAGAAATGGCACTAATGATTCTTGTGACAAATGCACGTTACCTTTTGATGTCCTGTGCTTTGAGTCAAAAGCTCTCACCGGACACAAAATTTTATCATAGACTGCTCATTGGCTTCGATGTGACCGATGAAATATTTGGTGTTTCCATGGCATATCCCGGAAAACTAAATCCATTTTATACTTACGGCGTCATCGTCGTTGCACTTCCCGGATGGGCACTTGGAACTTGTTTTGGTGTACTCTGCGGAAATGTTCTCCCCGCCAATGTCGTAAGCGCTTTAAGCGTAGGATTATATGGCATGTTCCTTGCCATTATCATTCCTCCTGCAAGAAAGAATAAAATCATAGCATGCTTGATCGTTATCTCCATGCTTGCCAGCTTCCTGTTTGCGAAGCTGCCTGTTTTAAGTTCCATTTCTTCAGGTATGCGTATCATTATACTCACCGTTGTCATTTCAGGAATCGCGGCTGTGCTCTTCCCGGTTTCAGAAGAAGACAAAGAACCAACTACTTAGATAAGGAGTTTCTTATGGAACATAATGTTTATATATACATATTTATCATGGCAGGAGTCAGCTATCTTATCCGCGTACTCCCGCTTACCTTGATTCGCAAGGAAATTAAAAACCGTACCATTCGCTCTTTTTTATTTTATGTGCCGTATGTCACTTTAGCCGTTATGACATTCCCCGCTATTTTGGAATCCACGAACAGCGTATGGTCAGGTCTTTTGGCATTGATTATCGGAATTGTTCTTGCATGGTGCGGAAAAAGCCTGTTTCAGGTCGCAGTATTTTCCTGCCTTGCCGTATTCATTTTAGAATTATTTTTATAAAGCAATTTTTTACTGCACAAAAATGCTCCCGATATTGCTATCGGGAGCACTCTTTTTATTGTTTAATATTTTCCAAATTCTCCATCAAGGGAAATGATCTGTTCGTTGTAGTTACTCGTATTATAGGATGTATTTTTCTCATGCTCTGTAAAGAAACTACTTTGTCCACTTGCTGTTGCTAATTTGTAATTTGCCATAAGATTTCTCAATGTTGCTGCCTGATTTGACAGTTCTTCACTAGCTGCTGCACACTGCTCACTTGTAGCTGAATTTGTCTGTACAACCGTAGAAACCTGTCCGATTGCCTGATCGATCTGTGATACGGCTGTTGCCTGATCATTGGATGCAACTGCAATATTGCTGATCAAGGAAACAATCTTATCAATAGATCCTACGATTTCATCTAAGGACTGTGCTGTTTCTTCTGCCAATTTTGTACCATTGCTTACTTTATGAATAGAGTCTTCTATCATTTCTGCTGTTTCACTTGCTGCTGAAGCACTCTTTGCTGCAAGATTTCTAACTTCTTCGGCTACTACCGCGAATCCTTTACCATGTACACCTGCTCTTGCAGCTTCTACTGCTGCATTTAATGCAAGAATATTTGTCTGGAAAGCAATATCGTCAATGACTTTAATGATCTTGGAAATAGTCTCAGAAGATTCATTGATATCATTCATAGCATGGATCATATCTTTCATCTGTTCATTTCCAGAAACTGCCATATCTTTTACATTATGTACAAGTTCATTTGCTTCTCCTGCCTGTGAAGCATTTTCTTTTGTACGCTCTGCAATTTCATCCATAGATGCGGTAACCTGCTGTAATGCACTTGCCTGTTCTGTTGAACCCTGTGCCAACGCCTGGCTTGCTGTTGCGACCTGTTCTGCACCAATCGTTACCTGCATTGTTGACTCTTTAATATTGCCAAGTGTAGCATTATCGTCTGCTACAAGCTTCTGTAACGCTTTTCCAAGAATATCTTTTTCACATCTAGGCTCTACACGTACGGTCAGATCTCCATTGGCAATGATCTCTGCAATTTTCGCCTGCTCTTTAATCGCGTCTGCCATGTTGGAAAATTCATCCATGACTTCACCAAGATCATCATCATGCAACTTTGTACAATCTACTTCCACATCGCCCACTGCAAGTTTCTTGGCTGCAACGGATAATTTCGCCATTGGACCTGTAATTGCTTTGATCAATGTCAGAACAGAGATCGCTGCCACAATATAACTGACAATACAAATTACAACAATAATGATCTTCATTCCACTAATCTGTGTTTCAATCAGATCACTAGCTGACTCTGCTGCATCTTCCATATCTGCCATAATTGTTTCAAATACAGCTTCCGCATTGTTTGCAGAAGAAACACCCGTAGTTAAAAGCTCATTTTTTGCACTTTCCAGCTTACCAGAATTTACATAAGAAATCGCTCTATTTACGGATTCTTTGTATTCCTCAACATATCCCATGCATTTTTCATAATTATCTGCAATTTTACTGTCGTATTTGTCTAATCTCTTAGAAAATGCATCCAAATGCTCTTCTGCTTCTTTTATCTTTTCATTAATAGTTGTAATCTCTGCCTGCTGTTTTGCATCATCATCAGCATACAAATACAACATATTTCTCAAATGTACTTTTACTTCATGGAAATTGCTGAATGCCTCACACAATTCCAACTGACCCTGACCATAATTATTATAACGGGATGTATGTGCCTGATTCGTTAAAGTCACAACCCGAAAACCACATATTGCGATCGTCAGCATAAAAAACAGCAATACTGTACTAAAAACTGTTAACTTATTTTTTACTTTCATATTCATAATGGAAAATTTTTTCTTCATGGTAAATTCCTCCGTTTTACTCTTGTTCTTCCTCTTGCATTTCTTCAATAACTTCCATGTCTTCATCTTTGATCAGTTTTTCCGGATCTATTAACAATTTCACGGTATTTCCGGTTCTTGCTAATCCATACACATATTTATTTTGTTCGTTCTCCTTGTGTCCAAGTGTTGGTGGAGGAACAATATCTTCATCCAATATGGTATCTACTTCCGCAATCTTTTCCACGATCAATCCAATTACCGTAGATTTTACGTTAATGACAATAATACATGTCCTGTCCGTATATTCTATTGGTTCCATTTTAAATCGTGTCCGGACATCAATAACAGGAATAATCTTTCCACGAAGATTAATCAATCCTTTAATATAATCCTCAACTTCCGGAATAGCCGTTATCGGCTGCATTACAATAATCTCATTTACATAACTGATACTTATGCCGAAGTATTCTTTTCCCGTTTGGAACGTCATGAACTTCCCTTTTTGGGTATCTTCCTCCTGCAGTTCTTCCTTTATTTCTTCTGCCATGTATTAACCCCTTTCCTCGCCTTGTATTAATCCGGCAATGTCAAGAATCAGTGCAATACTGCCATCTCCAAGCTGTGTACAGCCTGACAGACCCTTTACTTTTTTCACATAAGAAGGAATCGGTTTTACTACAATTTCCTGTTCCTGTATCAATCTGTCGATCAAAATACAAACCTGCTGTCCTTCATGTTCTAATACAACAACGATACCATTGTCTACTTTTCCTTGTGAATCTGGTAGCTGATATCTTTCATTCAGCCTGATAAAAGGATAACATTCCCCTCTCAAAACAATGTACTCTTCTCCATTTGGCTCTTTTACAATAGCATCTTCACTTAGTCTTACAAATTCTTTTATAGAAGCAGTTTCTATTACAAAAGAGGATTGTCCGACTTGTACAACGATACCATTGATAATCGCCAAGGTAAGTGGTATGACCAGAGTCATTTCTGAACCAAAGCCTTCTTTACTGTCAATTTCCAATCTACCGCCTATCGACTGAATATTTTTAACGACTACGTCCATACCAACGCCTCGTCCAGAATATTCTGTGATCACTTCTTTTGTAGAAAATCCCGGCAAAGTAATGAAACGGTATATTTCCTTATCCGTAAAGTCGGTTATTTCTTTGTTTCCAATAAGACCATTGTTCTTTGCTTTCTCATAAAGCTTTTCTTTCTTTAATCCTTTTCCATCGTCTTTTACACTGATATAAACCTTGCCGCCTTCGTTTTTCGCTTCCAGCGTAATCTTACCTTTCTCAGGTTTTCCAAGTGCGGTACGATCTTCCACATTTTCTTCTATTCCATGGTCGACCGAGTTCCTCACAAGATGCATTAACGGATCAGAAATATGTTCAATGATATTTTTATCTACCTCTGTATTTTCTCCGATGACCTCCAGCTCAATATCCTTGCCAAGCTTTCTGGAAACATCAAAAACAATACGTTTCATTTTTTGAAATACATTAGTCAGCGGCATCATACGCATGGACATAATGACTTCCTGCAACTCTGTTGTTATTTTGGAAAGCTGTGCAGATGCCTTATAAAAATTACTAAGCTCCAGTCCCGGTACTTTCAGATCCGGATTTTGCAGTACTACTGCCTCCGCGATCACGATTTCACCGATCAGATCCATCAGTGCATCCATTTTTTCTACATTTACACTAATAATGCTCTGCTGCTTTGGCTGATTTTTCGCAAGTGTCTTTCCTTTTCCGGTCTCTTTTGCCTTTACGACATAATCACCGGGCATCGGTGCTTTCTTTTCTTCCTTGACCTCCGGTTTATCATCATCTAAATTAATGATGATCGGTGCTTCTTCCTGTGCAATTTCAGTAAGTCCTTTTCCATACTCTGCGGCAGTGATCTCTTCAAAATCAATCTTTTCTGCCTCCGAACTGTCTATCAGCTTGATCACATCTTCCTTACTGCTTTTTGTCTGCAGAAGCATATGGAAACCTTCTGCTAAAATAACCTCTGCGCTTTCTTCATTTGTAATGATATCTTCCGGCGTATACAAAAGATTTTCTGCAATTTCTTTTAATGCATAAGTTGCCGAATATGCTCTCAGATTGCTCATCTGTGTATCATTTCGATAATGAATCGTAATCTGATAAAAATGGCTGTCCTCGCTTGCAACCGGTGCAATATAAAACTGACTCGGTTCTTCATGCTTATTTTCTTTTGGAAGCCGTATTCCCTGCTCTTTTATTTCGCCTTTAATGCGATTTAAAAACTCATCTAAATCTTCTAAAATGGCTGTCTCACTGCCGTCCGCCTCATTTCCATCTTTGATCTTATCCAGCTCGCCTGTAATAAAATCCGATACGATAAGTACCTTTTCTACAAGCTCCAAATGAGGAACGTTATCGGGGTGGGACTCCCTTAAATAATAAAACACATCTTCCAGCTTATGAGAGACCTTTGTAATATTTTCATACATCATAATGCCGGATGAGCCTTTAATGGTGTGCATAATACGGAAGATTTCATTGA
Organism: Lachnospiraceae bacterium; assembly: GCA_021153325.1. GTDB lineage: Bacteria > Bacillota > Clostridia > Lachnospirales > Lachnospiraceae > RGIG3002. The sequence goes on along the minus strand of JAGKTQ010000040.1, from coordinate 9,606 downwards.
TGTCGGCATCGTCAAAGCATTCTTCATCTTTTTTCTCTAAAATGATGCCTTCCAGTTTTTCAAGCAGCTGACCACTCTCATACAGGAACATATCAAGCATCCCGTCTGTGCTAAATTCTTCTGCCATATTTTCTCCCTTTCCCAGCTTTTATTTTTCTTTTTAAATCAGTCCTAGTTTTTTTAATACTTTTTCAAATTTCTCCACATCTATTGGTTTGCCGGAATAAGCTTCACACCCTAACTCAAATGCCATTTTCACATTGCGCTCTTCATTCAATGCTGTAGTCATAATGACTTTTGCTCGGTTTTCCTTGGGAATCTTTTTTTCTTCCTCAATATCCCTGATTGCTTTCAATACCTGATAACCATCTAATACTGGCATCATAACATCAAGACAGATCAGATCATAAGGCTCTCCATCCTCCAGTGCCATCATAAAGGCATCTACTGCCTCTTCGCCATCGACTGTCACTTCGCATTCCCCATACTGTGACAGATATTTGTCCATAAATTTCCGGCTGGCGAAATCATCTTCAGCTAATAATATTTTCATTTCCGCCATTTCTCCTTTCTTTTTCCCTTTATATACTCAACAGGCTGTATACTTTCCCCGAAATACCTGTCAGTCCCAACTGGTACTGTACAGCGCCTATATCATAAGCTACTTTTGGCATTCCATATACAACACAGCTTGCCTCATCTTGTCCTATGGTAGGTGCTCCTGCTTGTCTCATTTCCAAAAGACCTTTGGCACCGTCACCACCCATTCCTGTTAAAATAACACCAATCGCATTTTTGCCTGCTACTTTCGCAACCGACCGAAACAACACATCCGCAGAAGGACAATGTCCATTGACTTTTTCATCCCCTCTGCATTCTACCTGATAGCTGCCTCCTACCTTGACAAGCCGCATCTGCCTGTCTCCCGGTGCGATCAACACCTGCCCCGGCACGACCCTATCTCCTGTCTGCGCCTCTTTTACAGCAACCTCGCACTGGTTATTCAATCGCTCTGCATACATTTTTGTAAATCCCGGTGGCATGTGCTGCACAATCACCACTCCGGGAATATCCCTGCGAAACTGCTTTATTACTTCATAAATTGCTTCGGTTCCCCCAGTAGAGGCACCGATTGCAATGATGCGGTCACTTCCTATTCGCTTGATCTGTCTGATATCTTCTCTGCACTCTACTTTTTTCAGATTACCAACCTTTGCGGTGGAAGCAATCTTTACTTTTGTAACGAGCTCTTGCTTTAAAAAATTATTTAATTGTACTCTGTCCATATTAGCAGGCTTATTCACAAAATCTACCGCGCCTGCTTCCAAGGCATCAAATACTTTATCACTCAATGCACTAATGACTACTACCGGCAAAGGATACTGTGGCATTAATTTTCTCAAAAAATCAATACCGTTCATCCTCGGCAATTCTACATCCAGAGTCATTACATCCGGTCGATACTGGATAATAGCATCTCGTGCCTCATAAGGATCTTTCGCCTGTGCTACGACCTTTATATTGGGATCCGATTCCAGACTCTGTACAAGTGTATTGCGGAATAGAATAGAATCGTCCACAACTAATACCCTGATTGGTCTCATATTCACATTCCCTGCTTTCTATAGATGGATGGTTCTACATATTGAAAGTCCGTCTTTTCTCTATCTAAAGACTCCGTCGTCCCAATAAATAAATATCCACCCGGCTCCATATAATCATATATTTTTTTGATCAACTGATATTTTGTATTCTCATCAAAATAGATCATGACATTGCGTAAAAAAACCACATGAAATTTTCTCCGAAAAGGAAACGGATTCATCAGATTGAACTGCCTGAAAATCACTTCTCTCTTCAGTTCCTCTTTCGCCTGATATTCCCCTTCTCCGATTGGTCTAAAATATCTCTGTTTCCATTTATCCGGCAATGGTTCTATCTGTTCTTTTAAGTACTTTCCCTTTACCGCATGCTCAAGCACTCGCGTAGATACGTCCGTTGCAAGTACCTTAGTATCCCATGCACTGTGCTCTATTCCGAAATAATCCATGAGCAGCATGGCAATCGCATAAGGTTCCTCGCCGGTAGAAGACGCTGCAGACCAGATCCTCAGATCCTTTTCTCTCGCTGCCTTTACCTTTAACTGCGGCAGGATCACTGCTCTCATATAATCAAAATGTACCGATTCCCTCATAAAAAAAGTGTGATTCGTTGTCAATACATTGACTAGATTTTTGGCTTCTTCTCCACCCGGATTTTCTTCCACCTTTTCCATATATTCGTCATAGCCTGCATACCCATTACGGACAAGATAATTTTCCAGTCTACCGGATACCAACACTCTTTTTTGACTTAGATCGATTCCATAATGACTCTTTACATAAAATACAATTCGGTTAAATTCCCTGTCTGTTAACACTGTCAGTTCCCCCAAAATTCTAGTCGATTTTCATTTGACGCCAAACCTTGTTAAATACTCTTACAATATCAGGATCATAGACCTTCCCACTCTCGTCATTAATGATCTGTATACTTTCTTCTAAGGTATAAGCATCTTTATAGCATCTTTTCCCGATCAGAACATCAAAGTTATTGACTAATGTAGTGATCCTTGCTGCAATTGGAATACTCTTCCCTTTTATATTTTCAGGATATCCCGTTCCATCCCAATTTGCATGATGATATCTTGCAATCGTAATCGCCATTGTCAAAAAGCGACAGTTCTCTCTTCCATAGCAGATTTCCTCTAATATTTTCGCGCCTTCCTCTGCATGCTTTTTGATCACTTCCATTTCCCATCCATCTAAGCTGCTGCTTTTTAAAAAAATGGAATCTGGTATGACAATATTTCCAATATCATGAAGCTTGGAAGCCTCACCGATCATCTCTATAAATTCATCGGTTATCTGATCCTCATATTCCGGTAAGAGCTGCAATCCTTGCGCTAATAGACGGCAATTATATCCTACATTATCCAAGTGATTCCCAGTATTTTTATCCCTTTTTTCTACCACTTTTGCAAGCGCATACAATACATTTTCCCGTTCTTCTTCTATCTGCTTTTTCTGTTCGATCACTAGCTGATGCATCATTCGGTTATAATCAGCCATTTCCTGTTTCATCTGATAATTATTCAGTTGATTTGTTACCCTCATGACAACTTCAACCCGATCAAATGGCTTAGGAATAAAATCTACTGCCCCCGCAAGAAATGCCTGCTCCTTCTCCTCTGTAGAATTTAAAACTGTAATAAAGATAAAAGGAATATCTCTTGTCATCGGACTGCTTTTTAAAAGCTTACAAAATTCCAGACCATCCATTCCCGGCATGGACAGATCTGATAAGATCAATTGCGGCATCGTTTCATTTATAATATCCAGTGCTTCCTGCACATTCAGCGCACAAAGCGGTTCGTAGCCTTCCGCCAATAAAATCTTTTCTAAAATCTTTAAATTGACACTGATGTCATCTACGATCAATATCTTTGGAGGGTCTTTCTTGTTTATATCCACCTCTACCATCTCTAGCGTTCCTCTCTAAAACTCACCTAATCTTTCTGTTAATGCTTCTTTTAACTTTGCATGCATTTCCATACTTTTTTCGTAATTTTCTTTTCGGATTGCCATTTCCATGCGCAATACCACTCTTTTTAAATCGCTATCGCCATTCTCCACTAAGCTCTTGATCGTAGCTGCTAATGTTTCCGCTTTGTCCCATGCTCCAAGCTCAATAGACAATACAAGCTTTTCCATTCTCTTCTTTATTTCACATTTGTTCTCTTCATCACCAAAATTGAAATATTCTCCCTTTCCAGAATCTTCCGCTTCTGCTGTAAAGCTGCTCCACTTTTGATATATTTCATTCCGTTCCTGCGCTTCTTCCATGTTCTGCCCGGTATGAAGTTTCACATAGAAAGAAAAGGTGCTTCCCTTGCCCTTCTGGCTTTCCACGTGAATCGTGCCATGCATCATTTCTACAAGCTGCTTTGTGATGGAAAGTCCAAGACCCGTTCCGCCGAACCTTCTTGTTATCGAGGCATCTACCTGACTGAAGCTCTCGAAAAGTCTGTCCTGCTCTTCTTTGGATATACCAATACCGCTGTCCTTGACCATAAAAAACAACTCTACTTCATCATTGATCTGCATAGTCTTATTCACATCTATTGTGATATATCCTACCGACGTGAACTTGACAGCATTAGATAACAAATTATTCAAGATCTGGTTCAAACGCAATTCATCGCCAATTATGTACTGCGGAATCTTCTCATCAACATAAACTCGCAACTGTAACTCTTTTTTACTTATCGTAGCCACATGCGTTGCGATGACTTTATCCATCATTTTGTAAAAATCAAATTCTTTTTCTTCTATTGTAAATTTACCAGCTTCCATTTTGGAAAAATCTAAAATATTGTTAATGATAGCCGACATATTATCACAGCAGTACAAAATAACTTCTAACGTCCGTCTGTCTTCCTCATCCACTATTTTATCAAGCAGTGTAGTAACATGCCCTTTTATTCCATTGACCGGCGTTCTAAGCTCATGAGTAACATTCGCAGTAAACTCATTCCTGAGTCTGCGATTATTTTCCCCTTCTTCTTTCAGCTGACGTATTCTTGCTTCCGTATCCTTCTGTCCGCTAATATCCTCCGCCAACAAATAATAAAGTCCGCGTCTTTCCAATAAAAAAAAACGGATATTTGCCAAAAAACAGGAACTGTTCTTTCGATACATTGCAATTTCCGTTTTTCCAAAAAGTTTCTCTTTATCAAAAGGAAAATATCCCCCATCTTCCTTTTGAAACTCTTGCCTAAAAATTTGGGTCATATTGTACTTAGACAATTCGTCTTCTCTATATTCCAGTTTTTCCCGCGCTGATTTGTTTCCAAATAGAATACTTCCATGCTCGTCAAAAACAAGCACGATTTCAATAGTTTCTTCCACAACGTTGGAATCCAACCATTCAAATTCCATATTCCCCTCCACAAAAACACCATTTTGTATTATTTTAACACTTTATTAACAGTTTTTCAAACTTTTTTGTCCATCTTTCTTAAAAAATAACAAAAAAAATTCCATACCCACTACAATTTTCCATAGGAATCGCTGTAGTCAGGTATGGAATTATTTATTTTTTACTAAGAAATTTTATACACATTTTACTAAGCGTTTTCTAAACACTTTACAATCTAAACCCATATTTCTACAAATCAAGCCGTATTCTTTTCATATGTTTTACGGTCTATACAATAGGAAATATGTTAGAATCTATATTTTCTTGTCCGCATATCGGCGTGATGGTCGGTAGATGATCAGGACTATAAAAATAAGAATCGCAGTTGTAGTTAAGCTGATTGGATAAGCCAGCAGGATTGTTTGAAAAGTACGGTGAATTGGAAACACAGTATGTATCCAGACGATTCGAACCAAACACACACCCACCATAGTAATAATTGCGGGTATCAGCGAAATTCCAAATCCACGAAGATATCCGGACATTACTTCATACAACATACTGGAAATATAAGCGGTAAATACAATCAACAATCGGGTGTAGGCGATTTCAATCACTTCCGTATCGTTGCTAAAAAAGGAAAGCAAGAACTTTCCAGAAACCAGAACCAACAAAATAGCCGTAACGGAAGCGATTGCATCCTCTAACAAACATAATCGTAACGTCTTTTTGCAACGGTCAATTTTTCCTGCTCCGTAATTCTGACCTACAAAGGTAGTACAGGCTTGGCTGAAAGAATTTAACACATAATAAGCAAACAATTCAAGGTTTAACGCAGCACTGGATGCGGCTATGACGTTAGTACCCAGACTGTTGATGGCCGACTGAATTACAAGATTTGCAATGGCAAAAACTGCACTCTGTGTTCCGGATGGAAAACCAATTTTTAAAATACGAGTGAGACTGGATTTGTGAATTCGCAGGTCGTGGATTTCAACATGCACTATTTTGTCCGATTTTACCAGTTTTCCCAACAAAATGATTGCGCTGGCAAGATTAGAAATTACGGTAGCGATTGCCACTCCATTTACAGTCATCTTCAGGACAATTACGAAAAATAAGTTCAACAATACATTCAAGATACCGGAAAAAGTAAGCACCTGAAGAGGTACTTTAGTTTCGCCGAGGCTTCGAAAAATAGCTGCTTCAAAGTTGTAGAGGAGTATTACTGGCATACCCAGCAGATAAATTCGAAGGTATAGCAAAGCATACGAAAAAACATCCTCCGGCACTTGCAACACATTCAGAATGGTTCCTGCCAACATTTCGCCAAGCAAAGTTACAAAAAGTCCTCCCATCAAAGCCATCGTAATGGCAGTATGTACAGCCTGATGAACAGTTTCCTTATCGCTTCGACCGACAGCATTGGCAATAACTACATTTGCCCCTAACGAAATACCAATAAAAAAATTCAAAATCAGTCCAATGATTGGACTGTTGGCTCCGACAGCAGCTACTGCCGTAGTCGCGTTTGCTGCACTGAATTTACCAACGACTGCAACATCCGATGCATTAAAAAGCTGTTCCAAAATACCAGTTGCTGCCACCGGCAGAGCATACCTAAGAAGTTTATTCCAAATAGATCCTTGCAGCATATCCATTTCGTTCTGTTCTATTTTCTTTTTCATAAATTATGCGCCTTCGTTTCTTCTTTTTTTACGTCGATATTATAATTCCAACGAGCACATAATAGCAAATAGTTATATCCTATGGTTTGTCATAGTTTATGGGAATGAAAATAAGTGTTAAAATTTCATTTGAGGTGAGAAAATGGACATTCGTGTTTTACGTTATTTTTTGGCAGGTGCAAGAGAGGGAAATATTACAAGAGCAGCCGAAAGTCTGCATATTGCACAGCCAACCCTGTCAAAGCAGCTGATGGAACTGGAACTGGAACTTGGTAAAAAGCTGTTAATTCGTGGGAAAAGAAATATTACACTTACAGAAGATGGTATATTGCTCCGAAAACGTGCAGAAGAAATAGTTACTTTAATAACAAAAACAAGAAATGAAATTACCGCTGATTCCCAGACGATAAGTGGAGAAATTTCGATTGGAGGGAATCCTACTACTACCGTTTTAAGCGCTGCTTCTGCTTTGCGTAACATTCATAAGGATATCCAATTTCGCTTTTTCAGTGGAGATGCAATTGCTGTGATGGAGCAACTCGACCATGGGAGTCTGGACTTTGCTATTTTGATTCCACCAATAGATGCTCAAAAATATGAATCCCTTCTGCTTCCAGATGCTTCTCATTGGGGTCTGCTTATGGAAAATGACAGTCCTCTTGCAGCAATGCCTGTTATCACAAAGGAAGTTCTTCGTACCGTACCATTGGTACTCCATCAACGAACCGGTTTACAGCAAATGATTGCCCTTTGGGCTGAAAGTGATATAGAGCAATTAAATATTGCTGCAACTTACAATGTGGTACAGGGCAATTCACTTGCGATTGCCAAAAGTGGTTTGGGTTATTTCCTTACTCCCAGAGATTTGCTCGCCCCTGAACTTGACCGCGGATATTGTTTCAGACCACTAGAACCAGCATTGGAGATTCAATATGCCCTTGTTTGGAAAAAATATCCGGCATTTAATAAAGCAGCCCATGCTTTTTTGGAAGAAGTAAAATCGTTGATAAAAAATGGATAACAGGAACACTTATCAAATATCCCTATCCTTAAGATTGTAACCATAGATTCTTGCTTCATTATTCTAAAGCCATTTCTTCTTCCAGAATATCAAAAATATTTCTTCTCATTTTGTACACCTCCATACATACGCAAAGCCTCACCAGACAGATTTCACTCCATCCAATGAGGCTTCTACTGCAACTTACTTATCAATAATCTCCATCATCTCAGCTGGCGTTACAATAAAGTCCCTTATCGGATAATGTTTCTGATTGCCTGTTACCAAATAGGCATCATCGTCTCTTTTCTCCATGGCAACCTCATAAAATATCAAATCATCCATGTCAACCAGAATCTCACCTGTTGGCTGTGGAAACACTTCTACCCCATATTGCTTCACTGCATTTATAACCAGCTGGATTGTCTCTTCCTTAAAATGAAACTTGCTTCTATGAAGCACTTCATCATATTCCGCTAAAATATCTTCATGATACAACGGTACAATTTTACCATCAAACATTGCATCTAATACTCGCACCGTTGCTGCATCTGCTCTTTTTGAAAGCAAAGCAGAGATGAAAACATTTGTATCTATAACCGCATAATACACCATAAGCACTTACCTTTTTCTTTCCGCTCTGACAGCTGATATTTCAGCATTAATTTCATCAAGAGACATCTCTGGTACATCAATCGCCTGCTCCCTCAACTCATAGAATGCATTCTTAGCCTCTGCTCTTGTAATTGTTGTTTCTGGTAATGTTGCCTCAAACGGAAGCCCTTTAACCATCTTACTTCTAGTCATAAACATACGGAAAGCTGTTGGTAAATCCATACCAAGAGTCTCGTAAATCTCTGCAACCTCCTGTTTTAATGCTTTATCTGCACGAAATTGAATCAATACCTGTTCTGCCATAATGATTCCTCCTTTATCATTCTTTGTGTAGTTGTTTTGCATGTGTTTGTAATATTATTATATGTCATAATCTAAAATTTATCAACATCATTTAAAAAATAAAAATCCCACTACCTACATTTCTGTAAATAGTGGGACGAAAATCTTATATTAGCATACAAACCTCAACTTCAATGTCATTCCATTGATTTTTCCGCAGGTATGCTCCATAACTTTTTCTATATTCTTTTGCTTTCTCAAAATCCAGCTTTACACTAAATAAATAGCATTCACCTACTTATTTATTGTTGATAGCTGCCTGAATTGCAGCAACTTCCTACTCAAGAAGAGGTCAAAGAAGAACCTGAAAAACAGACTCCAGAAGAGAGCAAAAACAAAGATAAAAAAACAACCATCTCATAAGAAGAAAGAAGCATTGAAGTCCTCATATACTTCAATGCTTCTCCATTATATACACTATTTTTTCTTTAAGCCTTTGTTTATTCGATTAAGAGCTTTTTGAGGGTTTTCTCTTAATTCAATAAGCAAGATAAATGCGCTTTCTCCCTTTGTCAAAGGTGATAACTCAGATAATGACTTAGCAGTATATCCTTCAATGCACACAGCATCATTTTCTTTATACTCTTTAGTCTGTATCCAAGCTTCAAATTCATCTCTTATATCAACATTAGCATCAAATCTTTTAAGCTTTTGTTCTACAAGCAAGGGCATAACCTGAGCTTGTTCATAATACTTTTTTATTACATCACTCATAACTTATCTCCCTTCTGTAAATAAATTAGCAAAAGCTCTTGCTTCCGCTTCAACAAGCTGATCCTGATATTCATTAAAGTTAATACATCCATCATCTGTAATGATTGGTGCTATATAGTTATCAAAATTACATGCATATAACAGATCCTCATCGGCCAGCAAACATTAAAGATTTCTATCAATCTATCTAAATGTTCAAGAATACGAGTATGCTCAGGGAATCTAAAAGGATTTAATTTTAACATTTCAATTCCTTTAAGATTCGGATTAGTTCCGTAGGTTACTACA
>JAGKTQ010000039.1 GCA_021153325.1 Lachnospiraceae bacterium | reverse complement strand
CGACTAGTTAAAATAAAAGAGAAATTAAAAAAAGATTTTAAGGAATATGAGGCTTTTCGCAAAGAGTTGGAAGAATCTTCTTTGGATGAGGAAACGAGAAGAAGAGAAATGTCTTTGGCAGAATTTGAAGCTACGGAAATTGCGGAAGCGAGACTGTCTATTGGGGAAGATGAAGAACTAGAAAAAGATTACCGGAAGATGGTAAATGCACAGAAAATCGTAGAAGCACTCTCGATCGCTTATGGTTGTTGTGGCTCGGAAGAGCAGGGCGCAGCAAATCAGATCGGAAGGGCAATTAGGGAAATTAGAACGGCAGCTTCTTCTTATGATGAGGAATTGGAACCGATTCAGGCAATGTTAGATGACATTGACAGTATGTTAAATGATGTAAACCACAGCATGTCTCGAATGATGGATAGTATGGAATTTGATGAACAGCAGTTTATGCAGACGGAAGAACGCTTAAACATGTTGAATCATTTAAAGTCCAAGTATGGGAAAACACTGGAAGATGTGATTTCTTATGGAGAAAAAGTGCAGGAAAAGTTTGAAAAGCTATCCGATTATGAGCTTTATAAGGAAAAGCTGGAAATGCAGTTAAAAGAAGCAAAGGAGAAGGTTCTTAAAGATTGTGAGGAAATTTCTTCCCTCCGTATGAAAAACGCTTCTGTTTTAGCAAAGCAGATGAAGGATGCATTGGTAGACTTAAATTTTCTTGATGTGCAGTTTGAAATTCAGGTACGTCCTGATGAAGAAAATATTCATGGTAATGGTTTTGATGAAGTGGAATTTATGATCAGTACCAATCCGGGAGAAAGTATCAAACCTCTTGGTATGGTTGCAAGTGGTGGTGAGCTTTCCCGTATTATGCTTGCATTAAAAACGGTCTTAGCGAAAAAGGACAAGACAGATACTCTTATATTTGATGAGATCGATACTGGAATCAGTGGTAAAACAGCATGGAAAGTATCGGAAAAGCTGGGAATTTTAGGAAAAGAGCATCAGGTTATATGTATTACGCATTTGCCACAGATTGCCGCAATGGCAGACAACCATTTTTTGATCGAAAAAATAACAGATCAGGAAAAAACTGCCACTTCTATTCGTGAAGTGAGGGAGGAAGAAAGCATTCGAGAGCTTGCAAGGCTTTTGGGCAGTGAAAATATTACAGAAACTGCACTTTCCAATGCGAGGGAATTGAAAGAAATGGCAGCAAATACAAAACAATCCTAATTGAAATTGAAAATTTGTCACATAATAAAAAGGACAGAACTTTGGCGTAAAGAATACAGAAAAGTGCTTGTCCTTTTTTAATACTTTTTTATTTAAAATATACACAAATAGGTGGTTTAGCAAAATAGATGACGGAAAAGAGATGTGACAGTATGAAAAGAGAAATAAGATTGCAAAAAGGATGGCATAGAAGTCTTTTTTGTTGGGGAATTATTTTAGCAGCGTTGGTTATGATGGGAGCTGTTTTGTATGGCTGGTGGGCACAAATTCCAAAAACGATTCGTATAAAAGCTGGTGTAGAAGAAACATTTGATTTCCATGTACCTGCATCTGGAGAAGTGTATTTAGAGGCTGTTGAAGTAGGAGAATTTGGAAATTCGGTCGTTTCGAATGAAAGTTTGAAGGTAGACTTAAGCGAAAAACTGACGATGAAGTCAGAGAAGCTTACTACTTATCAAATGAATGTAAAGTTATTCGGAGTTGTACCACTGAAGCAGGTCAATATTCAAGTTATTGAAGATCGGATGGTAATACCGGCGGGAGTGCCAATTGGAATTTATGTGGAGACAGAAGGTGTTTTAGTAGTAGATGTGGGAGAATTTAAAGGGGAAGATGGACTGCTGTACGCACCAGCAAAATATGTTGTTCAAAAAGGGGACTATATTTTAGAAGTAAATGATGAAAAAGTAGAAGGCAAAAAACAGTTTATGAATTTGATTGAAAAATATGGTGATGAAGAAATTTCACTCAAGGTAAAAAGGGAAGAAGAGGAGCTTGAAATCAAGGTTTTGCCAAAGAAAAATCAGAATGGGGAAAATAAATTGGGAATTTGGGTGCGGGATAATGCACAGGGAATAGGAACTCTTACTTTTGTAGATGAAGCGGGTAATTTTGGAGCATTGGGACATGGAATCAATGATGTGGATACAAGTGAACTAATGGAATTGGAAGAAGGTCTTTTATATAAAACGAACATCATTTCTATAAAGAAGGGAATAAATGGTACACCGGGAGAATTGACGGGAATGATCTCTTATTCGGATAAAAATGTAATAGGCACTATAAGTGATAACACAACAGCAGGTATTTTCGGTGTATGTGATATTACAAAAATGGCTCTTATGGAAGAAGCAAATATGCTGCCTATTGGATTAAAGCAGGAAATTCATACCGGAAAAGCGCAGATCATTACTACAGTAAATGATGTTAGGGAATATTATGATATTGAAATCACGGAAATTCGACTTGACCACGATAACGTGAACCGGGGAATCGTTATTGAAGTGACAGACCCAAAACTGCTCAGTCTTACGGGTGGTATTGTACAAGGCATGTCCGGCAGTCCTATCATACAGGATGGAAAATTGATCGGTGCGGTGACACATGTTCTCGTACAGGACAGTGCCAAAGGATATGGGATTTTTATTGAAAATATGTTGGAGCATGAATAAGAAAAAAGAGTTTTTGAAATAAAAATTAGTATCTCAAGGAACTTATTACAAAAACATGGTGACTTTTTGAAATAAAAAAGTATAATTAGAGTAGTTATTTCAAAATGAGGAAATTGTATGGCTCAAGAGATGTTATGGACAAAAAATGGGATACTATATAGAAGTTTTCGAATCTATTTTGGCAAGCGGAGAGCCGGAAGAAATAGAAGAAGCAAGAGAAGGTATGAAAAAAGTAATTGAAAGGTTTAGTTTTAGTTAAACCTTAATTAATCTTACTGTCTTGTAAGCTGCCAAAATGCCACTGCGCTTGCGGCAGCAACATTCAAAGAATCTACGCCATGTGCCATTGGAATACGAACGGTATAATCACAGGCAGAAATCGTGTTTGCTGCGAGACCATCTCCTTCAGTGCCAAGTACAATAGCTAGTTTGTCTTCTGCCATGAGTTTCGGATCATCGATCGAAATAGAGTTGTCGCTTAAAGCCATTGCAGCAGTCTTAAAGCCTAGCCGTTGCAAATAAGCAATGCCAGAAAACGAGTTTTCTGTAGATTCTGTATGAAGATAAGTCCACGGTACTTGAAATACAGTTCCCATGCTGACTCTTGCTGCACGACGATACAACGGATTGCTGCATGCAGGGGTCAGAAGAACAGCATCAATATTCAATGCTGCAGCAGAACGGAAAATGGCGCCGACATTTGTAGGATTCATAACATTTTCCAGTACCGCAACACGACGCGCATTGTCACACACTGCATCCACACTTAAAAGCTTTGGACGACGCATGGCACAGAGCATTCCTCTTGTTAACTGAAAACCGGTCAATTTTGTAAGGACATCAAATTCGGCAGTATAGATAGGGATTTCACCACAACGGCTAATGATATCGCGCGCTTCCCCTTCGATATGCTTACGTTCTACTAAAAAGGAAACAGGAACACATCCGGCATTCAGTGCCCGTTCAATGACTTTCGGGCTTTCTGCAATGAAAAGTCCCTTTTCTGGCTCATGGCGATTGAGTAGTTGTACTTCCGTAAGGCGGGCATACACATCCAGCTCAGGGGCGTTAAAATCAGTAATTTCTATAATATTTGGCATAAAATTCTCCTCAAAAATAAAACTTAGAGAACGCGTATAAGCGTTCTCTTTTTTTAACATTATATGATTCAGACAAAAAGGTGTCAAATAGGAAAACTACTTCTGAAAAGTTTTATTCGGTGTGACTGCCGTGTGACTATTGCTTTTTATAATGCAAGATAGTATATGTCAAAATGTAGCTCAATAAGAGTGGAGGAGAATTAACGTGAAGAAGAAATATTTACTTTTGGGCGTTGCCGGAGCTTTAGTATTAACTACAATGATTGGTGGCACATTGGCAGCTTTGGATACAGCTACAACAGAAGGAGCAACTGCTGATATTTCTGTAAAGAGTGTTGGTGTTTCCGTAAATGGAGCGGAAAATGCAGAGGTTGTAGATGGAAAAATCGTACTTGAGTCAAGTGCAGTACCGGGCGGAAATTATGAGTGCTCTTATAATGTAAGTAATAATGAGCCGGATGGATATGATATTTATGTAAAGGTTGAGATATATAAATATTGGACTGATGATGCAGAAGGTGTATTGGAGTCCAAATATGACAGTATTTATTATAATAATGCAGATGAAATGGTGGAATATCCGCAGGAATTGGACGCAAACTATTTGACTGAGAATGGTTGGTTAGTGCAGTATGCAGATGAGGAACAGATTGTTCTTTATTACACAAAACCACTGCAGGCGTCAGGAGAAAGCACTTCCACAAACTTTATGGATGGCATCAGCTTTGATGAGGAACTTGGAAATCAATATGCAGATAAAGAGTTAGCACTGGAATATGTAGTTACAGCAGTACAGGCAAATAACAGCGAAGCAGCTATGGCAGCTGAGTGGGGTATGTTTCCAGTATTTGATGCAAATGGTGTGCTGACAGGTGTATATGAAACTGAGGCAGAAGCGGAAGCAGCAAGAGCAGGACTTTAATACTAAGGGTGTTTAATAGATAGCAGAAAGGCGTGGTTATTAATTATGAAGAAAAAAATACTGATGCTTGGTCTTATGATGATCTTTACCATGGGATTTTCTACAACAGTATGTGCCGAAGAAGCAAATAAGGTAGTGTCATTAACAAATGCAAATACGATTACATACGCAGATGGCAAGTCTGATATCAGCAATGCGTTTGAAGGTATGGCACCGGGAGATACGCGTACAGTAACAATTCGTGTGCAGAATGACAGCAGTCATGCAGCAAGCTTTTTTATCTCTCAGGAAACATTGAGTTATTTGGAAGAAAAAGAAAATGCAAGTGGTGGAGCATATAGCTATGATCTGAACGTGGGAACAGCAAATAACAGCTCAGCAGTATCTTTGTTAGATACAGTAGCGGGTGGTTATGATGCTTCTATGACAGCAGATACACAGGGATTGAATGATATTACAGAACTGGAAAATTACCAGTACCTTGCAGAACTTGAAGCAGGTGGCTATACAAATGTATATTTGACTTTGACAATTGACGGTGAAGGATTTGACAGCACAGATGCAGTAAATTATGAAAATACAGTTGGCCAGTTGGAATTTAATTTCAGAGCATATTACGAAGAGAAAGAGCCAGTTGTTGTTACACAGACGGTAAAAGAAAAGGGTCAGACTACAGTTATTACAAAGATTGTAGATCAGATTGTTCCTCTTGCAAATTATGTTGAAACAGGAGATACTTTTCCGATCGTAGCAGTATCTATTGTTTTACTGGCAGGTATCGTACTGATTGTTTTTGCTTTGAAAAAAAGAAAGGCGGAAAGCAAATAATGAAAAAAACGGTGAAAATGTTAGCAAGCATGTTGTTGGCAGTTACATTGGTTGTAAATATGATGCCGGCAACCGTAGTAAGAGCAGAAAATGAAGCTAAAAAAACTTATACAGTTACTTTCCGTGCGGGAAATGTAGGAAGTTTCAATATGAGTGCAAGCAATATCAGTGGTGACAATATTGAAGCAACTTCAAATTATATTAAATTCACGGTAGAAAAAGGCGAAAGCTTAAGTAGTACGTTTGGTTTCCTTAGTGATGATGCCAGCTTAGATGCATATTTTTTAAATGTAACATCAGCAGGTGAAACAGAAGGAGTAACTTATATTGATTCTGATTATCGTTTAAAAGCAGCATCAGATTGGTGTCAGGGAGCTGCACAGGCATCAGTTAATAGAAATACAGAGTATGTATTAGATTATGTAAAATTGGTAGATCCTGTTAAATATGTGATTCGTTTCGTTGATTCTGCTTCTGGCGAGCAGATCGCACCACCAACTATTGCGTATGGAAATGCGGGAGAAACAATAGTTTGTAATCCATTGACTATTTCTGGATATAGCACAGCAGATGGTGCTGTCAGTCTTGTTTTAAATGAAGCAGATGAGAATGCCAATATAGTTACTTTCCGCTACACATATTCAGGTGAGACTGGTACAATTGTAAACACAGTTACAGAGTATGAAGCAGGCGGTACAGTGACAGAAACTGTTATTAATGAAGTTCCAACACAGGTAAATGTTGGTCCGGCTGTGGTAACTCCGAATGCTGGAGGAGCGAATGCCGGAGGGGCGAATGCAGGTGCTGCAAATGCAGGCGGAGCTGCTGATGGTGGAGTAGCAGATATTGAAGATGAAAATGTTCCATTGGCAGATGGAATTGATAATAATGTGACTATCGGAGATGAAGAAACCCCATTAGCAGATGGAATAGCTGATGAAAACACAGTAAATATTGAAGATGAGGGAACTCCTCTTGCTGCGAATAACAATTTCCTTTCTGGATGGGTAGCTATTCTTGGCGGTACAGTTGCAGCAGTTGTAGTGGCTGTAGGTGTTGTGACAATAATGCTGAAAAGAAAGAAAAGTATGATAAAGGCAGATAACGCGGTGGATCAAAAAGAAGATTGATCATAAAGCAATTAAGAAAGTATATTGCCAAAAGAAAATTTGGTGTATGCTTTCTTTTTTTGTCGAAGTAACATACATATTGACTTGTAACAAAAAAAAGAGATGTGTTATAATGTATTTATTAATATAAGAGGAACTATAAAGATACGAGAGGTGCGTAAATGTTATCTGTAAATACATTAGGCAAATTTCAGATTATGAACGAATGCGAAGCATTGAATGACGATAACATCCGTTCCACTATGTTAACAAAATTGTTGCTGTTTATGATTATTCGCCGTGAGCAATCTTTGACGATAGATGAGATCGCAAATGCAATATGGCATGAAGAAGAGGTGGATAATCCTGCCGGTGCATTAAAAAATTTAATGTATCGTTTGCGAAATTTGTTAAAAAAACACTTTGGAGATGCTGATTATATTATAACGAGCAGAGGATCTTACTGTTGGAATCCTGAGATTGAGCTGATTGTTGATATCGAACAGTTTGAGCTTTTAATAGAAAAAGCAAAGGCAGGTTCGGAGGATATCAGCCGGACGATCAATTATTATGAAAAGGCAATACGGCTTTATCAGGGCGATTTTATGACGAAGCTTACAGAGATGCACTGGGTAGTCACAATGAATGCGTATTATCATTCGTTGTATTTGTCTGCGATCAAGGACTTGGCTGAGTTATATATAAAATCTGGATTGTACGATGAGTTGGAAGCGATTTGTAATGAAGCATTACATTATGATAATGTAGACGAGCAGCTTTATTACTATTTGATTTATGCAAGAATGAAAAGAAATAAATTTAAGCTTGCAATGGAATCCTATGAGAAAGCATGTGAGATTTTAAATCGTGAGCTGGGAATTAGAAAGCCTGCAAAATTACAGAAGATTTATGAAGAACTTCTGAAAATGAATAAAGATACACAGGCAGAAAATATGGAGCGTGTACAGGAAGATATGTCAGAAGAAAATCCAGAAGGTGCATTCTTCTGTGGATATCCGGTATTTCGTGAGATTTATCGTTTAGAAGCTCGTAAAATAGCGAGAATGGGAGAAGCAGAATATGTACTTCTTTTGACGATTAAGCCATCTGAAAAAGCTGCAGGAAGTATGGAGCAGATTGAACAGTTCCGTTTGAAAAAGGCTATGGATGGTTTGACGACAACTATCAAAGAGGTTTTGAGAATTGGAGATGTGGCAGCAAAATATAGTGATTCACAGTTTGTTGTTCTGTTACCATCTTGTAGTTATGAATGTGGCGTATTAGTGGCAAATCGAATCATTTCCAGATTTTATAATGATAATCCTAAATGCCAGAATATGAAAATCCACGTCAATTTAGAAGAAGTTGCTGCAGCAAGTGGAATTGTGCAGTGATCAAAATGCGGATCCTTGGAAAGGTACGGTTTTAATTCATGTTTGAAAATAAGAAAAAATATCCACCGAATGGATTTCGTGTTTGCGTTGATAGCAGAGAAATCGATATCAGTGGTGTGGCTTATTCGCCATTGGCGGAGCAGGCAATAGTATATAATGGCTTTAATGACTTGATACTTGCGATCGATCGGATTTTTGATGAAAATGGTTATCCGCAGGCTTTTCAGGAAAAGAGGAGTTTTTTGGAAAAAGAAAAAACAGTGTCTTATCATGGAATCCCGCCAGTATCAGAAGAAACATCTCAAATTTATGAAAAAGAAGGGAAGCTCTTTACGGCGGATGTGTTCGTGGAAAGCAGACGTAATGCGAGCTGGCAAGGTTATGTTAGTTTTGGCGATGAGACTAATCTAGGAAAGTTTCAGGGAGAAATTGAATTATTGGAAATGCTTTTGCAGTATCATGAAGTAGTTTAAAAAAGTTGGAAAGATCTGTTAATGAAAGGTGATTTTTGAAAGTCACACGGTAACAGGTCTTCTTTTTTTGGCAAATCTATTAAAATTCTCTGAGTATGTGACCGACGTGTGACTTGGGGTTGTTATATTTGTATAGGAAAATAACTTATATAGCTATCGCTATATCTTTTGATAGATCAATGGAAAAGGAATGTAGCTTAGAGGAGGATTTGCATGAAATCTAACAAACTTTTGAAGAGAATTGTAGCAATGGGGTTATGTATTGCGTTGTTATCAGGTGATGCAACATTGATGAATGCAGAGGCATCAGAGAACAATACAATAAGTACAGAAAGTTTGGAAAATGTTGGAGCTTCTGTTGGAGAATCGGAAGAAATGCCATCTGTAGTGAATGAGGAAATAGTAGAAGAATCATCAGCCGCTGTGGAAACTACAGAGAGCAAAACAGAGACAGAGTCTGTAGAAACAACTACAGAAACAGAAGAGACAAGTACAGAAACAGAAGAGGCAACTACAGGGAGTGCTGAAACAGAAGAAGAATCAACAGAAAGCTTAGAAGAAGAAACAAT
This sequence comes from Lachnospiraceae bacterium, assembly GCA_021153325.1. Classification (GTDB taxonomy): domain Bacteria; phylum Bacillota; class Clostridia; order Lachnospirales; family Lachnospiraceae; genus RGIG3002. The sequence goes on along the minus strand of JAGKTQ010000039.1, from coordinate 9,203 downwards.
GGAAGTAGAACTTCTTTCTGTGAATGAAGAGGAAGTAGCAAGCTCTGTCAGATATTTAATTGGTTTAAGTGGAACTGCAAACAATGCAGAGGCTATTGTAAAAGATAGTTCATTTGTTGAAGTTATTTCACAAAATGGTGCACTTGCTAATGAAGAGGGCGGTTATAGCTTTTATGCAAACACAACTTTAGATACAGAAAAATATTATCTGAGAGTTGTTGTTGAATATGATGGAAATGTGATCGCAACAAGTCCGGCTGCTTCTGATCAATCCGCATATTTTGGTTACGCAGATGCAGCACAGTTATTTGCAATTAATCCGGCAGATGATTATATTGTTTCAAGTGTTTCTTTAGACGTTACAAAGAGTGTGAACGGTGCTATTGAAAAAACATGTACAGTTTTAGAGGGAGAAGAAGGAACTTATTCTTGTACATTATCAAAATTAGCCGGAAACGGAGTGGATACAGAATTATTCTTAAATGAATTAAGAATTGTCCTTTCTGATTCTGAAAGCAATATCGGTGAAACAGAGAACTTTAAGGCAAACTTATTTAAGTATAATCAGTATGCAATGAATAACGCTTCAAAAGCAATCAATCCTTTAAGATATTTAAGCATCGGAGTTTCCGGTGATGCTTCCTGGAATACGAATCATTATGAAGGTGCTTATCAGAATCTTGCAGGCAGCACTTTAGTAGATGGAATGATTACTTTCCCGAACTATGCAGCAGTTAATTTCTTCACATCTACAAGTAAGGATGACAGCAGATCAGATTACTACACAATTTCTGAGAGTGAAAAGATTTCTTATTATAATGTAACATTCCCATTCCAGAAAAATGGAAATGAATATTTATATGATAGTAGTACAATGTCAGCAACATTAAATACAGAAAACGGAGAAATCAGTCTTGGCTCCGCAAATGGTGGTTTCTGGCCATTTGGTGTAAGTAATGTTTACTTCGGTATGAATTTTGTTACTGATTTTTATATGACAGAAGATGGAAAGATCGATGGAGAAGATATTGTGTTTGAATTCTCCGGTGATGATGACGTATGGGTATACATTGATGGCAAGTTAGTTCTTGACTTAGGTGGTATCCATGGCGCGGTTGGCGGATCTGTCAATTTCAATACTGGTGAAGTTACTTTCTATAATTCCGGTACTGACATCAGTCAGAAAGGTGCGATTTATAGTGCAAGCAAGGCAGATTATATTACTGCAACAAGTACAAGCGGTTCCAGCGTTGTGACAGCTTCCTATAATTTCTATGATTATGAAGGAAATGGTCTTACAAGAGAAAGTCTGTTAGATGGTGATTCTCATGAACTCCAAGTATATTACATGGAACGTGGAGCTAGTAAATCAAATTGTAAGATTAAATTTAATCTTCCACAGTCACCGCAGCAGAATGCTTTGAAAGTTACAAATACAGTAGATAATAGAGTAAATGGTACAAAAGTACAGGATGATACAGCATTTACTTATGTAGTGAAAAAAGATGGTGTAGCAGTAGCAAATGCAACGTTTTCCTATAAAGCGGCGGATGGTACAACCACTGTTATGACAACTGATGCAAATGGTAAATTTACTTTGAGAGATGGTGAATCAGCAGTATTCACCGGTCCTGATGCAGGAGAATATACCGTTACGGAATCATTAGTAGATGGTTTTGAAGCTTCTTATGAGGCATCAAAAAATCAGGTGCAGACAGACGAGGATGGTCCGGTAACTAAGTCATCCAGTGTTACAACATTACAGGCATCTCATTCTATTACTGTTGAAATGAACAAAGCAGGAGATTTGTACCAGATAGATTTCCTGAATACAAAGAGTTTGAATGAAACTTCCTTTGATTCTGATAAGACAGCTACATTAGTGGATTGGGATGATAGAACTTATGATATTACATTGTCAGCAAGTTCTACTACCAAGTATACAACAGGTGGCGATACAATTGTTACAGAGGAAAAACCTACCGTAGACGTTGTTTTGGTACTGGATATTTCCAATTCCATGCAGGGTACAAAATTATCAGATTTAAAATCTGCAGCGACAAGTTTTGTAACAGATCTGTTTGAAAATGCTAATGAGAACAGTACCATTGCGGTTGTAACATTTAATGCAAGTGCATCTACTAAGGTATCGCAGGTTACACTTGGAAATACATCTGCAAGTACGATCAATCAAAAAATAAACAGTATGTCTGTTTCAGCTGGTACGAACCATGCTTTAGCTTTACAAAAAGCAAAAAGTATTTTGGAACAGAGTTCTGATGGAGAAGATAGAAGCAAATATGTAATCTTATTTACAGATGGTGAACCTACCAATGTTGGTGCGACCAGTAGTAGATATAAGACAGTAAGCAATATTATGACAGATGCAACAAGTTATGCTTCTGACATTAAAGCAATGTCCAATTCCTGTATTTATACAATCCAGTTAGGAACCTTAGACAGTAAATATGAAAGCTGGTTTCAGGGATTGTCATCCGGTGCAGGTTATTCCTTTAATACGAATGCATCAATTGACTTGAGTGATATTTTTAAAGCAATCAGAGAAGAAATTACAACACCGACTAAAACAGTAGTTGTTCCATTAACAAATGCAACAATTGTGGATGTAATTGATAAAAGATTTGAATTAACAGATGGAGAAAAAGAACGTTTAGAAGCTGAAGGAGCGGTTGTTTCAGTTAATGAAGATGGAACAACAACTATTACATGGAAAAATCAGACTTTTGATGTTGCAACAGAAGAAGATGGTGTAGTGATACCAGGTTGGAGCAAGGTCATCCATGTTGTGGCAAAAGAAGATTACATTGGTGGTAATGCAGTTAAAACAAATGTAAATCCTGGTTCCTATATTGAAGTAAATGGCTTAAGAGAAGAGTTTGATCAGCCGGAAGTTAACGTTAAAATTGAAAACATTCTTGAAGATGCAAGCGATAAGATCTTCCTTGGTGAATCTTTAGAAAAATATTTCACAGCAAACAAAGAGCAGGCAATGCTTGGTAATATTACAGAAATGAAAACTTATGGTGATTCTGTAGTTACTGTTGTATGGAAAGATGCAGAAGGAAACGAAGTTACAGCAGATGATATCAGAAAGGCTTCTCCAGAAGAAAATACAGAATATTATCTGACGGTAGAAGTAGTACCAAATGTGGCATCTGACAGTGAAGAAGCAGCCAATGCAGCTGAAATGATGAAAAATGAAGATGGAAAGATCTACGTTGCTGAAAGATCTAGTGAAGAAGCGACTTATACAGTAGAGGTCGTAACAGGTACAATTACCATTACAAAGAAGATTAACAAGAATGCTTATGTTGCAAGTGAGGGAGATCCAATCTTCACATTTAAAGTTACAAATCTTCAGGATAACAAAGTATATTACAGAACTGTCAGATTTGATATCGACCAGTCAAATACTTTGGCTTCAGGTGAGACTGTAACAACAGAAAACCACTTGTTCTCAACAGATTATTATGTATGTAGTGCACAGATCACTGATCTGCCACAGGGTATTTATAAAGTAGAAGAACTTAATACTATGGGCTTCACATTAGATATGGTTGGAACAAATACAAAGAAGACAAATTGTGAATATGAAGATGCAGATGATTATGCAGTATATGCAATCGGTTTTGTAAATAGTGAAGGCTCTTATGTATCAAATCCAGATGATGGACATTTGGAAAAAGATCAGGCAAGTACGATTTTTGTAAACAAGAAAACACGTACACCTGAAAAACTTACAGATACAGATGTTGTAAAGAACAGCCTTGTGATTGATGAAACGATTGAGGCAAATAAAGCAGCTGATAACATGAAGGTTACAGAGTAAGGAGGAAAACAAATGAGACAGTTTATGAAAAATAAAAAAATGTTTGTAATTACACTTGCTCTGGTTATCGGTATTGCAGCAACTTCAGCTACAATGGCAATACTTCATGCACAGACAGGTACTATTTCGAACCTTTTCTCAGCAGGTGATGTGAATACACATATTGATGAGGATAATGATGACCAGCCGGTAAAACCGGATACCAATATTTTAAAAAGTCCAGTTATTGTAAATGATGGACCTAGTAATGCATTTATTCGTGCGAGAATCACAGTTTCACCATCTACAGCAGGTGTGGAACTTTTCGCAGGAAGCTGGTCAGCTTTAGAAGGTGCAAATAAAACATTTACACAGGCATCTGTGGTATATGATGGAACAACATTTTCAAACAATGGAAAATGGATCTATTATGCAAAAGATGGATACTATTATTACACACTTCCAGTTGAAGTAGGAGCAAGTACAACATCCCTTTTTGATGCAGTTGTTTTGAAAGAAAGTGCAGATGTGACCATTTATCAGGAAGCAGTACTGGCAGATAGTTCCTATGCTTTAGATGAAGAAGTAGATGTAATGGAATTAAAAGAATTGTTTGATTCTGTGACGGATACAGAGTCCAATTAGAAAGTGTAGCAATATGTTTAAGAAGATATGTAACATTTTATCCACCGTTTTATTAATTGTGCTTGCACTTGTTGCAGCAGCATTGATCGTTCCGAAATTGCTTGGATTTGATCAGTTCGCAGTCTTAAGTGGAAGTATGGAACCTAATATTCATGTAGGTGCTATTGTTTATGATAAAGAGGTGGAACCGGAAAGTTTAGAAGTAGATGATGTTATTACTTATCAGCTTTCAGGAAATACAATGGTCACACATCGAATTGTTGCGATTGATGCAGAGGCAGGAACTGTAACGACAAAAGGTGATGCAAATGAAACAGAAGATGGCTCACCGGTTTCTTTTGAAAATATCGTTGGAAAATATGCATTTAATATTCCATTTCTTGGATATATTTCCATTTATGCAAAGACACCGCTTGGTATTGGAGCAATTTGTGGAATTTTAATTGTCATTATTTTATTGAACTTTTTGCCGGATGCACTCAGTGATGATGATGATAAAGAAAAAGAAGAGAAAAAAAAGAATAAAAATAAATAAAATAGTTTACGTATGACTACGATGTGACCGCAGGGTGCTATGCTAGTCATTGTAATATAGAATAAGAATTACGTAATAAAAGGAGAAGGAAAATGAAAAGAGCAAAATTAGTAACAACTTTTGGTGCAGTAGCATTGATCGGAGCAATTGGTATTGGTAGTACATTCGCTTATTTGTCAGACAAAACAGATACAGTAAAAAATACATTTACTGTAGGTGATGTTAGCTTTGACGATGACTTTGGAGCAGGTCTTATGGAATCTGAAGTAAAACGTGAAGATGGCAAATATGTAGATGCTGATGGTGAAAACACATGGACATCAACAGGTAACTCTTATGAAGATTTAGCGCCAGCTGAAACAGTATACAAAGATCCTACAATCAAAATCGCTGATGATTCTGAAGATGCATGGGTATTTGCAAAAGTTGTTTATGATAGCGCTTATTATGCAGAAATCGAATGGAATACAACAGAATGGAAAATCGTAGAAGAAAAAGACGGATATGTTATTCTTGCTAAAACTGATATCGTTAAAGAAGATGCAGCAGTAAAAACATCTACAATCTTCACAAGCGTAACATTAGTAACAGATTTACCAGCAGATGAAGAAGGTAATGTAACAATGCCTGATATCACAATTTCTGCTTATGCAATTCAGGCTGCAGGATTTGATACATATGAAGCAGCAATGAGTGAAGTTTCCTTCGAATAATTAGCATAGAATTTGTTTTACAAATAACGAGCTATTTGTATAGGAGAAAATTATTATGAAAAAGAAAAGTATAATATCTTTAATTGCAGCAGTATCACTTATTGCCGTAATTGGAGTGGGTTCTACATTAGCTTACTTCACAGATAATGATACAGCAACAAATGTGGTAACTATGGGACATGTAGAGATCGAATTAGATGAGCCGCAGTTCAGTGAAGAAAATGAAAATAATACAATCGAAGATGTTGTTCCTAATCAGGAAATTACAAAGGATCCAACAATTACGGTTGTTGCAGGCTCTGAAAGCTGCTATTTAAGAGCAAAAATTGAGATTTCAGAAACTTTGAATGCAGAACAGGCAGCTGAATTATTAGAGAACATCAATATAGGGGAAAAATGGGTGTTGTCTGAAGACGGCTATTACTATTATCAGAACAAAGTTGAAAAATCTGACAAAGATCAGAAAGTTGTGTTATTTGACAAAGTTGTTATTCCAGAACTTTGGGGAAATGAAGTTGCAAACCTTACATTCGAAATTAATGTAAGTGCTGAAGCAATTCAGGCTGATAATTTTGTTCCAACAGAAACAGATGGAAAAATTACTGGCTGGTACACTTCTGACGGAGATGCCGTTACCGTAGAAACATATAAAGAAACAGCTGAATAAGCTGAAGTATTAGAAAAAATATACGATACGAATAGGCAGGCTTTTTATAAAGTCTGCTTATTTAAATCAATTTGAGTTTGACACTTAGAAAGGCAGGCCTTTTTTGAAAAAGCAGGAAATGGAAAATCAGAGTTTCGTTGTAACAATACGAAGCAAGGAAAACCATACATGGCAAGGTACTGTGTCATGGGTAGAAGGGAAAAAACAGGAAAACTTTAGAAGTGTATTAGAATTATTGAAACTGATGGATTCTGCTGTATCAGTAGGTGCGGAAGATAATATATCAGAAGAATAAGGGAAGCTTACACTTGCGAGGAGGATGTTGATGAAAGGAAAGGTAGCACGTCTTCTTAATTGGAGCGGAGTAGTAATGACGATCTTATTGATATTACTTTGTATTCCATTTACTTTGCCAAAGTTGTTTGGATTACAACTTTTTGAAGTAAAGACGGCAAGTATGGAACCGGAGTATCCAGTAGGAAGTGTGGTATATGTAAAAGAAGCAGAGAGCGCAGATATTGCAGTAGGGGATATTATTACATATACATTAGGTTCCGATACAGAATATGTCATGACACATCGTGTTGTTGCTATATCGGAAGAAGAGCAGACTTTTATTACAAAGGGTGATGCCAATATGGTAGAAGATGCAGAGCCAGTAAGCTTTTCAAGACTTGTGGGAAAGCCGGTTTGCTGTATTCCAGGTATTGCAGCTATTTCAAATTTCATCAATTCAAATATGGGAGTAAAGGTCATGATTGGCATATTCGTCATAGTAATTATGATGTGGCTCATTGCTGACCGATTAAAGAAGAATGAATAAGAAAAAATGGAGTTTATCTTCCGTGATTTTGCTTATTGCTGGTGTGGTATTAGTTGTAGCAGCATTAGCGATGTTGATTCCGGCATTATTGGATAGAAAACAGTCGAATGATACTTATGAAGCATTGAACGAAGAAAACATAAACATAGAGGATACACTCACAACAAATGAGAATCCAAATTGGTGGTACGAGGATGTTGATGTTGATATTGCATCTCTTCAGACGGTGAATGAAGATGTGGTTGGTTGGATACGCTTTGATACGATTGAGATAATCAGTTATCCGATCTTATATTCTGGTGATGATGATAAATATCTTAGAACAGATATTTATGGAAACAGCTCGACCGCTGGGTGTATTTTTATAGAAGGGGCAAACAATCCAGATCTGAGTGATTATCACACTATTATTTATGGTCATAATATGAAAAATTTGAGTATGTTTGGTAGTCTTAAGAAATACAAAAATGAAGGATTTTATGAAGACAACCAGTACTTTACCATTTATACAGAGGATATGGCATATCGTTATCAGATTTTTGCATTTCGGGATGTGTCGCAAGCGGATGATGTGTATACAATAGGGTTTGGACCGGATGAAACTTATCAGAAATTTATTAATGATATGATTCGGAGTTCCTATGAAGATACTGGTGTAACGGTTACAAAAGAAGATAAAATTGTTACGCTTTCTACCTGTTCTACAAAAGGAAATCGCTTTGTAGTACATGCAGTCAGAGTGGATGAACATGAATACTAAAAATAGAAAATAAAAAGCTTTTATAAAGGTAAAAATTGGACTTGTAAAGGCATTCTATATTGGATATAATATAAGTAACCTGAAATGTTCGATAACTCTTGTTGTTTTGAACCTACAGTTACTTTAAACGGGATTCCTACATTGTCATGTGGATGTCAAGCCTCCATTAAGCAGGGGAAGGCAGAAGGATGATTGCGGTCACCCACCTAGCATATGCTAGGAGTCAAAAGACAAGAACCGGCATTTTGGGAGTTATACAAAAGAGATAAAAAGCAGCCCTTTGAGGCTGCTTTTTTCAGGCATAAGAAATATAATGATTTTTTGAAAGAATTTTTGTAAAAGAGATCTAATATATTAAAAGTACAAGATATTTAATATGCATATAATGCTACACAAGGAAAAGGAGAAAGTTATGAGTCGTGATAAAAGAATTCGGATAAAACTTATTCTTATTTTGTGTGGAATTTTGATTCTTGCTACAATTGCAGTAATTCATATAACGAAAATAAGACAGATCAGTCAGAAAGAGGGAGAGTACATACCGCTTTATCAAGTGCTTTTGCTGATGGAAACGGTGGAGCCTGCTTTAGAGGAAAATGCAGAATTTGCTACGTTAAAGGCAGAAAGCCAGAATATGGAAGCCTCGCCTTTTATGACGTATAGACAATATTTGGATGTATGTGAAGCAGTTTCAAAAGAAGGAGTCAAATATCCTTTATTTGAAAAAGAATACAAGGAAGAATATTTGGTGACAAAAGAAGACTTTGAGGCGATGTACGCTTTGTTTTTGCAGGCATTTGATACAGAAGGGAAAATGCAGACAAAGACAATAACGTTACTTGGTGCGAAAGATGATTGTGTGCTTTACGATGGAACAACTCTTCAGGATGGAGAAGTGTTGACTACAGATGGTGTCTTTGCATTTGAGGACTTAAATATTACGACATATCGTTTTCATACAGTAGAAGTATACTGCTATGATAATAAATTAATAACTGTAAAAAAGGTTGTTGATACGAAATATGAGATGAATAATATATGGGTCATGGAATCGGATGAGGAAGGGATACGATTCTTTTTGAATGGGTATGAGATAGTTCTTAAACCGGAAGAATTGAAAACGGGAATGCAAGAGAAGATTGGTAGAGAACAAATAGCGGATCTTATTTTTGAAAAAGGAATATTGACAGATGGATGTTCTAAAAGTGATAAGATAAATGGAAAGATCCTG
>JAGKTQ010000011.1 GCA_021153325.1 Lachnospiraceae bacterium | reverse complement strand
AATATATTACATTATTTAAGGTAACACATTACCTTTTCTTTGTCAATAGAAAAAGACGGAATAAAATATCCCGCCTTTAACATAACAGAAACTTCAAATTTTCGCTCTCCTTGTAGCAAATCGATTATATCACAGAACATACATTTTCTCAACTAACTATCTCTTGAATTGTATCGTGTCATTTGCTCCCTTTTATGCTCCCTGCATTCATCACTTAATCTTCTCGGCTTGCGATAACTAATGTGTGATTTTGGCATTGAATATGTCTTATCAATATCAGTTTCACTAACAAGCCTATACACATTAGGGAACTCGATAACTAACGCATCAATTCGCCTCATAACAGCTTTATCTCTGGTGTAAACAATGGCTGTCTGCTCCCCTGCATTGAAATTGATAACAGTTTCCTGCTCGTACTTGGATAAACTGCCCATGAAATCACTCCTTTCTACTAGGCTCGTACTTTTTACGTCTCTTGACTCGTACTTTTGACGGGCAAATAATAAAGCCTGCCTACGGCAGGCGGATAGGATGGGATAGGATAAGATAGAGATGGTATATCTCTTTTTTATCTTTTTATTTTATTCTTTTCTTTGGTTCTTTCTTTTCTGCTTTTCTTTTTCTCTTTTTTCTCTAGGAAGAGAAAGAGAAGGAAGGGGAAGGGAAGGTTGCACCGGTCATACCAACAGAAAAGACATCCGCAACACACAGTTCCAACTGTCCGTTTTGAATGCCCTTTTTTGCTGATTTCATACGATAACTACCGCACCAAATCATTCCCCTATTCTCTTGATGATAATTTCCCGGGCTGCCCTATTTCAGCTCCCATCCATACAATAATTATCGTGTAGCATTTAAGCTATGACACTTTCCTCTTTGCTCTGCGCTTTGCTTTCTCACGCTCACTTGCCACTTGCTTTTTATGCTCAATTCTTCGGTCATATTCCGTCAATAGTTCCACTGCCCGACTGTCTCCCTGCTCTGCCAGTGCCTTTGTAGCCTTATATTTCTCCTGCTCCCTGCGATAACGCTCCTTGAAGTATGCCTTGCTCTGCTCCCGCTTTTTCTCTTCATTCCTACAATACTCTTCATATTCTGCAATCGCTTTAGGGTCACCGGCTTCTGCATCTGCCTTAAGCTGTGCCAGTCTCTTGGCTCTATTTTCCTTGTACCGTTTCACGGTTTCTGCCCTTTTTTCTGCTCTTATTCTGTCCTTTTCCGCTTTCTTAACAGCCTGCTCCTTTGCTTCTGCTTTCAGCTCTGCTGTGCTGTATGGCGGTATAAATTGCCCGATAAAATTAAAATAAATCTCAATCTTCTGCTTTCGCCCGAACCCTCTCACACCATTTGACTCATGGACTACAATTTTATCAATAAACTCATGTATCATGGTCGGTGTGAGTTCCTCAAAATCTGCATATTTCTTTGCTAATGCAATAAAGGAGTCCATGGCACTCTTCGGTGTCTGTTCCTCTTCATCCGGCACAAGTTCCTCTACCATTGCTTCCAGTTCTCCGTACTCGTCCTCATACTGGTTCATAAGTCGCTGATACTGTCTGTCCGATATTTTTTCCAGTGCATAGGTTTCATACAGCTTGCCTATCAAAGTATCAAGCTCCTTCATCCTTGCCTCTGCATTTGCGATAACTTCCGCATTTTGGGAAGTATCAACTTCCTGCCTTACCGCTAACTCGGCAAGTATCTGTTCCCTAAATTCTTTCTCGTTAGTTATCGTGTATTTACTGACTCTTTGGATGGATTTTTTTATCAGTTCCAATATGTCCGAACGCTTGATAAAGTGCATGGTGCAATCACTGGTAATCTGCCGATATTTGCTACAACAATAGGCTTGGTCGCTTTCATATCTTTCTCCGGTGCCGGAATTATAACTTCTTCTGATAAGTTTTGCACCACAATCCGCACAATAGAGAAGTCCGGTAAGATTGAATGGGTCTACACTGTATGGTGTCTTTTTGCGGTATGCCTTTACCTTGTTGGCAATTTTCCATGTTTCCTCGTCAACAATTGCCTCATGCGTATTCTTGAAAATAATCTTGTCCTCATCCGCAACCTTAACACGCTTCTTCGACTTGTAGGATAATCCCTTGGACTTTTTCAAAACTGTATGTCCTAAATACTCCTGCCGATGAATGATATATCCCAATGTTGTGGAGTTCCATCTGTAAGGGTCATCCATTGGCTTGTGCCTGCAATCTTCGGGATAATGCAGTCTGTTGTATTCTGTCGGGCACAAGACCTTTTCCTCACTGAAAATCTTAGCAATCTCTGCATAGGAATATCCCTTAACCACCATATCAAAAATTCGCCTTACCACCTTTGCTGACTCTTCATCCACATAAAGGGTCTGCTTATCATCCGGCTTACGATAATAACCGTATGGAATTGCACCACTGCACCTAAGACCGCTCTCCATCCGGCTTGCAAATACTGCATTCAGTTGTATTTCTGTTTTGTCGGCACAGCTGCTCTTAGTTGTCCATTGGAATCACCTTCTTTCTTATAAATTTGGACACAAAAATAGAGCCAGTTTTACGACGTAGCTCAGGTCAATATCATTAGTCTGCTCCTACGCAGATTGATACCTTTCCTACAGAGGGGTGGGGTTTCGAACTAGAAATTGTTTTTAAGATTTAAGACGTGGAAGCCTCCAAAAATATATAAAATTTCCCCTATATATGGCGGCTGTCACATTATGTTACATTTTCAATAACATTAATAAAAGCCTAAGCAATAGGTCTCCCTACCACTTAGGCTTTTTTAACTAATTCTATGTATATATTAAATTAATTATTCTACATTCCCACAACCATACTAATAATAAAATATAAAATCAAACCTCCTACCGCTGTGAAAATTGAAATCACAATGTAATTAGCAGCAAAATTTTTTGTATATTCCTTTGCATTTTTGACTCCTACTTGAGTTCCAACAGTAATCCACTGGTCATTCTGTTTTATCAACTTTGCTGTAAAATCGGTCGCAATCATTGCACCATAACTGTTTTGTGAATTTACATATCCCTCAACAATATACTCATTGCCATTCTGTATAATTACCATATCTTCTTTGTTGCATAATACAGCTGTCATCGGTGCTTTTAGCGATGGACGAATTGCACCAAGAATAGCTTTTGATAACTCATCCTGGTCCTCATCAGACATATCAGGCATATTTACAGTATTTGAATTTTGACCAACACTATTATTGAAACCTCCGTAATTTGAAGCCATTTGAATTTTTGAAGACCAAGCACAGCCATTCGCATATATATATGCTGCTAATGCAAAAACGACAAACTCAATGATATACCAAAGAACCCTTACTAAGCCTAAAAACAGAGGTAAAACAGCTAAAACTAATGCAGCAACAATAATAGATAATACTTTATTATTCATTTTAGCATTTGTACCCTTTTCAATGGCTTTTTCATTAACCATAATAGCTACTATCATTGCAATAACAGCTTCTATTAATCTTAACCCCGCAAATATAAAACGGGCAAATTCATAACCCATACCAATATTATTAAACAACAAATTTGAAATTGATTGCGAAATAATACTTCCTAATGCTATATACAAAACAGTAGCTATAGCTCCTACTATAAGTGTTCTTTTCATTTTTTCGTTCATTGGTAATATCTCCTTTTATTTATTCAACCATATTGCCACTTCCATAAGCATCAATTTTGCTCATTTTTTACATCGTTTGGCGTACGATTGGCGTATGGCGTAACTCTTAACACCCTACAACCCTAGTAAAATCAATGAATTATTTATCCAAGCTCTTCATCGTCGGGATGCGGTAATCACACATTTCACGTTTTAATCCAATATGGTCCAGGTTAGAACACTGAAATCAATTTTTCAAAATTTCAAGTATCCACCAAGGTCCAATAAGAACCAAAAGCATGTCGTAAAAAGTGTCGTAAACATCCAAACTGACTTCAATGGGAGCATCCAATCATTGGACTTATACCCATAATAAGTACTTCGTTTATTGTTTAAGTACATCCTTGATTATACAGCGATTTTGACGCTTAGACAAGGATTTTATCAGAAAGTGCCATCATAGATTCCTGCTTCTTTACTCCGGTCACTTCTGCATAGATATTCATAGTAGTCTGAATATCCGAATGTCCCATGATATCCATAATCACCTTCAGATTGGTCTCGTTCTCACAAAGTCTTGTACAAAAGGTGTGTCGTAATACATGGGCTGAAAAATGAGGAAGCAAAATCGGATCTCTATGCTCCTTCTTCGCTATAAATGTCTCTTCCTCATTGTAGGCTGTGTAGATGCGCTTGATTGCTCGATTCACAGATTCTGGTGTATACACATGATTCTCACAAGTCGAGAAAATGAATCCACTGTATCCATCAATCTCATCCTTACAGAAACCAATGCAACGCTGCAATTCCAATTCTTCCAATAAAGCATCCTTTACGCCCTCTAAGATTGGAATCCTTCGCTTACCAGATTCTGTCTTAGGCGAATTCACATGGTTCTCACACTTGCCATCCAGATTCTTTCTGTAAATCAGGTTGTGGTTCACATCAATCTCATTTGCTTTAAAATCAATATCTTCCCATCTGAGTCCCAGACATTCTCCTATTCTCATTCCTGTACCAAGAAGCACCGTGATAATTGGTCTCCAGCCTCTATAATCCTCATGAGTATCAAGAAATGTGGATACAGCTCTTTGCTGCTCAATAGTAAGCGCATGCCTCCTCTTGTGTTCCCACTGGTGACTCTTCTTAATCTCACCCATAACACCATCCGTAGGATTACGGTTAATATAACCATCTCTTACTGCCATGTTAAAGGTTGGATGAAGAAGGGTATGTGCAATCTCCATACTTGCTGGTTTAAAGCCTCGTTCATTAATCAGTGAATAGTAAAAGGCTTTCACATCAGAATATCTGACCTTGCTAAGCTTCTTTTTACCAAACGACTCACGAATGTATTTCTCATACATGTAGATATAATTCTCTCTGGTAGAAGGTTTGATATCATATTTCAAAGAAATATAGCGGTCAAACATCTGATTTACTGTGATTCGGTCTGCCTTTGCAGGATCTAGTCCATCATCCATTCTCCTGTGAATTTCCTTCTCCTTCAGACGAAGCTTCACCAAATCCTTATCATAAATGCTATGCCTTTTGCCCAGCTGATCTGTGTAGCTGTATGCGTATCTGCCATCCTTACGCTGCGTCTCGCCCTTAAAAAGGACGCGACCTTTATTATCTTTTCTACTCATAGTTCCTCGCTTTCTGCGAGAAATAACGTAGCCCAATGGTATTATAACATCATTTCTCGCATTGTAATGTAAAATCTGATTCTTCTTATAATATTTTTAAGAACATGCTAATTGTTCTCAATTCGGAAGCTATCTAGGTACTCCTCAAAGATGGTTGTATCCACTAAGGAAATACCCTTACACTTAATCACCGCCCCCGCTTCTTTTGCCATATCCTGGAATGTATGAAGGCTAACAGAATATCTGATAGCGCCTTCCTTGTAACGGATATACTTTCTAACATAAATATCCTGAGCCACCTTATCCATTGCTTCCGCATTAACTGCTGGTAATTCTATTTCCAATTTACGTGCTTTCTGAGCTTGTGCCATAATGATTCTCCTTTCTCTGATTCAAGTTCTTTAACCTTGGTCTCTGATATTCCAAGTCTTGTGCTAAGATTTACAATTTTATCCTGATGCCTTTCGATGCTCGCATTTAGCTGCTCGATATATTTCTGCTGAGAATGACAAAGAGCCTGCATCTCCAGATGATTCTTCTCCATCTCTTTCATCTCATCCTTTAGCTGCTTCACTTTATCCTTCGCCACCTTGCTACCAGCATCATAAGCTTCCTGGTCATAAATCTTAATTTCCGACCATTCTGCGAGTTTTTTGATAAAATACTCCATACCATACTTGCTAACAGTGTATTCTTCCGTCTCTTCATCGTAATCATAGAGCCATCCATCATAATCCTCAGTGAATTCCTTCAGATGCCTTCTAGCCGATGTCTCTGGCATACCTTCGGAAATCAACCACTTCTTCAGTTGATCCGCCGTAGCACCCTTGGAAATACGCATCAAATTGTAGATATCAAAGTACTTGGCAAAATTAGCCACGTCTGCTTCGTATTCGTACATCCTGTCTCCTCCTTCCTGAAGGTATTTTTCTCGCCCCTCAATATGTACTTGGAGCCTGGAAATCGTGATTACAGATTTTTCTATGATTTTTTCTGTAATATTTTCTTGACCCTTCACTATACATTTGGGTTGAAAAAAAGCTGATTACTAAATTCTAGAAATAAATTTTTAAAAAAATTGTCCTTGCCAAAACTGGCGCCCCCGTCAAAGGTGTTAACCAGATGTCCAAGCACTGCTGTTATCCTTTTGGAAAAATGATTTCAAGCTACTTGATACTTATAGGTATGATTCATAGATTTTTCAGATAGTCTGAAACCCTCTAACCCGCATAAAATGGACATTCTTTCAAAACTGGCGACTCTCCACACAAGCAACAACCTCTCCGGAACCACGGACTGAAAATAGATAACAGGATACGCCTAAAGTTGCATACTTTTAGGCCGAAAAACCAGACTCCTATGTCGTCTGCGTAGCATAATTTCACTTCGTCTGAAATACCTCCGTCAAAGCTGGCGGAGTTTCTGGTATTGTTGCAAATACTCTTCCTGTAAAAACAGGCATAGAAAAAGACCACTTCTGGTCCAATGGACCAAAAGTGATCTCTGAAAATTTTACTTTTATAAAGTTTTTGTCTTGTAGACCAATGGATGAGTGATGCTTCTGGTCAAGTTGACCAGAAGTTGTCTGTGCCGACATCTAAGTATTACTAATAAATATGCTCAAGAGAGTTTGTCTTTTTCCGTAATAAAAAAACAGAATAGCAAAATAAATCATGTTTCTTCGCTTTACTTATGCAATTGAAACCAACCTCTTAATTTGAGGGTTGTTAATTGTCAATTCTTTTAACTTGTATTTTTTTATTACACCCTTCCATTGATTTCTCATTTTAGTGCAATCATTGATGGCCCCAACAAGATTTGTCTCTTCTAACATATAACTTTCTAAATATGTTATCCATTCCGCATCAGTTAGCTTGTCTAATATTCTATCTGCAATCGTTTCCGCAGACCAACTTGTTCCGTATGAATTTCCCAATTTAACATACAGCACAGAAGTAATTGTTTCTTTTAAAGCTAATGTAGGAATTTGAGAACCCAAATCCTCGAGTTTTTTTATTACACCAGGCTCATTATAAAAATTATTTACATCAAAGTGAACGTCTCGTAGTCTGTTAGCAACTTGAATATATGTTCTTGAACGCACATTCTCTTTAACATAATCAAAGGCGTGGACTTGCAACATTATTTTATTCAAATCATTTACTTTTTTATGCTCAGATGCATTTGTATAATCTGTGTATGCATCTGCAAGGGCTCTTCTCTCCTCAATTTTCAGACGTTCCCATATCGCCGGAAACATTATTTGCATATTGATAACCACATTATCATATTCTATTCCTTCGCAGTCCCTAAATAAATTAAGCAATGACCTTACTGATGTTTTTAAATAAAAATATGGACATGTTGCAAACATAGTCTTATCGTCATCAAACAATTCTGTAACTCTTCCGCTTTTCAATTTCTCTCTGAAGTCATTGAACTGAAGACCAAAAGATTCATGATTATTATACAGAATGTAGCTAATACAAGTTTTAATTATGATATTGGCTTCGTCTTGTGGCATCTCTTCATATTCATCAGCCTCATCATTATTAAAATAATTATAAAACTCGTTTGCTTTTTGTAACTTAGATTGTCCTGCTTTATTAATGAATCCAAGCTCATGCGCCAAATCTATCAATCTGTAAGCAGGAAGATTTCTAACATAGTCAATGTCACTTGCTTCCACCATATCCGCTACAAATTCTTCCCCTAATGATAATACTCTCTTTCTGAGCAATCCCATTG
This sequence comes from Lachnospiraceae bacterium, assembly GCA_021153325.1. Lineage (GTDB taxonomy): Bacteria > Bacillota > Clostridia > Lachnospirales > Lachnospiraceae > RGIG3002. The sequence goes on along the minus strand of JAGKTQ010000011.1, from coordinate 99,712 downwards.
ATCTAATCCATATGGTATTGGCAGCTGTAACAAAGTCCCCACCCAAATAATACTGCTTCACTTTAGACTGTAATTGCGGAGGAAGTGCAATTCCATATTCTACCAATTGTGGAATATCTGTCATAATCGGCAGTTTCAAACCTTCTGGATTGCATAATTCCGTGCTTGGATTAAGATGTCTAATCAATTCACTATATCTATATTTTTCTAATCCTCTACTGTTATCAATTTCTATAATGTCATTCATTTCGCCACCTCCCAAGATATTAAATCTGGATTCATTTAGAGTAGACATCTCTCTTCTCATATCTCCAGCAGAATGATATCTTTCTGAAACATTATTACTAAATGCTTTATCAAAAAAATAATTAAGGCTATTTAAAGCAGTATCGTTTTTAACTTTCTCACTTAGAATTCGTTTTACTTTATCTCGTTTATGTGGAGTTTTCCCCTCTCCGTCAAATAATGCATTTGGAATCTCTCTAGTTAATACATAAAGTAAGATTGCTGCTGATTGACTTAAATCTGATTCTAATGATCTTTTTTGTTGACTGGTTCCACTTACCAACTCTGGCAAAAGTAAAAAGCGATTCCCTAATTGCTGATTAGTTGGGGTACATCCATTCTCCTCTTCCAAGTTGAACGATAGTCCAAAATCAATTAACACAAAAGAATCTAAACAACCTTGTTCCAACATAATATTATCTGGCTTAATATCTCTGTGTATTATTCCATTGTTATGGCAATATTCTATTGTTTTTAAGAATTCCATGTAAAAAGAAATAGCCTCATCAAAAGAAATATCATGATTTTCAACATACTGTTCCAAAGATATCCCATCGATAAAGTTCGAAACATAATAAAGTTTCTCAGTTAAATCCAGATATTTCTCCGCATTAGAATATATTATGTTCATTAAATGTCTGTCAGATAGATGCTGTACATTACAAACTTCAAAATACATTCTTTGTCTTCGTTCTTCGTCACTTTGCTTATTAAGAAATTTTAAGGCATATGAACAATCGTCTGTAGATTTTGTCACTTTAAAGACTTCTCCTTGCCCACCTCTCCCCATTGTTTCACTTATTATCCATTGTCCGTCAATTGTTTGTCCATCCCTCATCTTTTTATCCCTCTTTCAGATTAATTTTTCTGATAATTCTCATTTTCACTTTAATTCAGACAGTTTTATCTATTCTCTTTATTTCGCTATCATCCTCATCGACTCTCTCGGCTTTCTAATGAAACTCTCAATCGAAATCTGCTCTATCTTTGTTCCATCTTTAAGAACGATAATATCACCATTCTCCATGATTATAGTCTTATCCTCATACTTGAATCCAGGATCGGCATCTGTCTCATTAATTGACGCATCGTTTGCCAATCTTCGTACCTCAGTATACAGACGATATTCTTCCTCTGAACTGATATGAAGATCTGGCACATCTGGACAGTGCTGCAACAAGAACATATTTGTAAAGAATGGGAAATCCCTGACTTCTTTTGCAACCAATGGGATGTTTAATTCTTTCCATTCCTTAATCTCAAATCGATAATATGCCTCATCAGAATTCTTTGGAATCTCTCGTATGTCTCTACGCTTTACAGCACTTGTCTTTGTAACCTCACCATAGTATCTGATTCCCGCTTCTCTCCCAAAGATATTGATAGATTGATAAATTGCCACATAATGAATTGGTAAATCCGCATCCTTAATCTTTGACGCCGGAATATGATAAAACTTATACTTTAAGCAAGTATCCAACTGTGCTCTGTTTCTCAACGCTCCAACCAGCACATCGCGTTGATTCCAATCAATCTTGGCAAGCTTGTCCTCAATACCTCTTGGCAATGTTGCTCTTTCAAATGCCGAATCTGGAGAATCAGCTATCAGAGCATCAAGCATATCCTGTACCATAGAAGTCTCTGAAGGAAGAAATGGCAAACCGCCTATGTTCACTTTCTCAATACTTTCGAAGAATTTGTGATTTCTATATTCTTCCTTATTTGCATAAGGGAATAACACATATGCCCCAAACATTGTTCTCTCGTATGGATCTGCACCATTATGATAAACAATCGCATCTCTGTAACGATGCATTGTATTTATATCATCCGTTTCAGGCCCAGGTGTATGTGAAATAGTATTGTAATAATCACTGCCTTCTAACGCCGGATTTACGCGATACTTTGCATCAAACACATATTCATATTTAACCTTTTTACCAGCTTGATTTACCGTCTTCTTCTCAAGTGAAAGGACATTATCTGGCTTCTGAGCCACAGTAGGGACTTGTCCTGACTTTGGATTATATGACAAGGTAATCAATTCGCCGTTTTCAGAATTACGATACTTTACCTTTGACGAAGAACCCTTCACCAAAGATACAAACAGACCATTTCCTTGTACTTTTACTATATCCTGAGAAATCAATTGGTATCGGTCCTTCATCATACTGTTGAGCTTTATAAAACACCAATACTCATATAATAATGCCAGATCTTTTACAGATATATTGAAAACATCTCCCGTAATAGATAAACCTCTTAAAAGCATCAAATAGTACTTATACAACTCTCTATATCCTGGAGCCATTGAGAATACTAATGACATACCTGAAGATGCCTCTTTTGCCTCAACATCAGCCAAAAAAGTAGTATTACAACGTCGGTTGATTTCTCTCACCATTCTGTCAATTTTAACTATTACTGCCTGATCTTCTTTGCGCTGCAATTTAATATAGTTTTTCTTAAAGGATTCCAACTTCCTAGCAGTCGAAAGCAATATGTATTTGGTAAGCCGATTCTCTTTTGTATCATATGAAATTTGTTTTCTTACAGCCAAAGCTCTTTCAATGCGGATATCACCATCCACTCGCTTCGCTTGATCTGGATGCTTTTCAATCCATTTTACCGTTCTACTATCAGTCTTTTTAACTTTATGGCTCGGTAAAACTTGATGTGTTGTCTCCAACACATGATGAGGCTGCAACATAATGATATCTGCCGCTTTAATAAAATCTTTGTATATCTTGCTAATAACCGCAAAGAATTCAACAGGGCTACTATTCACCTTATCGCTCTGCTGATATCCTAAATATGTTTTCTTAAGAAAATCAAAAACAACATTATAAACTTCCTTTGTAACATCTTCTACAATCTGCTTATAATCGTTTTGATAATCGATTTTAGTTGGAAAAACCTCTATAACAAGGCGCAAGTAATTAACCCCATCAATTTGGATTACTAAATCAGAAAAACCAATCTCATTTCCAAAATTGATGACGCCAGATAAAATCTCATGATTTCTACTTGCACGTGTCACCTTGTTACGTACATTAAGGTTATCATGCCAAAATACAGCCTTATGACCATCCACAGCTTCAATTATAATTTCATACTGCTGTTGCTCATAAAACATCGGATAGATTGAGTATATCCCCGTTGAAATTTCTCCATTTCTAGAAGAAAACTGTGGAACCTCTCCATCTCTTAAGGCGATTTGAAAATCATCCACACAATGAACCTTTATTGATGAATCTCCACTTTTATACTCAACTCCTTGGAAGTTTGGATGTGTTGCCTTACCTTTGATGGTGACACTTACTTTTTTAGTTTGCACATATAGCAACTCATTAGAGCCAGTAAGCTGTGAATCCATCCTCTTCAAATCTCCTTACCATAAATGCAATTTTCTTTGCACTTTCTTTGTATTTGCAAGTTTCTTTATTTGCTGCAGCCATCATCTTCGCACTAACATCATCGCTCTCCGTCTGATAACTTTCATAATCTCCTGCACAATACTTAAATAACTCACATAACATTGTTTTTACGGAAGCACTACTTCCCTGAATTCTTGGAAGAATCTTCTGCATTATTTCATGATCAAAAGCCTGATTTCTTGTCAAAAGATTATCTGCATTCTTATTATTAAGCATATAGAATACAATCTCATCTCTTACACGATATCCAACGTGAGCATTTGCTTTTTCCAAAATCTTATTAATATCCTGAAGTTCTATACAAACCTCTTCGACAAAATCCTTATCAGAAGCACATTGATTAAAGAAGACATACTCTGCTTTCATAAATGTGTTGTCTGCAAAAATAGCTTTTGCCTCTCTTCCAGTAGAATCAAAATTTGCAAGCAACTCTACTGTTGAAAATTCAATAGTATTTGCTCTATCAAGCACCTTTCTACTAAATGGGAATGTCGTTTCATCCATATTTACAGTACCGATTATGTATAAGTTCTCCGGTATTCTTACAACGCCATATTTTCCTCTTGCAGAAGCATCTGCGCCATAATAATTCTCTGTAATAAGTGGATCTGTCGTAACCTTTCCATCTACATATTCTCTTGTTTCAATTATTGATAAAATATCACTAAGATAATATTCAACACGTGCTAAGTTCATTTCATCTAAGCATAAGAAATATGGATTTCTACTATCCAATTCTGCCTGCTTAACAAAATCAATAATTGCTCCAGGAATAAACTTATCATTTAAATTCACATGGCCGAATAAATCTGAAGAGTCTGACCAATCAGGTCTTACAGAAACAAGTTTATAACGACCATTCTGGCTAGTTGCACCAATTGCTTCTGCAAACATTCTTACAAGACGAGTTTTTCCTGTACCGCTAGTTCCTGCTAGTATAACGAATGGCTTCGATTTTAAGCTGAGGTAGTAATTCTCAACAAGACCTTCATCAAATGTAAAGCCTTTTGCTGCAATGTAGTTTTTAATTGATTCTAATGTTTCCTTTGTTGACAATTGTTCCTCACCTTCTTCCTTTTCTATAACAGTTGAATCTTCTTGTTTTCCATTAACATATTCCGTATAAATATCCATCATGCGTCTTAAATCATCTTGTAGTTCTGACTCATCAGGAACGTTTCCTTTTCTATATTCCTTGTAAAAAATCATACCTTCCTGATACAATTCGCCCAACTCAGTCAAACCATCCCCAAGCTTTGCATCATTGTCCGCATGAAAACCTCTATTATCAATTTGCTTTCTAATAGCTTCAGCCTTCGCATGCATAATACGGATTGTATCTTTCTTTGAATTGTTTTTCCGAATATCCGTACATCCTTGATTGAATGATAAATATAAAGATTTTCCATCTTTTGATAAAAGGTACACTATATAAATGCCCTTTGTAGCTGTATTAGTAATCTTACGATCAAATATACAAACCCATGGAATCATAGCCCAATTTCCCTGGCCTACACTTCCTGTAATCAAATATGGACCAGACGATACAATCCCAGTTCCATAAATTGCAAGAGGAATATCTGTTCGAAAAAAAGATCCCATCTGATGTCCAGCAAATGTTTCTTTCTTAGCCGGAACATATTCATTTAATATTTTAGTTACTACTGAATTAAGGGACATCACTCCTGAGTTAGTTGCAACAGCACTTGTCTCACTAATTGAATCTACTTTAATTTCTGGATAACACTTGAATACTAATTCTCCAATATTTCCGGAATATACTTCAAGCTTTCCACCTACAGCATCATAATTATCCGAATTAGGAGAAAAAATCTTACGCAATTCAGATACTATCTCACCCGAATATCTAATCTGATACACTGTTCTCCCGGCATTTTCTCCTGTTAGGTTCACATTTGTATAAATGGCCGAACATTTCAGTGAGCCAAGCCAGACTGTAATCTCTTTTCGTTCACCCTTTTGAAGATCCGCTCCTAAATTTTTTGAAAATGTCTCCCATTTATCTACTGGAATAGTAAATCCAGATGTCAAAATAGATTTGTTAACACTGTTTGAATATATACATTCTGCCATCTACATTTTCTCCTCCACATACTCTAAAAATATCTTCTCTTTAAATCCACCACGCTTTTGGGCCTTTTTTTCTCTCGTTAGCTCAAGCTCTTCCAAACTATACCCTCTTGCCGTACAAATAGCCTGAAGTACTTCAAGTACATCTGCCATCTCTTCAAGATTTTTATCTGCCTGATACTCAGCAACTTCTTCATTCAACTTTGCTTCAAGTGCAGCTATATACTCATCATTGGATAGGATGCGCGTCTTGCATTCTTTGCCATCTGCTTCTATTATTTCAGGTATCTTGTCACGTACTAATTTGTTGTATACCTTCATCGTTATGCCCCCTTATGAAACATTCCAAATATCATATCCTTGCCTTCTTGCAGAGTCATATACAGGATGCATATTTTTATCCAAAATGTTTCTAAACTCATTCGCTGAGTTTCCTTTTCTATATAATTCCTGTATCGCCCAGATTGAATGCAAATTGTCCTTATAACATTGCTTATACAACTTTAATAATCCTGGTTTTTCAAATATCATTTCATACATCATAAATTGATTATTTGCAAACTGGCCAAAATAATCTTCCCACACCGGAAGCTTCTTATTTTTCTTCATATTCTGGATTGGATCCATCGGCATTAAATTCCACAATTCATCATTCATAACAAAGTTTCTTGGAATAAAGTGATCTACTGCATAACTTCCTCTGTTTATATCACAATCCATAAATACATTTTTTACCGGACGTATTTCAAGGATTGCATCCCAGAGTTTTCTTACATTGTCCAGCTTTCTTGCTTTCTCATCATCTTGAGCTAATTTATATACAATCCCCGGGACTTCTGGGTTATTATTTTGCAACCACTTAACTTTCTCATACTTTATCCATCCCAAAATTGAGACCATATTATCTTGAATCATCTGAATCCAGCCATCATTGAATGTGACAACCTTTTTCAAACTTTTATCATCACCAAATGTATATGGCAGCAAGAGTTCTGAACCACTGAGCTTATTATAGTAAGCTATCATTCTTCCGGCGCTGCTCTCCAGATTTATCTTTTCTGTTCCTTTATTTGCAAACCCTGACAAGGCTTTATAGGGTACATTTTTCGTAAGCTCCGTCTTATATAAATGCAGCTCCTTATCATCAGAAAACTCAGCTAATTTGTTCATAATCTGTATTTCATTAGCATTACTTGGTAGCTGAGTGAGTTCATATAACCTTGATACAGCCTTTTCAAGATTGTCCTTTACTTCGCCATCACCATAAATCCCGCTTAAATGGATATGATATTCCTGAACAGGGAACCATGCATTCGCAATCATTTTGTTGATGATTTCATCGTATGTAGCTTTTGTTCTATTAGCAGATATCAGCTGTACAATTGCTTCAAGCCAGTAAAATTTATAGCAATATGAAGGTGAATTCATCATCTTTGAAAAGCCTTCTATATCAAGTTTATTGTAATAATTACTATCAATTATCAGCTCAGCCAATATCTCACCTTCTCTCTGTCAAAATAATATTATTCTGCGTTCTTTTTGGTCTTTCTAGGATCCTCTGGCTTCTCAGCACTTTTAGGAATCATCCACATTCTCCCCATCATGACAGCACCTTCAATGCGTCCTTCTTTACAATAAATCGCCACTCTTCTCTGAGATACATTCCATTTTTTGGCACAATCTGCTGAAGTTAAATATTCCATTCTGTATCCTCCATATAAAACGACAACATGTCACTTTAATTATATTCGAATACGCGAATACTTTCAAGATAAATATTCTATGTTGCGAATACTTTTCTATATGTTGACAGCATGAACCCACAGCTGTGCTTGAAGGCAATAGAAAAGGCCATGACCATAAGATTATTCCTACAATCAGAGCCTTCAGCAGAACAGCCTAGCACAGCTGCCCCTGCTGTAAACATATTTATTTTTCCGTATTTTGAGAATTTCTGCTCGAATATATCCACTCAAATATTACTGGAATAATTATCGAACTTGCCAAAAACTCTGCAATAGCTAAAAATGTATCTTCGGTTGAATATAATGCTTCTGTTCTGTTTATAATTACCAAAACGAAAAGTGCTATAATCCCAGACATCCTGAAAGCATTCCTGACCACCCTATATCCTGGAATTTCTGTTATAAATACTAATGCCCTTAAAATGCCCTTTCCAATCATTCTAGCGAAAGCTATGACTGCACCTAAACATGAGCAAACTATAAAAGAATAAAATAAAAACGAAAAATTATAAACAATATCTGTTAGGAAAACCGGTATCACACCCAAATCTAATAAAATCCTCAGCCATACCTTACATTTAATAGCTTTTTCTATCATTTTGTCAGTCAATCTAGCCTTTAACAAAGGATCATCCCATGTTTTCCAGAAATACAATGATAATCGTTTACTTCTATTTCCTAGCTTCCTTGCCATAAATTCAAATAACTTTCGTAAATGGCGAAACGGGATAATAAGCTCTACAAACGTAATAAATAACACAAAAAATGCAAATAGTAAAATATATGCCGATAATACCCATTCAGAAACTTGCATATTTTCTATATTATTTTCTACCATAGTGATAAACTTCTCCATGGGTATAAACTGATACACCAAAAGTAGCCCACTTACGAAAACATCAAACTGCATTTTCTCAGCTATTGACATTTCTTTATTATTTTTATCATCCAAGACAATGAATTTTATGGAATCAGCTGCTTTTACAGAGCCAACAATATACTTCAAAATAACAGGAATTGTAATTAATAATAGCGCAAAAATTCTTGGTACCAAATGATTTAACGCTACAAAAAGAATCAGAACCAATAGCATTATCGATACAAGTAACACAACTATCTTATCAGCAATAGTTCTATTCTTTCTGTTTTCTGAGATTTCGAAATCACTATCTTCTTTCTGCTTAAATGACAGTGTACTGTCATATATCATATTATATATAACTAATACTATAAATAATAAACCTAGCCACTTATCCATCAATTTCCTCATCCTTTATCAAAAATCCATGCATTTTATTTCGTCCAACATCCGCTCAAACGGCTTCACATATTCTCTTCCTTGTCGCCTAAGTCCATTATTCTCAAACGCTGCTTGTTCCACCTGCATACTTTCATTTTCCATCCATCTGTCACAAGTGTATTCCATATCTAGAAACATTCTAGTAAGATTACCTGTCATTTGCCTATCTACTTTCTCTGCAAATATTATTTCACCCACCCCAGCCATATACTTATCAATTTCAGTGGTATTGAAACCACCCACTTCCATGGTATACGGGATAGCTTCTTTAACTAACTCTGCAAACTTATCTACATTCCTTGGCAATTTGTTTCTGAAGATTAATGAATACATCGTCCTGTCATTCATCAGGATAATCGTGTTCTTTCCATTAAGCTTTGTTATATGACCATGCCATGCGTATAAATCATCAATTTGAACATCTACCGGCATTTTATGTAATTCATTTTTCTTGATATTTAAGGCATCGTCTAAAGCCTTCGAACAAAATATATACATTTTCAATCAACTCCATTTCAGAAAACAAAAGGACCATGCATCTCTACATGATCCTCAATTCTTTGTTATAGTTACAGTAATTTACTTAACGCCGCCAATTTTTCTTTAATACTAAATCCTTTCGTTGCAGCTAAATTTCTAATCCACTCTGTATCTTCACTCCTATAAGGATCTTTGAGAAATCTTTTTATGAACTTAGTAACCTGGCTTTTAAACGACCAATTCAAGTTTGATGAATTATTAATCAGATTAAAATCCGTAACTGTCTGGTGCTCATCAACATTACCTACTAAATATCGCAATATCAGAACATCAGCAAAGGTAAATGGCATGATATCATCATCGAACTGTAACAATGACATATAAGGTCCACCTTGTTTAGTGTCATCAGTCACCAGTGAATATGCACCAATTGTTTGAGCCAATGATATTGCATATACTTCACCCAAATCACCACTACCATACAAGTTTCTATTTTCCATAACATTATTCTCAAAAATTTTGTAAACCTGTAATTCCTTCAGCTTCTGATTTGTGTATAATTCAATCTTTCCTGACACAATATCAGAGTCAACCTTATCCAGTATTTCCTGACCATGATTTTCTAGTTCAATATTACGTATTTGCTCGTAGATAAATACCCCTTCATCAAAGAAATCAAACAAAATATCCTGAAGCCCAGCCTTATAGAAATGGATAATTACATTTGTATCTAAAGAGGCTCTCAATCGTCTAACCCTCCTATCAAATCATCCAAATCATCTTCATCCTCTGAAGGTGTAATAATTTTATCATTAACATCATCTATCCTAAGTCCGTAACAAGCAAGTACACGCTCCAATGTTTCCTTCGGAACCGCATTATGATTGTAATTATAGATAACATAATCAATATACTCATATGGTATATCAATCACTTCACTTGCTACATTCAATTTGCTATTGCCACCAACTCCACGAAGTAAATTACCTACTTTCATTTCGGTTTTCGCATTGTCAAGTCTGGTCTTTTGATCTGTGTCAATCACATCAAGACTTTCTAACCGATTCAAGGCCATGTCAAAGCTAACATTGAACTCAGACATGATTCTAGCAATATCCATTGCTGACAATCCACTTTCATGAAAGTTCTGAATCTCTAAATCGATAAATCGATGGATATCATCTGAAGGCATCAATAAACAAGCTGCAAAATAGTTTGCTTCCTGCTCTTTTTCATCTGTGCTTCTTCCATTAATCGTTATACTGTCATCAATAAAAGAACTTGCATCATTCAAATGTAAGATCACATGTCCTATTTCATGAGCAAGTGTAAATATTTCTCTGGATAATCTACTACAGCTATTAGTAAAAATAACAATGTCATTATCTCTCTTGGTCATAAATCCAAGGTCTGCATTTTCTCCAAGCGGATACCTTAGTAGTTTATAGCCCATTCTTTCACATTCTTTAAATAAATCAATAATTCCATATCTACCAATCTTGCAATTTGCTCTGAAAGAATCAGCTTTTATACGAATCTCACGTTTTCTCGTCTCTTGCATTCACTGACCTCCTAAAAAGCATCTTTATGCTGAAGTTTTGCACACATATGCTTATTCGCATAAAACAAATCAAGCATATCGAATATCTTTTTAGAAGACTCATTATCCTCTCCGGCTCTATACTGAACAACAGGAGTTTCATCAAGAACTCTTGTGATATCTCCTACTGTAACACCAAGAACCTCTGCAACTTTAGAAAGGATATCCAGTGTAACACTATTAGTTCCACTCTCAATTCTTGCATATTTCTGTCTGCTGATGCCAATCTGATCAGCAACCTGCTCCTGAGTGAAATTATTCGCGCTTCTTAATGCCTTAATACGGCTTCCTAATAATTCATTCATGATTATCCCTCCATTTCTATGTACTAATATTTTATCACGGATTTGAGAAAAGTCAATCAAAATGTTATGATATTGTAACATTTAGCCTATTACATGTTACAAATCTCACCCAGCAAACTGTGGCATATCATGATTCACTTCAGCCCTATAGTAACTGCTTATGGTACTTCCTGCATTGAACAAGCTGGCAAGCAAATAACTCTTAATATTTCGCACCTTAGTAGTATTCTTCCGAAGGCAATTAATTACATACTCCACATGAGAATAGTTAAGCTTCAGGAATTTGCTTTTCACAAGATTCTTTGGATAAACATCTCCTGCGATGGTGATTTCCTCATTCTTGGATAAAACTGTCTCCAGAATCAGCTCATAGATTCCCTCTACCATCTCTTGATCATAAGGATGAGCAAGAAGGAGGCTATCGTAATCGATATTCTCCTTGATGATTTCGCTATAACCTTTCATCTCATCAATCCGATCTTCTGGTATAAGATTGATTGATAAGATAGGATTAGTTTTACTCATATTAGTCTTATTAATATTATTCTTATTAGGGTTCAGATTCTGAACACGGTCGTGTTCGTTTTTCGGACACGCATGAGTTCGATTATTGAACACGTAAGGCTCTTCCGAGTTCGTTTTCTGAACACGAGGAGCAGAGTTATCCACAGTTGCAGCGTCATCTTCCACAGATGGAGCTCCAGTTCTTTCCTCATCAGAAACTTCGCACACTTTCTCGTCTGCGGTCTTGTCTTCACATATAAAGTTCATCACATAGAACACACTTGCCTTGGCGATTCCCATATTCTTCTTCTCGATAAGCCCAATTCCACTCTCACTATCAAGTTCCTTAAGAAGTGCCACCGCTTTAGTCTTCCCACAATTAAGAGTCTGCATAATATCTTCCAAACTATAATTGATATAAACTTTTCCATCCTCATCCAGCCACTCATTCGCCAGGGACAGACTCATCCTGTCAAGCATGAGGGCATAAAGAGTCTTGGCATCGTTACTAAGTCCCCTAAAACACTCTTTTTCATATAACGCACGAGGAAGTCGGAAGAATGCATTCTGGCTTGCCTGTGCACTTGTGTAATAGCTGTATGTTATTTTCTCACTCAAACCGCTTCCTCCTTTCATACAAATCTCTTGAGATATAGCTTCATATCCTCGGAATTCTCAGCTATCTCTACTAATCCAAATCTTTCTAATTCTTCAAGAGCTGCAAGAACCTCTGCCTCATCCCAGTTTAGTTCAGCACCAATTGCAGTTTCATTTGCCAGGATATATACATGATCCTTCTCGTCAATCCATCCCATCTCTACAGATTTCTGCTGCTTTTCCATAAGCACTGCATACATAATCTTAGAAGATGCTATCATGGTCTTAAATGGCTCCTCTTTCATAAAAGCCTTCGGAATATAGAGATAATCATATTGTTCTGCCTGTTTCCCATAAATATAATTGAACTTCATTCTCTACTCCTCCCTAAACGCTTCCAGATATTCATCAATCATCTTGGTATCGATTAATACAATTCTTCTCACATGGATAATGGCATGTGCCTCAGCTGCCATCATACGGAAGGTATTAGGGCTTACGGAGTAGCGTTTAGCGCCCTCATTGATGCGAACATATCGCTTCTCACCTATCATTTCCGGCTTAATGTTTTCCGGTAACTTTTCATTTTTTGACATAAAAAAACCATCCTTTCCTTCGTTCGAAGTACTTAGATGGTTTAAGTCCAAAAGGCTACGATGTAGTAAAATCGCTTTGACTACAATTTTACGACGGTCACTGTCGTAAAAAATTTCTCGCTTTTTGATTGATTTTTAATTGATTGGAACTGACTTCATCGAATGAAGAATCAGTTGCATTATTGTCCACTGAAGTCCAAACAGCTTTATTTAGGCCATTTGTGAATCGTCGTATTTTTGAATCATTTCCGTGTGATTTGGACTGATTCGGACTGATTTTCAGTCTATTTATCGAGTGATTTCATCGTCGGGAACAGCAACACATCTCTGATCGCCGGTGAGTTTGTAAGCAGCATAACAAGTCTGTCAATACCATATCCGATACCGCCTGTTGGAGGCATACCGATTTCCAATGCATTCATGAAATCTTCATCGGTTGTATTTGCCTCTTCATCGCCTGCTGCCAGAGCTGCTTCCTGTGCTTTGAAACGCTCTCTCTGATCAATCGGATCATTTAATTCAGAATATGCATTACACATTTCCCATGTATTGATGAACAACTCGAAACGTTCTACGTAGTCTGGCTTGTCCGGTTTTCTCTTTGTTAATGGAGAAACTTCTACCGGATGATCCATAATAAAGGTAGGCTGAATCAAATGCTCTTCTACAAATTCTTCAAAGAACAGGTTCAAAATATCACCCTTTGTATGACGCTCCTCATAATGAACACCTTTTTCATCTGCAATCTTCTTTGCTTCTGCTGTATCTGCGATCTGGTCAAAGTCAACGCCTGTATATTTCTTAACTGCATCAAGCATTGTCAGACGCTCAAACGGCTTACCAAGGTCGATGGTATGCTCACCATAAGTAATTTCTGTTGTACCACAAACCTCTTTTGCAAGGTAGCGGAACATATCCTCTGTCAAATCCATCATTCCGTAATAGTCTGTATATGCCTGATATAATTCCATCAAAGTAAATTCCGGATTATGTCTTGTATCAAGACCTTCGTTACGGAATACACGTCCGATTTCATAAACACGCTCCATACCGCCAACAATCAGTCTCTTTAAATATAATTCCAAAGAGATACGAAGCTTCACGTCCTCGTCAAGTGCATTGTAGTGTGTCTCAAATGGTCTTGCGGATGCACCACCAGCATTTGCTACAAGCATCGGAGTCTCCACTTCCATAAACCCTTTTTCATCAAGATATTTACGAATGTTGCTAATGATCTTAGAACGTTTAATAAAAGTTTCTTTTACATCTGCATTCATGATCAGATCCGTATATCTCTGACGATAACGAATATCTGTATTTGTCAAGCCGTGGAACTTCTCCGGCAAAATCTGTAAGCTCTTGGATAAAAGAGTTACTTTAGAAGCATGAATGGAAATTTCCTCGGTTTTTGTTTTGAATACTTCCCCTTCAATACCTACGATGTCACCTACATCATACTTTTTAAAATCTGCATAGGATTCTTCGCCAATGCTGTCTCTTGCAACATAGGACTGGATATTTCCCTGAAGATCCTGTACATTACAGAAGGAAGCCTTACCCATAACACGTTTGGACATAATACGTCCTGCAACTCTTACCGTTTTTCCTTCTAATTCTTCAAAATTATTTTTTACTTCCATGCTATGATGTGTTACATCATATTTTGTAATCTGGAACGGATCTTTTCCATTCTCCTGTAAAGTAGCTAATTTTTCTCTGCGGACTTTTAAAAGCTGGTTCAAGTCCTGCTCTTTTGCTACGTTTGCGTTCTGTGCTTCTGCCACGGTTAACACTCCTTTTTCTATTAGTTGGATCTTTGAATCTCAAGAACTTTGTACTGTAAAATACCTGCCTGTGTTTCTACTTCTACTACGTCACCGACTTTTGTTCCGATCAATGCTTTACCTACCGGTGATTCATTGGAAATTTTTCCTTTTAAGCTGTTTGCTTCTGTAGAACCAACGATTTTGTATTCCATTTCTTCGTTATATTCCATATCTAAAATTTTAACTTTACAACCAATGTTGATCTTGTCAAGGTCTACTTCATCTTCTACAACAACTTCTGCATTTTTCAAGATTTTTTCAAGTTCTTCAATTCTTGCTTCGATATCTCTCTGCTCGTCTTTTGCTGCATCATATTCTGCATTTTCGGATAAGTCACCCTGTTCTCTTGCTTCTTTAATTTTTTCTGCTACTTCTTTTCTTTTAATGACTTTTAATTCATGAAGTTCGTCTTCATATTTTCTGAGTCCTTCGTAGGTTAAGATATTTTTCTTTTCTTCCATGACCTTCGTCCTTTCTATATATAAAATTGCTTATAAAACTTCTAATTTAACTCTCGTATTATACCCATTTTACGCGGTAGTGTCAAGATGACACCACTTGTTTAGAAGGCTTTCCGGCGATAAATAATGAATATCTTTTCTTTTTTTCGTTATCCACTTTGCTTTTGCTCCATCCGAACCCATATCCATATAAATACTTCCCTCTGGTAAAGATGTGATATTCAAGGGTGGTCTGCCGTTTTTCTGTCCCGGTCCCATATCAATGACCAACGTTTCAAGCTTTTTCTTTTGCTCTTCCATTTTCGTTTCAAATCTGACAATGATCCCATAATTTTCGTAGAGCCATTCCGCCGTTTCCTCATAGGCTTCCGGTCTTTCACAAACAATCTTTAAATAATTTACTTTCTGCATGAAATTACCAAATATACTTTCAAAAAGAGGATTGGGATTCCCTATCAAGATTAAATTTTCTCTCACGCCATACTGTAAAAGCATTTCTTCCAGAAGGAACAGTGGTATTTCCGGTAGCTCTTGTCCAAGAAAAAGCGCGGTTTCCTCTCCATAAAAGAAATGCTCCGCACCACTTTTTCGAAATTCTTCTACTAACATTTTTGTCAACTCTTCTTTTTTCCACGGCAAATATTTCAGGGGATCAATTCTCTTATGCCATAACGTTTTCTCCCATAATCTTTTTATTTTGGCAGCAGCATTCTCCACATAATATTCCGGCACACCTACCGCCTGTATCACAAGTCTGTCTCCCCGTTCCACACAAAAGGAGTGAAATTTTGCTTTTGCAAAGCACTTCTCTTTAGCAACCGTATTTTTTTGCAAATAAAAATAAGCGATAGATTCTTTTTCCATACTACAGTTTATGAATCTACCGCTTATGATATTCTTTTTGCTTTACTTTACATCTGGGAAAATACTGTCCACACTTGCTACCAACTCTTCCATTGTTTCCATTTCGTTGATCTTGGCACGAAGTCTGGAGGAATTCGGATAGCCTGCAGTATACCATGATAAATGCTTACGCATTTCGCGAATACCGATATACTCACCTTTCACTTGTAACTGCAATGCGGCGTGACGCAAAATGACCTCACGTACTTCTTCTTTCGTAGGTGGCGCTGCTTTCACACCTGTTTCCAAAAAACTCGTAATTTCTCGAAAGATCCAAGGATTTCCTCTGGCTGCTCTTCCTACCATAATGCCATCACAACCGGTCTGTTCTAGCATCGCTTTCGCGCTTTCCGCATCCGTAATATCTCCATTGCCAATGACCGGAATGTGCACAGCTTCTTTTACTTTTGCAATGATATTCCAGTCTGCCGTTCCTGCATAATATTGTTCTCTTGTTCTTCCATGCACAGCTACTGCGCTTGCACCTGCCGCCTCCGCTGCTTTCGCAATTTCTACCGCATTGATATGTTCTTCATCAAAACCTTTGCGTATCTTTACCGTGACCGGTTTTGAAATTGCCTTCACCGTCTTACTTACGATCTGCTCTACTAGCATCGGATCTTTCATCAGCGCAGAACCTTCGTGATTGTTTACTACCTTCGGTACAGGACACCCCATATTAATATCCAATATGGCAAAATCTCTGTCTTCGATCTGCTTTGCCATCTCACTGATGATGTCCGGGTCAGAACCAAACAACTGCAAAGATACTGGCTTTTCGTCCGGATGAATTTCCAACAGGCTCTCTGTATTTTTGTTACGGTACATGATTGCCTTTGCGCTGACCATTTCCATACACAAAAGTCCTGCCCCCTGCTCTCTGCAGAGCAGACGAAAAGGCAGGTCGGTCACGCCTGCCATCGGTGCTAATATAACATTATTGTCCAGTGTTACATTTCCTATCGTCAATTTGCTCATTCAGCAATATACCTTTCCATTCTCCTAAATGCTTCAAAATCTTCTTTTATTCTTCCAGCAGCTCGGAAACATCCTCGTGTAAGATCACAACTTTATAAAAAAGTGTCAGCGATTCAAACAGCTCCTGACGCGTTCTTTGGATCTCCTTGATCAATAGACCACTACCGATCTCATCATACAAATAATCTTCCTCTGCTGCATCCGTCTCCAGCTCCAATGTTCCATCTTCTTCAAAAACCATTGTAAAAACGCCACCGATTTCTTCTGTAAACAACACACATATAATGTGTAGTTCCTCTTTGATAGATTCCGGTATCGCGGAAAATTTCTCGTTAAAATAATATTTTTTTTCGTAAGCATTTGCTCCACAGAGCACAATTCGATTATCTTCCATTTTCCTCATCCCTTATACATAGCCGTAAAGCCCTCTTACGGATACTTCACCGGCATAAACTGTCTCTATCTGTCCATTCTCAAGTTCTACTAAAAGCTCGCCCTTTTCATTAATGCCCCGTGCGATTCCTGTGTACTCTCCCTTTGGTTCTAATACTTTTACCTGTGCATCTTTATTTACAAGCCACGCATTATAATCCTTCTGCAGCAGAGACATGTCTCCGCCTTTTAAAAAGGTTTCATAATCCTTTTCAAAATAAGCCAGTATTTTCTTCAAAAGAGCAGCTCTGGAATACTTGCGCCCACTTTCTGCATGGAGGGACGTTGCTGTTTCTTTAATTTCTTCTTGAAAAAATTCCTGATTTACATTAATACCCACACCAATGACCACATAGTCAATGGACGTTCCATCCAAAATCATTTCCGTTAGGATGCCACAAACTTTTTTCTTATTGATCACAATGTCATTGGGCCATTTAATTTCTGCCTTTAGTCCGCTCTGTTCCCGAATGGCACGCACCACGCTCATTGCCATGACAAGCGTAAGCATGGACGCCTTATCTGCTTCTAACGTTGGACGCAATACGATTGTAAAATAGAGATTCCGACGCGGAAAAGTTTGCCAGGTTCTCCCTCGTCTGCCTTTTGCATCGTACTGTGTATCCGCAACAACAACCGTTCCATGCAGGTCACCGTCTTTTGCAAACTGCTTTGCATCCGTATTGGTAGAGCCTGTTATCTCATAAAAGTATAACGTCTGCCCCGCCCATGCAGTCTCCAGACAATCCCGCACTTTTAACCTATACACCTAAAGTAGCAGCCATAACCGCTTTGATTGTATGCATACGATTTTCTGCTTCCTGGAATACGATAGACTGCGGAGATTCAAACACTTCATCCGTTACTTCCAATTCAGTAAAACCGAATTTTTCGCCCATTTCTTTTCCAATTTTCGTCTTCAGATCATGAAAGGCTGGAAGACAATGCATAAATACAGCCTGCTCGCCTGCATTATCCATAATCTTTTTATTTACCTGATAAGGCGACAGTTCTTTGATACGGCTTTCCCATACTTCATCCGGTTCACCCATAGAAACCCATACATCTGTATAAACAACATCTGCTCCCTTTGTTCCTTCCATTGCATCTTCTGTCAAAGTGATGCTACCGCCTGTTGCTGCTGCAATTTTCTTACATTCCTCTACAAGCTCTTCTGACGGGAAATATTCCTTTGTCGTACATGCTACAAAATGCATTCCCATTTTTGCACAAGCTACCATCAGAGAATTTCCCATATTGTAACGGGCATCACCCATATATGCCAGTTTAATGCCTTTTAATTTTCCAAAATGTTCACGTATTGTCAAAAGGTCTGCCAACATTTGTGTCGGATGAAATTCATTCGTCAATCCATTCCATACCGGAACAGAAGAATATTTTGCAAGTTCTTCTACGATTTCCTGTCCATAACCGCGGTATTCAATACCATCGTACATACTGGACAATACTCTTGCTGTGTCCGCAATACTTTCTTTTTTACCAATCTGGGAACCTGTGGGATCTAAATAAGTCGTTCCCATTCCGAGGTCATGAGCTGCCACTTCAAAAGAACAGCGAGTTCTCGTGCTTGTTTTTTCAAAAATTAATGCAACATTTTTACCTGTATGTATCTGTGTCAAAATTCCTTTTTTCTTTTTTTCTTTCAATTCTGCTGCAAGATCAAGCAAATAAACTATTTCCTCTGGCTCAAAATCAAGCAGTTTCAAAAAATCGCGTCCTTTCAAATCCATAACACTGTCCTCCTCGTATTTTCTTGTTTGATTCTACTATATTTGGCTTTTTTATTCAACCCCCGCTATGGATACCAGCCTTTTTCAGAGCAAGCAAAAACAGCATACCTGCTTTTCACAGATATGCTGCATTTTCATTTTCTTTTACCAGAATACATGGTTACCAATCACAATACCATCATGTGCTCCTGCGCGCTTAAAGTGTGTAGCTTCGCCTACATTTGTTTCTCCGTTGATCGCTGCCTGTGCTGCCTGCATACAGCTGTCTTTGATGTTACCTTCATACACTCTGGCAACTTTACCATTCAACGCAGGGGTAAACTGTCCCGATGCATAAATAACACCCGTAACGCTATCCGGATATGCCCCACTTCGAACACGGTTCATAACGACCGCACCTACTGCCAGCATTCCTTCATAAGACTCTCCACCGGCTTCACACTGAATCAGCGCCGCCAAAAGTCTTACATCATCTGCATTGGCAACTACAGCTCCCTGATTTGCTGTAAGTTTCGCTTTTGCTTCTTCCTCTGCTTGTTCTCTTGCTTTTATTTCTTCGCTGGTCTCTCCTGCATCAATATGGAAATCTGTTACTACATATTCTGCAGAAACATAACCTGTATTACCATCATACTCAACGCTGATCCATTCCTCATCTATGACTTCGATAACATCCATCTCATCATCCTGAGCAATGAGTCCATATACACCAGCCTCTGTGCTTGGCTCTTTACGAACGCGAAGCGCATCCGTATTGATGGTCACGATCAGATTTCCCACTTCATTTGCGAGCGCTTCTGCTTCCTCGTCAAATAAAAGATATTCATCGCTTGCCCATCCTACAAGATTTCCCGACTGAATCTTCGTCCATCCGTTTGCTCTTTCGAGAATCTTGCCTCCACAATCTTTATATAACTTACCTACTATTTCAGAATCCTCACTGGCTTCGGCACGCACATTTAATGCATTCTGTACATTTGCCATTACCAAAGTAGACTGCGGTTTTTCTACCGGCTCCTCTACTGCTTCTAAGACCGGTGCTTCATTTCCTGATACATCTACTGTTTCCAAACTTCCAACTTCCGTATCATTGCCTGCTGTTTCTTGTGTATTGTAGGCGCTTGGATCAATAATCGTTGCTACGCCTGCATTTAAACTATCCAGGTAATCCTTATTGTTGCTAGCCATAGCGGTCACACTCACCTGCGAAAATGTTCCAACTGCTATACAGAGACCTAACATTGCGGCAAGTAACCTTCTGCCCTTTGACATAATATACCTCCAATTGGCGTGCATTTATTTTAGTTAGTATATGCACGTTTCATTGTTTTATTACGAAATTGTTACATTTGTTACGGCTCTTATCATAACAAAGGAATCATTATTTGTCAAATTTCAAAAAAAATTAAGATTTATTTGCCGGTTTTCCGCGTATTTATGGCTATTTCCAAGATTTTCTCATTTCATGTGCACCCTAAAATTTTTACGAATCCTCAAAAAATGTTACATTTTTTTGACATTTTTAACATCTATATCATGTGGCAGCAGAAGTCCGTTTATCTGACTTTTATACTACATATTGTGTTCAGGTATTATCGTTTTCTTTTATTCATTGTGCACTTTTCATAAAAATATCAGACTTTTTCTTGCGATAACACATGTTATTTTGTCTATTATATACAATTTTTATATTTGTATTTTCTCTACATATTCTTAGATTTATTCACACAGGCTTCCACCGCATCCATGACTGCGCCACGGAATCCTTTCTCCTCTAACACTCTGACTGCTTCAATTGTAGTACCCGCCGGCGAACAAACCATATCCTTTAATTCTCCCGGATGTTTTCCTGTTTCCAATACCATTTTTGCACTACCAAGCACAGACTGTGCAGCAAACTGATATGCCTGATTTCTCGGCATTCCTGCTGCCACGGCTGCATCTGCCATTGCCTCAATGAACATAAATACATACGCTGGTGAACTACCGCTGACACCAACGACTGCATCCATCAAATGCTCCGATACTTCACTTGCCAGACCAAATGCACTAAGAAGCTCCATAACGCGAGCCATTTCTTCGTTTGTAATTTTATTATTTCTGCACACACCTGTACATCCAGCACCTACTAATGCTGGTGCATTCGGCATACAACGTACTAAGCGGATTTCTTTTCCAAACATATCCGTAATGTTCTGTATCGTTTTTCCTGCTGCAATGCTGACGATCAAAGTCTCGTCAGAGATGCAATCTTTGATCTCTGCAACTGCTTCTGCCATAAACTGTGGTTTTACTGCAAGGAAGAGTATTTCTGCTGCTTCTGCCACTGTTTTGTTATCTGTTGTAGTCTGAATATGAAAGCGTTCTGCTGCTTCTTTTACCGCTGCCTCCATTTTATCAGCAGCCATAATATTTGCTGCATCTACAATTCCTTTTTCCAGCATTCCGCCGATGATCGCTTTTGCCATGTTACCTGTTCCAATAAAACCAATGGTTCCTTTTTTCATGTTTTCTTTTCCTTTCTGTTTATCCTTACTTATTTTATTGATTTTCCATTTATTTTAATCCGTTTTACTGCATTTTGTGCTCTGTTTTTGCCACTCAGCCTTTCCGGCGCTGTGCCGCAGCCTCGTACATCAAAATTGCCGTCGCAACTGCTGCATTTAACGATTCTAACTGCCCTTCCATCGGAATCTTAATATATCGTTCCGCCATGTCTGCCGTTTCCTTTTTCAATCCATTTCCTTCATTTCCTATTAAAAAGGCACAGCCTTCTTTAAATTCCTGCACATCATAATATTCTTTTCCCTGTAAATGTGCGGCATAAGTATGGATATGCCTTTTATTTAATTCTTCTATGACCCATCCAAGATCGTCTGTATATAAAAATGGAACACGATAAATAGAACCCATTGTAGCACGGATCGTCTTTGGGTTATAAATGTCAACAGTATCTTTTGTCATAATAACCCCATCAATTCCTGCTCCTTCTCCGGTTCTTATGATGGTTCCCAAGTTTCCAGGGTCTTGCAAATCCTCCAAAAGTACAAGAAGTGGATTTTCTTTTTGCAGTATTTCTTCTATATTATAGTGGTATTGTTCTACTACGCACAAAATTCCCTGCGGTGTTTGTGTATCTGATATTTTTTTGAAAACTTCTTCCGAAACCAATTCATAATTACACTGGCAGATTTTTTCTTTGCATTCGCATTTTTCAAAAAAACTCTCCGTTACAAAACATTCCCTGACTTTTTCAATAGGCACTTCCTGAAACATGCGTATGCCTTCCACAACGAATACATCTTCTTTTTTTCTTGCTTTTGCTTTTTTTACAAGTTCTGCTACTTGTTTCACACGAGCATTGTTCAGACTGGTCAGCATTTCTGCCTCCTTCTTCCATATTCAGAAAAAAGGTGTCGGCAAAATGCCAACCCCTTTTTCTATCTTTTCTTATTTATTTTTCTTCAAGAACAAACTATACAGATAATAATTTACTTACTTCGTATTCGTATTCTGGAATGCTCTTCTTCATATTTAATGCTTCTTCGATATCAAAATCAACAAATTCACCATTTTTGTAACATACAACACGGTTAGATTTGCCTTCCAGTAAGATATCTGCTGCATAGGAACCCATAATAGAAGCATAAACTCTGTCTTTTGCTGTTGGGTTACCACCACGCTGCATATAACCTAAAATAGTTGCTCTTGTTTCCATACCTGTTGCAGCTTCAATTCTCTTAGCCATAGATACAGAATGTCCAACACCTTCTGCATTGATGATAATATGATGGCTCTTGCCTTTCTTACGATTATCAATAATGCTGTTGATAATACGCTGTTCATCATAGTCGTATTTTTCCGGTAATAAAATATCTTCTGCACCGTTTGCAATACCACACCATAAAGCGATATAACCAGCATTTCTTCCCATAACTTCAATAATACTACATCTTTCATGTGAAGAAGAGGTATCACGTACTTTATCGATTGCTTCCATTGCTGTATTTACAGCTGTATCAAAACCGATCGTATAATCTGTACAAGCAATATCAAGGTCGATTGTTCCCGGAATACCTACCGTATTGATTCCGTTTCTTGCAAGTGCCTGTGCACCCATATAAGAACCATCACCACCGATTACAACAACACCATCGATACCATGTTTTCTACAAATTTCAGCACCTTTTTTCTGTCCTTCCGGTGTTTTGAACTCCAGACATCTTGCTGTACCTAAAATAGTACCGCCTCGCTGAATAATATCAGAAACACTGTGTGCCTCTAAATCTATAATTTCTTCATTTAAAAGACCATGATAGCCTTTCTTGATTCCTTTTACTTTTAATCCGTTTGCAATTGATTTTCTAACAACAGCACGAATTGCTGCGTTCATTCCCGGTGCGTCGCCACCACTTGTAAGTACACCTATTGTCTTAATCTCCTTAGACATTTCCCTACTACCTCCTGTACAATTTCTTCCATTCTAACGCTTTTTTTTTCGGTTTTCAATAACTTGTTTTAATGTAAGAGCTTACATTTATCATTTTTTTAACAATCTTTTCGCAATTTTACGCATTTTACCTTAATTTTACATTTTATTGCATGTTTTGACCTTTATATTCACTGTACCTTTATATTTTCTTCTCCAAAAATAGATGACAGCTTTTCTATCAGGCTGCTATCTGCATTTACATTACGGTTAGGTGGCAAAGGCTTCATTGCTTTTGGATTTTCAATATATACCACTACTTGATTTTTTCCATCCGAATCGGCAATGGCTGCAAAAAATTCCGCTTCTTTAGAAAGATATGTCTCTTTGTCCGGGAATTTTACCCAAAGCTTTTTCTTACTTTGTATTCTTTCTTCCATTTCATCAAAGGTCGTAATAGATTCACAGATCAGCTTACCATCCTTTTCTTCCTCTGCAGATACTCTTCCCTTGATAAAGACCTTGTTATCTTCAATCAATTTCATAGAATTTTTCTCGTAATCCTTCGGGAATACGATGACTTCTACATTCCCGACCAGATCTTCCAGCTGCAAAAATGCCATGACCTTATCATTTTTGGTATATTTTATTTTTTTGGATGCGATCATGCCTCCAATAGTAACACTAGCGCCATCCGCTACCTTTATACAATTCAGCTCTTCATCCAGTACAAAATCCGCTGTGGTAGCCGTAATCTGCTTTCTCCACATATCTTCGTATTCTTCCAATGGATGTCCACTGATGTAAACACCTAATACTTCTTTTTCAAAAGCAAGCAGCATTTCCTTGGAATATTCACCTACATCCGGGAGTTTAATATCAAAGCTGTCTTTTTCCTCTTCAGAGACAATATCGAACAGCGTCATCTGCCCCGCCATATTGTTCTTTTTGTCCTGATGAATATGATCCATGATCTGCACATAAATGCTCATGAACTGCTTTCTCGTACCGCCAAGGCTGTCCAATGCTCCAGACTTAATGAAATTCTCCACAGCACGCTTATTCATGTCCTTATCCGCCATTCGCGTAATGAAATCATTCAGATTCGTATAAGGTCCCCGCTCTTTTCGTTCTTCTACAACCGCTTCAATGACCGGTCTTCCTACGCTCTTGATCGCTGTAAGCGCATAACGAATAGAACCATTTGATACGGAAAATCCAGCTTCTCCTTCATTGATATCCGGCGGCAGAATCGCAATCCCCATGTTCCGGCAAGTCAGAATATATTCTGCTACTTTGCCAGGATTATCGATGACAGATGTCATCAGTGCTGCCATATATTCTACCGGATAATAATATTTCAAATAAGCTGTCTGATAGGAAACAACTGCGTAGCATGCCGCATGAGATTTATTGAATGCATATTTGGCAAAATCCATCATATCATCATAAATCTGACCGGCTACCGTTTCATCAATTCCTTTTGCCTTGCATCCCGGCACGCCCTCTTCTTCATTTCCGTAAATGAAGTTAGCACGCTCCTTTTCCATCACCGCCTGTTTTTTCTTACTCATGGCACGACGTACCAAATCGCTTCGTCCGAGCGTATATCCACCCAAGTCACGTACGATCTGCATAACCTGTTCCTGATACACAATACAGCCATACGTAGGTGCTAAAATAGGCTCTAATTCCGGGCAGCGATAAGTAATCGGTCCGCTGCTGTTCTTTCCTTTAATATATTTGGGTATGAAATCCATCGGACCAGGACGATACAAGGAAATTCCCGCAATAATATCTTCCAGATTTTCCGGCTTCAATTCTTTCATAAAGCTTTTCATACCGCCACTCTCCAGCTGGAACACACCGTCTGTCTTTCCCGTTCCAATGGAAGCTAACACAGCTTTATCGTCATAGTCGATATGGTCAATGTCAATTTTCTTTCCAGTACTTTTTTCTACCAGTTTTACTGCATTTTGAATAACTGTCAAAGTACGAAGTCCCAAAAAGTCCATCTTTAAAAGTCCCAGTTCTTCAATGGTCGTCATCGTAAACTGCGTAGTAATAGAACCATCCGAACCTCTGGACAACGGAACAAATTCATCAGCCGGTTTCTGGCAGATTACCACACCTGCCGCATGCATGGAAGTATGTCTTGGCAGACCTTCCAGTCTCTTACTCATATCGATCAGGTAATGTACCTGCTCATCGCCTTCATATAAATTACGAAGCTCCGGATTAATTTCTAATGCTCTGTCGATAGTAATGTTTAATTCGTTCGGTATCATTTTTGCGATAGAATCTGCAAAATTGTAAGGCAGATCCATAACACGCGCCACATCACGGATAACTCCCTTCGCTGCAAGCGTACCAAAAGTCACGATCTGTACCACTTTATCAGAGCCATATTTTCTGCCTACATAATCAATAACCTCCTGCCGTCTTTCAAAGCAAAAGTCAATATCAATATCCGGCATAGATACACGTTCCGGATTTAAGAAACGTTCAAACAGCAGATTATATTTTATGGGGTCAATATTTGTTATCTTCAAGCAATAGGCAATAATACTTCCTGCCGCTGAACCACGTCCCGGCCCGACCATAATATCATTGTTTTTGGCATAGTTAATAAAATCCCATACAATAAGGAAATAGTCGACATATCCCATCTGTTTGATAACAGAAAATTCATAGTCCAGACGCTCTTTTAACTTGCCATCCTTGTCCTCACCGTAGCGTTCCTGTAAACCATCGGTGCACAATTTATATAAGTAGCTTTCCGATGTAAAACCTTCCGGCACTTCGTATTTTGGGAGCTTTGTCACCCCAAATTCAATCTCTACATGACATCTGTCCGCAATGCGTTGGGTATTTTCTACCGCTTCCCATGCATAAGGAAACAGTCCCTTCATTTCCTCTTCACTTTTTACATAATACTGTCCGCCCTCGTAGCGCATTCTGTCCTCATCCGCAATTTTCATCCTCCGCATAAGTGTAATGCACATCATTAGTCGCAACAAGCGGAATATCCAGCTCTTTGCTCATTTGCAAGAGCACAGAATTTACTTGCCTCTGCTCGGGGATTCCATGATCCTGCAATTCCAAAAAGAAGTTGCCTTTTCCGAAACACTTCTCATATTTTAAAGCCGTCTTTTTGGCTTCCTCTACCAGTCCTTTTATAATATAACGTTGCACTTCTCCCGCAAGGCAGGCTGAAAGTGCAATAATTCCCTCATGATACTGATTCAGCACTTCCATATCCACACGTGGTTTATAATAGTATCCCTCCGTGAAGCCCTTACTTACTATTTTCATCAAATTGGCATAGCCTGTATTGTTTTCAGCCAGTAGCACAAGATGATAGTACCTGTCTTCTCCACCGGTCAGTTCCTTATCAAAACGGGAATTTGGTGCAACATAGACCTCACAGCCTAAAATGGGATTGATGCCCGCATCTTTTGCTGCCCTATAAAAATCGATCACGCCATACATGACACCATGGTCTGTAATGGCAGCACTGTCCATGCCGAGTTCTTTTACTCGTTTCACATATTCTTTTATTTTATTAGAGCCGTCCAACAGACTGTATTCCGTATGGACATGAAGATGTGCAAATGCCATGAGATTTCCTCGTTTCTAAATGATTCTATCAATATAGTTCTTCCTATTTTGATATTATACTGAATCCACGAAATCAATGCAATGTATTTTCGCTTATACAAAAGAGACATTGTAGCCTTATGCCACAATGCCTCTCATCTATATCTTTCTTATAAATATTTCTTTAAATCCTCAACCTTATTTAAGGCTTCCCAAGGAAGATTCAGGTCGTTACGTCCAAAATGTCCATATGCTGCTGTCTGTTTATAGATCGGACGGCGTAAATCTAACATTTTAATAATTCCTGCCGGACGAAGGTCAAAGTTCTCACGAACGATCTCTACGATCTTTTCATCTGCAAGTTTACCTGTTCCAAAAGTATCTACCATGATTGAAGTAGGCTGTGCCACACCAATTGCATAAGACAACTGGATCTCACATCTATCTGCAAGTCCTGCTGCTACAATATTCTTTGCAACGTAACGAGCTGCATAAGCTGCAGAACGGTCAACCTTTGTACAGTCTTTTCCAGAGAAAGCTCCGCCGCCGTGACGAGCATATCCGCCATATGTATCTACAATGATCTTACGTCCTGTAAGACCTGCATCACCGTGAGGACCACCGATTACGAAACGTCCTGTAGGATTTACAAAGAATTTTGTTTCTGCATCGATCATATCCTGTGGTAAGATTACATCGAATACATGTTTTTTAATATCTTCATGAATCTGTTCCTGTGTTACATCTTCATCATGCTGTGTAGATAAAACAACAGCTTCCAGTCTCTTCGGTTTACCATTTTCATCATATTCTACAGAAACCTGTGTTTTTCCATCCGGTCTTAAATATTTTAATGTACCGTCTTTACGCACTTTTGTAAGCTGTAAAGCAAGTTTATGTGCAAGTGCGATTGGATAAGGCATATATTCTTCTGTTTCGTTTGTTGCAAAACCAAACATCATACCCTGATCTCCAGCACCGATTGCTTCGATCTCTTCGTCAGACATTTTGTTTTCTTTCGCTTCTAATGCTTTATCAACACCCATTGCGATATCAGCAGACTGCTCATCAATTGCAACAAGTACAGCACAAGTATTTCCATCAAAACCATATTCTGATTTGTTATAACCGATTTCTTTTACTGTATCACGAACGATTTTCTGAATATCAACATAAGCGTTTGTAGTAATTTCTCCTGTTACAAGCACAAAGCCTGTACAACTTGCAGCCTCACAAGCTACACGGCTCATTGGGTCTTTTTCCATAAGCGCATCTAAGATGGCATCGGAAACAGCATCACACATTTTGTCAGGATGTCCTTCTGTTACGGACTCTGATGTAAAAATTAATTTCTCCATTTTGTTCCTCCTAAAAATATTGTTTATAGTTTCGTTCCCGCTCATAAGCAAATTGCCCCTATAGCTCTGCTTATTCGCACAAAAAAGTCCGCTCAAAAAGCGGACTCGACATTTACGATAATCAAATCCTCTTATTGTTCGATTGCCTGTTTAGGCTGTTTACTCGCTCAGGTTGGCACCTTCCTTTACACGAAAGGGGTTGCCGTGGTTTCACAGATCCTTTGTATCTCCACCACTCTGAATAAGAGAAAAATCACAATATTGAATTTTCATATCTGAGATTACAATAACATGCTATATACTGATTGTCAATGCTCAGCCAACTTTTAATTTAAACTTCTGTATATCTCTGTCTGTCTCGACTTTTTCAATCTGTGCTCCTAAAGCCTGCAATTTCAGATGGAAGTCTTCATATCCGCGTTCAATATACTTAATGTCATCTACGAGTGTAATACCTTCCGCTGCCATTCCAGCTATTACCAATGCTGCACCTGCACGCAAATCCGGTGCGGACACACTTGCACCTGTATATTTGGAAACACCCTCAATGAATGCTGTATTTCCTTCTACTTTAATGTTTGCACCCATTCTTGTCAGTTCATCCACATATTTAAAACGATTTTCAAAAATACTTTCTGTTACCATGCTAGTTCCCTGTGAAAGACCTAAGGTAACTGCAATCTGTGGCTGCATATCCGTAGGGAATCCCGGATATGGAAGAGTTTTAACATGTGTATGTTTTAATTTCTTTGATGCCACTACTCTAACCGCATCATCGGACTCTTTGATTTCACATCCAATTTCCAACAGCTTAGCACTGATAGACTCCAAATGTTTTGGAATAACATTTTTCACTGTCACATCTCCATGTGTAGCTGCTGCTGCAAACATAAAAGTTCCTGCTTCGATCTGATCAGGAATGATCACATATTCTGTTCCATGCAGTTTGTTTACCCCTTTAATACGGATTACATCTGTACCAGCACCTTTTACATTGGCACCCATACTGTTAAGGAAGTTAGCAAGGTCAACTACATGAGGCTCTTTTGCCGCATTTTCAATAATAGTCTGACCTTCTGCCATTACCGCTGCCATCATAACATTAATGGTAGCACCAACAGAAACCACATCCATGTAAATATGGTTTCCTACTAATTTGTCTGCCTGTGCATGAATCAGACCATGTTCAATGCAAACATCTGCACCCAATGCACGGAAACCTTTGATATGCTGATCAATCGGTCTGCTTCCGATATTACAGCCTCCCGGCAAAGTTACTTCTGCTTTTTTGTATTTTCCAAGTAATGCTCCTAATAAATAATAGGAAGCGCGAATCTTCTTAATAAAATCGTCCTCAATAACAAGGCTGTGTATGTGAGAAGCGTTGATTTTTACAGTGTGTCTATCTATCCGGTTTACTACTACGCCTATACTTTCCATAGCCTGTATTAATACATTTGTATCTCTAACATCCGGCATATTTTCAATATATACCGTCTCATCTGTCATTACTGCAGCCGCAAGAATGGCAAGTGCCGCATTTTTAGCACCACCAATTTCCACTTCTCCGACTAATGGATTTCCGCCCTTGATTGCGTATTGTTCCATAGTGTACCTCTATCTATATCAAAATTTATTATCAAATTAACTATTTCCTTCATTAGCTCGTGAGCTTCGCTCCCTCGCTGTCGGGCTTCGCCCTATAAAAATACAACCTGACAGACATATCTGCAAGCAGCTCTGTCCGTCATCTTGCATTTTTGCACTTCTCATATTATAACATATTCTTTCGATTTGTAAATGGTGATTCTAATTTAGGTAATCGAAAGGATTTACTTGTGTTCCGTTAATAAGGATTTCGAAGTGTACGTGCGGTCCGGAGCTAACACCGGTATTTCCGCTGAGTGCGATCTTATCCCCTTGGGAAACAGTCTGCCCTACCGATACAAGAACTTTACTCAAATGTCCATATCTGGTCTGACGGCCATCTGGATGGTTAATGTAAACTACATAACCATAACCACTACCCCATCCAGCTTTCACAACAGTACCGGAACAAGATGCCATAACCGCTGTTCCGACCGGCGTTGCCCAATCGACACCTTTGTGATACGTGCTAGCTCCTCTGGTAGGTGCCGAACGTCTTCCGAATCCAGAAGATAATCGTCCTCCCGAAATCGGTTTAATATAAGTAGGCGGAATCTTTGTACCGCGTTCCACAATTTTAGGAACTGCTTCCAGTACGATTTCTTCCTTAATAATCTCTCTATCCACTTCTGTATTATTACGATAAGAAACAATGGCTACTACATTTCGATGCCCTGCGGAAGGCTCTTGAAGCACTTTCGTCTGGTTCGTATACCACTCATCATTATCTACATAAATGACTTCTGCTTCATAATCTTCTTCATAGTAATTTTCTTCCTGTCTCTCTACAGAAAGCTCCGGTTCCGGCACGGTAACGATCAATTCATCTCCAACACGGATCGTTGAAAATTCATCTTCAATCGTGTCATTCATCTCGATCAGTTCTTCCAATGTCAGATTATTGCTGCTTGCAATGCCACCAAGCGTATCTCCCGATACCACTTCATAAATTTTATTTTTTTCTTTATCTTTTGTTACTTCTTCAATTGCTGCATCAATCGATGTCAGCTCATCCTCTCTAAGATAAGCTTCTACTACTTCCACTTCGTCACCAAATTTTATATCGATCAATCCAAGCTCGTAATCTTCAAAATCTTTTTCAACTGCCGGTTCTACTTCTTCAAACATTTCCGAAATAGTCGTGTACACTCCAGCTTCTGGAAAGAGCGGAGTTTCTTCTTCCTCTTCTATTTTTTCTTCTAAAGATTCCACTTTTGCCGTCAGTACATTCAGCTCTCTTGTTGTATCCTGTGCAAGAGAAACCTGATATTTATGTTCCGTATCATATTTATCTATTGATGCCTGTAATAATTGGAGCACTTCTTCTGTGCTCGACACATTGACTGTATACTCATTGATCTTGATCGTATAAGCCTGCTGCAATGTCTCCCTCTCATTTTGAGAAAGGGTCGCTATCATCCCATTTATGACATCTTCTTCATCATCCACTTTTCCAAATAGAACTTCTTCGCCCTGCAGCTCCACATCACACTCTGCAAGTACAATTCCATCTGCCTCTTCTGCGAGCTCTCGCCTTGCTCTGGCAAGATATAAATCTGCCTCTTCTTCACTAGCAACGACTCCAACTTCTGTTCCATCCAGTCGAATGGTAAACATATTATTCCCATCTTTTTCGAACTTAGTCCATTGTGGGAAAAATAGTATTGCAAGAGCCGATGCACACATGGCGCATTTTATATATGTAAAACGCATTTTTTTATTATGTCTTGAAATTTTTTTCATGATTACACACCTAATCTATCAGTATAGCCATATCTGTCCAACTCCAGAATACAGCTATCGTAACATTTTTGTAATATGTTTATTCTAACAGCATTTATTTCTATTGTAAAGTCATTGTTAATTGGTATATAATGAAGCAAAGAGAACTGATATTCGATTGAGAGGTGCTTCCATGTCGTCCATTATTTTTCATATTGATGTAAATTCTGCTTTTTTAAGCTGGACTGCTGTAGAAAAATTAAAAAATGGCTCAGATGTGGATCTTCGTCTGATTCCTTCCATTATTGGAGGTGATATGAGCAGACGCCACGGTGTTGTTCTTGCGAAATCTTTGCCCGCAAAAGCCTATGGCATTCAAACTGGCGAGCCTGTTGTCCACGCTTTCCGCAAATGTCCGGGGCTTGTATCGGAGCGTCCAGATCATGAACTCTATGCGAAGCGCAGCCGTGAACTTATGAACTATTTGCGTTCTGTCTGTCCCGATATCGAACAAGTCAGCATCGATGAATGCTATATGAATTTCAGTCCGATTGCTTCGCGTTTTTCTTCCCCTGAGGCTGCCGCCAAAGAAATCAAAGACCATGTTCGGGATGCCTTTGGATTCACTGTAAATATTGGGATTTCTGATAAAAAGGTTTTAGCCAAAATGGCATCTGATTTTAAGAAACCGGATTTAGTCCATACCTTATATTCTTCTGAAATTCAAGAGAAGATGTGGCCACTTCCCGTTTCTTCTCTTTATATGTGTGGAAAATCCAGTGTAGATACATTTCGAAAATTAGAAATATTAACGATCGGTGATCTGGCAAATGCAGATCCGGCTATTTTGCGCCTGCATTTAAAAAGTCATGGGCAATTGCTTTGGAACTATGCCAACGGAATTGACGATTCCACAGTAGAACCAGAAAGTCCTGACTTGAAAGGTGTCGGCAATTCCACTACGCTTTCTTCCGATGCGGCTACAGCAGCCGATTGTAAAAAAGTACTGTTAAGTCTTTCCGATATGGTTGCCAGCAGACTGCGCGCAAGCGGACAATCCGCTGGAATGATAAGTACAGAGATCAAATACAATACCTTCCAGACTATCTCGCACCAAACGACCTTACCTGCTCCAACCTGCACCGCCAGCCTGATTTATGAAACGGCATGCGCTCTGTTCGACGAGATCTGGAATGGTACCCCTGTGCGGCTTTTAGGTATTCGCACTTCCAAACTTGTCTCCAAAGATGCACCGGTTCAGCTGAGTCTGTTTGATTATGAAATGGAAAAACCCAAAAACGAAAAATTAGAAAAGCTGGATGCAGCACTCTTTGATATTCGTAAAAAGTATGGAGAAAATTCTGTGGTCAGAGGAAGTTTTTTGAACGCACCTGACGAATGCAAAAAACATTAGCGTCCTTCTTCACAGGACAAAATGATCTGATATTTCACCGGTACTTTCCCTCTATTAAAATAGGTATGGTTTCTGTCGGCAGGAAACCGTGCCGTATTTCCTTTATCTATTACAAATGTCTCCTCTTCCATTTCCACATTAAGGACACCTTCCGTTACCGTTATGTATTCCCATATACCTTCTCCATGTGGCAAACTATGATAGGAACATTCTTCTTTTATCTCAGCCTCATACAGTTCAAATTTTCTCCTTTTATCATAAGGAAGTATCGCCTTCACAATATAGCTGTTTTCCTTTTCCTTATAAATATCATATTCTTCCGGCTTAACAAGCTGAAATGGAGGTTCTTTTGAATATAAGAGGTCTTCAAAAGGAACTTTTAATCCTTCTACGATTTTAGCGATCGTTGTTACCGTTGGATTGGACTCGCCCCGCTCGATCTGTCCCAGCATACTTTTACTCACTCCAGTATATTCTGCCAACATATCCAAACTCATATTTCGGGATTTTCTTATTCTTTTCAAATTTTGTGAAATGTTCTTATCAACCTGGCTCATAGGAATGGACCTCCTTTATTATGACAAACAAATAAAAAAATAAGCACCAAGCAATATGCTTGATGCTACTTCTTCGTGGCTTTTTTATTTTATTCAATTGTAAATATAATACTTGCTTTTTGTTCCATCGTCAAGACTATTTCTTATTCTTTGTCTTTGCTTTCCTGCTCTTTGCACTTCCACTTTTCCGTGGCTTCCTTACACTATAACCAAACGTACCGATTTCTTTTCCTGTAGTCAAATACGCTCCATGAGAATACACGATCGGCTCCGCCTTTGTCAGATCAAAACGGTTCTTCTCATCCATATATTTTTCGTCTGCATGGACAGCAACTACTTCTGCCATGAACATATCATGAGTGCCAAGCTGCTTTACCTCGGTCACTTTACACTCAATATTGACCGGACTTTCCATGATCAAAGGAGCGCTGACTATATCTGCTTTTACAGGCGTCAGATGCATTTCCTTAAATTTATCAATATCACGACCGCTTTTCACACCACAATAATCCGTGGCAAAAGCCAGTTCTCTCGTTGTCAGATTAATCACAAATTCGCCGGTTTCCATAATCATATGATGGGAAAATCTTTCCGGTCTGACTGAAATGGATACCATAGGCGGGTTACTGCAGATCGTACCTGCCCATGCTACTGTTACAATATTTTGATTGCCTGCCTTATCTGCCACGCTGACCATGACTACTGGCAGTGGATAAAGCATATTTCCTGGTTTAAAATTTTGTTTTGCCATATTTGCTCTACCCAACGCTTAAAACAATTTAAAATTCAAAAGCTGTAAGATTTCCAGAACTACGCTTGCCGCTGCACCTACAAAAGAAAGAATAGCAAATACTAAAATAGCTGTTGATTTCTTTTTAGATGCGTTTTGCAGATTACTTAAGGTCTCTGTCTGTTTTGCAGTCTCTTCCACAACGACTGCCTGCACATTCCGGTAAACCTTTACGTCCTCTGTATGTACATATTCCTCTGTCTTTTTAAGAAGTGCTTCCAACTCCTGTTTGTTCGTCTCAAGAGTTTCTGCAAGTGTGTTTAATTTTTCTGTAAGGACACTGCTATTTTCTTTTAATTTTTGCTCGATCTCATCATTATTTTTTTGTAATTGCTCTGCAATCTGAGCACTCTTATCCTGCGCCTGAATCTCTTCAATCTTAGCAAGACTTTCCTTGGTAAGCTCGTCTACTGTTTTTGTTGTTTCTGTGATCAACTGATTTAAATTGTCAGCAGCTTCCGCATTTTTATAACTAAGTTTTCTGATTTCCTGCAATGCTGCATCATATTCCATCATCTGTGACTGCATTTTATTCATCTGCGCTGCCTCTGCCGCAGAATTTGCTTTGATCATTTCCTGTGCATTCAGCTTCTGTGCCAGCTTGTCCATAAAATTATCCATTATTTTTCCTCCAAACATATCATCCTACCACTTTCACACGAATCATGTTATTCACTACATAAAATCATATATATGCCTATTTTATCATTACCTAAAATGATTTACAACTAACGCTTTTCTCATCCGCCAATTTTTTTCATTTTCCTCGAAAATACACGCCACGCTCTACTTTTTACTAATTTCCAAGTTTCTTTTTGTATATTTTGCACAAATCTGCGACTCATTTTTTGTATTTATTGTTATTATTAACTATACATTTACATCATGTTCATAATTTGTTCATATTTAATTGCTATACTAAAAACATCTTAAGAGAGCAGTTACCGTTAATTTGATTAACATGACATATAGATAAATTTTTTCATAATAGCCTCGATGCCGAAAGGTATCGGGGCACTCCTCATTTTACGGAAAGTTTTGTCCACACAATTCTATCATTTTCCCAAAATC
Organism: Lachnospiraceae bacterium; assembly: GCA_021153325.1. Lineage (GTDB taxonomy): Bacteria > Bacillota > Clostridia > Lachnospirales > Lachnospiraceae > RGIG3002. The sequence goes on along the minus strand of JAGKTQ010000011.1, from coordinate 63,833 downwards.
AAGAGGCTGTTGCACAATTGCAACAGCCTCTTTTTACACCTTTTTTCTTCTATATCATTTCTCCTTATCCCTTTACTGCACCATCTGACACTCCTGCTACCAAAAACTTTGACAGCGCAAAATACAACACAACAATAGGTACTGCAATAAATACGGAGCCTGCTGCAAATCTTGTAAACTGTGTCTCATCCAGATGAGTCAGTCCAACAGCTACCGTCCACAGATTTTTATTTTTTAGGAGCATATTGGGAAGAATAAAATCGCTCCATGGCCACGCGAATTGCGTTAAGGCTGTATACACAATGATCGGTTTTGACAAAGGCAGTGTAATTTTTGTAAATACTTTAAAGTTAGTAGCTCCATCCACACGAGCCGCCTCATAAATCGTACTCGATATGGTATCAAAATATCCTTTCTGCACCAGATATCCCATCGGTGCTCCTGCAACATAAATTAGTATCAGACTCCATAACTGGTTGATCAGATTAAAATTTACCATAATAAGATAGACTGCCGTCATTCCCATGAAGCTTGGAAACATACTTAATACTAACGTCGACTTCATAAGAAGCTTTCTGCTCTTAAATTCAAAACGACTTATCGTATAGGCGGTAAGTATCACAAGTACCGTACCAATCAAGCTGGAAAAAACTGCCACGAACAATGTATTTTTCAGCCAGTTTGGATAATCATACATTGCCGTATCCAGAAAAAGATTTTTATAACTGGCTAGGCTTAAGGTATCTGGAAAAAATCCCTCAATATCATAAATAGAACCACTCTTTGAAAAGGATGCCATTACAAGCCATAACACAGGAAATGCAAATACGCTACATACTGCAATCAATACAATATGGGTAAACAAGGAGTCTATTCGACTACTATTCCAAAATTTTTTCTTCTTCATCGATAAGTATCCTCCTTTTTGTACGCATTACTTCTTACATAAGTTATCATCGAAAAAGTCGAGGTGATAAGGAAGATGATTAAACTGATTGCCGCTCCTATTCCATAATAATTGTTGTCTATAGACAGATTATACAGCCAGTTGATCAACAGATCTGTATCACTGGCAAGGAAATATCCTTTATTATATAAACCACCTCTTAGGAAGTAAAAGATTCCAAAGTTATTAAAATTATTTACAAAACTGGTGATCAGTGTAGGTGTTGTTGAAAATACAACAAACGGCAGCGTGATCTTGATAAATTGTTTCCACTTGGAAGCCCCATCAATACTTGCGGCATCATATAGATCATGATTGATATTTGACAAAATACCTGTTGCAAGAAGCATGGACGTCGGCACAGATATCCACGCATTTACGAGCACACCGATGATCTTTGCCTTCATACCCGCGTCAATATCCAAAAAGCCTATCGCGCTTCCCCCATGAAGCGTTATATAATAATTGATCGGTCCGCCATAAGAAAACATAAATTTGAACCCAAGTAATGTGATAAATCCCGGAACTGCATACGCAAGTATTGGAAATGCTCTCCAAAACGCTTTTTTCCTCACACATTTTTTATTTAACAAAAGAGCAAGACCAAGTCCACCAAAATAATTGACTAAAGTAGAAATGACTGCCCATGCAATGTTCCACCCAAGAATCTTAAAAAAAGTATCCTTGATTTCTGAAAGCGCAAGAATCTTCTTGAAATTATCAAATCCAATCCAGTCTACCAATTCCGGTGGCACAATATCTCCGCCGTAGTTTGTAAAGGCAATAAGGATCATGAAAACGATCGGCAAAATATTAAAGATCATTACTCCCAACACAGGTACTGCCAAGGCTGCAATATAAAACTTCTTATCAAAAAATATTTCGCACGCTCTTTTAAATCCTGGAAGTGCCACACCTGCCTTGATTTTTCTGTCACTTTCACGTACATCATTTATATTCGATTTGTGAATGCCTATAAAAAAGATTGTGATCACAAATGCAAGCAATCCCCTTAAAAGCATCATAATAGAATCGTCGCCCTCGATTCCAAGCCATTCATCGCCCTTCACTGTTCCAAGTGTGAAAAACCCTATCATATCTTCCACGCCCATCACTGCCAGATAAATGATATAAGCAGCAAAGCAGGCTAAGTATAATAATCCTTTTACCCACTGTTTCTGTAAAAGCTGTCCGGTTCCCATGATACACATGGATGCTTTTACTGGAAAGGAAAGATGCGGTCTTTTCTTTGGATGCTCCATACTTCGTTCCCCTTTCTTTCTAAACACCAGGCATTTACTATTTCAATGTGTATATCGCATCATAAATATCCTTATCAACCTTTTCCAATGCCGTTTGTATATCCTGCCCTGACGAATACTTCGGTGTTTCTCCTACCGCTTCCCTAAATGGGTCTTTGGCAATATCTCCTAACAAGGTATGTGTAGGTACCCATATCTGGTCGACTGCCTTAATAGAAGGCATCAAATAAATATTTCCGTTTTCAAGGCTCTGGAAAATCATGTCTGTTACTCCACCGGATGCTTCTGCCACATCCGAACGTGTCGGTGCAATGCCGAGCATATCCATTCGTTTTTGGATCATTTCATAGCTGGTGGCAAAATTGACAAATTCCATACACGCCTCTCTATGCTCTGTATAAGAACTGATTCCATAACCATTTACGCCACCCATAACAATAGTAGAGACCCAATCATCCTCAGACATTTCCGCACTGTCTTTAGATAAATCGCCATCCGCCGGCATAAGAGAAGGCAGTTCTATCATCTTCAGATTTTCTGTTGCTTTCTCGGCAGCTTCTGCTTCATTCATGCCTTCGCCCTCATATGCCAATACTAATTTTTCTATGAACAAACTGTAGGTATCCGGTGTGGAAACAGTACAAAAATAAGTGCCATTGGCAATCTTTTCATAACGATTCATTTTGATCGTATCATCAATACAGCCTTCATTCATAAGTGCTGCCATCTGTCTGAGTCCGCACAGACCTGCTGCCGCATTTCCCGCTGACATACCAATATCCTGTGCATCCAGTGTTCCGTCCTCATTTTCTGCAAATACATATGCCCCATAGGAGAACAAGAACTGTCCATTCAGATACAGATCATTAAATGAGGACATAAAACCATATTGGCTGTCTTTATTTGGACTGGTATCCGTATCTCTCAAATACTTTGAGTACGCATACAAATCGTTCCAATTCTCAAAGAAATCCGCAACACCATTTTGATCATCATCCCATTCTGTCTCCCAGTTCTCAGGCATCCTATCCTCTCTGTAAAACAGCATTGGTTCCTGAATATTTACCGGGATTCCACAACAATATGTCTCTCCATCTATCTGGATACGAAAAGCATCCCATGCCTCCTCCGGTATATATTCATAACAATCAAAATCCTCAATCGTGAGCGGAAGAATATGCTTATCCTCTGCATATGTCATCAGCTTATCGTTTGCCTGATAAATCACATCCGGTCCATAGCCATAAGGTCCATTTGTGGCAAGATCTGAATATTCCTCCATATTGGCATCTACCGCCTGAATCCCTTTATCCTTATATGCCTCATTAAAAGATGACAGCAATTCATCCAGGTAGCCCTCCTGCTTTGCTGTATCATTCTCAAGTATACGAAGTGTTATTATTTCATCGCTCTTTTCTTCCTTTTTTTCACCGCCGCAGCCTGTCAACGTCATCACGAGCGATGTTGCAAGCAAAAGCGATATCCATCTTTTTCTTTTACTCATGCGCTATCATCCTTCCATTTCGACTGATACTAAAACTATAGGGTTGCATCTCTACAGAATTGACCATTTGATTTTTCGATGTATTGTTGATCTGTAGCTTTATCTCATTTTTGCCTGTCATATTTGTCAGTATAAGCACTTCTGACTCCGCATATATCTTTACTGTTCCATCGGATATATCCAGATCTTTCTTAAGGGATGACAGTATCCTTAACAATTCATATACATCGCGATACTCCCCCTCCGGTCTCGCTTTCTCCCAATCCATACATCTTCTGCAATCCGGATCATAGCCTCCCTCTGTAAGGATTTCTGTTCCATAAAAGATACATGGCACGCCTGGGAACAAAAACAACAGTGCCAATGCTGCCTTCATTTTGAATCTGTCTTTTCCGACCTCCTTAAAGAACCGGTGTGTATCATGGCTATCCAAAAGATTCAGCATCATTTTATTTACCGGATCGGTATTTCGCATTAATAGTTCATTTAATTTCCATGCAGCCTGTTCTGCAGACTTACACTCTGTCGCGAAATAATCGAGGCATACTTTTGTAAAAGCATAATTCATAATACTGTCATATTGATCACCCCTGAGATAATTGTTGGCATCGTGCCAATTTTCTCCTATGATCACAGCATCTTTTTTTGTATTCTTGATACGTTTCCGAAACTTTCTCCAAAAATCATGGCTGACCTCATCGGATACATCCAACCTCCAGCCATCGATATCATATTCCGTGAGATAATGCGTACCAATATCCAAAAGATATTCCTGTACTTCCTGATTGGAAGTATTCAGCTTTGGCATGTAGGCACACGCTGCAAATGTTTCGTAATTGATCTCACCTTTCTGAATGCTATCTCCCTTGATCACAAACCAGTCAAAGTATCGGGACTCTTTTCCTTTTGCCAGAACGTCCTGAAACTGCACCATCCTGTCACTACAATGATTGAACACCGCATCAAGTACAATCCGGATTCCTTTCTTATGTGCAGTTTTGACCAGAACCTTTAAATCCTCATTTGTTCCGAATTGCGGATCTACCCTGTAATAGTCGCTGATGTCATATTTGTGATTGGAAATGGATTGAAACACCGGAGTAAGATAGATTGCATTGCATCCAAGCTCTTTGATATAATCCAGCTTTTCTGTAATCCCCTTTAAGTCCCCTCCAGCAAAACTCTTTGCATTCGGAAGATCCCCCCATTTACAATTGATATAGGACCGATCTTTCTTTTCATCTGCCATTTTAAAACGATCCACAAATATTTGATAAAATACTGCTTTTTTCATCCACGGAACACACTCTGTAATATCAGCTTCATTAATATATGGATATTGAAAAAAGTTGTAAAATCCTATTGTAAAATCATAATTTTCTGTCACACCATCCTCGGAAAAGTAATAGTTCTTCTCACCATCATTTACATAAAAAACATAGGCAAGCCTAGTATCCTCCAGAGTGAGCTTGATTTCATAAAAGTCAAATATTTCACCAACATATGCCTTTCGCATATCCATGCATTTTTGTGACTCTCCGATTACATATTTACTCTCATATATTACCTGCGCACGGACGATATCATTTTTCGCCGTGCGTAGTCTTAATACGATTTCATTTGATGAGACAGGAAAACAATAGGATGAATCTACAATATGCTGTATGGCACATCTGTTCATTTTATTTTCTCCTAAAATTTCCTATTGGGTAACAGTGATCGTCATAGTACCGGCATCAACTGTAAACGTGTATGTACCTGCTTCGGCTACTTTTATGTTATATGCTTCCTCCAATAATGCTTTGGATGCGTCATCTGTCACTGCTGTTGCATTCATGCCAAGTCCTGTATCTGCGCCATTATCAAATACCATAAAATATAACTCAATACCGGCATCCAGATCCATGGTGATCGTAAACTGATCCGTTCCCTCTACTCTTGTTAATTCTTTATTTTCAGACCAGTCAGAAACCCAGCTTCCTTTTACAACAATACCGGTTGCATCTGTTACCTCATAGCTACTTGTACTCTCTTCCGCCTTAGCTACTGCTTCTGCCTGCTCGGTTGCATCCCCATTACGGACAATCGTAAGCGTATCCTGCAATTCGTTTTCCGGATCTGTAGTAAGCGTGATCGTATAATTTCCATCCATAATAACATTTACATTTGCTGTGGAATCAGAACCGCCTAAACCACCACCATTCTCCATCTGTGTTTCATCAATGGAAGTAAAATATCCAAATCCTTTCTGTCCATCCCAAGACCAATCATGAATGATCTGGAACTGATCACCAGCATAAAGGTTCAGGGTGATTGCAAACTCGTTCACAGCATTTCCTGTTGCTTTTAATTGGCAGGCTTCTTTCACAGAATCATCCACATCTGCTGCCCAATTGCTTGCTGCAAGTTCTTTCGATGCGCCTGTACCAACTATGTACCATACTCTCGTATCTTCTGCTACCTGTGTGGATTTGAAACTGCCAAATAAAGTCGTATCTTCTTCAAAGGTAGCTGTTGTTAAGTCCTGCTTACTTGTTTCCAAAAGAGAAGGCGCTTCATACCAGCCTAAAAATTCAAATCCTTCTATCGCTTCATACTGTTCATAATCTGTTAATACTTCACCCTTTGCTCCTGTTATCTTGCCTAATTCTGTTTCCCCATTCATAAATGTTACTGTGATTTCCTCTTTTGCAGTATTTCCGCATGCACCAAATGTCATCATCACTGTCGTTACTGCTAAAAGAACCCCCAAAAACTTTTTAAATTTTTTCCTCATTCCCATAACCTCCTACTAGTTACTTAATCGTTTAATTTAACCGGTTAAGTAAATGTTAGCATTGCCCCTTTTAAATGTCAATAAATTTCTTGACAATTTATACGACGATTTGTAAGATTACTTATACAGTTAAGTTGCCCAAAACAGACATATTCCGATTTTTTCACTCTCTCGTTTGTCAGACTTTTGAAAAATTAAGTAGAAAAAACTTAATATGGATCTGCGTTAGAATTGTTTACTATGAAAGGACTAAAACTTCGTATGGAAAAGAAAGTAACCGTTAAAGATGTTGCAAGAGAAGCTGGTGTTTCCGTTGCAACCGTTTCTTACATCATGAATAATCGAACGGATCAAAAAATCAGCGATGCTACACGAAAGAAGGTCTTGCAGATCGCAAACCTTTTGAACTACAGACCAAGCCACGCTGCGATCAGTCTCGCGACTGGAAAAAGTAATGTGATCGGTGTCTCCTATTTTATAGACCCCAATACACCATCAAGGAATATGGAAATCAATACTTTTGTAAATCTGCTTATTGAACGTCTGAACCGCATGAAATACGATATTCTTTTCCTGCCTATTACAGAAGAGGAAGAAACTATCATAACCAATAGAAATATTTATGCTGTCATCGCTATCGACCTGACTCACGCTCAATTTAGAAATCTTTCCGAGAAATATTTAGTACCTGTCATCAATGTAGATATGATCGTGAAAGACAATCTATTCTACCAGATATATACCGACTATCCTTCCTTGATCTTGGAAGCTATGGATATGCTTGGTAAAGACAGTTATCTTCTGATCGATAAATTTGCAAATGAGAACTTTTTGTCCTTCATCACGGACAGCATTCCAAGCGACAGAGTGATCACCATGTCTGCTTTTTCTGAGGAACAGATTCAAAAACTGATCGGGAAAAAGGTCATTGTGATTGGCACTTATCTGGCGCTCATGGTACAGCCTTATTTAAAAGATTCTGATATGGTAGTCATATCCTCAGAGGAAAATCAGCGGGTACTTCCACAAACGATCCGGGTCGTACATAATGATATTTCAAAAAAGGCGAACCTCACGATGAATATTCTCCTAAATGCGCTGAACCGCAATTTTGAATTGGATCATGATTGTAAGGTAAGGTAACGAAAAAAAATCTGGCCAGACAGCCAGATTTTTTTATGATGTTATTTCTTGTTTTTCTTCTATTGCCTGAATTTCATCATTCAAGGACAACATACGCGCATCCAGATCAGAAACCATTCTTGCACACTCTATCAATTCATTTTTAATATGTTCCGGTGCATTCCCTTCAAATTTGTAATGTATTTTGTGCTCTAAGCTTGCCCAAAAATCCATTGCTACTGTACGAATCTGTATCTCCACTTTGGTATTTACGATACGGTCTGATAAATAAACTGGAATCATAATGATCATATGGTAGCTCTTGTATCCACTCGGCTTCGGAAATGTAATATAATCCTTCACCTTAAGTACTTTTACATCCTTTTGATCACTGATCATATCCGCAATTCTGTAAATATCTGAAGTAAAAGAACAGATGACCCTTATTCCGGCTATATCATTCACATGTTGTATCATATTTGGTATGGTAGACTCATAGCCGTTTTTCTTTAATTTCTTAACGATACTTTCTGAAGTTTTAATTCTTGACTTAATATGTTCAATTGGATTGTATCTATGTACGTGTTGAAATTCATCGTTTAATATCTCAAGTTTTGTTTCAATCTGCTTCAAGGCTGATGTGTAGATCAACATGACCTCTTTCCAACTGTCAACTTCATCCGCTTGATCCATCTCATCAATTTCGTCCGCTCTACTCACCTCATCCGTCTTATCTAATGTTATTTCCACGTCCATCCCTGCTTTCTCTTCTGACAATTTACGCTGTCCGGGTGCTTCTTTTTCTGATAAATTTATTATACCATAATTTTGGCTAAATGTGTATTTTTCACAATTATTTAATGTATTTTTAATCTTCATACTATTCCTTTCCACTATGACTTTTCAGCTATTTTTTCTGTGCACATGCCGTACCTTTTATATATATGCCATTTCCGGATTTTCATGCCTTTTATTTTAACTCACGAAATCATGATATTTTTTAGAAAATCTTTACATTCCTTTAGATTGGTTTAATTGATTTCTATGTAAATTCGACGTAGGATAAGAACTAGGAATTGTAAAACCAGAAAGGCGTGAAATCTTATGAGAGAAAAATTTTATCGTTTTATGCAAGGAAGATATGGTACGGATGAATGGAACCGCACCCTTATGATACTTTCCCTTATATTACTTGTTCTGTCAGCATTCGGACTTAATTTTCTATATCTGCCGGCACTGTTACTCTTGATCTATATTTATTTTAGAATGTTCTCCAGAAACCTCTACAAAAGAAGACAAGAAAATACGGTTTATCTGCAATATGAATACAAAGTAAAACAATTTTGGGCAGCCAAAAAAAGAAATTGGAAGCAGCGCAAGACGCATCACATTTATAAATGTCCTTCATGCAAACAGAAAATCCGTATCCCAAGAGGAAAAGGAAAAATAGAAATCCGATGCCCCAAATGCAGCCACACGTTTATTAAGCGGAGCTGATCGGGCAGAAGCTAATACGAGGTAAATTATGTTTGGATATATTATCATCAATAAAGGAGACATGAAATTCAAAGAATTTGATGTTTACCACTCCTATTACTGTGGTCTATGTGAAGCGCTAAAGAAAGGCTATGGTCTATCCGGGCAACTCAGCCTGACCTACGACATGACCTTTTTGACGCTCCTGCTCACCAGCTTATATGAACCGGAAACAAAAGAATATACAACAAAATGTGCAGCACATCCTTTTGAAAAACATCCCGTCAAACGGAATGAATTTTCTGATTATGCGGCAGATATGAATGTTCTTTTTACTTACTACAAGTGTATGGATGACTGGCAGGATGACCGAAATGTAATGAAACTTGGCTATGGACAACTTCTTAAAAAGGGGTATCATAAACTGTATGATCGCTATGGGGAAAAGGTGTACAAAATTGACCGTCTCATGCAGAAGCTGTCACAGGCAGAACAAAAACAGACTACCGATATTGATTACATGGCAGGACTCTTTGGTGAAATCATGGGGGAACTAATGACTCCCAAAAAGGATGAATGGGCGGAAAATCTGCATAAACTTGGCACCTATCTCGGAAAATATATTTATCTTTTAGATGCCTATGAAGATATTGAAGAGGATCTGCAAAAACACCGCTATAATCCCTTAGTACAGAAATATGAAAATCCAGATTTTGACGAAGAAGTAAAATCTATTTTAACTTTTATGATGGCAGAATGCTGTAAGGAATTTGAAAAACTTCCTATCATTGAAAATGTAGAAATTCTTAGGAACATTCTTTATTCCGGTGTATGGTATCGTTATGAAGCAGTACGCCAGAAACGGGAAACAAACAAGACAGAAGGGCAGGATATAAATCATGCGTGACCCCTATCAGGTTCTTGGCATTCCAAGAAATGCCACAGAAGAAGAAATTAAAAAAGCATACCGGGCACTCAGCCGAAAATATCATCCAGATGCCAATGTAAACAATCCAAATAAAGCGGAAGCGGAAGAAAAATTTAAAGAGATCCAACAGGCTTATCAGCAGATCATGAAAGAACGGACCGAAGGCACTACCGGACAAAGTTATGGCAGTTACACGCAAGGCTCCTATCGCAGCTATGGACAAAATGCAAACAGTCGCAGCAGTTATGATGATTTTGGTGGATTTGGTGGATTCGGAGGCTTTGGCGGTTTTGGTGGCTTTGGTGATTTCGGTGGTTTTGGCACCTCTGGAACCGGTTATGAGGAAGACAATCATTTGCGCGCCGCTGGAAATTATGTACGCAACGGATATTATAAAGAAGCCCGTACTGTATTAGATGGCATGCCAGAAAGTACGCGAAATACACGTTGGTATTATTACAGTGCACTTGCACATGCCGGACTCGGCAATCAGATCGCAGCTATGGAGCATGCAAAAAGAGCCGCTGCCTTAGAGCCGAACAACCGTGATTATGCAAACCTTGTATATCAATTTGAAAATGGCGGAAACTGGTACCAGCAACGCCAATATACTTATGGAAAACCATACGAAAACGGCAGCAGTATTTGTTTTAAACTTTGTCTCGCCAACCTGTTTTGTAATCTTTGTTGTGGCGGAGGTGGTCTGTGCTGTGGCGGAAGTCCATACTACAGATATTAGTTTGTAAAAAAAATACTTTTTGTTATAATAGAGTGGAACTAAACTTTATAAAATAAAAAGGATACCAATTATGTTTCGTTTATGGGGAAAGATATACAAAGAAAACCGTCTATTAAAAGATACGACTATTTGTGATGACAGCAATGATACAAGAACTCACAAAATTTTCAATGCTTTGGATGCCATCTGTTATGAATTTGATTTAAGTAAACCGATCTGGTTAGACTCTACTATAGAAGAATTCAAACGTCACGACAAGGCACGCTTTACACAAGATAATTTTATAGAAGCAATCGAATTTGACTATTTGGAAATTCACGTTATTGAAGAAGATTGACCCATCTATAAGAAGCTACTGCAAGATAAATTTTTAGATTTTGCAGTAGCTTCTTTTTTATAAAATTTTAACACATATTTATATTGACATCGCAAATCCTAAGGTGTAGTATTTATTTACACTAAACGTAGTTTTAAAAACTACGTGTTGTTTTTTTCTTTTGTTTTAGGTAAAAGGAGGAGTTTTTATGCAGATTACAATTCGAGAACCGGGGAGTGCGATCACTCATTTTATCGCTATGATGATGGCATTAGTTGCCGCCGTACCACTTTTAGTCAAAGCTTCTGCTACGAATCAGACGTGCCTTTCGGCAATGGCAATCTTTATGCTCAGCATGGTACTTTTATATGGTGCCAGCGCAATCTATCATTCCGTTAACGTATCCGGTAAAATACTTCGTTTTTTTAGAAAAATAGATCATATGATGATCTTCGTTCTGATCGCTGGCTCTTACACACCAGTTTGTCTGATCGTTTTAGGTGGCAAATTAGGTTATCATCTCCTTGCATTAGTCTGGGGAATTGCTATTATTGGAATGGTCATTAAGGCTTGTTGGATCAATTGTCCGAAATGGTTTTCTTCTGTCATTTATATTGCAATGGGCTGGGTTTGCGTTCTTGTGTTTGGTCAGCTTCTTGATACTTTACCAAAAGCCGCATTTCTTTGGCTTTTAGCAGGCGGTATCATTTATACGATCGGTGGTGTGATCTATGCGTTGAAATTACCGATTTTTAACAACAAACACGCATACTTCGGTTCACATGAAGTTTTCCATTTATTCGTAATGGGCGGCAGTATATGCCATTTCCTTTTCATGTATCTGTATGTAGCTTAAAAAAACTCCGCAGTATGCGGAGTTTTTTCTTTAATTAATTATCATATCCGTTTGGATTATTGCTCTGCCATCTCCAGGAATCTTCACACATTTCTTTAATTCCATACTGTGCTTCCCATCCAAGTTCTGCCTTTGCCTTTGCTGCATCGGAATAGCAGGTCGCAATATCTCCTGCCCGTCTTTCCTTAATAACATAAGGAATCTTGACTCCTGTAGCCTCTTCAAAATTTTTCACAATGTCTAATACGCTGTAACCTACACCAGTACCTAAATTGTAAATGCAAAGTCCTGCTTTTTCCTCAATTTTTTTCAATGCCTTCACATGACCAACAGCAAGGTCTACTACGTGAATATAATCTCTGACTCCTGTTCCATCCGGTGTATCATAATCATTTCCAAATACACCAAGCTCTTTTAATTTTCCTACGGCAACCTGCGTAATGTACGGCATTAAATTATTCGGCGTTCCATTTGGATTTTCTCCGATGGTTCCGCTCTTATGTGCACCGATAGGATTGAAGTAACGAAGTAATATCACATTCCACTCTGGATCTGCTTTTTGTATATCCATAAGAATCTGTTCCAACATAGATTTTGTCCAGCCATAAGGGTTGGTACACTGTCCCTTCGGACATTCCTCTGTGATCGGAATGACTGCCGGATCTCCATAAATAGTAGCAGAAGAAGAAAAGATAATATTTTTCACAGTATGCTTTCTCATCACATCCAACAGAGTAAGTGTTCCTGAAATATTATTATTATAATACTCCCACGGCTTTTGAACCGACTCTCCTACTGCCTTTAACCCTGCAAAATGAATACAGGAATCGATATTTTCTTTTGTAAAGATTTCTTCCAAAGCTTCTCTATCCAAAATATCCGCTTTGTAAAACTTTACCGGTTTTCCTGTAATTTTTTCAACGCGTTCTAATGACTTCTCGCTTGCATTACTTAAGTTATCCAAAACGACTACATCATATCCTGCATTCTGTAATTCTACTACGGTGTGACTGCCAATATAACCGGCTCCGCCTGTTACTAAAATAGCCATAATGTCCTCCATTCTGCTTTATAAAGTAAATCCATTCTCTTTCAAAAGCTCTCTTGCACTTTCTACAGAATCTACACCTGTTTTGTTTTTGATCGGTGCAAATTCTTTGTTTCTTACTACCTCAAATGGTAAACAGCTGTCCAGCTTATGGATCATATCCAGTACTAAATTTTCAAACTTGTATCCATTCGGTTCTTCCGGCTTGATCAGATTTGCATTTTCATCAATATAAGCAATTTTCTTTTCCACAATATGAAGCGGTAATTCTTTTGCTAAAAGCTCTTCCAGATCTTTCTCACGGAACAGGTAATTCAAAATAACTCCGTAATTGTATGCCGGTTCTCCCTTTTCATCTTTGGCATTCATAAGCTCTTCTGTCAACTCATAATACTCTACAATGGATGGTTTTCCATCTTCCAGACACATAACGCCAACCTTCTCATCCGGTGCATTTTTCCTTACTACCTTAGAGCTTACCGCACAGTCTGCATCGATCGTTGCCCCTATAAAGCAAGGATCTGCAATACGCTGTAATACATTATCTACGGAAAATACATTCAACCATTCTATTCCGCTTTCACGAACCTGCTTTAATACACCACAGTTATTCATGGATGAAAACCAACCACCATTTCCATTCGGTGAGGTGGAAATTTTATTTTTGGCTTCCATATATACTTTGCCGTTATAATCTGCAGCAGGAGCCATTTCCTGTTTAAAGAAAGTTACATAATCTGCATTATATCCGAAAAATTCATGCTCATTTAAAAAGCTGATCGTTGCATCGTTGTTCTTATCACTCGTCATAATAAAGAGAGGAATCCATGCATCGGCTCTTTTTACTACATCCATCAAGTTCTCGATCAATCTTTGAAAAATATAAACATCTTTCGTCAAACCAATATTGTACATACCCTTTGGATCATCAGAACCAAGTCTTGTGCCCATTCCGCCTGCCAAAAGCACCGCACCTATTTTTCCGGCTTTGATAGCTTCCATACCGATTTTTTCAAATTTTTCTCTGTTTTGCTCAATCGTATCTAACTGCATTGCAGCAAGCGGTTCAATTTTTCCCTTCCCCGCAAGCTCATCCTTTTTAGCACAAAATTTCAAGACTTCAAAATCGGTCTCTTCTATTTGTTGTAAAAGTCCTTCTTTTTCCCCATCTGTCAATTCATCATAGTATTTCAGCACATGAAGCTGATCATACTTTTCTAACTTGCTTTTTGCTTCTTCGAAATTCATCATTTCTTATTCGCCCTTTCCCTTGTTTCTTTTCCCTTTTTAACTACTTCAAAATAGGAAACTTTAGTAAATGTTACCATATTTCTTGGATTAATACAACGATGCAGCTTCTTAAGTATTTGTGAACTTTCTTCTTTATAGACTAAAAATTTTCGAAAAAAGTTGACTACCCTGCTGTACTTTCGCGCTCCGCAATGGAATTTACAATATGCTCCATCTCCGCCTTGGACCTTGCACCTCGACTTTGCTTGATCACTTCTTCCTTCTCTGCCTCTGTCAGCTTTGCATAGCTGTTAAGTGCTTTTTCATTCATGGCAAGTGCCATACCAAATCCTAAAGGAACTCCCTCAAAAAACGCTCCGCCTGTCCCATTACTGTTTATCATACATCCATACTCCTTTTCTTTTTTCTTTAGTATGGATAGTTTTGAAAAAAATATAGATAACATTTCTTCTATACTTAAAAATCAAGAGACAGCGAATCAAAGAAGTCTTCTTTTTTCATATGGTTTTCTTTATAGCGCATAAAAAAAGCTTTCATTTCCGCGTGGTACTGACCCAGATCCTCCAACACGGCATCGAAGTTTTCTTCTGTCAGGCAGCCCGTTTCCGTAAAGATCTCAAAATAAGCTTTTTCATCCCCATGCTGCTTTACTACTTCCCATGCCGCCTCCGATTCACAGCCTTTTGTATGCTCCTGTACAAACCGAAGCAGTTTCTCTTTCTTTTCCTCACTCAGGCAATAGGCATTCATCAGACGGATAAAAGCAAGCTCTGCTTTTCTTTGTCGCTTTTTCTCTACAAATTCCTCGTAGCTTGCACTTAAATCCTCTTCTCCGCAAAGGACCACTTTACTGTAGCCCTCACCATCCTCCGCCTGCAAAATATTCCACATTCTTGCATCCCATTTTTCAATCCAATGTACTTCTTCTGCTTCCCATGGTGTCAACAGATATTCTGCATCCATATATACAGGAACGGCTCCTAAAAGTGCCCATGGATGGATCTGCTCCCTGTTAACCACTTGCTCTTTATCAGAAACTGCACAGATTTCCTTTAAATGGTCACAATAAAAAAATACGCCTTTTCCAAATTCTAGTTTCTTTTTAGGCAGTAGCACACTCTGCAGATTACTGCAATATGCGAATGCCCACTCCTCTAAGCTTTCTATGGATGCAGGCAAGATTACCTTTAAAAGACTTTTACAACTTAGGAATGCTTTTTTCCCAATTCTGCTGACCGGTTTTTCTTCTATAAGAGCCGGAATCTCTAATTCACTTTCTTTGCCGTCATAACCGGTAATAACAACCTTCTCTCCCACAATACGATAGGTAAGGTCTCCCTGCCGTTTATCATATGCCATCATGTTTACTTCTCCGCTTTATATTTCCAGATTTTTAATCTGTTCCATCATATCGTTCTGTCGCTCTGTCAGCATCAGTTCCTGATTATGCTTTTGATAATCCTCACTGCCAAATCTGGCAATGAACTTCGCCGCATAAGTATTTACCGTCAGTTCGGTGACAAGAACGAGCATTTCATTCCCCTCCATGAAAACCTCTTCTACGAAAGCAAACAGAAAATGCAGCTGCACTTTTATCTGCTCTGTACGTGCTTTCATCTGCAGGACTTCTGCGTCAAATTTAGATTTTATGACCGCAAATGCTTCCTCTCCCGACTTCTCTTCTCCAAGATAGAGCTCTCTTCCTGCCCCTTCCAAAAAAGCAATGACTTGTTTGTGCTTTCTGCGTTCGCTGTTTGACAGAGCGTTTGCTTTCTGCTTCGATTTCAGCACCTGCACTCTTGCATGCGTCTGTTTTTCCAACATCAGACTCACCTCTGCTGCAGAATTGCATGCATTTCCTTTTTCCACTGCCTGTTTTAAAGCTTTCAAAGGTGCCATCAAATCGCTTAAATAATCTGAAGCTTCCATTACTTCCCGCATGCCATCAGTCACTTTGTCAAGCAACATGGAAAGCAGGGATAGCCGCTCATCAAAGGCTGCCTTTTTTGCCTTTTCTTTTGCCACTTCCGAAGGATGTCCGGCAAGAATTTCCTCGATTCGATAGTCCTGTTTGTATTTATTATACAGATCATAATAAGCAGTAAATTCCTTTACGATCCGCTCATTTCGGATATATTGTCCGACCAGTGTTTCATCTGCTTTTTTCTTTTCTGCCTCATAGAGCAGCAGGATTTCTGACAAGTCTTCCCAGCCTCTTGCAGTCACATAGCTTCTTCCCTTGACCGTTGTTTCCACTGCATAAAAATATTCTTTTTTTAACTCCAAAAAGTTTATGACTGCCGGATGGACTCCGCTTTCCTGTGCATATTCTTTCCAGACTGCAAAATCCGGTGAAACCTCCATCACACGAAGTCTGTCTAATGTAGCTACATCAAATTCCCGGACGGACTTATTGTATTCCGGTGGATTTCCGGCAGTGACAATGACCCAGCCTTCCGGTACTTTATGTCTGCCAAAGACCTTATACTGCAAAAATTGAAGCATGGATGGCGAAAGTGTTTCGGAAACACAATTTATTTCATCCAAAAATAAAATACCTTCTTTGACACCGCTTTCTTCCATAGTCTCATAAATAGAAGAAATGATCTCACTCATGGTATATTCTGATACATCAAATTCTTCATCCCCATATTCTTTGTGTCGGATAAAGGGAAGTCCCAGAGCAGACTGCCTTGTATGATGAGTCATAGAATAGGAAACAAGCGCAATGCCCATCTCCTGCGCGATCTGCTCCATCACGGCTGTCTTTCCGATACCGGGTGCTCCCAAAAGAAAAATCGGCCGCTGTCTGACTACTGGTATTTTGTATTCGTCAAATTGATCCTTTTTCAAATAAAGAACAACAGAATCTTTTATATATTCCTTCGCCTGCTTAATATTCATCCATAACCTCCGTCTTTCCTGCCTCTTCCTGTTGTAACTGTTCCGGTTCCAATACCACTTTGATTGCCCAGACAGGCACTTGCGGTCTTGTATTATCCTCATCCAAAAATACAAAAATGGTGTTGTATTCTGGCATCCTTTCTGGATAAATACCAAACCCGTCTGTAAAATAGATCAAACCCTTCAAATTTTCGAACTCACCCTTTTCGCAAAGGCTGTCCACATAATCAAATGCCGGTCGGAAATCCGTACCTCCAAATCCCTGCAGTTTTCCATTTTTCAAAAATGCATCAAAGTCGCTGTCACAAGTAATTTTTGTATCACTCTGCACTTCATTATCACACTGAATAATGTGCACATTTATCTTTTGAAAAAAATGCTCCGTACTTTTCAAAATAGAATACGTCTTTTGCAAAAACGACTGTAACGTTTCATTACGGCAGGATGCAGACGTATCCAATACAATAGCAAAGTCACGGATTTTATGAAATTCCTTATACTCCAACGGTTCCACTAACGGCATATTTCCGTATCGCGCTAACCCGTATGTATAATAAATATAATCAAACTCCTCATCATTTACGCTGCTTTCTTCTCCCATGACAGTGAAACGTCTGAGAATATCCGCATAATCGTATCGTTCCTTTGTTGCCTCACTTAAGTTTGCTTCCAGACTCTCGGAATTATTTTTATCCTTGGAAAAAGTCTTCAGATCCGCCTTAATGCGTTCACTGATCTTTTTCCACTGCTCGGCATTTACTTCTAACTCTTCTACCGCCCAAAAACTATGCTCGTCCACTTTAAAAAGCGAAGTAAGCTCCGCTTTTCCATCCTCACTCAGAGGATTGATCCGAAAGTACCGATATAGCTTTTCTGCCGTCAGGCCTCCTACATTTTTCTTCAAGATCCGAAGCTTTTCCAAGCGTTCTCTATCCTTTTGCATAGCAGAAGCCGTAAGTCCCATTTCTAGCACCGTATTTTCTACCGCAATATCAACTGCCAGATCCCAGTATTCCCTCTCTATTTTTGCATACTGAAACTGATGATAAAAAATGCAGTGAAACAACACATGCATGTACATGTGCACAATAGAATTGGGATCTTCCTTATAGCTCTTTAACACCAGAACAGGATCATAATAAAAAGACACACCGTCACAATAAATACATCCTAAGTTTTGTCTTGGAACAGGAACTAACCCTGCCAGCGCAACATCCATAAAACGCATATTGACAACGATGCTGTCTCGGGCAAGAGACAACACCTTTCCTGCAAGCTGCTCTATTTCTTTCTGTTTTCTCAAGTCTACTGTCCCTTTTGCCTCCTGCATGTCATCTCTGCCTTTCCTTTGTTTAAAACTTCAAATTTTTGAACAAATCTCCCAACGTAGTAGTTGCTTCTTCTCCAGAACTGTATTCGTAGCCTTCTGCATCCTCAATGTTGTCTGTAGCCATCTCTTCGTCTACTGCCTTTATGCTTAAGCTGATCTTATTATCTCTCGTATGCAGTACTTTCACACGCACTTTATCCCCAACGGCTAAAACTTCCGAAGGTTTACGGATACGTTTCGTGCAGATTTCAGAAATATGCACTAACCCGGAAAGTCCATCCTGTAATGCCACAAAAGCACCGTAATTTGTCAGATTTTCTACCGTTCCTTCCAAAATGCTGCCCGGAACTATCATGGAAATTTTATGGTTTTGTTCCTCTGCTGCTTTTTCTTTTTCAATAACCTTTGCAGAAAGAATCAGTTTTTCTTTTTCCTTATCCACCATGATCACTCTAACAGCAAGTGTTTTTCCACAGTAGCTCTCCAAATCTTCCACATAAGTAAGCGCAAGCTGCGATGCCGGAATAAAGCCGCGAATGCCTTCCAGATAAGCTACGACTCCGCCATTTACTGCCTCTTTCACTTTTACAGTAAGTTCGGTTTCCTCTTCCATATAATTTTGCAATGTTTCCCAACCAAGTACTTCATTTGCCTCTTTTTTGGATAAGCGGATATTTCCATTACCATCATCCATGCTGATGACAGCTGCTTCGATTTCATCACCAATCTTTATCTGTTCCAGAACTGCAAAATCAGGATCATTACTAAAATCCTCTGCTTTCAAAATACCCTGTGCATAATATTTTAAATCTACAATGACCTCTTCTTCTGAAACGGCAATGACCGTTCCTCTTATAATGTCTCCCTCTTCGATCTTGCGGAATGACGCTTCCAGTTCTGTTGCAAAATCTGCCATTGTTTCCTGTGTATTTTCTAATTCTGCCATCACTTCTGCTCCTTCTCTTAAAGTTCTTTTTTACTACACTTATTATACTCAGTGTCTGTTTTTATAGCAACCAATATCTATCAGCCAAAAGCTCCTTTTCTAACACTTTCTGTTTTCTCTCGTTTCAAAGCTTTCGCTGGATTGCATAGCATAATTTCATGTGCAAGTACCGGCATAGCAGCAAGCAATATCAGAATGCCCCATTCTCCCAAAGAGAGCGGACACGTTCCAAACATCTGTATAAAATAAGGAACCTCTGTAACTAATAATTGCAAAGCAAATCCAATTACAAAAGCAGTTATCATCAATCGGTTTTCCAAGTGCTTCATACGAAAGACCGATTTTTCCACATCCCGCATTCCAATAGCATGAAATAACTGAGAAATGCCCAACACCGTAAATGCATACGTCTGGCTACGGCTTAAAATGGCAGTGTCTGCCAACAACGTACGAATTCCAGTTAGCGTTACGCCCGCTCCAGAAGAACGCAGCATAGAGATTGGCAGCTGTAAAAATGCCGTAGTACTGATCGCCGCGATCAAGCACCCATAAAACAAGGTACAGCTTAATCCGCCTCCGGCAAATAAACTTTCTTTTTTTGTCCTGGGCGGTCTGTGCATAAAGTTTTCATTTTCATTCATATCAATACCGAGTGCCAGTGCCGGAAGGGAATCCGTGATCAAATTTATCCATAAAATATGGGATGGCTTCAAAGGCGAAGCAAGCCCCGTAAAAATCGCGGCAAGCATCGTGATGATCTCTCCAAAATTGGAGGACAACAAGAACAACACTGACTTTTTGATATTTTCATAAATGCTCCTGCCCTGTGCAATAGCTTTTGTGATCGTTGCAAAATTATCGTCCACCAACACAATATCTGCAGCATTTTTTGCTACATCGGTTCCGCAAAGTCCCATGGCAATTCCCACATCTGCCATTTTTAAAGAAGGGGCATCGTTCACACCATCCCCCGTCATTGCTACAATCTCGCCTGCTGCCTTAAAGCCTTTCACAATGCGTACTTTGTGTTCTGGAGAAACATGTGCAAATACCCGTACGTTCTTTAGTCTCTTTTGAAATTGTGTATCCGTCATCTCCTGCATATCTTCTCCAGAAAGACATTCGTCCATCTTTCGTGCAATGCCCAGCTCTTTTGCAATGGCAAATGCGGTATCCATCCGGTCTCCAGTAATCATGACCGTTTTCACGCCCGCACAGCGAAACTGTTCCACCGCGCCTGCTGCCTCTGGACGTACCGGGTCTGCCATACCTACCATTCCTACAAAAGTCAGGTTTTCTTCGCTCATTTTATCCAAATCGGTTCGCATAGCAAGCACAAGTACCCTAAGTGCTTTTCCCGTAAAATACGTCAACGCCTTCTCCATATTTTGCCTGTGCGCGGCATTTAGGGGAACTGTTTTTCCATTTAAAAATAAATACTTACAATTTCGCAGCACTTCCTCCGGAGATCCCTTTGTATAAGAAACAAACCCAGTATTTCCTTTATGAAAGGTCGTCATGCGCTTTCTTTCGGAATCAAAAGCAAGCTCATTCAATCTGGGAAAATTTCTTTCTAATATTTTTCGCGTAATCCCATATTTTCCTGTCATATCCAAAAGTGCCAGCTCTGTCGGATCACCAATTCGCTCCCTGTCTGAAACTTCTCCATCATTACACAACGTCAGCCCCTGTAAAAAATGTTTATTTTTTTCCAAATCCAATGCATCCGCCCGACATATCACTCCATCCAGATAGCATTCGGTAACGGTCATTTTATTTTGCGTCAATGTACCGGTCTTGTCAGAACATACGACACTGACACAACCAAGGGTCTCTACACTTGGCAGCCTTTTTACGATCGTGTTGACCTTTACCATGCGGGATACACTGAAAGCCAATACCATAGTGACAATCGCCGGGAGTCCCTCTGGTACTGCTGCCACCGCAAGAGAAATTGCCGTAATGAGCATTTCCATGACATCTCGCTTCTGTAATACAGCAATAAGAAAAAGCAGCACACATAAAAAAACGGAAACACCGCTCAGTACTTTTCCAAGGTCTGCCAATCTTATTTGCAATGGCGTCGCCTCTTCTTTTGTATTTTGCAGCATTCCCGCTATCTTTCCTATTTCTGTGTCCATCCCGATTGCCGTTACTACACCTTCTCCACGTCCATAGGTAACGTTTGTAGACATATATGCTTTATTTTCTTTCCATGTATCTTTGCATACCGGCACCGATTCACCGGTCAGTGCCGCTTCCTCCACTTTCAGATTTACAGACTCGGTCAATTTCAGATCCGCAGGTACTTGTCTGCCCGCTTCCAAATATACAACATCGCCCGGTATTAAATCTGCCGCAGGGATTTCTGTTATGTCTCCATTTTTCTTTAGCAGAGCATGAGGACTGGTCATTTGTTTTAAGGCATCCAGTGCTCTTTTTGCCTTTCCTTCCTGAATGACACCAATTACAGAATTGACCACGATCACTGTCAAAATGATCACGGTATCACTGATTTCTTTTAGCAGCAATGACACTACTGCTGCCACAAAAAGAATATAGATCAGAGGGTCGTTTAGCTGCTCCCCAAAACTGGTAAGCAGCGATTTCTTTTCCTCTTCCTTTAAAACGTTTCTTCCGCGGATTGTTTCATCATTTCCTTTTTTCTGCTTGTTCGCATACTCCATTCTCCATTTCCTTTCTCTTTTCTAAAACAACCTGTTTTTGAAAAGATATGAGGACAGGTTTTGAAATAGTACGCTAATTGTTCATTTTGCTTCCGCATTTCGGACAAATGTTACCGCCCTTGTAGGTGAATCCACAGCGATAACAGCATGTTACCTCATGTTTTTCTTTTGCAAGATACGCAATACTTCTAGACTCCGGTCTTTCCTGTAAATAGCATATAAACTCGTCCAAAAGCTCTGCAAATACTGCTGCTTCCTCCTTGTTTACCGGATGAGGCAGTTTGACCTTTTTCCCGGTAAAGCGATTTACATAAATGCCCTTTCCAAAAATGCTCCGGCTTTCTTCCACCTTTTCAATATCCATAATGCTGATCACGCCACTATTTAAAAGAGAATGGTAGAAAATGTGGTCTGGCGTCAGGACAAAACCTTCCTTTCCATTCCCACTTCTCGTTGTATCTGCTACAAGAATCGGATATTCGTAAGGCTCTCTTCCGGCAGCATAACCATTTACTGCACGCCGCATCGCACGCAGATTCTTTTCTTCGTTTTCCTCACCGGTGATCTCCCTTTTATCTGCATGTTCTTCCGACTGCTTTTTTGCCTGTCTTTGTTCTTCTCTGGCATCATAAAAATAAAATCCTGACAGCTCTGTCATTTTATCTTCCATATCCATTTTCAGCTTTCGCATGAGCTGGACACTCTCATCTGTTTTTAACTTTGTCAGCCTTCTTTCCAACATTTCCAGTGTATTTGTTTTTAACTCCGGTAAGAACATACCCTGACTGATCTTCTCATAGGCTTCCATAGCTTCCCGATAAGAAAGACTCGTAATCGATGGACAGATCCTGTCAATTTCTTCTTCATCCATCTTTCGGATTTTTTCATAAATCTTTTCCAAGAATGGCGCTTTATTTTCTTTTTTATAATCCTGCTCCTGCAACTCATTATAAAGTGCCCACAAAGCAGTCCTGTCCTTTTTTCCGCCACGCTTAACAAAAGTTGCTATCTCTTCTCTTTCCGCCATATCCTTGCGTTCTTCTATCCGCTTTTTGTATGGGGTCAGATCCACTCCCTCATATTGCTCCAGTTTGTCCAAATATACAGAAAGCTGCTTTCTATCCAAATGCAGCGGCATATGTAAAATGAGGTGTTCTACTTCTCTTTCTGCCCGATCCTGTCTGATCTTTTTCAGTTTTTTTAAAGTTTCCTGTCGCAACTCTTCCGGGCAGTCACGCTTTTCTACTTCTTCTATGATTCGACCGATTTCTTCAAAGGTCTTATTTTTACCAAGCTCTACCTTCTGTTCCAACAATTTTTCTTCTGCATGGTAAAGTCTGCTGTCAATCTTTTTGATGTAATGGGCTTTATCCTCTTCCTGCAAAACCGTTTCTTCCTGCAGCTGTTTTTTTAACTCAGAAAGCTGTCGTGGAGATAGCTTATCCAAAGCTCCCATCCGTGCCTCATATTTTGCCGTCAATTTTTCTTTCAACACGGACTTTACAGCCTCTATATAATCCGACGCTGTGAGAGCAGACTCTTGCACACTTCCAGATCCAGACTGTGTTTTTATTGCTGCTATTTGAGCACCGCCATTTTCGGCTGCATTCTTTAAGATCGCTTTTAATTCTTCTGTAGTCTTGACTGCAAGTTTATTTTTTACATTCGTTATAGAATCTGCCATTTCTTCGGATACCACTGGGGGAATATTTATGTTTTCTGCCGTTACAGTACTCTCTGTCTCTGCCTTATTTTTTATAGCTGCTGGGGTTTCTGTCTCTGCCTTATTTTTTGTAGCTGCTGGGGTTTCTGTCTCTGTTATTCTTTCTGCAGCTATGCTTTTTTCTGTCTCTCCTTTCTCTTTTGTGAAGACTATATTTGTCTGGGCAGCATTTTCTGTTGAAGACTCCAGTGCCTGTTTTTCTGCTATATTTTTCGCCGTCTGCGCCATTTTTTCATCTGCAGTCGATGCATTTCTCTCAAATTCATACTCATTAAATTTGGAGTTTATCGTCCGTTCTGCCTTTTCCCCTAACAGTCCAAGATAATCTTCAAAAGCCATTCTGTCTTCCTCAAACTTCAGACTGTAAATGTCGCCTTCCTGTAAAAGTTTGCCGGGTCTTGGAGTAAAGAACTCATTACAGGAATTGCAGGCGTAGGAGCGTGCCATAAAAACTCTTGCTTCCTCCGTTTCTATCAGCAGCTCCTTGCCGACTGGATAATTTGCCATATATAACTTTTCACCACAATGAGGGCACTGGTAATCCGTAATATAAAAATTATGCCCGATTCTTGCCTTTACTGCATCACTTTCCGTCTGCGGACTTTTCTCGAATATACCGCTATCTATTTTCCAGCAGATTTTGTGCCAAAGTCCCAGTGCATACTCTACATCTGTTGTATCGTCTGTTTCCTGTTCATGCAATTCATCCGGTATTGTCTCTTCTTCCGGCTCTTCTTCTGGCTCTTCTACTTTCCCTTCACTCTTTAAAAGTTCCATAGCAGCCTGCAGAACTTCTTCGTAGGTTATTTGTATGCCATTTTTAAAAAAGCGCATATTTTCGGTACGAAATCCCGGTTCTACCCCAATCGGACGAAACACATTTTGAAATAGCACATTCAATGTCGCATAATCCTTTTCTACCTTTAGTCCACCGATAGAGCCCCATTTTCCAAATGCATATAAAGTCATATTCAACATATTATTCATGAGCGTATCGTTTGGAATCTGCTCAATGACCTTTTTCTCCAAGGGAATTTCTACGACCTTTGTATAAACTTTTTTATTGTCAAAGCTAAAGAACAGAGAACGCACTTCTCCTACTAAGATCAAGTTATTGTTAGCAACTGCAAATATATTTTTCCATTTGACCGGCGCTTTGACCGTTCCGATCAACCTTGAAAAGACTTGTTTTAACTCAGGATTCGCTTTCAGTAATAGCACAATACCACCTCAGATTCGCGTTTTCTTTTATCTTAGCACATTGCAAAAAAGAATGGTACTATTCCCTTTTATTTTACAAAATCCTCCAAGGTTCGAAACGTGTATCCCATCTCTTCCCATTTCGTCAGCAGTTCATCCAATATTTCCGCATT
Organism: Lachnospiraceae bacterium; assembly: GCA_021153325.1. Classification (GTDB taxonomy): domain Bacteria; phylum Bacillota; class Clostridia; order Lachnospirales; family Lachnospiraceae; genus RGIG3002. The sequence goes on along the minus strand of JAGKTQ010000011.1, from coordinate 38,646 downwards.
CGTTTTGGAGGTACTGTGCAAAAGTACGATTGCCCCCGGATGAATACGCCCCACTAATTTATTAAATGCCTCTTCTTTGGTCGGTTGTTTATCCTGATACCAGTCTACATACGCAAGACTCCAGAAAAACGTATGATACCCTAAATCCTTCGCCATTTTTAAGTTTTCTGTACTATATTTTCCCTGTGGCGGTCGATAATACATTGCCATTTCTTCTCCTGTAATTTCTTTAAATAAATTTGCTACATCATCCATTTCTTTTTGAAAAGACTCTTTGTTAGAAATGGAAGACATATCTAGATGATGGTATGTATGATTCCCGACGGAATGTCCTTCCTCCACCATCCGCTTTACTAAATCCGGTGCAGACTCCAAATAATGTCCTACAACAAAAAAAGTGGCAGATACATTATGTTTTTTTAAGGCATCCAAAATTGCTGCGGTATTTCCGTTTTCATATCCTGCATCGAAAGTAAGATAAATCACTTTTTCACTGCTGTCACCTACATAATGGGCATCGTATTGTCCCAATTCCTCTGTGGTAACATTCCCGGTAGGCTGCGCTCCTTCTGTGCCAAATCCCAATCCCCAGTTTTCTGCTTCCATCACGGCACTGTTTACTGTTTCTGTTAGCTCGCCCGTTTCTTCCTGATTCACATACGCAACTCCCCTGCCAAAGAAAAAGGCTGCAAACAAAAGCCCTATTCCAAAAAGTGGTTTTCCCAAGTCCTTTAATGACAATCCGTCTTTGTCTAAAGATATTTTCATAAACGACTCCAAATATCTTGTTTATAAAATATATTGCAAGACAATAAAAAAATGCATACCGACGCAACTTTCGTCAGTATGCATTTTCATAATTTATTCTGCCATCATTCAACGGCTCTCTTTGTTTCTCTTTCTTTTTTAATACAACAAAGATATTCTTCCCTTCCATCCTGAAGTTCCACTTTGAAAAACATTGCTGAAACCTCTTTGATATCCAGCCGTTCATTCTTTACCTTGTAATGTACAGAAAAACTACCATTTTTACTCTTTACCAGCTCTTGATCTAAAAGCTCTCTGTTAGCGATTATGGATGCAACATTTTTGTTGCCCTCCCATTCAATACTATTATGGAACTTTTCAAAGAAATTAACAAAATAATATTTCTCTTTTATTTTCATGCTAGATTCGCCACTGTGCAGCACTTCGACCATACCATGCTCATAATCCATACGGTATACTTTATCAAATACTTTTACCAGTGCAGCGCTGTAGTCCAAAAGGTATCTTTCCTGCTCCGCCTTCTTAATTTCTTCAATATTATCGATCGCAAAATAGAATAAAGACCTTTTTCCACGGCTTCCTATATAACGCACTTTTACATTCAGCCAAATAAACTTTCCATCTTCACGCTCATAATGAATCTGCGCCTGCTGCATTTCATCAGTCGTTTTAGCGATCTGGCACTTTTCCATTAAAACTGTTTTTTCCGGTTCTTTCACTAGCTTATTTAACGACTTGGAAAATTCCCGTAATGATGTTTCTTCTCCATATATGACCTCGTAATAGCCGCGGTTTACCTGAAGTATCTCCAACTTATCTTCTGTCATTTCAAAAATTCCCATTCCGCCTAGCATACTGTAAAAGATCATGCTTTCTTTGGAATTTCCATGACTGAATGCATCTTGTATCACATCATCCAACTCTGGTATATCTCTATCTATATCTGCATACTTTGTCATTGACTGATTGAGCAGGCGTTCAAATTCCGCTTCTGGCATCGGATGGTAAAAGTAATAACCTTGTACCACATCGCATTCCATACTTTTTAAATATTCCCACTCTTTTTTTGTTTCAACACCTTCTGCTACGGTACTTAACTGCATCCATTTTGCCATACGGATAACAGCCTCTAAAATAACAGCTGACTTTTGATTCTTGTCAAAGCTGTCAATGAATTTCATGTCGATCTTCAATACATCAATCGGTAAATCTTTTAATGTATTTAAAGAAGAGGCGCCGCTTCCAAAATCATCCATTAAAACAATAAAACCATATTCATGCAGCTTTCTTACTGCATCCTGAACTAAAGTAGGGTCTGCCGCATAAGCACTTTCTGTTATTTCTATTTTGATCAGATCCGTTGGAACATTGTATTTTTGTACAATATCATATATTTCTTCACAAAGATGTGGATTATAAAATTCTACTCTTGATACATTGATGGAAACCGGAACTACTCTTAATCCTTGATCTATGCGCTTTTTCTGCATGCGGCACACTTCGCCCCATACATAATGATCCAAAATACTTACCAATCCATTTTTTTCAAAAATAGGAATAAATTTCCCCGGTGAGATCATCCCTTCACCCGGCTTCTCCCATCGTACAAGCGCTTCTGCTCCCGTAATAACCCCATCTGTTGCCCGACAAAGTGGTTGATAAAATACTTTGAACTGTTTTTCCGTAATTGCCTTTCGGAAAGCATTGTTCATTTGTTGTTCCTCAACCATGGAACCCCACATACTTTCTTCATACCATGCATACGGCTTCAAATAATTATTTTTTACCGTGTCCATTGCAACGCGGGCTCTGTCTACCATTTTGGCAACGGATATTTCCGGATCAATAATCTTGTACAGTCCACAGCAAGAATAAAAATGGTACTCCGAATCATCCGCATCAAAACTGACATCTCCTAAACGAACCCATTTTTCTTGTTCAATAATATCCATTGGAACGCAGCAAACAAAATTGTCTCCTTCTAATCTTCCATAAGAAGCTGTCTCCTTGCCAAATTCTTCTTTTAAAGCATTGGCAAGATAAATCAGAACCTTATCACCTGATTCTCTTCCGAATAAATCATTTACAACTTTAAACTTACGAACATTCCAATAAAGTAAACAAAATGAAATATCCGGATGCTGCTTTAATAGATTTGCTGTATACTGATAAAATCCCTGTCTATTATAGATTCCCGTCAATTCATCTATAAAATTATTGTATGTATTTCCTTCTCCGTTTCCTTCTCCCATAAGCCTACCTCTTCCCTTTTGTACACTTTTTTCATACGATCACTTTTTTATAGTATAACACTTTACGCTGCATTCCGTGTATTAAATTTCCTTTTCTTTACACTTTTTTATTCTATCTTACATATAATATATTATAACTTACAAAAAGAAAGAAGTGTAATGATAATGGAAGAACAAGAACACATTTTGGAATACCCTCCTTTCCCTCCTGGCGGATGCAAGGATCATACTTGTAAAGAAGGAAGCTGTAAGCAGACCGGCTATCAATATGCCGACATCAGTCTGCCAATTACGTTAAAACCTAATGTATCTATATGCAACGTAGAAATAGAATGCTGTGGTGAACCGCTTGTCGCATGCCACAAAGCCCCGTGTAATGATATTCTTCACATTGATATTACCCAAAAGATCTGCGTGAAAATTCCAATTAATTATGCAGTAATGGCATGCTTTGATGAAGATAAGGTCTCCATTGACTGCGAGTGCCCGATGCCATAATAAAGTATAGAAAAAGCAGCTTGCCATCATGTATCTGGCAGGCTGCTTTTTCCTTATAAATACTTTTCCATTAGGTAAAATCTACCCTTGCGCCAGTCTGCATATCCTACACGTGAATATCCAAAACTATCATATAACTTTAACGCAAATGGGTTTTTAGTAAACGCATCTAATCGAATTGCATGAAATCCCATTTTCTCTGCTTCCTTTTCGATATGCTGCAAAGTAATTCTTCCAACACCTTTATTTTGAAAAAGGGGATTTACGCATAATCTATGTATGATGCAGAATGGCTTATCTTCATATTTCCATTTTCCATTTTTATATTCCGCATCACACTCTTGATTTATGACATAAATAACAGCTATCTGTTTATCAGCAGCTCCAACATAAAGCTGTCTTTTATTGATATCTTCTCTTAAAACTTCTTCATTTGGATAAATTTCATCCCATTGCAAAATATTCTGTTCGATCATCGTATTGATTGCATTTTTAACAAGATCACATATTTCTTTCAAATCTTCTATGCAAGCAATCCTATATTCTATCTGCATATTATCCTCCGTAAAATCCAATTTTTCTTATTATATCCTTTCACACAAATTATCTATATTGCAAATATTCCATAAACTTTTCCACCGCCAGCGAGATCGTTTTTTTGTTTCTTACGGCAAGTCCTATATTTCGATAGGCGGGTACATCTAACTCCTTTACAACAATGTGATAAGGTACTCGTTTTAATATCAATTGTGGCAGAATACTAATGCCTAAACCACTTTCTACCATTGACATAATAGCATAATCATCCCATGTAGTAAAATGAACATGTGGCTCTAAATGATACCGCTCAAAAACTTCAGAGATTTCCGCTTTAGCACCTTTTTCTAATAGCATAAAAGGTTCCTTACACAATGCTTGCACCGGAAATTTATCACATTCCGCAAGCGGATGATCTTCTGGTAAAACAGCAAGCAGTTTATCCTGTTCTAAAAAGATCGTGTCCAGATCAGGGTGGGTTGGCAAGCGCAAAAATCCACAATCCACACGTCCATCCAATATCCATTCTTCAATTTCCGTATAATCGCCCAGCAATAACTCGTAATCAATAGCAGGATAATCCTTTTGAAATTCTTTGATTATATTGGGAAGCCAATGCGTTGCTACACTGGAAAAAGTTCCTATGCGGATCAAACCAGACTTCAGCCCATTTAATCCATCTACTTGCATTTGTAATTTTTCGTACTCTAAACAGACATTTTTAACATAGGGAAGAAGCTTTAGACCATCTGAGGTCAGTTTTACACCTGCGCGCCCCCTTTCTAAAAGGGATACCTTCCATTCTTTTTCTAAATCATTGATCATCCGGCTAATACCAGATTGGGAATAATTCAAGATTTCTGCTGCCTTCGTAAAGCTACCAAGTTCCACTGTCTTCATAAATGCCAAATATTTTTGAATATTCATATCCATGCTTACGCGCCTCTTTCATCTGAAAATGTCATAATTCATATGATAAATATTCGTTTTTGTAATCTTTTTTCTTATGATACACTATTTCAGAAAAAAAGCAATATATGAAATCATTGCTTACAGGAAGGTATCCTTATGAAAAAATCTTACATAAAATATATTTTTGCTCTACTTTTATTTGGCTCTAACGGAATCGTGGCAAGTCAGATTTTTTTATCCAGCGTGGAAATTGTATTTTGGCGGACACTGATTGGAAGTTCCTTATTACTCCTTTTCTTTTTGTTTACAAGAAGGGAATTTTCTTTCTGGAAAAAGAAAAAAGAATTTTTAGCACTAAGCATATCTGGTATAGCAATGGGCGCAAGCTGGATGTTCCTCTATGAAGCCTATCAACAGATTGGAGTCAGCATTTCTTCCTTATGCTATTACTGTAGCCCGATTCTAGTAATCATCCTTTCACCACTCTTATTTCATGAAAGTCTATCATGGAAAAAAATAATGGGATTCTTACTTGTTTTATTGGGACTTATTCTGGTAAATGGACAATTATTAGGTACACAAAGCAATGCATTTGGATTATTCTGTGGTGCAATGTCAGCAGTTATGTATGCTTTTATGGTAATCTTCAATAAAAAGGCTGAACACATCGTTGGTCTTGAAAATTCTATGATTCAATTGTTGGTCAGTTTTCTGACTGTTGCTGTTTATGTAAGTAGGAACCGCAGCTTTGCGCTGCCCACCAATGAAGATTGGACACCGATACTGATTCTTGGATTATTTAATACAGGAATCGGCTGTTATTGCTATTTTTCTTCTATTGGGAAACTCCCCGTACAAACTGTGGCAATTTGCGGCTATTTGGAACCACTTTCCGCTGTACTCTTTGCCGTTATTTTTTTGAAAGAAAGAATGAGCATAGCACAGATAATCGGCACTGCCCTTATTATTGGTGGAGCTGCATTTTGTGAACTTGTTTCCAATAAAAAAGTGCCCCAAACGTAAAGGCTTGGGGCATAACACTTCTGTAATTTTCTAATTTCCCGAACTTTTATAATACTTTAGACTCAACCGCCAAAAACCATATGCTAATAAATACATTCCTGCACCAACTAGCGGGGTCATATACATAAAAAGACTGGGATATTGCGCCATATCTGCTTTTCTGAGCAGAAACTGCACCGGAAAATAATTTACAAATGCAAATGGAACAATATAGATCATGATCATCTGGATTCCCTTATGAAAAATACTGATAGGATAACCTGCAAATTTTCTCATATTCCAGTAAAAAATTTCTTTTAAACTATCTGTTTCCAGTAAATAAATGTTCAGTGTTGCAAGGAACAAAAAGATAGCTCCTTGAATGAAAACTCCTCCAACAATAGTAACTATTGCATAAAAAATACTTATTACATTCCATTCAACACCAACTTTTCCAGCACTGATGATAAACAATGCAATTCCTAGACAACCATGTCCAATCGCTGCAAACCAGTCTGCATTTATAAAAATGATTTGGAACAGCAATCCTCTTGGTCTTAAAATAAAACGATCAAAATTACCATTCCGCACTGTATCTCCAAAATCGCGCAACCCCGTAAAAAACAAAATTAATATACCATATGTGACAAATAAAAAGCTGAACAGAAATAGCATTTCGTAAAGATTCCATCCATTTAATGTATCAAACTTCAGCAAGGTGAAATAGATCACAATGATTCCGGTTGCCTCTCGCAAAAATACAGCAAGTGACCTCAGCACTGCATCTATCTTATACTGAAACCACGATTTCATAATCGTTTTTGTATACATTCCAATCAAATAAAATGTATCACATTTCATATTTAACCTCCTTGTACTACCAGTTTTTTCTGCCCTTTTATCCATAGCAAATTTCCCACAAAATAAATTACTATGATCCATAAGATCTGCACCAGATACTGAAAACAAATCTCCTGAAGTGAAAGCTGTCCTAAATAAATCTGCACCGGTGTAAAATAAATCGAGGAAAAGGGGGTAAACTGTAATACGCCTCTCATCCACTCTGGCATAAACCACAATGGAATCATAGAACCAGACAACACATTAATGAATACTGTTTTAATGGTTGTCAAACTCCAAATATTCACAAGCCAGAATGCAGTCATCTGCACCGCAAAGCTAATCGACCATAGTACTCCATAACCTAAAATGGCACTGACTAAAAACAATACAAACATCTGTGGACTTGCAGGCGGCTTCATTCCTATTGTCCAAACACAAATCAGCAATGCAGGCACAAATTGAAAAACAAAATTAAAGGCTGCATTTCCCAAATTTTCAGCAATCATTTTCCCCTTAAAACTTACTGGTCTTAACAACTCATTAGCAATGCTTCCATCCCATATTTTGGAAGGCAAAAAGTAATCATCTACATAAAAGACTGCACTTAATCCCATGGACAAAATGAAATTGGTCGTCACCATGGACATAGTTATTCCATCCACTTCCGTTCTATCACCATATAATGCCTTGTAAATTCCCCAAAAGATAAAAATCTGCAGACAGGTATTGAAAATACTCATTAGATGATTAAAGCGGTAAGCACTTCTTTTCAAAAAACTTTTCTTTGCAAATGCAAAATATGGCTTTAACATCATAGAACAACATCCTTTCCACTATAAATTTTCCTTATGATACTTTCTATCTCTGGTTCGGAAATGTTTAAATCCCGTACATTGTATTTTGCCAAAAGCTCATTCATCAACTCATTAATCTGTACATCTTTATTTTCAAAAATGAAACGCTTCTTTCGTCCATCCAGTTCATCAATTTGTTTTATCTCTACATTTTTAATGGGTTCTATTTCGCAGTTATCCTTAAATTCTACATCCAACTGTCTCGTGGTCCCATACTTTTCACGGATTCCAAACAGTGTTCCATCGTAAACTTTTGATCCCTTATCAATAATGATCAGACGATTACAAGTCTTTTCGATATCCTGCATATCATGTGTAGTAAAAAGCATAGTAACCTTGTCCTTCCTATTCAGCTCTCGAATAAATTCTCTTATTTTCTCTTTTCCTACTACGTCCACACCGATAGTAGGTTCATCGAAAAATACAATTCTTGGTGAATGCAATAATGCCGCAGCAATATCTGCCCGCATACGTTGTCCCAAAGAAAGCTGTCGCACAGGCTGGTTTATAAAACCTCCCATATTCAACATATCTGTAAAACGTTCCAAATTTCTCTGATATACTTTTTCCGGCACTCTGTAAATAGCTTTCAAAAGTTCAAAACTGTCAATCACAGGCAAATCCCATTGTAGCTGCGATTTTTGTCCAAATACTACTCCAATACTTCCCACATAGTCCTTTCTCTGCTTATATGGCACATATCCATTAACTTTTATCTCACCACTATCAGGATATAAAATTCCTGATAGCATTTTAATCGTCGTAGATTTTCCTGCCCCGTTTGGTCCTACAAATCCAACCATTTCGCCCTCTTTGATCGAAAAACTGATATCTTTTACTGCCTGCTTCTGCTCAAATTTGGGCACAAGAAGATTCGCTACCATTCCGGGTATACCATTTGCCCGTTTATTTACTTTAAAAGTCTTGCTGACATTCTTCACTTCAATTAAATTTTCCATGTTCACCCATCCTTTTTCATTTGGACAATAATGTCTGCCAAATCTGACTTGTGAATTTTCATCTCCACTACCTTCGTCTGCGTTAAAATAAGTCTCAAAATTTCAGCAGCTGTAATACGATTGGAATTGTAAGTTATTTTCAGAATATCATCTTTCACCTCATAAGACTGTAATGGTAAATCTTCCAGATCCGGCAGTTTTCCAAGCAATTTCAGATGCATTCTATCCATCGGTGCATACCTTCTGCGAAGCTGTGTTTCCTCTCCATAATAAAGGAGCTTTCCTTTATCCAACAAGGCAATCCGATCGCACATTTTTGAAATTTCTTCCATATTGTGCGAGGTAACTAATACCGTCATTCCCTCTCTTTCCTTTTCTGCAATCAGTTCACAAAATACCTGTTTTGCATCTGCATCCAGTCCTATGGTCGGTTCATCCAATAGCAAAAGCTTTGGTCTGGAAATCAATGCCGCACCAATCTCTACCCTTCTACGCTGCCCCAAGGACAGCTCTTTTACCTTTTGTCCTTCTATTCCTTCAAATTGCAAACGCTCTGCCAGCATTTCATATTCTTTTTTAAATTCCTTTTGAGAAAGTTTGTAGACTGCTTTTATCATTTGAAAATTATCTACAACCGTATCCTCTTTTTGTAAAAAAGGCTTGTCCGCAAACAATACGCTCAAATCCTTTCCACATTGCATTCTTTGCGCGACCGGATCTCGGCGCATCGTGTATACGTTTCCAGCCTCTGGTCTTAGCAAACCGCATGCAAGTTTGATCAAGGTCGTCTTGCCTGCACCAGAAGTACCGATCAGACCAACCGTTTTCCCTTCCGGTATATGAAGCGTCACATCTGAAATTATAAATTTACTTACCTTTTCAAAACCAATCATATTTCGTCCTCAAACTAAAAATATCCCTCGCAATTTCTGATTGCAAGGGATTGGGATAAACAGCATCTACTGTGGGATAAACGCACTAACGCAAAAGAAATTATCTTCCTCAAAAAAATCACACATACCCTCATATTTTTCTACCAGTTCACGTATTTGCTTCACTCCCATTCCATGTATATCCTTTCCATCTTTTGTTGACTCCAAGTGGGGATTTTCCTGTAATATAGACTTTTGAATATGGTTTTTTACTAAGATTACCTCATACCCCCGCCTACGCGAAATACTTACATGTAATTCCGGCTGTATCTCTTTTTCACTTGCTTCAATTGCGTTATCCAACATATTGGTTAACAATGCAGAAAAATCAATACTTTTCATTCTGGAAAAAGATAAATTTTCAATTTCTGCCTTTATCGATATCTTTTTTGCTTTGGCATATTCCAATTTTTCATTAATGATATGATTTAGCAGAGAATTTCCGGTCTCAATATAACTATGAACGGCATTCAATTTATCTAAGATTTCAGAAGTATACGATCTTGCCTCTTCATACTCTGCTTTATTCAGATAAGATGTAATCACCATCAAATGATTTTTCATATCGTGCTTTAACTTCCGCACATTTTCATGTAAAGCACGGATCTCCAAGTCCTGCGTCCGAAGCTGTTCTTCTTCTTCCCTCAATTTAGAAAGATCATAAGTAAGCTCTGCTTCTTTTGAAAAAAGCTCCATATACATTTCTTGTAGTTCATCATATTCTTTTTTTAAACTGCGATAGCTCTTCATTAAAAATTCCTCTTATTTTTTACTTCAACATATATCGCATCAGCCTTGCCTTCGCTTCCTGTGCAAAATTTTTTCCAATTGGAATTCTTACACCATTTATTAACTCCGCTTCTTCTGCGCTCAACTTTTTAACTGCCGACTGGTTCACTAAAAAGCCTCTATGTATCCGCACAAATCCACTTGTTGATAACGCATTTTCAACTGCAGTGATCGTATCTCTTAGGCGATACTCCTGTTCTTTGGTAAACAGTTTTAAATAATTTCCATCACTTTCATAATAAAGGATTTCCTCCAATGGTATCCTTACATTTTCTGTTCCACTCTTAAAAGTAAAATGCTGATTTTTTGCTACCAGCTCCTGTTGGCAATCCTTTAGCATTTTTGCAATCTCGCTATCAAAATGATTTTTACGGATAAAACCAAATGGATGATATTGCAGACTATCATAGACCAATTCATCATGACTCGTTACAAAAACAAGCAGTGGCTTATCTTGCATTTTTGTCAGTTCTCCTGCAATATCCAACCCGCTTATCTGTGGCATATCAATATCCAAAAGCAAAACATCACAAGCAGAATTTTTTAACGCTTCCAGCAATTCCTTTCCATCCGAAAAAGTCTTAACAAAACATTCCTGTAAAATAAGCTTGATCCTATTTTCCATATCTTTTAAAATTCGTTGTTCGTCATCACATATATATATCTGCACCTTTATCCTCCACTTGATCAATCCACCGATCCGCTAAAAATTCATCCATTCTGTCTCGTATTTTTCCAATTGTTTCGTAAGACGTGATTTTATTTTTCCTATCAAGCCATATTTTCCCTTACCATATCAAGAAAGTTCTGGTCGCACTCTGCGATTGCGCATATATCTTCATCGGACATGTGTCTTTTTATCATATTAAGAACAATGCTTTGCGTTCCTTGTTCTATTCCTTGTTCTATTCCTTGTTCTATTCCTAATGCCATTCCTTGCTCTATACCTTGCGCCATTCCTTGCTCTATACCCTGCGCCATTCCCTTTGCCATTCCTCTTTCTATTGCCTCTTTTTCTCTTTCCTCTATTACATCAGCCATTAATTCTTCCAACGCCTTACACATACTTTTAACCTCCTCAAACTTTTTCTGATTTGCTCTTACTACGATATCCATAACCGATTCATATAGTTTGTTATCTCTATGTTTTTGATATTCTCCGACCAATTGCTTTGTTTCTTCTTTACCCTTCAACTCATCTGTCAAACTGCTGAGCCATAAGTTTTCCTTTTTTTCAAGCTTACTTGTGACAATAATCTGCATAGGAAGAATATCTTGTTTCATACCTTTATCGACCAGATAGATTCCTGCCTCTTTTTTGATAATCTGATAATTCCATACTTTTCTTAAATGTTTAATGAGTTTCTCTGGATATCTTTTACATACAAAAGTAATCGTAATCTCTGAAATAGGTATGCTGTTCTGCTTTACTGTATCTGACTTATAAAAGCAAGCATACGCATATACCTTGTAATAATCATCAATACTTAAATAATCTGTAGGACATTTATATTCCACTATATTGTGTTGTTTAAAAATCTGCCCAATATTTTTCTTAATAGGAATATCTTTTTCTTTTTTAATGATCAACACATCAATTTCTTTTGGTTTCGTACCAAGCTGATGCTCATTTTCAAAAATCAGATTATCCCTTTCTTCTTCAAATTCAATCTGCAAACCTGCATAAAAAGCCGGATGCCATTGTAATGCTTCTTTCCCCATGGTACCTCCTTCATCATAACAATTTTTCTTTGGTTTCTCAATTATTTCTAAAAATTTGCTGAAAGCATTGGCAGATTAGCCAAAATGAAATTCTTTAGATAACAGACTAGAAAGCGAACGCTTTCTGATGCTGTCAGTATAGCATCCATCTTCTCTTCTTGCAAGTGCCTTCAAAAATCTTCCATATCGAGAGAAGAAGCTTTCATAATGCTCTTGCAAAAAGGTAATATTTAAAGTATACCGCATACAAAAGGCTGCTGTACTGTTTCTTTTTCACAGTACGGCAGCCTTTCGCTCTCCCTTTTTCCCTTTACACTTTTACACATTTTTTGTATGCTGCTATGATATGTCTGTTTTCCACAAACCATGCAGATTACAATATTCATAAGCAGCTACTGCTTCATCACCATCAGTCAATAGGAATTCTGCTTTTGGCTTTTCACCCGGCTGCAGGTAAACTTTCTGTGCACCCTTTTTTGTCTCCAGCACAATCCATTGTATAGAATGTTCTTCCGTCATCGGATGCTCAACTTCTCCTACCAAAACTGTAATTTTGGCTCCGTCAACCTGCACTACTGGCACATGCTTTTCTGCAGCTCCATCTGATGTTCCCGGTATCAGCTCCTGCATATTTTCCCCACAGCAGGAAAGAGGCATACCCGATTCATACATAAAATCAACAATGTTCCCGCAGTGCCTACACTTGAAAAATTTCATAGAAATTCCTCCTTTTACACATTCTTCGTTCTTTTTTTAACGGCATCTCTAGATACCAGCGCTTCCGTATTTTCATAATATCTAGTTTTCTTTTCAAAAACAACCGGTTAAAAGCTTCCTTAACCACTTCTTAACCTCTTTACCAAATACCTCAATGACCTTATTAAGGCTTACTTCTCTCGCCCCCAAAAACATTATGATCCTCCGTTTTAAACTGCTCCAACCCCTTTTTCAGGTATGTATTCTTTATGAATAATCGTTGGATTATAAAACGCCTTAAACACAACCGAAAGCACTGGTCTCAGCATTCTATATGCAATCATATTATTTTTATACATTTGTTCTCTCTTTTCCCTTTTACTATTCTCTAATATATCATGATATATTCTCTTTCTTCAACACCGGCATCCTGAAAATCTTCACTAACAGCGGAATCACCATAACAAACCACACAATCGGCTCCGCCACAATGACTCCCGTGTATCCCCACCACGGCACAAGTGTTACCGCGATCACCATTTTCCCGACCATCTCCAGCGAACTGGATATGAGCGGTACGATCCGCTCTCCCAGTCCCTGCATGGCATTTCGCACAATACAGATCACCGCGGTCACATAATAAAATAAAGAATCAAATTTCAAATAATTGGTTGCATTTAAAATGACGGTTTCATTTTTTGTCCCTGTCACGAGGTAAACAAGCCAGTCTCCAATCGTATAGCTTGCTATCGTTGCCATCGTACACCAGATACAAGTATAAAAAATGGCAAGCATGATTCCCTTTTTAATACGGTCAATTTTTCCAGCTCCTAAATTTTGTCCGCAGTAAGTCGCCATAGTCTGACCAAATACAGCAAACATAATCATAAAGACTTCCGAAATCTTTCTTGCTGCAGTATGTGCAACAATGATATCCTCTCCAAGCTCATTGATGGCAGTCTGCAATGTGAGCGAACCGATATTCACAAGAGAATTCATAAATCCCATGGACAAACCGGAACTGAGCATCTGTCTTATCATGTCCGATGACAGACCTTGAAAATCTTCCTTGTGCAACTGCAATACTTCGTACCTTTTCATCATATAAATATAACATGCTACTGCCGCTATCACCTGTGCCAGAACCGTTGCTACTGCTGCCCCTTGCACACCAGCTTTCAGCACCACAATGAAAAACAGATCCCCTATAATATTTAATACCACCGAAACGGCCAAAATAATAAGGGGTGTTACTGTATCACCGATTGCCCGTAGTATAGAAGAAAAAATATTATAAAAGAGCGTTGCCAGAATGCCCGCAATAATAATAAAAATATACTCATACGCTATGCCCATCAATCCATCCGGCACATTTAAAAAACGTAGGATAGGATTTAAAAACACAAGCCCTGCTACCGTTAATACGACTGCGATCACTACGCCTAAGATCAACGATACTGCAAATGTTTTCCTAAGTCCTTTGTCATCTTTTGCTCCAAAACACTGCGAACTGATAATGGCAAATCCACCGCAAAGTCCCATTAAAAATCCGACGATCAGATTACTTAATGTTGTCGTCGCTCCAACTGCCGCCAACGCATCGTCGCCCAAAAATGAACCGACAATCCTTGTGTCCACGAGACTATAAGTAAGCTGCAACAGATTTCCTAAAAAAATAGGAAGTGCAAAAGCCAATATCAGTTTCGAAGGTTTTCCTTTTGTAAGATCTTTCATATATTATCATATTCCTTTTATTACTGTTTTTCCTAGACCCATTTTAACATCTATAGATCCTATTTGTACAGTAAGCAAGGAATTATTTCTTCACTTAAAATTGAATCGGCTCTACCTCCTCCGTCAATAATTTCATTTCATATTCCGGCAGACTGTCCAACAAATCATCCAGACAGATTCCCGTATTATAAACAACATCATGAGCTAACATGATCACCTTTTTGCGACCAAGCGTAGTCTCGACTCCGTTCGCTATTAATTCTTCCGGCTCTGCCTGTCGGACTGCATCTTCCAGACTGGCATTCCAGTCATAATAAATATAACCTCTGGCGGTCATTTCCTTTATAATTTCCTCTCGCACATCTTCATTGTAGCCATTGATGCTTCCACCTGGAAAACGAAATATTTTTGCATCTACACCGGTTACTTCAAGCACTGTCTGATGTGCCGCTTCAAAATCCTGTATGTAACTGTCTACACTGGCATAGATCACATCATAATCATGATTATCACAATGAATGCCAATAGTATGCCCTTCTGCCACAATACGCTGTGCTACTTCCGGATTTTTCCGCACATTCTCTCCTACTAAAAAAAAGGTTGCCTTAATATTTCTCTCCTTTAACACATCCAATACTCGATTCGTATTTTCTACAGAAGGACCGTCATCAAAAGTCAGATACATCGTTTTAGGATAAAAATAATAATCAATTCCTTGTACAATTCCTTCTGCAATCTGCTCCTGATATTCCTCTGTAGTCAACTTGTTGCGCTCCACCGCATTCGATAAAAATCCCGTTTCGATCAAGCATGCCGACATCGTTGTGCTTCCCGTCACATGAAAATCTGCATCCCCTCGAAGCTCCCGTTCCAATGCACCTGTTTGCTTCACAGTCTGCTGCTGTATAAGCTGCGCCAGCCGTTTGTTGTCGCGCATTTCGTCGTTTCCCTCATACCACACTTCCATTCCGTATACACCTGTATCCTCGGAAGCATTTTGATGAATGCTCACATAAATGTCTGCCTGACATTCATTTGCTCTTTTTACACGTTCCTCTTTTTCGATATAGGTATCATCTTCCCTTGCCATAATGACCTGATACCCTAATGCCTCCAGCTTGCTCTTTACAAGCTTTGCAATTGCCAGATTGATGTCCTTTTCTGCTACACCTGCTCTGGCACATCCTTCATCTGCTCCACCATGTCCGGCATCCAAAAAAATAACTGGTACTCCCGATTCTTCTTCCATCACTTCCACACACACTTCATTCCCAGAAACCGTATCCATTGCCTGTGTATTAAGCTCTGGCACAGATACTTCCTCTACCATCATTTTCTCCGGTGCTGCCAGCACATTTTCCGTCCATGCAAATGACATGCTGACCATGCACACGACCATAAGTGTGGCACAGACGACTTTCCACGTTCTCCTTCTTCTATTCTCTCTTTTCTTTATGCTGCACCCATACTCATGGGAAAATGATGGTCCTTCGTACATATTTTGATACTCCTCTCTCCTCAACTGTTGTTGATTTAAGATTACACGCGCGCTGCATCAAAATATCATCATTTTTGTATCAAAATACCATCATTTTTGCATCAAAGTTGCATCATTTTGAAATTTTCAAATATAACTCATTAATTCCTTCATAAAAACCAAGTGTTACAATGGTTCTGCCTTCTCCCATACCGGAAAATACATATTTCTTAAAATATGGCGTACTTTCTAACAACGGGTTATCCGACTCATAGGCTTCCGGACTGCTAAGTCCCATATAATCTGCCCATTCTTCCACAATGGAATCTGCATCAATCTCTTCCCACGTCAATGGAGTCCTGACATAAAACTCATATATTTTTCCATTGTCTGCATCAATATACGCATCAATCAAGCGGTTTTCTTTATCCGCATTCATTTGACTATTAGAAAGACTTACTTTCCAGACTGCCACATTATTTCTGGGCTCCAGCACATCAATCGCCGAATACAAAGTGGCATCATAAGCATCTGCTCCTATCTCCTTAATTCCATCTGGAAGTATGCCCAACTCATTTAGCATACTTAATCCTTCGTTGCATGTCGCATAAATCTCTTCATCTGTGATCTCCTTGCCAGAAGGACCATTGTGATTGACAACAAAGGCATAAGTTCCTTCCAGATTCTGATAATCCACCTCTTCGGTTTCTGTACGTGTCAATGCATTTAGCTCACTTTCCGGAATGGTCTGACTGCTTAAACAGCAAGACAATATGTACAATTTTTCATTGGCATTCAATGTATAGCGATAACCCTCTCCCGCTTCTTCTACATTCTCCACATATGTCTCCCCTAATATATCCCTGTCCTTATATTTTGCCAAGGCCTCCGGCCCCCAAATAGCTAAAACAATTACCAGACAGACAAGCAAAGGAAAGGCTATCTTTTTTACTTTTTTATTTTTCATTTGTTTCCTCCTCTTGCCTTGGAAGTACAAAACTGATACAGGAACCTTTTCCCGGCTCGCTCTCAATTTCTAACTCACTATGATGAAGGCGAAGTATTTCTGCACACAATGCCAGACCTAAACCAGCCCCATTTTTACTCCTTGCGCGGGATTTATCTACCATGTAAAATGCCTTCGTGATCTTGCGCTGCTCCTCCGTTGGAATGCCGACTCCATAATCCTTCACCGCAAAGCGATAGCCATCCTCAAGCGCATATCCCTTTATTTCCACACAACTTCCTTCTTCGGATGCTTTGCATGCATTATCGATCAAATTCACAAGTACCGTTTTGATCAAATTTGCCTCTGCCCATATTGTTCCATTTTCATATTGAAAAGAAAAGTTTATTTCGCCACCATCCACAAACATTTCTTTCATATAACCCAAAATAGACTCTGCCGAAACCACCTGAAATTCTACTTCATTTCTTTTCGTCACAATAATATCCAACAGACGAAAAGACATTGCTTCCAGGCGCTTTCCTTCTGTATAAATATAATTGGCTGACATAAAACTTTTTTCTTCATCCAGTTTGTGAGAACGAAGCATATCCGCATAGCCAATAATTGCCGTTAACGGTGTCTTCAGTTCATGCGCAAAAGCAGCTACAAAATCTTCCCGCGCCTCAATCTCTTCTTCCAGCTTTCCAATATTTTCTTCCAAAGCATTTGCCATGTTGTTAAAATCCATCGTAAGCTGTCCCAATTCGTCCTGACTGATCTGTTTCGCACGATAGGAATAATCTCCTGCTGCCATTTTCTTCGTTGCCCCTGTCAATATCCGAATCGGTTTCGTAAGCCAGGAAGCAATAAAATGCATGATGAGCGTACCGATAAGCAGCATGATAATAGTCACCTTCCGATACAGAGAAAAGCCAAGTTCTCTCTCTTTAAACACTTCCGATACATCCCGCATGGTCTCCAAATACAAAATCCTATCTAACGTATTTAGGGAAACGCCAGTATGAATATAATATTTGTCCCCTATACGGATAACCTGATAAGACTTTGTGCTTTCATCTATCTGCATCAACAGACCATTGTCTGCTTCAAATCCATCACTGGCATAGAGCACATTTTTTTCTTCATCCGAAATACGCAAAAGACGGCTGGTGCTACGTCCCCCTGTTTCCAAATTGGAGGCAATTTCTTCCACCGTGCTGTCCGGTAATACATGGTAAGTTGCAGGCACATTAAGCGCAGCCGTTTCAAAGGCAAAACTTAAAATACTGCTTTCATCCAGTGCCTGACCGGCTTCCCGTTCTAATGATGTTTCAAATACATAATTCACAAAATAAAATCCGCTAAATCCCAGTGCCATTGCCATGACAATCATGGTGCTCAGTAACAATTTTAATGAAAATTTCATTGCGATACCTCTAAGCGGTATCCTACCTTGTACACCGCTACCAAACTATGTTCCCATCCAAGTTTCTTTCTTAATCTTTGCACATGCAGATCAAGCGTACGACTGTCTGCAAAGTACTCGTCTTCCCATACCTTCTCATACAAAGTCTCCCGGAACAGAGCTACATTTTTATTTTTCATAAAAAGTACTAAAAGACCAAATTCCTTATTTGTTAATTCAATCTGTCTTCCGCCCTTTGTTACTCTATGTGCTTCTACATCAACAACAACATCTCCGGCAGTCAGTTTCTGCTCCGTCTTATTGTAACGGCGCAGTACCGCCTCCACTCGCGCTACCAGTTCAACCACATCAAAAGGCTTCACCAGATAATCATCTGCACCAAGCTTCAACCCTTTGACTCTATCTTTTACCTCATGCTTTGCTGTAATAAATATGACCGGAATACCCAAAGGACGTATGTATTCCATGATGCCGTAACCATCCGCTCCCGGAAGCATGATATCCAATAAGATCAAGTCAAACGATTCTTTTTCGATCCGATCAATTGCCTTAAGTCCATCCTGCACAGATTCACAATGATATCCGGCGGAGGACAAATTCAGATCGATCAGATCACATATCGGTTTCTCATCATCTACAATCAATATTTTAATCATCTTCTGTTTTCCACCCCCAATAAGCTCGTGCCTTTTCTACAAGTGCTTCCATCGTATCTTCATCACTGCACTGATACATGCTCTTAATATCCGTATCCACAGAGAAGCCTCCGGTTCTCTGATAATAAATAGAATAATCACTTTCTACGATGAGCTCTCCGGCTTTTCCTTCATAACTGTATCGCGCCAATACTACAATATCCTTCAATCCGTCACCATCAATATCACGACAGTTAATTCCTTTCAAGGCATACAGATTGTCATAATCTCCCATTGGCTGCAAGCTGGAAACAATGTAGCCCTGCTCATTTACAAGATAGATCATAAAAATATCATAATCCGCTATCCGGTAAGTTCCCGGTACAACCAAAAGCTTTCCAAGCTTGGCAAAGCTTCTGGAATAACACTGCTCTTCTATAACCTGAAGCCCCTGTTCTTTCAATTCTGCCAGCGTTGTTGCAGTATACATGAACTCGGTAGAATACCCATCCCGTACAAAAGCAGTGATCGCCTCTACACTTTTGTTCATCCCAAACCGATTGATCTTGTCCGATATCCGATAATCTCTGTAAAATCCGACTCCCTGCTCACTTTGAAACAATACATCTCCTACTTTATATGGCTTGCCCGCATAGTCGCCAGTATCATTTACACAAGAGGTAATCAACAAAATATCCATCCGCTCATCACCGTTCACATCCTGAAAGGATATCGCCGCAATATTACGATTTGGCTGTTTCATCTGTCCACGGTTCCGATTATTTGTCTCCAACTGATCTGTTTTATAAAAAATTTTTCCGTCTTCTTTTGCAAAAAATAATGCCAAACGATCATACTGCTTATCGAAAGCTGGAATGACTGCCACGTTCCCTTGCCCTGCAAGCTCGATCGGGAAAATCTGTTCTTCCACAATCGTAAACCCATTTTCAGAAATATCATCCTGATACTCTATACTTTCAAAGCGACTGCAATATTCCTGATAAAGAGCAAGTACATTGTCACCGGCATAAACCTTTGGAAAAGGGCATAAAAATGCCAGCAAAAGACTAAAAAGCATTATGAAATTTAAAACTTTCCTATTCCTACTCATATATCTCCCTCTGGCATTTCTTTTTCTACCTTAGATGTTAGCATTTTATTGAGGTTTTTACAAGAAACTCTATGGAATCCTTTTCAAACAAAAAGGATGCTACTTTACGCAACATCCTTTGACTTTTGCTATTCATTCACGCACCTTATCCGATGAGACCACTTTTGCAGTTAACGTACTTTATGATTGCTAAAATGCAAACACTCTGACGGACATGCTTCTATACACTGCCCACATTTGATACATTCTGTAGAAACAGAAATCTTTTCCGGCGGCAAATTGACCGGACATGCTTTCTGACATGCCATACAGGATGTACACTCCTCTTTTTCCCAATGAATCTGCACCAGACTGAATCGGTTGAACCAGCCATAAATTGCTCCGAGTGGACACAGATACTGACAGAAAGGCCGATAAATTTTCAGCGATAAAATGAGTAAGACTAGAAGCACACCAAGTTTCCAGTAAAACAATCCCCCAATCTGCGAACACAGTTGTTCATTGGTGCTCAACAGTGGAATTGCACCCATCCATGTGCCTGACGGACACAAGTATTTACAAAAAGCCGGTACTTTCACAAAGCCGCCGAACAAAAAAGAAGAACCGATGAATACAAGTCCAACCAATACGACATACTTCCCATATTTCAAAGCAGAATGACATGGCAGTTGTTTTTTCTTTCGAAAGACAGGTATTTTATGTAATAAGTCTTGTAACAACCCGAAAGGACAAAGCCAGCCACACACAAATCTCCCAAAGACACTTCCGAAAACAAAGAAAAATCCTAAAACCGCAAATGGTATTTCAAAATCTTTCTTATTTAAAGCTGCCTGCAATGCACCAAGCGGACAAGATGCTAATGCCCCAGGGCAGGAATAACAATTTAAGCCAGGAGCACAAGCATACTTTAAGGAACCCTTATAAATTTTTCCGTTCAAATATCCATATATATATCCGTTCGTTATGATCGTGTATAATATTTGAAAATATAATCGAATTTTAGTTGGTCTGAATCTGCTCATAATGCTTTCCTTCTACCCAATTCCAATACATTCCAGACAAATCATGACAGCCTTACGATAGATATCCGTAAACTGCTCGCCAAAAAATCCTATCACAAGAAAAAGTACGCCTAATCCAAATCCCACTTTCCACAGTGCTATTCTCTTTATCGTACTACTCCATTTCTGCCAAAAGTTCATCGATAATTTCCTCCCAGCTTTCCCGCGATCTTGCGCCTACAACGTATCCCAACAACTCGCCCTTTTCATTCACAAAAAATGTAGTAGGTACCGAATCTATTGCTCCTACTAAATTATTGTAAAGGGATTCACTCAAAAGCAAATGCGTATAATTCGCATTCGTCTCGATGATCAAATCTTGCACTCCCTGAATCGTTTCCTCATTATCACCTTCTACAACATCACTAACAACGCCGATGATCTGAAACTCTGACGGCTCGTAGGATGTCGCAATTTCTCCTAAATCCGGCATTTCACTCAAACAGGGATTACAGTATGTCGCCCAAATATTTACCATCGTCAGTTTCGACTGGGAAAAGCATTCGGAAGTAAATTCTTCTCCGTCAATGGTAGTCGCTGTAAAATTAAGCACATATGGTTCTTCTGCTTCCGACTCTTGCGTATTTTCCGGTACAGCTGATGAATTTTCTTCTTCGGAAACGGCTTCCGTAATTTCCAGCTGTGGCTCTGATACAGTATTTTTCCCGCATCCGGTAAGCAATAGCCCGATTAAAATTATTGAAAATAATTTTAATTTCATCTTTTTATCCTTTCTTTCCATCTCTATCTGCATTCTTTTATCAACACAGTTTCTTAGATTGCCTGATCATACGAAACCTCTTTTTCCTTTTCCAATCAATGCCTGCCACCTTGCATTATCTTTAAGAAACCCATATGTCTTCTCATCCCGAAATTCTTCTAATAAATTTTTCTTTATCTCCTCAACAAATTCATATCTGGCTTCATGAAAATTCATATGCTCGTAAAGTGTAGATTTACTAAATGCTACCATCTCATCTATACTTGCAAGTATCTTTTCCATTGTTTCAATCGTAGTATCTATATCCTTCTCTGCAGTTGCTAAATCGAGCCTACAGCTAACCTCTGAATATTTCCCCATTTCAAACAGCTTTGCTAATTCTGCCTGCTTATCTACAAGTTTATGTGCTTTCTCCATATTATGCTCCTGCATTGCCAGCATATAAATACCGTGAAATACCATGCTAAGCATTTGATATCCTGAAAACAATAATTCCTCGTACGCTTTATACGCTTCCTCTATCCGGTCTGTTTTGCTATA
This sequence comes from Lachnospiraceae bacterium, assembly GCA_021153325.1. Lineage (GTDB taxonomy): Bacteria > Bacillota > Clostridia > Lachnospirales > Lachnospiraceae > RGIG3002. The sequence goes on along the minus strand of JAGKTQ010000011.1, from coordinate 16,228 downwards.
AATATATGCCTGTTTTCTTTTCCTTTCCGGGTTCTGTTCTGAAAAATATGCAAGATATTTTTCTGCCTCTTCATACTGCTCCTTCCTTGTAAAAAAACCAAATAGAGAGTCTGCCGCATTCGTTCTAATTTTCTCATCTTCGCTGTACAAAGCGCACACATACCAGTCTTTAATATAGTTGTCATATTGATCTGCATCAGAAATTTCTTCCGTCATCCGATGAGCATCTAATACAACTGCCATTTGCCAGATCAAGCTTTCACAATTCGGATATTTTTCTATTACTTTTTTTGCCCACTGAAATACTTCCTCATAGGCTTCGCATTTCAATCTGCTATCCATTTCCACTACAAAATTATTGATTTCTTCTTCTGTTAATTCTTCCTGAAAAGACAGCAACATTTCTAATGTAATGTCCAACAATCTGGCAATTGGCGCCAACATCATAATATCTGGTAAAGAATTTCCATTCTCCCACTTATTCACTGCAGGGGCTGTTACTCCAAGTCGGTTCGCCATTTCTTCTTGTGTCATATTTTTTTGTTTTCTATAATAACGAATTACTTCTCCTATCTGCATAAATAGAACCTCCTCTAAATTGATATGCATCGGCCTTTGCAATTTCATCATAACAAACAATCTAACAATCCACAATTGAGCACATAGTAATTAATGTTTAATAAAATTAACCAACATTCATATTTATACAATATTTGGAATCTGCCCTGACAAAACAATATCCGCTTCCCATTTGGGAACAAATTGCCTGCTAATTTTATCCGCATTCCTCCAATTTCTTCCTCAAAACCTCCAATGCCTCTTCCGGCATCTGTACCTCCATCACAGCACTCTCCATCGGGCAAAATCCTGTATTCGTCCTGTTCCGGATAGCTTCTACACTTTTCTCAAAAGTAACTTCTATTCCTGCTGCTTTTAATACTTCCAATGCTGGGGTGCTAATGACCTGTGCATACACATTCTTTACTTCCATCAGTACATACATGAATGCTGCCGCCTTTCCAACTACCTTATCTGCAGCCACATATCCTTTCCTATCAGCGTGCTCTTTCACTATATGGTACAGCGGCTTAATTCCCCGCTCCCTGCTCGTATATACCTGTTCCCCCTTTACCATAACGCAAGTATAGTCTCCCTCACTCAACACTTTCTTAGCCTTTTCCAACTCATGCTCCATCCCATAACCTCTATGTTCTTTATTTATGAACTTCTTTCTCATTAAATTAGTCTATCAAAAGTTAGGGTTCAAAACTGTAATAGCATGCTGCAAAAATGAGTTCGTCCTTTGTGACTTGTGTAGGATATTAGATTTTATTAATGTTCTGTAACTCTTAGCAATTCAGTGGCATGGATGCCAATGAAAGGCTGGAACTGAGCCATGGATGGCAAATTCCAGCCGGTTGCGTTTATCTACATATCCTTACCAGAACATTTATAAAATCTTATAGCCGAAACACGGAACAAAAGATGAACTCATTTTTGTGGCATGCATTACAGCTTATCTTATCTTTTGATACCTATTTATCAAATTCCTTCGCCACTTCCTCTAGCAGTTCACGAATCTGCAAATGCTGTGGACAGACCTTTTCACACTTACCACATTTGATACAATCCGATGCCTTACCGCCCTTCTGTGTATGCACCGAATAATACCATTCACTATTCCAGTCCTTATACGTTTTCTTTGCATTCATATCTGCAAAAAGATCCGGTATGGAAATCTTTTTCGGGCAGCCATCCACACAATATTTGCAGGCTGTACATGGAATCAGATCCTGTGCCTTAAAAATAGCACATACTTTTCTGATCGCCTCATGTTCCTTCTCTGACAAAGGTTTAAAATCCTTCATATAGCTGATGTTGTCTTCCATCTGCTCCATATTGCTCATACCGGAAAGCACCATCATCATATTGTCGAAGCTTGCTGCATATCGAATCGCATAGCTTGCATTGCTGCCTCCGCTCAATTCATCAAATATCTTCTGTGCCTCTTCCGGCAGATTGATCAAGCTTCCACCCTTTACCGGCTCCATAACAATCACCGGCTTATTGTGTTTTAAGCACACCACATAGCATTCTCTGCCTTCAATACCCGCATCGTCATAATCCACATAATTAAACTGTATCTGTACAACTTCTATCTCTGGATACTCTGTCAAAATCTCATCCAATACTTCTGCTTTATCATGGAAAGAAAGACCGACGTGCTTTACTTTTCCCTCTTTTTTTAATGCAAATGCGGTCTCATACGCTCTGCATTTTTTATACTTTTCAAAATACTCTGCATTCTGTGCATGCATTAAATAAAAATCAAAATACTCCACACCACAGGCTTCTAACTGGCTGTCAAAAAATGGTCTTATTTCTTCTTCCCTATTAAAAAAAGTTGTTGTCAATTTATTTACTAATATGTAATCCTCTCTTTGATGACGCTTTACAAGACATTCTCGAAGTGCGATCTCACTTTTTCCTTCAAGATAGCCGTGTGCCGTATCAAAGTAGTTAAATCCTTTTTCGAGAAAGGTATCCACCATTTTACAAGTTTCCTCATAGTCTACCTCTTCTCCATTCATGGGCAGTCTCATGCACCCAAATCCAAAATTTTTCTTTACATTTTCAAAATATTGATTTCCCATAGTTCCTCCGACTCCTTATTTCCCTGTTGCTCTTAAAAGTTGAATACGCACTCTATCCCGATATTCCGGTTTTACAAGATAGTACACAAAACTTTCGATCACCTTATATTTATTAAATCCCCGTCCATCTAACTTAAAATTGCAAAAACCAGCATCATAATACCGCCCATACAAAGCATCCGTCGAAATGAAAGAACGATTTTCCATAATCTGATAGAAGTCACGCTTTATATTATTACATTCTTCAAAATCCAATTCAGAAAATTCCAACTGACATCTTCCAACTGCATCATAATGATCCTTTCTTCTCGGACAATTATCTATACAATAATGGTTCACGATCAACTCTATCTTTTCCTTATGCTCCATTTTGAACAATTGCTCTGTGTTATTCATTGCAGAATCCAGCACTACAAGACTATATTCTTTTTCCAGTTCCTGCTGTATAGAACCAAAGTCATCCAGACATTTCGTGGTTGAAGATAGGATAGCATAGCTCGGATACATTTTTCGAATAAACTCTTCCAACACCGGAGAGTTTACAAGTACTTCATTTTTACCGTTATCCCCCAATTCCATACACAAGTTACAGAAGGTATCCATTAAATGTACTTTCTCTAATAATGGATTGGTAAACGTATAGCGAATGGCAATGCCACGTTTATTATATTCGGCAATCGCATATTCTATTTCCTGCTTCGTCGCATTTCCAAGAATGACCCTTCCGCCATTCCATATACTTCCAGGAAAGCACCCATAAACAGCACCTATCCGAATATTATCATAAAATAATTCCGGGCTCTCCTGCATCAAGTCCGCCAAAAAAGTTATTAACCGGAAATTTTCATAAAAACCCGGTAGGAAAAAATTAATCTTTTTCATACTGATTCATCCACCGTTCCCATTCTTACTTTTATCGAATTTCTAATATAATACTATAATACCACATTCAAAGACTCCACAAAAGTTTTACCTATTTTTCCTCTTTCAAAAATTATTATATTTCTATCCTCTTCGCTATTTCTTGACACTCCAGCCGCTTCAGTATATACTGAAAATTAAGAGAAAATACTTGAATTTTCTTATTATTCAAAATAATAAGAAAAAATATCTAAATACGATATGGGGGACACAATATGGTAGAGTACATACTGGGTAATTATCTCGTGGAAAAAGGCAAAATTACTACTGAACAGCTGAAGGAAACACTGGAAAAACAGGATTCTGTACGTGTGAAACTTGGTTTGATCGCAGTAGCTGAAGGTATGATGACCATGGAACAGACAAATGAGGTAAACAGACTGCAAGCTATCATGGACCAACGTTTTGGTGATATTGCAGTATCAAAGGGTTATCTGACAGATGAGCAGGTCGGTAAACTTTTAAAGAAACAGGGGAATAGCTATTTAATGTTTATGCAAGCCTTAGTAGATAGTGAATATGTAACTATGGATGAAGTAGACGGACTTGTCAATGAATTTCGTCTGGAAAAAGGCTACAGCAATTCTGAATTAGATGCACTTAAGAGTGACGAAGTCGATCGAATCGTTCCACTTTTCATACCGGAAGACGGCAAACAATTTACAGAAGTGATTTCTACAGCAATCCGTACTTTAATTCGATTGATTGACAGACATACTTTTATCGGCAATGCCGAAATGGTTAACACTTTTCCACAAGATGGGCAAGTAAGTCAGGCTTTAAGCGGAGAAAAAGGAATTATTGACTGCTTTTCAGAGGGGGATGGTGCACTGCTAAATCTTTGTTCTGTATTCGGTCATGAGGATTTCCCTCAATTGGATATGGATGCTTTAGATGCAGCTGGCGAATTTTTAAATTGTGTGAACGGTCTATACGTTTCCTCACTGAGCAGACAGGGCAGTTTTCTGGAATTAATGCCACCAGACTATGAAGATGTAACTGCAAAAGCAAAGACAACCATTTGCAAAGTACCGATTTTTGTCGGTGGACATAGTTTATATTTTACAGTAGCAGAACTTGCGTAGGAGGATAAGAAGATGGCAACAGTATTAATGGTAGATGACTCAAAAACATCTAGAAAAATATTAAAAGAAGTTTTGGAAAAAGGCGGATTCGAAGTCATTGGTGAAGCAGTTAACGGAGAAGAAGGATATTTAAAATACAAAGAATTAAAACCGGATATCGTCACAATGGACATTACCATGCCGGTCATGGATGGAATTGAATCCCTCAGCTTGATCAAGCATGCAGATGAAAATGCGAAAGTGGTTATGATCACTGCAGCTGGTCAAAAAGAAAAAATGGTAGATGCTTTGAAACGTGGAGCAGAAGAATTCATCACCAAACCATTTGATGAAAATGAAGTATTGACCACATTAAAGAAAATAGTTCCATAAAACAATACATAAAAAGCCTTTGCCGGACACATCATTTCCGGCAAGGGCTCTTTTATCATCCATTCTTTTTTCTGCGGCTGTCAAAATAAATAAACGAATCGATGGCATCTAATATATCTGCAAAATCCTCTCTTGGTGCCAACTCCAAATATTTCCGAAGCAGCTCCGTCTCCTGCTCTTTGAACCTGCCATAAAAAATATCGTACAGATTATGGCCGCGCATATAAATTTTAAACTCCTCAAAATACTCCTGAAGTTCTTCAATAGAACCAATCTCCTCTCCCAAAACTTCCGTAAGATGTCTGCCACTGGAAATTTTATGCAAATACTGCTCCCATTTTGAGAACAAGATCTCCCAGAACTTTTCTTCGCTCTCTACCACACCAAGCTGCGCCATAACTTTCGGATTCAAAAAATAATTTTCAAAAGAATAATATTTTAAGATTAAAACATTCTGCCTGCGGACTCTAGGTAATTTATCGATATCTTGTTTATTTCGTTCGCTATAATAACGACATAACTGACCAGCAAGTTCCTCCGGATCTTTTCCATCACCATCGCGGATCATCAAAAACTGATCCCGCAAATAAAGCTGGTTCATATATTTTAAGTTGGCGTATGTTTTGATATTCGTACAACTATTTGTTGTAATAATAGAAATACGGGACAGACCACCATTCTTGTCGTGCACTTCCGAATAATATTTTTCTAAAAGAAGCGGAAATCTTGTTTTGTCCTGTTTGCCCTCTACAATAAACACAAAATCCACATTCAAAAAATCATTGGCACTATACCCTAAGTCATTTAAAATATCATCAATATCGGCATTCTGGCGTGCTACCGAATATCCCTCTTCATCCAGAACGATCTGACAGATCTGGCCTCTTGTAAAATTCGCGATCATATTCGGCGAATGGGTCGTAAAAATCACCTGATTCTTCTTTGACAGGCGATAGAGAATTTTACTTGCCGTCTTCTGCAAGGATGGGTGCAAAAACAATTCCGGATATTCTACCATAATAATACTTGGAATTCTCTTTTCATCTTCAATATAAGTTTCCAAAAGTGAAAGCATATAAATACTTTTCATACCATTTCCAAGATGCTCTACAGGACTGAGGCGCTTTAACTCTTCATGCCATGCATTTACTTCCATCTCAAACATTTTATCCATATTGCAGGACAAGGTATAAAGTATTTCTTCAACACCACCATTTTTCCGATAATTTTCATTTACCTTCTGTGAAAACTCATGTAGATTCAGCTGATACATTTTGTACTCTAAAAGTTTAGCTGTCTCGCATAGCTGCAGTTCCTCTGGTTTCTTCTTATTGATCAATCCAATACAGCTAAAGCACTGGTTGCACTTTTTTGCCGCATTGAACATACAGACATTGGAACGCATATGCACAAGCTCATCCGAATTTTGGAACAGAAGCAAATCTTCCTGAAAGGAAGCCAAATTTCGAGTCGTATCTACAAAATGAAGTTTGGGAAGAACCTCGGAAATGTAACGATTGTTTTTGCGCGAACCATCCTCATATCGTATCTTCCCGTTTCGATTAATCGAGCAGGTAAACTTAATCTTTCCATCCACAAAAGAAGGGAGCTTTTCACAAAAATCATTTTTCCAAGAATCATACCGCTTGTAGGCACTGACTAATCCCCGCCCATGAAACTGCCGCAGATCTTCTTCTGTCAGTTCAAGAACCATTGCAATTTCAATATTCTGTTTCTTCTCATTAAAATCAATTTCCTGCACCGTATAATTGCCCGTTACTGCACGAATGGCATCCAGAACGACTGTCTTTCCTGTATTATTTTTGCCGACCAGTATCAAAGAATTTTCGATGTCGGTAAGTTCCAGTTCCCGGATGGATTTGAAGTTTTTTATGTGGATGGATTTAATTTGCATAAAGTCACTCCTTATCTATCAATAACATCTCCTTCCTATCATTTTACCATGCCTCTTACAAATGCTCTAGTAGCATAAACATAATAAAAGAATTTCCTATGAATTAAAAAGACCTTGTGCAAAGGCTTTTTCCTCTGCACAAGGCCTGTAAACTTCATTTTATTAAAAAATTATTTTACTCTGCATCTTCAGAGAGCACACCAGAACCAAAGTCTGTTGTCTCACATTCATAACCATCGCTTTCATAACCACTAATGGATGTCTGTAAGCTGATTGTATCACCATATCCTGAAGTAATTAAGTCTAACTGTTCCAATGTCCAAGTATCAATTACATCATAATCTGTGTACATATATAAAACTAATCCATCTTCGTCACTTTCAGCCCACACTGCAAGTCCATCATATCCTTCATAATCAGATGTATATAAATCAATGATCTCATTGATTTCATCCTCTGTATATTCTACACCTTCAAATGGAAGATTAAATACATCCAAAGAAGAACGTACTTCATCATAGGTTGCAAACATATAGGTTTTATCATTGTATCCATCTGTTGATGTACATGTTGTCATAGTAGCTGGAATATAATCATAAAATCCGCCTGTGATAGCAGCTAAAAATTCATCATTAAATCCATCATACAGATTTCCACTAGAATGTGTACGAACCTGTACTTCTATTTCAACAGATTCTCCACCTGTGCTTAATGCTTCCATCATCCATGTTGGAGCATCTTCATAAACATCTCCACCTTCCATTGCTGCTGCTTCCATTGCTTCTCTTAAAGCATCTGTAAAATCAACTGTTTTGATAACAACTGTTGCATACTCATCGGTGTTGTCATCTTTGATCTCTGTAACTGTAAATTCTGCTGTTTTTGTTAATTCATATACCTTCTGATATACTTCAACCATTCCATCCGCATTTGTATCATCTAAAGCATCCATAAAGTATCCGATGCGCTCATCCTCTTTAATGTAAGATTTAAATTTCTCATAATCACCTGTCTGATAAGCTTCAATTACATTTTCTGCTCTCTCTGCTTCGTTTGGTTGCTTCAAGCTGCATCCTGTTGTCAAAACTGCCATTGCAGCAGTCATCGCTGTCACTAATAAGATTTTCTTTAGTTTTTTCATTACCTCTCTCCTTCATAATGTACATAGTACTTTTTCGTAACTCTTCCATAGTATCAGCGACATTAAAATATGGCAATGGGTCATTTTTTCATGAATGTTCACTCTTTTATCAGAATCGTATTACAGTACTTTTCTCTATATTAAATTCACTGCAAAAATAGCCACTCCAATCAATATAAGAATCACACCTGTAACACGATTTAAAGTAAGTGGATTTGCCTTATTTGCAATTTTTGCTGCCACTCTCGCCCACAGCAAGGTGGATAATATACAGACCACTAAACAGGCTATATCTGGCATTCCATCAAGCGCGAAATGGCTGACCGCTCCTGTGAAAGCGGTAAAGCTCATAACAAACACACTCGTACCAACCGCAGTTTTCAATTCATATCCAAGCACAGTAGTCAATACAAGAAGCATCATCATTCCGCCGCCTGCGCCGACAAATCCGCAAATACTTGCAAGAGCAATGCCGACCGCCTCATAAGCTGGCATTCCTAAAAATGTAATTAAAAGCGGACTGATCGCTGCCGCTGCACTCATTCCTGCAAACCCAGTTCCTAATCCTGCTGCTATTCCGGCAACAAAGCATATTATAAATTCATAAAAACCCATTGCTATTTACCTCTTACATATGTTTGTACAATATGTCTTTCTCTTCTTCAATTAATGCAAAATCAAGCATTAATTATTCAAAGTAAAAAATCTCTTCAAATTTCTTTTCCACCGCAATGCAAATGATCAATGCAAGCTTTGCCGTCGGATTGAACTGTCCGGTCTCAATAGAACTAATGGTATTTCTGGATACACCGACCATCTCTGCCAGTTCTGCCTGTGAAATGTCCTTTTCTTTACGAATTTCTTTTAGATGATTTTTTAATATCAGTTTATCTTCCACAGCAATCCCTCACTTTACAAAATATTGGAAAGAAATAATGTAAACATTTCTGCACCAACCAATGCCATAAGTACACAACCTACATTGCTCTTTTTATTTTTTAAGTGATAACCAATATATCCCTCGAACACTGCACCATAAATACAATATATACCTACCATTGCCGTACCAAGAACCATGCTGCTAAATTCTCTTACATTTTCCAACAAATACCCATCAACTACAAAAAACAATGCCAAAGCTGCTATAACTACAGTCATCACTTCTGATGCATGCTTATAAGCTGTGTTCTTAATTACTAATTCTCTCTCATCTGTTTCTTTCTGCGCCTTTGCTAAAATTTCTTCTCTGTTCATGTTTCATCCTCCGTTTTGTGTTTTTCTTTTGCCAAGTTTTCTTTACATTTCAAAACACATCCTTTCAGATGACTGCGTATTTTTAAATCCTTCCCTCAATTTTTCGTCTGATTCCACTCGGCAGTTCTTCCTTCTCCTGTCCTGTCCACACACACTTGCCGCCATATTTCATTCCAGATGTTTTAAAAAATTCCTTCATGCAATAAAATATATTTTTGCTTCTTTGACAACCTTGCCTTGCTCTATTTGCACCGGGTATTCTTCGGATACACTTAAAAGTGTATCTGTAATTTCTTTGATATGCTCTTTTTGATCATCCAAATTCTGCAGATAAAGATTATCCCTTAGAACAATTTTCACTTGTCCATTCCCATTGCTCCGAAAGTTCTTTTTCCATAATTTCATGCACAAGTATCACTCCATTTTCTACAGGATAACGCTCATGCTTTACAGTGGAAAATCCAAGCTTTTCATAAAGTGCTACCGCCGGCAATGAAGCATCCAAATATGCCTTATCATAATTATTACTAATTTGATCTTCTATATTTTTTACAATAAATGTTCCATATCCCTTTTTCTGATGCTCCGGCGAAACGTAAACTCTTGTAATATGATTTTTCACAAAACAACCTGTTGCAATAATTTTTCCGTCTATCTTAAGTACACTCACAAAACCATTTTTAATATCATTTAAAATGGCATCCTTGCTGTGGAGCTTACAGAAAAAATCCACTACTTCCGTCGGATAATATTGGGGATAAATCATTTTTATCGTATGCTGCACTACATCGTACACAGCCTGTAAATCTTCTATTGCTGCTAATTCATATATCATTATTTTTTCTCCGATACTCAATATCCCATGATTTCATATGCTGTATATTCATGACTAAAATGATATCCCAGCTTTTCAGCCAAAGCCACAGACCACTTATTCTGTGCATCCCAACTTGGATATAAGTCCTTTTTCAAGCATTCTAAAATCAGCTTTGCCCCACATGCATATGCCAAACCTTTTCTTCTGTGATCCTCTCTCGTGTCAATTTCTATCTCGATACCTTCGTTATATCTGCTATAAGAGGATGCTCCTGCTACTAATTCTCCATTCTTTAAGACAACAACACCCAATCCTAACTTTTTATATGTATCATAGTCCTTAAATTGAGATACTAAATCATTCGCCCATCCGTTGTTCCGGCACAAATTATATTCCTGCTCTTCTAACAATTTCAATTCATAGCCTGCCGGCAATTCCAAAAATGCCTGTTCCAATTTAGATACATCAAAAATATCTTTTTCTTTTTTGATTGCATATCTTGTAACTTTCTTTGCTTTATTGCCATAGCATTTTTCAATCATCTCAGCCCATGCACTGTTCTGTGGCACCATAATAATAAAATCCTGTTCGCAACTTTTCGGCTTAAATCTAACCAGTTCTTCACTTGGATTTCCTGCATAAAAAGCAAAATCTCCTAAGATTGCCACTGCTGCATCTTCTGTAAAATTAGTATGTATCTCACCCATTACACCTTGTAAACAAGACCATATAAGTGTTTCATTCCAATCTCCGAATATTGCTTTTGTATTCTCTGTCAATTTATATCCTCCATTTTTCAATGCTTCCATCAACATTAACTCAAAAGAATTTTTCAACCATACTCGCATTGCCGTTCTTATGGCTATTCACTCACAACCTTTACCTTATCTAGAATACCACAGCATATATCCTTTTTTCCAACAAACTCTCGCAAGTTCTTGCTAATCACTATATTCCCTCTTTTCCTCTTGTAGCAACGCCCGGCAGCTCCTGCATATCAAATCACTTGCTCTCCATAGCTTCAAATGCTAGTCCCATTCCTTTTCTGTATGTACATCTGAGACAATATAAATTGCTTATGAAACTCTATTACTGTTTTGCCCACGCAACAATAGGTTCAATATACTTCCTATCACTAATATCATAGGACTTTGAAATCATCTCTATCTGAATCTTATCTTCTTCTGTCTTATCTTTTTTTGCCTTCAAAGCACCTATAAACATTTTCATCATCAATTTCGAAGATGCTGACATTTTCTCATAATTAAATCCGCCCGGGCAATAAAATGATTTTACCCTTTGATGTTCCTCCTCACTGAACCAGGTTTTCATAGCCACTTCTATTTCGGGATTTTCTATAGGGCTTCCCCCTACACAGTATACAGCCAATCTTTTATCATTCCATTTTTTAATATTACTCTTGAACCACTTTATTTTACTGACACCACCTGCACATGCCCATCCCCCAAATATTATTGTTCCATACTGTTCAAAATTCACCTTATTAGCATCAGACAATTCCACACATTCACATTTTAAAGTTTCACTAATCCATTGTGCATACCTTCTTGTAAATCCAGTTTGCGAATTGTAAATAACTATAGTATCTTTTCCCATCTCAACATCCTCCATTTCTTTTATCATCAAGCTAAATTCTTCAAATTATCTTCAATCTGTATAATTGTCTGTATTGTAACTTGCAATTGTTCAACCGAAACACCATCAAACATTTTTTTCATAATGTTAATTGTAAGCTCGTCATTTTGCTCACAGAAGTTTCTACAATAATCAGTAAGTTCGATTCGTTGCTTCCTTTTGTCGTTTTCATCTACGGTGATATTGACAAACCCCTTCTTTTCCAATTTCAATAAAATCTGCTTAACATTCTGGTGCGAGCTGCCCATTATCTCTGCAAGTTCTTTTACTGTTGGCCTATCCTTACACAAATTGATACATATAATAGCAAAAAACTGTTTCCAACTAACTTCTTTCATCGTACTATCTGCCACAGCCTGAAATCTGTTATCAAAGGCGCTTAATAAGCCTAGCAAAAAGTACGATAATTCCATGCCTGTAAAATCTACTTTATCACTACGAATAACTTCTTTTATATTCATATGATCACTGAAATTTGTGTTTCTGTAATTATTAACGTATTTTATTTTGTTAAATCAACTCCTTATTGACACCATTCCATAATAACAGAAAAATCTTCTGGATGAAGTCCATGTACATCATCTTCATAACTTATAAATTTATATTCCTTGCCAGCTTCTTCCAATGCTTCCACCATTTTCTCTGCTTGTTCAAAAGATACTCTTTCATCCAATTTGCTATGTATAATTAATATTGGACACTTAATCTCCTCTGCCCAATAAACAGCAGAACGTTTTTCATATTCCTCTGGATTGCTCTTTGGTGTTTCTCCAACTAATTCTTTAAAAACCTCCTGCATATCTGTTCTTGCGTCATAAGCCATAAATGCATCTGATAATCCAGATATAACCACAGCTTTCTTTATTCTACTATCCTCTCTGACTGCCATATAAGTCATCATTCCGCCTCGGGATACCCCCATCATATAAATTTGCTCCATATCTACAAAAGCAAATTCTTCACAAAAGTCAATGAGTTTAAGAACATCATTCAAATCTGCTCCACCATACTCTTCTGTTCCAGTTCCTCCATCTACACCTCTATACTGAGTTGCAAAAATGACTTTTCCAGAAGTTTCTGCCAAATATGCGATATTTTCTGGCACATTTGCACTAAATTCCCGATTACCACCTCGGTTAAAAATTATGCATGGATAAGCATCTTGTTCTTCTATACACGCATCTGGAACAGAAAGATATGATACAACGGTACAATCATCGACCTGATATTTCACCTTGTAAGTAGATACTTCTACTCCTTCAGATGACATCCGCCCTAAATCCAATTTTTCAATGCTTATGATATCTTCTACCCTCTCATATTGATTTACATCCCACAATTCTTCTTCATTTCTAGTCACACAAGCACATAAACATAGTAACATGAAACAAAGTATCCCAAAAACAAACTTCTTTTTCATAGTATATCTCCGTCAAATTCAATTCGTCTCTCAGTTAAACGCACTTGTTTACTGAAATTTTACAATACAAATCAAGTGTTCGGTTTAATATTCCGCTTGTGCAATTTTGTGCAATATATCCGAAAATTCTTCCGATTTTGATTCAAGTAATCCATGTGTAGTGTCTTTCATAATAAACATCTGCTTGTATGGAGCATTTATTTCGTCAAAATACTTCTGTGCAAGGCTAAAATTCGTTTGATAATCCCTATCGCCGTTTATATTATAAAAAGGCACTTCATAGTCCGTTTTGCCAAGTAATGAGAATTTTTCAAATTCCTTTGAGCCTAAAAACTCCGAATACACGTTGTAATCAGAAGTGATGTTATTGTAAATATCTCCAAGCGAGTAGTATGGATTAAATATAACTGCTGCAATTATGTTATAATCCGTTCCGTCAACCATCATATCATACCCATATCTTTCCATCAGAGTATTTCTTGCAGCAAAATATTCCACTGTAAAATCGCCGACAATTAATTTTTCAGCAAGCTGTTTGTCCTCTTCATCGTTCTCTACCCATTTAAGTACTTCCTCCTTAAAGGCAATTTCATTCTGATAAAAGTCCACAAGTTGTCCCGTTCCAATATAACATTCATAATATTCGGGATATTCAAGGACAAGGTTACTACCGAAATATGTTCCCCAAGAATGACCAAGCAAGGTTATCTTATCCTTACCAAGATAGTCTAAGAGGTATTTTGTCATTTCTACGCCATCGCTCATCATCAGGTCGTAGGTCAGTGTAGTATCATTTTGCTCAGAAGAGTAGCTTTTTCCGCAATTTCTCTGATCCCATGTAACAACTGTATACACATCAGACCACTTTCTTGTGAAAGCATAGTCATAAAGACTTGTAGACGAACCCGGCCCGCCATGCAGATATAATAAAACGGGATTGTCCTTATCCTGTCCGTAAATACTTATCCACTGTTTTGTGCCATTTATATCTACATACATTTCTTCATTTATGCCACCTTCAGGTGTACTGCTATAAATCCTCTGCCCTATAAATCGAACAATCAGAAAAAGTACAAAGATGCAAACAAGTATGATAAATATCCATTTAAGTATCTTAAATAAAATTTTCCCCAATTTCTTCATTGTATTACTCCTTATAAATTCAAATTCGTCTCACAGTTAAACACACCGGCTTACTGAAAGTTACAATACTTAATACTACAAATTATTTTTTTCTTATAATATATATGCCATAACCTGCAAGTATAATATAAGACACAAGACAAGTTATCAAAGCTATTGTGGGGTACTGATTACTTGTCGAAAAACAAAAAGGAATACCGCATAGATTAATAATTAAATGAAGAATAATTGGAACCCACAGATTTTTACTTGCAACATAAACTGCTCCAAAATAAATACCAAGTGCAGTTGCCCAAATGGTTTTAGCTATTACTGTAACTATTGGTTGTCCTAAAGCACCGAAAATATGACCTAAACCAAATAATACAGAAGCAATTAAAATCGCATATAATGTTGCATTTTTTCTTTTTCCCAGCCACTTTTCAATAATATTCTGTAACAAACCTCTCAAATATAATTCTTCCATAATACCAACACCTATGTAATATACAATTCCTTCAATAACAACCCTCCACATTGTTGGTTTATTATCGAACGGTGTCAATCCAATACAGAAAGCAAATGTGACTATAACAGTCGCAATTATCGCAGGTAATCCATAATTTTTTAAACCTGATAAAATTCCTTTAAACTGTAAACCAAACCACCAATCTTTTATAAAAATCCTTTTACACATCCAACAAATAACAAAAGCTAATAAAAAATTCAACATCAAAGTAATGTAAATCGGATTTATGTCCTTAATTTTTACATTACAAAATAACACTGCTGGCAAAGCAGACATTTCCATAAATGTCATTATAAGCGTTAATATAACTACCACTACCGTTGTTCTTCTTTTCATCATTCACACCTTCAAATTCAAAGCTTCGCGAGCTTTATTTATCGCTTAATTCGTTCTCTATCTCTGCAATTGTTGGCATAGAACTCTTGAAATGTTCTACAACAAAGTTGTTCATATCGTATTCAGAAATACCAATGGGAACATTCATTGTGTTTACTGCATATTTGGCAAGCACATTATCTTTCGTCTTACAAATGAGCAATCCATCTGTAGGATTTTCATTTTCTCTTTTCAAGATTCCATCCAAACTCAACACCGAATTCAATTTTTCAATCTAACGCAACAAGGTCAGATTTTTCATAACGATTATGTCCTTGCAAACTCTTTTTATATTTCCAACATGTAATAGCTTCTTCTAAACTTCTTCCTTGATTATCTCCAAAAAAATCGCGAATGTATGTATTATACTCAAACTGCTTATCTATCGTTGTTTTTCCCTTTTTCTTTTCTTCTAAAATTTGATAATATGCATTAATTGCATCTCCATAAGTCTTTCCAGCATTGCTCTTTAACCATTTCTGGAACAAAACATTAAAAGAAAAACTTTTACCGATTTTTTCTTTAAAAAAGGCTCTATGCTTTTCGGAACATACAATATTTGATTCAATTAGCGTATTCTCTGTGATTAATCCAACATCTATTGTTGCTTTTCTTTTTGCAGAAGTTTCTAACACCTTACCTGTATCAAGAAAACACGCAATCCTATCTGTAAGTTCTATCTTTCCGCCCGAAACGGGTAAATTGTTTTCTCTACAAAAATCAACCAATTCTTCCTTCAAATAATAAAAACTTCGAAAAGTTTCTCCATCTAATTTCTTATTCAACTCTGGTCTTTCACTCATTTACGTTCTCTCCGTTAAATTCAAATAATCACCTGTGTTCGCCCTTCCCAAGATTGAACACAGGAATTAAAATATATTAAACAATTATGCTTGATGCTCCAGTATCCACTTAAGCATATCTTCATATTCCAAACTTCCATCTGCTACTGCGAGAACCATTTCAT
>JAGKTQ010000038.1 GCA_021153325.1 Lachnospiraceae bacterium | reverse complement strand
TCCTTGACATTCAAGTAACTTTAATGTTATGATGCCAACATGATAAGTCAATGGTGATTTCAATCAGCCATTGGCTTTTTTTATTTTCATGAAAGGAGTAATGAGAGGTGGAATTTTCATTTTATTTGCCGACAAAAATAGAGTTTGGCTGTAAAGCAATTTGGAAAACTGGTGATTTGGCAAAAGAAGCGGGTGCCCAAAAAATATTACTTATAGCAGACAAAGGAATTGTCAGTACACAAATTTACAGCGATGTTAAGACAAGTCTTGAACAGGCAGAACTTCAAGTTTTTGAGTTCAACCAGATTGTTGCAAATCCGAGGATCAAAGATTGTGAAGCCGGCGCAGAATTTGCTATGGATAAACAGATTGATTTTCTTGTAGCCGTTGGCGGTGGTAGCAGCATGGATACGGGAAAAGCGATTGCAGGAATGTTAGGACATCACACAACTGATTTTTCTGTAATTCAGTATCCTAAGGAATATACAAATGATTCTTATCCTCTTATTTGTATTCCGACAACAGCTGGTACAGGAAGTGAAGTGAGCATTTGTGGAGTCGTGACGGATGAAGAAACAAAAACAAAAGTATTTTGTTTTGATCCAAAATGTCATGCTAGGATCGCTATATGTGATCCGGAAGTGCTTATGGGACTGCCAAATAAAATTGCTGCAGCAACAGCCTTGGATGCATTGACGCATGCGATAGAAGGATTTGTTGCAAAATGTACCAATCCTATAACAGAAAGTTATGGAATCCGCGCAATAAAACTTATTTCTGAAAATATCAGAGATTATGTTTTCAATAGAAACATACAAAATTGCGAAGCCATTATGTTAGGAAGTTTATTTGCTGGAATATCATTTGGATATTCGGATACCTGTGCGGTACACAGTCTGTCAGAAACGATAGGTGGTGAATATGACACCCCACATGGAGTTGCAAATGCTATATTTCTGGCAAATGTTACAGAGTATAGCATAGCAGGTGCAGTTGATAAATATGCGGAAATAGCAAGGGCAATGGGAATTTTTAAACAGGGTACGAAACGGGAATTATGCAAGGAACTGGTTCGTGAACTAAAGCAGTTAGTCAAAGATTTAGATATTCCCAAGTTCAGCGAAATTCCAAAGGTAAATAAAGATGATTTTGAAAGACTTGCACAAAAGTGTGCGGTACATTTATCTGCCGCAGATAATCCGAAAGCAATAGGTTATGAGGAATTTTTGAATATATTAACAAAAACTTATGAAGAATAATTTTAACGAGGAGGTCAGGTAATATGAGAAAAGAGTTTTCAGAAGTATTGGAGTATTCCAAACATGCATTGGATATGATTTCCAAGAAAGAAATGCCACAAGAGGAAAGAGATAGTTTTACAGAAGAAGTTGTAGATAACTTCAGTGAGTATGTAAATCCGGGACAGTTGGAGTATAGAAAATCAGCTGCAACAAATTACAAATCCATTGAATGGATTGACGAAGAGGATGGATTTTATGATCTGAATGGTAAAAAATATATCGACTGGTTAGGTGGATTTGGAGTATTTAATCACGGACATCGTAATCCAAAAGTAATTGAAGCAGTAAAAAATCAGCTGGATAAGCAGGCGCTTGGAAGTGCAGAGCTTTTGGATGGAAACCGTGCTATGTTGGCAAAACTACTGGCAGATCTTACACCGGGAAATTTGCAATATTCCTTTTTTACAAGTTCAGGAACAGAAAGTGTAGAATGTGCCATGAAGATGGCTATGATGGCAACAGACCGCCACTATTTTATCACGGCTACAAAAGATTTCCATGGAAAGACATTAGGTGCTCTTTCTCTTACAGGAAAAGGTATTTACAGAAAACCATTCCTGCCAATGCTTCAGGGAATCAGACATGTTCCTTTTGGTGACTTTGATTATTTGAAAAAGACAGTAGAGTCTATGGCTTATATCGGTGAACTTCCGGCAGCCATGATCTTTGAACCGATTGAAGGAGAGATTGGTGTCATTATTCCGCCGGATGATTATTTCCCGAAAGTACGTGAATTATGTAATGAATATGACATTCTTTTGATCGCAGATGAAGTGCAGACAGGTATGGGAAGGACTGGTAAAGTATTTGCAGTAGATCATTGGGGAGTAGAACCTGATATTCTCTGTCTGGCAAAAGCAATGGGTGGTGGCGTAATGCCGTTATCCGCTACAGTTTGTACAAAAAGATGTTATGAGAAATATATGTTTGGAAATCCTTGGATGCATAGCACCACAACGGGAGGAAATCCGCTTGCCTGTGCAGCCGGTATTGCAGGAATCCATGTTCTGCTAGAAGAGGATCTGGCAGGTCAGGCAGAAGAAAAAGGAAAGTACTTCATGGAAAAATTAGCGGTACTTCAGGAGAAATATAAAGAACTTCTTGTGGCTATCCGAGGAAAAGGACTTCTCATTGCAATGGAATTTTGTGATGATGCCAAAGGATATCAAGTAGTAACAGAAATGTTTGAACAGGGCGTATTGCTTTCGGGAACAGAAACAAATGCTCATGTAATCCGTATTGAGCCGCCTCTTACGATTTCCTATGAAAATATAGATGCCGGATTGGAAAAATTAGATAAATCTCTTGGAATCGTATATGCAAAAATGAAATAATAGTTCCTTATTAAGTTCCTTTTATGATATATTTTACATAGGTAGATCAAGCATAAAAGGAGAATAAAATGAAATATAAATATACAATTGGGGAAGTGCAAAAGCAGACAGGAATTGCATCTTCGACACTCAGATTTTACGATGACATCGGGCTTGTAAAGCCTAGTTATACAGATGAAAATACAGGATATCGATATTATAGTTATCAGGAATTCTGGCAGTTAGAAATTGTGAAAATCTGTAAAAGCGTAGGAATCCCTTTGAAGGAATTGAAAAATGTCTTAAGTACAAATGACCCAGTTCAATTTGTAGAGCTGATGATGAAGCAAAGGGAGAATGCACAGAAAAAGCTGGACGCCATGCAGAAATTAGTGTCGGAACTCAATTGGATGACAGAGCGATTCGAAAATGTGGAAGCATACATACCAGATACTTTTTCTATAAAAACATTAGAAGAAAGAAAAGTACTGTCGGTGGAAGCACAGCCGGAGATGGATTCTGATGCACTGCATTTTGCACTGCAGACAGAGGTAGAAGATATTTTAACGAAGCGCTCCAGTATACAAAGGGAGTATGGATATAAGCTTTGCAAGGATAAATTTTTGGAAGGCTCTATCCAGTGGGAAAAAGAATTTCTTATTACTAGTGAAGAAGAAGCCGGCACGGATTATGTACTTGAAAGTATACCTGCTGGAAATTATATTTGCTTTATGTGCAAACCTTTTAGTGATGAATGCAATATGCAGGAATTACTGGAAAAGATTAAAGAGCAGTATCCGGATGTAAAGATATCCCGTGTATATGCCATGGAAGCAGCGTTGTTTTTTTATGACTGGCAGGATGAAGTTTACGAGATCCAGTTGTTAATTGAATAAGGAGACTTACATTAAGTGAGGAAAACAGATCGAAGAAGATTGATTCAGCTTCGGTCTGTTTTTTTATAAGAAACATGCAGTAGGTTTGTAATAGAAATGGAGGAATGGATATGGAACAGAGAACGTACAAACTTGGTACTGAACAATTTGGAGCAATTGGATTTGGTTCAGAAAGACTGGAAGATGTATCATTGGAAGAAACTGTGAAAATGTTTGATTATGCAATTGAGAATGGTGTAAATGTTCTTGATATGTATATTCCGAACCCGGTAGTTCGTGATCATGTGGGAATTGCGTTGGAAGGCAGACGTGACAAAATGTTGATCCAGGGTCATCTTGGTACGATCCATAAGAACGATCAATATGAGAGAACCAGAGACATGGATGAAATTAAATTTTCGTTTGATGATATGTTGACGAGAATGAAAACAGACTATATTGATTTTGGTATGATCCACTATGTGGATACAGAAGAAGACTTCAACAAGATATTAGATAATAAAATCTATGATTATGCGTTGGAATTGAAAAAACAAGGTGTGATCAAGAAGCTGGGATTCAGCTCACACGACCCGATCATTGCAACGAAAATGGCGTCCTTAGATGAAATGGCACTTTGTATGTTCAGTATCAATCCGGCTTATGATATGGAAAATTCTCCGGATACGGACATATGGAAAATGATGGAGCATGAAGGATTTGATGTAGAAACAGCGAAGATGAATCCTGCGAGACTGAATTTCTATAATTTCTGTGAAGCAAAAGGAATTGCACTTACTGTTATGAAAGCCTTTGGAGGCGGAACACTTTTGACAGATGGAACTTCTCCTTTTGGAAAGGCAATGTCAATTTATCAGTGTATGAAATACGCATTGGATAAGCCGGCTGTAGTTTCTACCTTGTTAGGTTATGCCTCTTTAGAAGAATTAAAAGCAGCACTGAAATTTTATGAGATCAGTGAAGCAGAAAAAGATTACTCAGACATTTTGACGATCAAAGATTTCGGTGTTACGGGAAGATGTATGTACTGCGGTCACTGCCAGCCATGTCCAAAGAGCATTACGATCGCTTATGTTAATAAATTCCTGGATCTGGCATTAATCGGAGATTCTGTTCCGGATACCGTAAGAGATCATTATTTAGCATTACCACATCATGCATCAGAATGTATTAAGTGTGGTAAATGTGAGAAGAATTGTCCATTTGGCGTACAGATCAGAGAGAAGATGGAAAAAGCAGTAGAGGTATTTGGAATCTAGCAAATTCCATTATCTGATAGAGGATTAAAAAGAAAGGAGAAAAAATTATGGAAAAAAACAATCGATTGACAAAAAAACAGATGTGGGGATTTTCTGTAGGTACTTTAGGAGAGTATTTTGTATACTTTCTCTTCTATAATTATTTTACATACTACCTTACAGATATTATTGGCATTAAAGCAGCTGTCGCAAGTACAATACTTTCATTAGCAATGGTATGGGATGCTATAACAGACCCGATCGTTGGTTATGTGAATGACGTCAGTAAGAAAAAATGGCGTAGAAGAGCTATGATGAAAAAATTCTTCATTCCGTTCTGCATTACATTTGCATTATGCTATATCAGACCGCATTTGGAAATAGGACCAGCATTATATATATATTATGGAGCCGTATGTCTGGCGTTCTGGCTTGCATATACTTGTGAACAGGTTCCTTTTTATGGACTTCTTCCAGAAGTAGCGCGTCATCCGGATGACCGTTTGACAATCCGCTCTATTATGGCGTTCATTGGTAATGGAGGTAACCTTGCGGTTTCCCTTGTTCCGATTATCGTAGAATTATTCTTAAAAATTGGATTTTTAGAAACTACTTCATGGTCTTTGACTATGGGAATTTTAGCTTTTATCGGCGGACTTGGATTCTTGGCTACTGTTATTGCAACAAAAGGTCTGGAGGCGCCAGTTGATGAAAAGACAATTGAGCATACAAATTTGTTTGCAAGCTATAAAGAAGTAATTAAAACAAAAGGTTACATCATTTCTGTTCTGATCTACCTTTTCAGTACCTTGTTTATTAATTTAATTTTCTCCTGTATTATGTATGTAGGTGACAGTAAATTGGGACTTCCTGCATGGCAGCTTTCCATTGTTTCTGCATGTTATACTTTTGGAGGTGTACTTATTACACCATTGATCAGTGTACTGGATAAAAAGATGGGTTCTCACAATGCATTCAAGGCTTCTGTAATTGTAGCTTTGGCAGCATACATAGTTATCGGAATTATTGGATTCCATGGAATGGGCATTATGGTCGTACATGGACTTCTGACAGCGGCATGTTTTGTTTTGTTCACTGCATACAATTATATGATGTTGTATGAAGCAGCAGATATTATTCTGCTTCGTACTGGTGAAGAAAAAGAAGGATCGGTAGTAGCATTTGCAACATTTGGTTATAAGATCGGTTCTGCATTAAGTGCAACGACTCTTGGTATTGCTTTGACGATTATAGGTTATGATGGAACATCAGAAATTCATGATCCGGCATTGATGGCAAAATTGGATTATTTGATCACTTTTATTCCGGCAATTTTATTAGCGATCATTTTAATTCTGCTCATTGTATATCCGGTTAAAAATCATATGATCAAACCATTACGTGATGCGAAACTTGCGAAAGAAGCCGGAAAAGAATATTCTGTAGAAGGCTTGGAAAAATTGTTAAAATAGTAGGAGTGTAATTTGCAGTAAGGAAAGGGGTGTATACCATGAAAAGAAGATTGGAAACATGGAAGATTACATTAACAGGTATGTTGATAGGCATGGGACTTTTACTTCCGTATGTTACTTCACATGCTTTTGGAATGCAGGGAACGGTATTTTTACCTATGCACTATAGTGTTTTTATGGTCGGCTTTTTGTGCGATCCACTGTGCGGAGCGATTGCCGGATTGGCAACTCCATTATTATCCTGTTTACTTACAGGAATGCCAAACGTTTTTCCCATGTTACCTGTCATGATGTGTGAATTATTGGTATATGGATGTCTGACAGGAAGCATATATCGAAAAAAGGTGAAGGGAATTTATGGGACACTGATCCTTTCTATGCTTGCAGGGCGCGTAGTACATGGTCTGGTATTTGCCTTACTTCTGCAAATAAGTGGAACACCGGTGACATTTTCTGTAGCCACGATGTTTGTAGTTGAGGGAATCCCAGGTACTATAATACAATTATTGATCATTCCTCCAATGATACATTTTGTAGAGAGGGCAATTCAGAGAAGAAATCCAGAAAGGAGTATTGATATGATGGCAGAAGTTATTGATGAGGCAAAACAGATGATCAGAGAAAATACATGCTCCTTTGTTGTTATCAAAGAAGGAAGAATTGTATATCAGGATAAAGGAAATGGTGTAAAACCTATTATTAGGCTTCTTGATACAAATAGAGATTTATTGCAGGATGCCATTGTTGTGGATAAGATAATCGGCAAGGCAGCAGCACTGTTGTTACGCTTAGGACAGGTGAAAATGGTATGTGCAATCACCATGAGCGAATCAGGAAAAAATTATTTTAATAGCATTGGTGTGCCTTCTGAATGTGACAAATGTATAGATGTTATTAGTAACCGAAAACGAGACGGTATTTGTCCGCTTGAACGGGCAGTTAGTGATATCGATGATCCGGCAATAGCATACGAAAAATTGAAGGAAACCATATCCGAGTTAATGAAAAAGGCTGTATAAAAATAATATTTTCATTCTATTTGCTGTTTCTGTCTATATAGGATATAGTAAAATATTGATATGGAAATAGCGGAAATGGAAGAGGATGGTGAGACTCCTTTAAAGAATGCAGGGAAAATGCCTGACGGATGATGAAATGTTAGATTGTTAATCGTCATCTGTCCGGCAAAGTCCACATATCTCTTCAATGATTTCCGCCTGCTTAGAACCATCTTTGCAAAACAGTCTGACTGCAATTTCTATGGAGACAGGCGTAATGGATGTGTTCTGTTCAAAAAAAGCTAAGTCGTTTGTTGTGGCATATCCATTGATATAATTTGTAACGGCTGAATTTAAGTGGCTAAAATACTCGATTAAGCTGTGATAATCCCTAAAAACATCCAAGATACATTTCCCGTAAGCTTCCTCTTCAAATTCGCAGGTAGAAATAATCTGCATACAGAGTCGCAGTTCTCCGGTAACATCGGAAGCCTCCATAAGCACATCCGGGCGTTTTTGATAGTTTTCCAAAAAACAATTTTTGGCAGCCGTATAATCTCTGTTTTCAAAATAAACCGCCATTTGTTCTTTTAGTTTCCGCGTTTCATATTTTTCACCAATCATACCCACCATGCATTCATGAACCGAAAGCTTGTTATAACGAATCCACACCGTCTGTAAAAATTCGGAGAGAAATCCGAAAAGCCGTTTCTGGTAGCCGTTATATCCGGTAAAATCCGTTCGTTTCTGCACTTCAAACAAAATAGCAAACAGCCATGCACAGTAACGGTCGTAGTTTTCTTTAGAGGTAATAAAAATATTTCCGAAATAAGTATGCGGACCGTGTACCAGTTCGTCAAAAGTGTCGAAGTATTCCGGGTATTTTTCTTTCAGTACCTCGCCAGTGGCAATCAAATCCTTGCTATGGTGATTGGCACGGAAACCGTTATAATAAGAACCGGGCAAAGTGAGCAGCTTGGTTGTAATAATATCATATTTTTTCAATAATTCTTCTAATTGTGATTCGGTAAAAACAGAGTTATTTTCGTTAAGCAGATACCGTCTGTAATGGCAGATGCCGATGTAATCTGCCTCATGATAATTTTTCCAGAGCCAGTACATGCCGGTCAATTCACAAAAGTAGGGATTTAAGTGTGAAATAGAGTCTCCGGTATCATCCCCCAAAAAGCCTAAATCCTCGGCGTTTGCACGTCCTACATGAAGTGGAATGTACATGGAATCTTTAGGTGGAGTGAAGGCTTTATGGGTTATGGTAAATATTTTTATGGACATAGCAAATCCTTTCAAAATGCATATTTCTATTTGACTGGGTAGCCTTTGCAGTAAATCATGATTCAATTTTTATTTTTTTGTTTTTAACCATTAAAACGGCCATTATCATATTTCCTATTAATGCAATTGAGGCGATAATTATAGCAATAACTACCATAGAGGAAGAAGTTCCATCATGATTTACAGTCTGAGGTGCGGTACTTTCTCCATCTTTGCCATCTTTTCCATCCATGCCATCCTGTCCATTCGTAACGGTAAAATCATATGTGGTTCCGTCTGTGAGAGTAATGGTGTATGTATCAATATTACCTTCGGTAGCTGTTTGTTCTATTTTAGAAATACCTACACCGTCTTTACCATCCATACCGTCCTTGCCATCTACTCCATTTATGCCGTCCTTGCCATCTATGCCATCCTTGCCATCTACTCCATTTATTCCGTTCTTACCATCCATGCCATCTTTTCCATCCATGCCATTCTGTCCATTCGTAACGGTAAAATTATATGTGGTTTTGTTTGAGAAAGTAATGGTGTATGTATCAATATTACCTTCGGTAGCTGTTTTTTCTATTTTTGAGATTCCTACATCGCTTTGAATATGTGTATCCATTTGTGTTTGAAGAGTTTCGACCTTCTCCTTTAAGTGGCTAACTGCTGTTTGAAGTAAATTTATTTCATTTGAAGCCTGAACCTGTATTGAAAACATAGGAAGACCACATATTCCCAATATTATAATCATACTGGTAACGCATACTAATAATTTTGTATATTTGTTTATTTTCCTCATTCTTTATGTTCCCCCTCGATGATTACTTGTTCGATATGAATCACAAACGATTGTGTTTCTTTCATGCGTTAATACACAGGAATATCTTAGCATAAAATATAAGTTTTGTGTATTTCTTCCTTTTAAATTTGAAAACTATTACTCAGACACACAATTCCGAAAAGAGAGTAAATAGAAAAAATAGCAATATTGTACAAAAAAACGTAAGTATAATACAAGATTATCTTTTTTTTCCCAATTATAATATCAATAACAAAGCAAAATAGAGTTCGTGAAAAGGAGACAGGTATTATGCAGAAAAAGTGGTGGAATGATAAGGTTGCGTATCAGATTTATCCGAAGAGCTTTTGCGATACAAATGGGGATGGTATTGGAGATTTAAGAGGTGTGATATCTAAGCTGGACTATTTAAAAGAACTGGGTATTGATATTGTATGGCTTTCTCCCATTTATCAATCGCCCTTTGTAGATCAGGGCTATGATATTTCAGACTATTACAAGATTGCGGAAGAATTTGGCACAATGGAAGAGTTTGATGAATTGCTGGCTGAGGCAAAGAAACGTGATATGTACATTGTTATGGATCTAGTGGTAAATCACTGTTCCGATAAGCATGAGTGGTTTCAGAAAGCATTAGAAGACCCGGATGGAGAGTATGCGGATTACTTCTATTTTGTGAAGGGTAAGGATGGAAAAGCGCCAAGCAATGCCAGAGGCTATTTTGGAGGAAGTGCATGGGAGCCAGTACCGGGAACGGACAAATATTATTTACATATGTTTGCAAAAGAGCAGCCGGATTTAAATTGGGAAAATCCGACCGTACGCCAGAAAATCTATGAGATGGTAAACTGGTGGCTGGACAAAGGGCTTGCAGGATTTCGAATCGATGCGATCATTAATATAAAAAAGGATTTGGCGTTTCCTTCCTTTGAGCCGGATGGTCCGGATGGACTTGTAAGCGGGGTAAAGATGATAGAGTCTGCACAGGGAATCGGTGAATTTTTAGAAGAACTGAAGCAGGAGACTTTTGAAAAATATGATGCCTTCACGGTAGGAGAGGTATTCAATATGAAGGAGGAGGAACTGGCAGAGTTTGTAGGTGATGACGGACATTTTTCCACCATGTTTGATTTCAGTGCCCATGAACTGACTTTTGGTGAGCATGGCTGGTACGATGCAAAACCGATAGAATTTAATTCGTGGAAAGATATTATTTTTACATCCCAGAAGAAAATGGAGAACGTAGGATTTTTGGCTAATATTATTGAAAATCACGACGAACCGCGAGGAGCAAGCCGTTATCTGCAGGAGCATGCACAAAATGACAAGGGAAAGAAAATGCTTGCTACGACGTCTGTTTTGCTGCGAGGCATTCCGTTCCTTTTTCAGGGACAGGAAATCGGTATGACGAATTGCAAAAGAGAGCATATTTCCGAATATAATGATATTAATACGATAGATCAGTATCAGGTAGCATTGGAGGCAGGGCTGAGTGAAGAAGAAGCATTGAAATGCTGTTATGAGAACAGTCGTGATAATGCCAGAACACCAATGCAGTGGAGTGATGGAGACAATGCCGGATTTACGACGGGAACTCCTTGGCTTGCTGTAAATGCAAATTACAAACAGATCAATGTGGCAGAACAGGAAAATAGAGAAGATTCCGTGCTGAACTATTACAGAGAATTGATCGCTTTGAGGAAAAAGGAAGAATATAAGGATACATTTACCTATGGCGAATTTGTTCCGGCTTATGAGACAGAAAAAGATTTATTTGCTTATATGCGAGTGGACAAAGAGAGTGGACAAAAAATATTGATTGCAGCAAATTTTGGAAAAGAACCTTGTACGATCACTTTAGAGGATGGGGTAAAACAAGTACTTCTTTCTAATTTAGCAAAGGAAGAGATGGTTTCTGGTGAGGCAGTAAAAAATCATAAAATCACATTAGAGAGTTGTGAAAGCGTTGTAATATTATTATAGCAATTTAATACAGGACAAAGAAAAAGATGGTTTGAGGTAAGGAAAATATTATCAAAAATCATCTTTTTTGTATAAAAAAGTAAAAAATAATGTAAATTTTACTAAAAAAGTGGAAAAAAAAGAAATAAGTTAGTATAATATTACTATCTGTTAAGACAAAAGAAGGGGGAATTTTTATGAACATAGAAAATTCTAATTTAAAAAAACCAGCTTCCGAAAATATTATATTTAGGAATATGATGGTCACGATTTTTGCGGTCGCAGCAATCTTCTTCGTGAAGAATCTTATTTCTGCGGCGTGGAGCGGGGCTATTGTTATTGGTGTCTGCCTTATTATTTATAGTCTGGTTATCTGGGGAATGAAAAAGTTTCAGGTAGAAGCAGAAAAGCAACAGT
Source organism: Lachnospiraceae bacterium (assembly GCA_021153325.1). Classification (GTDB taxonomy): domain Bacteria; phylum Bacillota; class Clostridia; order Lachnospirales; family Lachnospiraceae; genus RGIG3002. Next base: position 6,812 of record JAGKTQ010000038.1, on the reverse strand, counting down.
TTGTGTTATGTATTGGTCTGGTATTGCTTGTTTTTTGTATTTCCTTAAACAGTGGTTCTTTTTACAGCGATGATTTCCCACTTTATATGGCAGTTATGGCTATTTCCGGACTTTATTTAGTACCTAAGATCACACTTGTTCAGGCAGCTTTAATTGATATATTGATGATCGTTGCTTATGTATTGCATCCGGAAAAAGCAGACCCGTTATCACAGTATATTATGTGTCTTGTGATCTTAACGATCGGTGCTTATTGCATTTATATGGTCCTTAAAAGAGGACGTGCTTACATAGAAATCGGACAGGCAAGAGCAGAAGAAGCAGAAAAGCTTTTTATTGAATTGCAAAGTGCGGGGGAAGAATTACAGGGCAATTGTGAGCATTCGGCAAAAAGAATTGCCAAATTAGAAGAAGTAAATGATCGATTAGCAGCCGGTGCTGAAATTTTAAAAAGAGGTTCCGAAGAAATTACCCAGGGAACGGTCGAGGTTTCAGAGACTTTTGCTGATGTGCAGGGAAAAATGCAGACAACAGAGCAACAGATTGATGCGCTGAATGGAGAAGTGAAAAAAGTAGAAGGTTCTCTGGAAGAAAATAAAAAGAGTATGAAGGGCATAGCAGATGAGATGGAAGCATTAAAAAGTGCAGTCCAGTCTGCCAATGATGTATTTGGTACTTTACAGGAAGAAATCGCAGAGATATCTGCTGTTACAGAGCAGCTGACCAAAATTGCATCCAGTACAAATATGCTTGCTTTAAATGCATCCATTGAAGCAGCGAGAGCAGGCAAGATGGGAGCAGGCTTTGCGGTAGTAGCATCTAAGGTACAGGAACTTGCGGAAGACAGTACAACCTGTTCTACACAGGTCGTTTCTATTGTACAGGCTATGCAGAAACGTATTGAAGAGACAACGGTACAGTTATCTGATAGTACGCAGGCTATTAATTTATCCATTGAATCTTTAAATGGTTTCCAGCACAATTTTGATAATTTAACGAAGCAGTTTGATTCCTTGTATGAGAATATTGAAGAGCAGAACAGCAATGTAGCACAGATGGATGTTATTTTTGATGAGTTAAAAGGAAAAATTGCAGAGATGGCAGATTCTTCTGAAACAAATAAAGAATCGGTTTCCACCATTACGGATGCCATTGATATGTATAAAGATAATATTGCTGTAGTTATCGAAGATAACAGGCTGATCAATCAATTGTCAGCGTCAATGTTAGAGTTAGCAAATGAATAGCAGGTAACATGGTCAAATGGGATGTTTTTCTAAAAGAGTTATGCGATATGGTTCTTTGGAAAGCATCCCTTTTTATTTTAAAATTGCAGTCAACGTGCTATACTAAATTAAGATATTTTTCAAAGGATACAAGGAAATCTAAGAAAAGGGAGAAAAGGAAATGAAAAAAATAGCTTTTTTTGATATAGATGGTACGCTTACTTCCGAAAAAAGCGGAGCTATACCGGATAGTGCAGTGATGGCAATACGAGAGGCAAGAGCAAAAGGAAATTTAATGTTCATCAATACGGGACGTTGTCTCCAAAATGTGGAGAAGCGTTTTAGAGAAATTGGATTCGATGGATATGTGTGCGGGTGTGGAACGAATATTTATTATAATGAGGAAGAATTGTTGCATGTGGCACAGACCCATGATGTAACGATGCAGATTTTGGAACAGGCAAGAAAGACGGATGTGGATATTATTTTTGAATCAAAAAAGGAAATTGTTTTTGATTTCTCAAGAAAACTGCATAATCCAGAAGCATTAAAGCTGTATTATGGTTTTAAGGCAATGCATTATGATCTGTCACAAGATCCGGAAGCAGATGATTATTGTTGTGATAAATTTGTTATTTGGTTTAAAAAAGATGAGCAGCTGGCAGAATTTCGTAAGGTCAGCGATCTTTATTTTGATTGTATAGAAAGAGGTGGCGATTTTAGGGAATTTGTGCCGCATTCTTATTCCAAAGCGACCGGAATCCAGTTCCTTTTGGATTATTTTCATATACCAAAGGAGAATGCATATGCTTTTGGAGACAGCAATAACGACCTTCCAATGCTTACCTTTGTGCCTAATAGTGTAGCAATGGGAAATGCTGAGCCAAAGTCTTTGTTTGATAAAGTTTCCTACGTGACAGAAAAGGCAAGTAAAGGTGGAATCAAGCAGGCATTGGAGTATTTTTCTTTTTATTAATATAGATAGAACAAAAGTGATGTCAGAAAGTATGAGTAGGGATAAAAAATAGGTGATAAAAGTGAATAGGACAAAAGAAAAGATATCGGGGGATATTGTTAAAGAAGCAGTGCAGATGGCATGGCCAGCCGTGTGTGAGTCCTTTTTTGTGGCGTTAGCAGGTATGATAGACTCGTTGATGGTAAGTTCGATAGGTTCTTATGCAGTGGCAGCGGTCGGTTTGACAACACAGCCGAAATTTATGGGACTTGCTCTTTTTATCGCAATTAATGTAGCGGTATCGGCATTGGTAGCAAGGCGACGTGGAGAACAGAAGCAGGAAGAAGCCAATCGGATTTTAGTTGCGGCGGTATTGTTTACATTGGCAGGAATCGTGGTTATATCTACTTTTTGTGTCGGTTTTGCAGACCCGCTCATGCGTTTTTGTGGTTCAGCAGAGGATACTCATGAAGCGGCAGTAGCGTACTTCCGGATTATTATGGGAGGTATGGCATTTAATGTGATTTCCATGGTCATTAACGCGGCGCAGCGCGGAGCTGGCAATACGGTTGTGGCAATGCGAACGAATGTGACCTCCAATGTCATTAACATTATCGGAAACTATTTACTGATCAATGGAAAGTTTGGATTTCCAGCATTGGGAATTCAGGGAGCGGCAATTGCGACTGTATTTGGAACGGTGGTTGCCTGCGTGATGAGTATTATGTCTTTATTGAAAAAGGATGGATTTGTCAGCATCCCTTATATCATGCAGAATAAGATCAAATCTTCCAAGGAATCCTTTGTCCGTATTATCAAGTTAGGATATTCGGTGTTCATAGAGCAGATCTTAATGCGTGTTGGTTTTATGTCCACGGCAATGATGGCAGCCAAAATGGGAACAGATGCAATGGCAGCCCACCAGGTAGGAATGAATATTTTAGGTCTGACGTTTTCCTTTGGGGATGGTATGCAGGTAGCGGCAGTGGCGCTTATCGGAAAAAGTTTAGGAGAGGGCAGTCCGCAGAAAGCAAAACTTTATGGCAAGACCTGCAGGCGGATAGGGTTATGCATTTCCTGTGTACTTGCGGTCGTGTATTTCTTTGGAGGCGAAGCGTTATACCGGCTGTTCTTTGAAGAGGATATTATCGTAGCATACGGAGTGCAGATCATTCGCCTGATCATCGTTATTGTATTGTTTCAGATTTCGCAGGTTATATATATGGGATGTCTTCGAGGTGGTGGAGACACGACCTATACAGCTATTGCGTCTACAGTCAGTGTAACGATCATCCGTACAGCAGGTTCTTATTTCTTTGGATTTGTATTAGGATTTGGAATGGCAGGTATATGGATGGGAATCCTGGCAGACCAGATATCCAGATTTATTTTTGCTTCGACCAGATTCCGGTCAGGAAAGTGGATAGGGATAAAAATATAAAATTGACGAGCATAATGAGAAGAATGGCGGCAAAAATACCAAGCATTCCCTGCCCCATGATCTTTAATGAAATCAAAAAGTTTTGCCACATAATAAAACTCCTTTCCTGTTAAAGAGTAATGTAAAAATTATCTTTATAAATAGGCACTGACAAGGTTGATGATCAGTCCACCGGCAATGACAGAAGCGATCTGACCGGAAACATTAGCACCGGCAGCATGCATGATCAAAATATTTTGCGGGTCTTCTTTTAAAGCAAGCTTCTGTACTACCCGGGAAGACATTGGAAAGGCAGAAATGCCTGCTGCCCCAATCATCGGATTTATTTTTCCCTTCAAAAATATATTCATGCATTTGGCAAACAGTACACCACCGATCGTATCAAACACAAAAGCAAGCAAGCCGATTCCCATAATGAGCAGAGTATCTATCTGTACGAAAGATTCTGCCTGCATGCTAAAGGAAATGGTGATACCTAAAAATAGCGTGATCAGATTCGCAAGAGAAGTCTGTGCGGTTTCTGAAAGAGTACCGAGCACACCGCACTCACGGATTAAATTTCCAAACATTAAAAATCCGACCAAAGCGACGGAAGAGGGAGCGATGAATCCTACAATAAATGTAACGATGATCGGAAAAGCAATACGCATTTGTTTGGAAACGGTATTTGCTTTGTATTTCATGCGGATACAACGTTCTTTTTTTGTCGTTACGAGTTTAATAGCAAAAGGCTGTACGATTGGCACAAGTGCCATATAGGAATACGCAGCGACTGCTATGGCGCCGATATATTTGGAGTCTAAGATCTGCGAGACTAAAATGGAAGTCGGACCGTCTGCAGCACCAATAATACCGATGGAAGCCGCGTCTTTTAAATCAAAGCCAAGTAGTGCTGCCAGACAGATTGCGACAAAAATGCCAAATTGGGCAGCAGCACCAAATAAGAACATGACCGGATTGGATAAAAGCGGTCCGAAGTCAATCATGGCACCGATGCCGATGAATAAAAGAATAGGCAGAGCCTCTGAAGCTTCAATTCCGATATGGAAAAGCCATTCGATGATGCCGTTTGTTTCACCTACACCGGACATGTACTGGTTCAGGACGCCGGTGAAGGGAAGATTGACTAAAATAGCACCAAACCCCATGGGAAGAAGCAAAGAGGGCTCATATTCTTTTTGGATGGCAAGATAGATCAAAAGAATACCGATGATATACATAATGATTTGTTTCCATGTAATAGCCAAAAAGCCATCTAATAAAAAATCCATAATTTCCTCCGTTCTGCCAGGGGCTGGCATCAAATTCATGCTAAACTGCGTAGTTAGTTGTTGATTTCTGCATATGCCTGTGCAATGTTAAGCACATGATCGCCAATACGTTCATAATCGGTCAGCATTTCTGAATAAAGAATAGAAGTTTCAATATCACAAGAACCTGTTTTAATACGGGAAATCTGATTGTTGCGATAAAGCGTTGTGGTGTCATCGATCTGCTGTTCCCAAACGGTCGTTTCTCCAAGAACCTGCAGACGGTTTTGGGGAGTCGTATCAAAAAGTTCATGCAAAGAGCTCATACATATTTTTTTCATTTCTGCAATTTCTGCTAAAGCATCTGCGGAAAAATGAAGTCCTTTTGCTTTCATCACAGAGGCATATCCAGCAAGATTCATGGCATGATCGCCGACACGTTCAATATTTCCGATGATCAAAAATAAATGGTTCAAGGTGTTCGTACTTTCCGCGGAATGTTCCAGAGAAAGTGCCTTGGAGATCTTACGGGAAATTCTTGCATTATAAAGGTCAATCTGTTCTTCTCTTTCCTCAATTTCCGGCAGGAAAATATCTTTTTTTCCTAACATGACATCAAAGCTCTGTTCCAAATTTTCCATGGCAAGCTGAAGCATGTCACGCGTATCTTCCTTTAAACTGTTGATAGCCATAATGGAACTTCCGAGTACATGGTTGGAAGAAGCAATTTCTTCGAACCATCTGTCCTCGTCTGTTTTTTCATGAGCCTTATCCGGCAAAATGAGAGTAGCTGCCTTGGCAAGTAAAGTGCCGAATGGAAGCAGAAGTAACGTTGTAATGATATTGAAAATAGTATGTATATTGGCAATCTGTGCTGCCGGATTGCCCGGTGTCAAATTCTGCATAAAAGAAGTGAATGGGGTCAGCATGCAGATCGTGACAAAAATACAGGTTCCGATGATGTTGAACAAAAGATGAATAATAGTTGTCCGTTTTGCATTCCGGTTTGTTCCGATAGAAGCAAGTACAGCAGTAATACAAGTACCGATATTTTGGCCAAAGAGTATATATACAGCGCCGTCCAGTCTGATCAAACCGCTCATCATCAGTGCCTGTAAAATACCAACAGAAGCAGAAGAAGATTGAATGATGGCGGTAAAAAGTGCACCAACTAGAATACCAAGGAGAGGATTCTTAAAGTTGGTCATAAAGTTTATAAAGACTTCGGAGTCACGAAGCGGCATCATGGAGTCACTCATCATGCCCATACCAATGAAGAGGATACCAAGTCCTGCAATGATTCCCCCTACATATTTTGCTTTTTTGTTTTTGATAAAAGTAATGAGCATAACACCAATAAAAGCAATGAAGGGGGCAATAACGCTTATATCCAGGGCAATTAACTGACCGGTGATCGTTGTACCAATATTTGCACCCATAATGATCCAGACTGCCTGATTTAAAGACATAAGACCGGAATTAACAAAGCCTACTACCATGACGGTTGTTGCAGAAGAAGATTGGATGACCGCAGTGATGACTGCACCTGCAAAGACTCCCAAAAAGCGGTTAGAAGTCAACTTCTCCAAAATATCTTTCATTCGGTTTCCGGCGACTGCCTCCAGATTGGAACTCATCATCTGCATTCCATACAAAAATAAGGCAAGACCGCCAAGTAGCATTAACAGTAATTCAATAGTCATGATTAAAGTCCTTTCTTTTGTTTGGGAAGTATTTCACAAAAAAAGACTTTTATTGCAGAAGTTTTGTTTCTACAATAAAAGTCTTGCCATTTCAACTTTAAGCGGAGTCAATGGTTGACTCGTATTGACGCCTAAAATACATGAGTTATGCCGGCTACTCCCTTTTATTTTTCAGAAAAATATAAATTGATTTAAGTTGATTATAATGGAGAAAAAAGTAAAAATCTCGTAAAAAAC
>JAGKTQ010000065.1 GCA_021153325.1 Lachnospiraceae bacterium | reverse complement strand
GGTGTAAACTATCGTGTGGGCAACATTTTGTCCTCGGATATGTTCTACGATGACGCAAACTCTGGTATGCAATGGGCAAAAATGGGCGTGCTTGGTGTAGAAATGGAATCGGCTGCGCTTTATTGCAATGCGGCACGCGCAGGTAAAAAGGCGTTGTGCATTTGTACCGTAAGCGATTCGTTTATTTATCCCGAAGAAAATACAACGGCGGAAGAAATAACAACAGAGGAAACAACTCAAAAAGTGGAAGAGGAACCGACGGCGGAAGATGTTACAGCTCAGGAGAAACAAGAAGAGTGTGAAACGCAGGATGAAAAATTAGAACAGTAATGTAAGCGCTTCAAAACAAGGCGTAGTGCAATAATCTGATTTACATGATAAACTTTTCTGAACCAAAATTATTTCAGGGAGGTTTTGTATGGATAACGAAAAAATGAATCTTTGGCGTCAACGAATCGCCAAATGTCAAAAGAGTAATCTGACGGTAACAGAGTGGTGTGCTCAGCACCAGCTTTCAAAAGGAACCTATTATTACTGGTATAAGAAAATCGTTCAACAGGATGATCCAGAGAATAATATACCTGTTTTTGCAGATGTAACTCCGGTTCTTATAAAAGAAGCTTCGGTTTCATCAACTGACCTTACCATCTCATGGAACCAACTCCAGATCAATATATCAAATACAAAGGAAGCTGAACTGGCTGCTGTATTTATCAGCAAGCTTCGAAGCCTATGTTGAACAGTTTTACATCAGGTGCTACCCATATCATTTTGGCGTGTGGCGCAACTGATTTCCGTAAACAAACGGAAAGTCTTTCTGCCTTGGTCAGTATGCAGTTAAAGCTGGATCCGTTTGAAAGTGAGTATGTATTTATTTTCTGTAACAAAAGGCGAAATGCAATTAAAGTATTAAGGTATGACCGGAATGGGTTTGTACTGGCAACAAAAAAGCTGTTGGAAGGAATGAAATTTCAATGGCCGAAAAACAACAGTGAAGCAGCAGAGATTACACCCCAACAGCTGGAATGGTTACTTGACGGATTGGAAATTGAGCAGAAAAAAGCTCACCACCCGGTAAAAATGACTGGAGAAAAAAGCTGTTTTTAAACCAAGTAATTATGACCAAAAAAGTACTTAGAAACCGCAGAAATTCAGCATTTTTCAGGTCTTAAAAGTGTCTGGTTTTATAGAAAAAACATCCTAAAAATGGTATAATACATGCAGTTAAAAAAACAGAGAAAAGCAGGTATTTCCATGACACAACAGGACGAACTTCAGAAACTGAGAACATTGGTTCAGAAGCAGCAGGAAGAACTAAAACAAAAAGATGAACTGATTGCCAGAAAGGACGAAACAATCGCCCGGCAGGACGAGACAATCGCCCGGCAGGACGAGACAATTCGCAAACAGAATATACAGATCGAGAACATGATGCAGGCTCTTCTGCATGCCAGAAAGAAACTGTTTGGAAAATCTTCAGAAGCTTCTCAGATTTCCGGACAGTTAAGTTTGTTTGAAACAACAGAAGAACTTGCCGCAGGTCTGTTAAAGGAACAGAAAGCCGTTACGGTATCTTCCCATAAACGTACTCCGCGTAAGGAAGGTGTCCGTAAGGAAATGCTGGCATGCCTGCCAAAAGAGATAGAGGAATATATTATCAACGAAGAGGATACCTGTACTGTTTGTGGCGGGGAATTAAAAGTAATCGGGAAAGAGATTGTCCGGACAGAGGTAGAATTTCAACAGGCAAAAGTAATTGTGAAACAGATTGTCAGACAGGTTGCGAAATGCAGTGTGTGTGGTTCGAAAGATGGAGAGAATCCCAACAGTCATTTTCAGAAAGCAGCTGTTCCGGCAAAAGTACTGCAACATTCTATTGCTACCCCTTCACTGGTCGCACAGGTAATGTACCAGAAGTACGCCATGGGAATACCGTTAAACCGATTGGAGAATGATTTTTACCGTATGGGTCTGGTACTTCCGCGTGCGAACATGGCGCATTGGGTGATACGATGCAGTGATGAATGGCTGTCACCGATTTATAACCGGATTCATGAAGAACTCCTGAAATGTGAAATCCTTCATATGGATGAAACCCGTATCCAGGTAAATAAGGAGTCCGGTAAAAAAGCGAGCAGCGATTCTTTCATGTGGGTAATCCGGAGCGGTGAATATGAGTCGATTCGTGCGACCTTCTTTCATTATGCCAGAACCCGTGGAAAATCGGTTGCCATTGAACTTCTGACAGGTTTTCAGGGGTATCTGACTACAGATGCTTATACCGTTTATGAAAATCTGAATATTGAAGGCATCGCGCATAATTTCTGCTGGGCGCATCTTCGGAGATACTATATAGAAAGTATCCCACTGGATAATAACGGCAGGGAGCTGGAAGGCTCTAAAGGGGCAGAAGCCCGTGAATATATCAATCTCCTTTTCAAACTGGAGAAGAAGATGAAAGAACTTTCCTATGAAGAAAGGAAAGAAAAGCGTCAGGAAGCATCACGTGCCGTTCTTGATGCCTTTTGGACGTGGGTTGAGGAAACTTCTGCAATTCCGACAACCAATGAAAAACTCACAAAAGCCCTGAACTATTCTTTGAATCACAGACAACAGCTGGAAACCTTCCTGGAAGATGGACGTCTGGAGATATCGAATAATTTGTGTGAATCTCATATACGTCCGTTTGCGACAGCAAGACGTGCATGGTTATTTGCAGATACACCGGATGGTGCAAGGGCAAACGCAATACTGTATACATTAGTAGAAAGTGCAAAAGCGAACGAATTGAATGTATATGAATATCTCAAACATATCTTATCATTTATGCCAAATGCAGATTTCTATAATCACCCAGAAGTGATTGATGATCTAATGCCGTGGTCAGAGAACCTGCCACAAGAGTGTCGTTTGGAACAAAACAACAAAAAACATTTCAAAAAATAGATTATGGACATTCTAGCAAAGCATTGCCGGAATGTCCATACGTCTTCTTTTGAATCGCTTACGAAATTATTCTCACACCTGCACATCTGCTGTATAGTCTACTTCCTGGAACTTAAAACCAAACATGTGATAAAAGTCCTCCCAATATCCATCTACATCCGCTAATGCAAGCAGGTTATCACTATTAACCTGTTCCCAGATGCCCATAACATCATTCTGGACGTCCTCTCTCATTTCCCAGTCATCCATATGAATCATTCCATCCTCTGACAAAACAACTCCATCTGCACCAAACACCTTATCTTTAAATAAACGATCCATCTGTTCAATACAACCTTCATGAATTCCCTTTTCTTTCATAACCTTATAAAGCAATGCAAAATAAAGGGGTACAATAGGAATTGCAGCACTTGCCTGTGTTACCAGTGCTTTATTTGCAGATACATAAGCCTTAATTCCATTTGCAGCCAGCTTCTTCGTAATAACCTCTGCACTTTCCTTTAAATGCTTCTTTGCCATACCAATGGTTCCCTCATGGTAAACCGGGTAGGTAAGTTTTGGCCCAATATA